>JBLRWW010000001.1:0-136193 GCA_047921055.1 Acholeplasmataceae bacterium
TTAAAAAAGAAAAGGCGATTTTAATCGCCCCTAGTGAATTTATTCACTTTTGTTCATTATTGTAATGCTCTCAGTTTTACAATTTCAATCATGACATCAACAGCTTTTTCCATTTGTTGGATCGAAGCGAACTCTAGCCGACCGTGAAATTGGAAACCACCAGTACCTAAATTCGGACAAGGTAGACCTTCATAGGTGAGTCTTGCGCCATCTGTACCGCCTCTGATGGCTGCATTTCGTGGATCTAATCCACAGGCTTTGATGGCATCATGTGCCAAGGTAATAATATGCATATGATCTTTAATGATATTTGCCATATTATAATAAGAATCTGTAATCTCAACTGAAACAGCTTCATAACCATAGGCATCGTTTAAATAATCACGAATACGCAAGAAGTCCTTTTTTTGTGCCTCAAACAAAGCAGCATCATGGTTTCTAATGATGTATTTGCTAAGTGCAGACTCCACTTCACCCGATAGATTACTTAAATGATTAAAACCTTCATATAATTCGGTATAGGCTGGATTTAACATAACGGGTAACAATTGATGAAATTCCATGGCAATATGAAGTGCGTTGATGAGTTTGTTTTTTGCTGTGCCTGGATGGATGCTTTTTCCGGTAACATTAACGAGTGCAGTTGCAGCGTTAAAGTTCTCATATTCAACAATCCCAACTTCACTGCCATCCATGGTATAGGCAAACTCAGCTTTAAATTGATCGAAGTCAAAGTGATTGGCACCCTTGCCGATTTCTTCATCAGGCGTAAAACAAATATAGATATCACCGTGAACAATAGAAGGATCCTCAGTCAATTTGTAAAGTAACTCCATGATTTCAGCGACACCACATTTATCATCAGCGCCAAGAAGTGTGTTGCCATCGGTTACGATAATATCATCGCCAATGACTAAAGATAAGCTTGGATACTCACTTGGATCCATACTAAGTTTCTCATTTAACTTAACGGTTGATCCATCATAAGATTTAATAATGCGTGGATTAACTGGAAATCCTGGCGCATCAGGTGATGTATCCACATGTGCAATAAAACCAATACTCTTTGCTTGATCGTTGTTTTTAGGTAAACAGGCATATACATAACCAAAATCATCAAGTGTTGGTTTAAGACCTAACGCTTCAAGCTGTTTAAAAAGAAGTTCACTTAAGTTACGTTGTTTGGATGTGGATGGAAAAGTGTTAGAATTTGGATCCGATTGTGTATCAATTTTGACATAAGATAAGAAATTATCGATTAATCTGCTCATTTTAAACCCTCTTTTTCTATGTGATATGAGATAATTATAACAAAAAAAAGCAAAAAAAATGACAAATAATTCAGAAAATCAAGAAAATTAATCCGAAAATTAAAAAAATTAAGGGAAAAACCGCTTTTTTTTAAGAAAATCAATACAAAAATCAATAAAAGGGTTGACAAGTGATATAAAAATGAATATAATTAAGGTGTAAATTAAAAATATCAATAAAAAAGGGGTTGAAACATAAAAATCATGAATCAAATACTTAAAAAAGTTGAAGATAAACAACTCAAACCCAAACAAGCATATCAAGAGATTTATCCAAAAAACAATCAAAGGGTGCTCAAAAGAAAGAAAGCACATTTCGTCAAATTAGCAATCAAGATTCCTGATTCAAAAGGTGTAACGGCATTTCTAAAAATAGTATTTGCTTTACCAATCCCCATCTTATTTGCACAACCATTTATTAAAAAAGGTATTAACAAAGTTTTAGATCAACTAGAAGGGTTCACTTACGAAGATCTGATTTACATGATTAAAACACGTGGTGTCAGTATTAACGTAAAGACAAGTGATGGTGTCAAAATCCGTATTTATACGATATAAAGGAGAAAAGAAATGAGAACAAAAAAATCCAAACATTGTAATCAAGTGGCATGTTTTGAAGGCATTCAAGAAATGAAAGCACAACAACTTAACATTGAAGCATTTCAAAAAGCAGTTCAATCAAAACCATATTATGTGACCATTGATCAACACTTCTTAGAATGTCAATCCATTCATTTAAAATAAGAATAGTCAATCCACATTTCATTTCTAACCATCACAGCTTGAAAAGATATAAATTATAAGGAGAAAGCATATGAAAAAATTATTTGTAAAAAACCAAAAAAATCAACAAGTATACAATGAAAAAAACATTGAAGAAAAAGTTCTTGTATCAACCATTGCACATTTATCTAGACGATAAAAGCAAACAAAAAATAAAAAAGGAGAATTGATATGAAAAAACAACAACAAACAAGCACATATATCACACAACAAGATGTTGAAGATCGTTTAATTATCTATCAATCATTAGAACATCAAAACGCATCAAAACCTCACCGAATCACCTATGATTTCAATATATTTGAACGATAAAAAAAATTAAAAATAAAAGGAGCATCATTATGAATCAAAAAACAAAAAGATATCCAGTAATTACCAAATGTCCAGTTTCAAAAGGTGATTTACATGTCACAAGACTCGAATGTGAAGAATCAGGTGTCATCATAGAAGGCAATTTCGAATTATCAAAGTTTAATTACCTAGAGCCTGATAAGTTATACTTTATAGAAGTGTTCATTAAAAACAGAGGTAGCATTAAAGCCATTGAAAAAGAACTTAATATTAGCTATCCAACCGTTAAAAAAATGCTAGATGAAGTCATTATAGGATTAGGTTATGAATTAACAGAATCAGAAGATACATTTTTAAAAGAACCTGAAGCATCAAAGTCTAAAACCAACGTATTAGAAAAGCTCGAAAAAGGCGAAATCAGTTTTGAAGAAGCCATGAAACTTATGGGAAAAGGAGAATAAATCATGTCTAGAGATCAATTAAAAGAAGAAAGACTAAAAATATTAGATTTATTAGCTAAAGGCATTATTTCATCAGATCAAGCAGAAAAATTATTAGCTGCAATTGATGTTAAAAATTCATTTGAAGGTATCGAACTACCAAAGAAAAAAGCACCATTTAGAATGCTTAAGATTCTTATTGAATCAAATGATGGTGATAACGTCAGAGTTCAAATACCTATTGAGTTTGCAAAGCTGTTAAAAACCGGGAAATTCAATGTCAATCTTAAACAAGCAGACCTTGACATTGATCAACTTCTTGAAATGATTCATTCAGGTGCAAGCGGTGAATTGGTGAATATTCAATCTGCCGATGGCGATAATATCAAAATTGTAGTAGAATAAGATTAAGTAAATATGTAAAAGACGCAATCTTGCGTCTTTTGCCATGTCAGAAAGAGAGATAACAACATGATACTCAGCAAGAATTTCATCAAATATTACTTTAAATATGGGCTATACTTTTTAGTAGGTATAGCCATTTTGGTTGTCATTAACTGGATTCAATTGGAAATCCCAAGACTTATTGGTCTGATAATTGATGAATTGACACCAGCGGATGTCCCAGAACCCATGGCGCCTAATGTGACTTTAATCGAAGCATCCATTCGCACAATTGCAATCATTGCTTTAGTGATTACATTCGGTCGATTCATTTGGCGCTATACCATCTTTGGGGCATCACGTCGAATTGAGTATGAGCTTAGAAACATTATGTTTTTAAAAGCGACTCGATTACCACAGTCTTTTTATAGTCACGAAAAAGTTGGCGGTATGATGACTTACTTCATTAATGATCTTGAAGCCATTAGAATGGCTTTTGGTCCTGGTGTTTTAATGCTTGTTGATGGCCTTGTTTTGGGCTCATTTGCTGTTTATCGTATGGCAAGCCTACAACCTGTAATGACATTATTTGCAGCCATACCGATGCTTATTTTAATGGTTGTTATGGTGTTTTTATCAAAAACCATGCAACTCAAATTTAAAAAACGTCAAGAGGCATTTGAAAAGCTCAGCGATTTCACACAAGAGAACTTTTCTGGAATTACTGTTGTCAAAGCATTTGTGAGAGAACTGAAAGAAGCGATGCTTTTCCGCTTAAAAAATGAAGAGTTATATGATAAAAACATTAAATTTGTTCGCTATTTAGTTGTGATTCAACTTTCAATTTCGATTGCAATTAACATGGTTGTTCTATTAATTGTCCTGTTTGGCAGTATCTTGGTTTTAAGACCAGGCATTACTGGTTTAACTTCAGGGCAGTTAACTGAATATATTGCTTATTTCTTTACCCTTGTGTGGCCAGTGATGGCGATATCACGTTTTATTTATATTACCAGTCAAGCCAAAGCCAGTGCCAAACGTATTGATCGCTTCCTAGATGCACCTATTGAAGTTGAAGATCACAAAGACGTGATTAAAGACGTTGATCTGACGGGTCATATTGAAATTAAGAACTTATCATTTCAGTATCCTGATGGTGATGATTTAGTCTTAAAAGATATTTCTTTTGAAATTAAGCCAGGTCAAATGGTTGGTATTTTAGGACGCACAGGTAGCGGTAAGAGCAGCATGGTTGATTTACTACTTAGAATATATAACCTAAATCGTGGTCAACTCTTTATCGATGGCTATGACATTATGGATTTACCAATTCAAAGCATTCGTGACACCATCGGTTATGTACCTCAAGACAATTTCTTATTTTCTGATACTATCACCAACAATATTGGATTTGCTTTTGATGAGATTTCTAAAGAAGATGTGATCAAGGCAGCAAAACTTGCTGATGTTTATGAGAATGTCACCGAGTTTAAAGACCAGTTTGAAACCATGTTAGGTGAACGTGGTGTGACTGTCTCAGGTGGACAAAAACAACGTCTAAGCATCGCCAGAGCACTTGCCAAAGACCCTAAAGTTTTAATTCTTGATGACTCAGTGTCTGCGGTAGATACAAAAACCGAAGAAGCGATCATTAAAAACCTACATGAAGTTAGAAAAGGTAAAACAACCATTTTTATTGCGCATCGTATATCTACAGTTAAAAAAATGGATGTTATCATCTTGTTAGAACAAGGCAAGCTAGTTGCCAAAGGCTCACATAAAGAATTAATGAAAACATGTGAGTTGTATCAAGAAATGGTACGCAGACAAACACTTGAAAATCTCGTTGAAGGGGCGGTGAACACCAATGAAGGACTTTAAAGATTATACCCGAGAACGCAGTGATAAAGAGGTTATCAAGCGATTAATTAAATATTTAAAACCACATAAGAAGCCATTTATATTGGCAACCATATTTATGTTTTTATCACTAGGTGTTCAGTTGGTTCCACCATTACTTTTAGGTGTTGTGTTAAACACACTGGCAGATAAAGGCATCTCACAAGACGAAAAATTAAGATCAATTATTATCGTTTCCATTGGCTTTTTAATTGTGATTGTTTTGGCGCATGTCATTTTATATTTTCAAGACATGATTTTACAAAAAGTTGGTCAAGGCATTGTATTTACGCTCAGAGCCAAGGTCTTTGATCATATTGAAAATTTAACCATTGGTCAAATCAATCAAGTGCCTGTGGGTAAACTTGTGACCCGTGTTGCAAATGATACGAACACGATTAGTGAGATGTATACAAATGTGGCAGTTAACTTAATAAAAAACATCTTATATTTGACAGCAATCTTGGTGATTCTCTTTTTCATCAATGTCAGAATGACATTATTATTAATTACGATTCTACCGCTGGTAGTTATTGCTACGATGGTCTTTAGAAGATTCTCGCGTGCATCCTATCGTGCGGTTCGGGCAAATGTGTCTGAGGTTAATGCATTTTTATCAGAAAATTTATCAGGCATAAAAGTCACACAAATTTTTAATCAAGAAGACAAAAAGAGAAGAGAATTTAAAGACAGAAGCCGTAAATTAAGAAACAGCTATTTAAGAGAAATCATGGTTTTTGGTGTGTATCGTCCAACGATGTACCTGCTTTCAATGGCCGGAATCGTATTGATTTTATGGATCGGATATCAAGATGTTATGAATCCTCTAGTGCCTCTAACTGCAGGGTTACTCTTTAGCTATTATTTATACGTCCAAAATTTCTTTGATCCTATTTTGCAAATGGCAGAGCAGTTCAATATGCTTCAAAATGGCTTTGCAAGTGCTGAAAAAATATTTGACGTACTTGACACTAAACCAGAAATTACCGATGATCCTGATGCCGTTGAACTAGAGTCTTTTAGTGGACATATAGAGTTTAAAAACGTTTGGTTTCAATATATTGAAGACGAATGGGTATTAAAAGATGTCAGTTTTGAAGTCTTACCAAGTCAAACCGTTGCTTTTGTTGGTGCCACTGGCTCAGGAAAAACAACCATATTGGCCTTAATTGTTAGAAATTATGACATTCAAAAAGGTCAAATATTAATTGATGGTATCGATATTAGAAAAATCAAGCGTGCATCACTTAGAAAACATATCGGACAAATGCTTCAAGACGTATTTTTGTTCTCAGGAAATATTATAGATAACATACGTTTAAATGATGATTCAATTACCAAACAAGAAGTGATAGAAGCATGTAAATACGTTGGTGCTGACACATTTATTGAAAGGCTACCAGATCAATATGATCATGTTGTTTTAGAACGTGGGAATAACTTTTCAACAGGTCAACGTCAACTCATATCATTTGCAAGAGCCATTACTTATAAACCTTCACTCATGATACTTGATGAAGCAACAGCAAATATCGATAGTGAAACAGAGGCCTTAATTCAAGAGTCAATGAAAAAAATGATGAATATTTCAACCATGTTAATTGTTGCGCATCGTCTATCAACCATTCAACATAGCGATAAAATTATTGTGATGCAAAAAGGTGAAATTAAAGAAGCTGGCTCGCATCAAGAGTTATTAAAACTTAAGAAATTATATTATAAACTCTACCAACTTCAATACGAAGAAAAAGAGAGTGAATTTAAAGATTAAATGTGTGTAAAAGTGTGTTAAATCAATGAAATGTTTGATTAATGTTAAATAATCACATAAAATAAAACTAATAGAGTTATAGGAGGGCAATAAATGGATAAAAAAGTACTACAATCGCTGCTTGATTATGCGCTTGAGACAGGCGCTGATTTTGCTGAAATCTTTATTGAAGACAGCATCAGCTCAATGATTCGCGTCAATAGCGGCGAAGTGACTCAAATTGAAAGACAAAATGTTCACGGCGCAGGGGTACGACTGATTTTAGGGGTCGATGAAGTTTATGGATTTACCAATCGAGTCAAAGAAGACACGATAAAAGATGTTATTACCAATTTAAGAGCATCTTTTAATGCCAAAAAGCATCCAGTAACACCACTTACAAGTGCACAGCCATACACATACACTATTAAAAAACCAATGCAAGAAGTAAGTGTTTTTGACAAAACGGCTAAACTTGTTGTATTATCAAACATCACCAAAGCATATGATCCACGTATTGTTCAGGCCATATCAAGTTTGATTGAAACCGAACAAACCATATTGGTTGCTAACACAGAAGGTATTTATCAAGATGATGTTAGAACCTACACGCGGGTCGTTTTAATGGCTGTAGCCAAAGACGGTGAAAATATGCAACAAGCATATGAAGGTCCAGGTCGCTACATGGGATTTGAGATTTTTGATGAAATCGATTTTAATCAATTAGCAACAGAAGTTGCTGAAAGTGCGATTACACAATTAACCGCTGAAGACATCCAATCACAAGTCATGCCTGTTGTTCTTCATAACGGTTTTGGTGGCGTTATTTTCCATGAGGCATGTGGTCATCCTCTAGAAGCGACAGCTGTTGCTAAGGGACTCTCACCATTTGTTGGAAAAGTCGGTGAAAAGATTGGTTCAGACATTGTCACTGCTTATGATGATGGTGATGTCGAAAATGCTTGGGGTAGACTCAGTTTTGATGACGAAGGCATGAAAACCCAAAAGAATCTTTTAATTGAAAATGGTGTATTAAAAGGCTATTTGATTGATTACCGTAACGCACGTAAAATGAAGATGGCACCAACCGGTTCTGGTCGTAGACAATCTTATAAGTTCTCACCAACATCACGCATGAACTCAACCTATATTGCACCAGGTAATGATTCATTTGAAGATATCATTAAAGATACCAAATACGGATTGTTTGCTAAAAAACTTGGTGGCGGCACAGTCAGTCCTGCAACAGGGGAGTTTAATTTTGCGGTTCAAGAAGGTTATATGATTGAAGACGGTAAACTGACAACACCTGTCCGAGGTGCAATGCTCATTGGACATGGCAAAGATGTATTGTTTAAAATAGACAAGATCGCCGATAACCTAGAATTTGGACAAGGCATGTGCGGATCATTATCCGGAAGCATTCCTGTCGATGTTGGACAACCAACCATACGTGTTTCAAGTATGACTGTTGGTGGATCAGGAGGTCAAAAATAATGTATCAAAATTGGATAGAAAAAGGATTAAAAAAAGGCTTAACTGATCTTGAAGTCTTTGCAGTAAGAAATAAGAGCCTAAAATTATCAGTATACCAACAAAAGATTGACCAAAACGTTATTAGTGATGTTGAATCGGTCACCATCAGAGGTATTTATAAAGGTAAACTCAGTACCATCAGATTTGAAAACTTAGATGAAGAAAATGTGGATCAAATGTTGGACCAATTAATTGCAAATGCACAAGCACTAACAGTTGATGAGCCAGCAATCATTTACGAAGGATCTGAATCATATCCAAAAGTAGATGATGAAATTTTTGATTTCTCAAGTGTTGATCCGAAAGATAAAATCAATTTATTACTCTCATTAGAAAAACAAATTTTAGACCACCCAAAAGTTAAACAAGTTCAATCCACACAATATCAAGAGGTTGACACAAAAACAGTATTGGTGAATTCTAAGGGTCTAAATTTAGCAAGACATAATACATATGCATATGCTTATGCCATTGGTGTGTTTGAAGCAGATGATGATATTAAGACAGCTTATGACATCAAACTAGCCAAAGCGTTTAGTGCGTTTGACGCCAATCAAATGGCACAAACCACCATTGAAAAAGGTGTGGCTAAACTTGGTGGTACATCAGTGAAATCAAAAGCATATCCAACAGTTTTTTCAAATGAAATGTTTGCTGATGTATTGAGTGTCTTCACATCCATTTTCACAGGTGAAGCAGCATATAGAAATCTAACTGCGCTTAAAGATAAAGTAGGTAAGCAAATTGCGTTGCCATCAATTAATTTGATTGATGACCCTCTGCACAAAGATGCACATTTTAAGATGCCTTTTGATGATGAAGGTGTCGCATGTTACAAAAGACATTTGGTAGAAAAAGGCGTATTTAAAGGATTTATCCATAATTTAAAAACAGCAGCAATCTTTAATGAAGCACCAACAGGACACGGCTTTAGTGGACGCATTGGAACAACCAATTTCTACTTAGAACCAAAATCTGTGACATTTGACGACATGATCAAAGACATCAAAGAGGGTATCTATATTACCGAGTTGGTTGGATTACACGCAGGCGTTAAGACTGTGTCTGGCGACTTTAGTTTACAAGCAAGTGGATTCATGATTAAAGACGGAAACATTGATCACCCAGTGAAGATGATTGTTGTCTCTGGTAATTTCTTTACCATGTTAAACCACGTCAGTGGTATCGCTGATGACCTTAAATTCTCAATTTCTGGAACAGGCAGTCCAAGTGTATTTATTGAATCATTAATGATTGGTGGAGAGGCATAAGCCTCTCTTTTTTTTGACGCATTGACTTTGTAGAGTAATCATGATATCATGAAGACAAAATTAAGGTTAACCTTAAAAAAAGGCGGATATCATGTTAAATTGGTTTTTAGGTCTTGAGCCATGGGTTCAAGCGTTGTACGGTTCACTTTTTACGTGGGGCATGACAGCCCTTGGTGCATCATTGGTTTTCTTTTTTAAATCCATTGAACGCAATATGTATAATCTCATGTTAGGTTTTGCATCAGGTGTGATGATTGCTGCAAGTTTTTGGTCATTACTAGATCCGGCCATAGCAATGGCTGATCAACAGGGTGTCATTTCTTGGATAGTTGTTGCCGTTGGTTTTGCTTTAGGCGGACTCTTTTTGTATGTGGCAGATAGACTGATTCCACACATGCACTTTGGTCCAGAAAAACATAAAGAAGGTTTGCCAAGTAAGTTTAAGCGGACATTTCTATTAGTGTTTTCAATCACACTACATAATATACCAGAAGGACTCGCGGTTGGTGTGGCCTTTGGTGCCGTTCAGTACGCCACTGGAGATCCTGTTGCAGCCACCTTATCAGCGCTTGCCTTAGCTTTTGGTATTGGGATTCAAAACTTTCCAGAAGGTGCTGCGGTATCGATTCCTTTGAGTCAAGAAGGACTCTCACATAAAAAATCATTTATGTATGGTCAAGCATCTGGATTTGTTGAACCAATATTTGCAATGTTAGGCGCACTACTTGTCACTTATGTCAGTGTTATTTTACCGTATGCGTTGGCGTTTGCTGCTGGTGCCATGATTTATGTTGTTGTAGAAGAATTGATTCCTGAAGCACAACAACGGACCACAGTCAAGGGTGCACATTATGCAACACTCGGTGTTATGGTAGGATTTATCATTATGATGATGCTTGATGTTGCGCTAGGTTAAGGAGGACATTTATGTATCGTGCAGAAGAAGATTATGTGAAAGTGATTTATGAATTAACTTATGAAAAAAATATTGAACTCATAAAACCATCTGTGATTGCAAGTGTTTTTGAAATTACAGATCAAAGCGTTAATGAAATGATTAAAAAACTAGCCAGCAAAAAACTATTAAAATTTTATCCATATAAAGGTGTTGGATTGACCAAGTTGGGACTCAAAAAAGCTGTTGAGATGGTGCGTGCTCACAGACTTTGGGAAGTTTTTTTAACCGATATGCTTAATCTATCTTGGAAAGAGGTTCATCAGGATGCTGAAAAACTTGAACATGCAACAAGCAAAAAAGTGCTTGATGCACTCGATGCTTTTTTAAATTACCCAAAATATTGTCAACACGGAAATCCGATTCCTAGTAAAGATGGCGAAATCAAACATAAAAACCATTATCCAATCACACATTTTCCAGTAGGGTCGAAAATCGTCATTGATCGCGTGATTGATGATTATGATTTGCTTGAGTATCTAGATCACGTTCATTTAAAAATTAATGATGAAATCACACTCATTTCAATTGATGAGTTCAATCACATGATTGCCATAAAAAAAGATCACGATACTATATTTATGAACTTAGACACAGCAGATATGATTTATGCGATTTCTGCTGAAATCAATAAATAACACCCGATAATAGGTGTATTTATGTTAAAATATAAAGCAGAAAGGGTGGTATATGATGCTTAAAGACCAATTAACTAAAAACACAAAAAAAGAATTAAGAGCACTTATTGAAGAGACGCATGCTCATGACTTGGCTCAAGATTTTATAACCCTTGACGCTTCTGAAAAAGAACGTTTTTTATCACTCATAACCAACCAAAAACTCGCTGAAATGGTCAGTTATCTTGAAAGTGAAGATGCTGCTGAGGTTTTATCAGAGTTTGATCTTGTCAAACAAAAACTACTTGTTGAAATGATGGAACCTGATGATGCTGTCGATATCATTTTAGAGATGACAGACGATGATCAGGAACAACTATTAGAAACATTCGATAGTGATTCTGATTTAATGCAACTGATTCAATATGATGAAGATGAAACAGGCTCAGCAATGACCAATGCCATCATCAAAATCACACCAGATATGGATGTCAAAAAAGCAACCAAAAAAGTGATTGCAGAGGCACCTGATGTTGAATCAGTACAAACCATTTTTGTCGTAGATAACGATAATAAATATTTAGGTATAGTTAAACTTAAGACCTTATTAAAAACTAAGTCACCGTGCTTGGTTTCAACACTTGTCACAACATATCCTTTTGTCTTTGATAAAGATCAAATCACAAAATCCATTCAAGCCATTAGAAACTATGCGATCTATGAGATACCAGTCGTTAGTGAATCAAATGCGCTGTTGGGCATGTTAACTTTAGATGACGCCCTTGATATTTACCAAGAAGAAGCACAAGAAGATTTTGAAAAACTTGCTGCACTTCCTGAAACACTTGATTTGCCTTCGCTTAAGACAGCGCTTCACCGTTTGCCCTGGCTTGTGACATTACTCTTAATGTTTATTCCGTTGCTTTTGGTTACTTCACTTTATGAAGAAATATTAAGTACCATCGCCATTTTAATGTTTTTTCAACCACTGATTTTAGGCATGGCCGGAAATGTTGCCACGCAAACCTTAGCTGTGACTTTAAAAATGCTTTCTACAGAAGAAAAAGGCATGTTTAAAAACTCAACTCGTGAAATTCTAACAGGCGTAATTAATGGCCTAGTCATTGGACTTATAGCTTTTGGTGTGACGTTTATATTTGCCTCTTTAAATCAATCGTTTACAGCATCACCCATCGTCTTAGCCTTGGTTGTGGGACTTTCACTATGGTTAACTATCATTGTTGCACCAATCACAGCGATTATCATTCCAATCACACTAAAATTGTTTAAAGCAGATCCAGCAGCCGCTTCAGGGCCTTTTATTACGACCTTCATTGATGTTGCAGCTTTATTCATTTATTTTGGATTAGCAACGCTGTTTTTAGGGGGATTATAAGATGCCTAGAAAACTCAATTTTAAACATGGAGATGAGTTATTATCTCAAACAATCGCATCCGTTCAATCCTATGATTTGGCCATCATTTATCCCTATTTAGAAACCATTGAAAAAGAGCGGTTACTATCTCTGATCGCAATGGGCAAATTGACATTAATGTTTGTTGAACTCAGTCAATCAGAGCAGCTTGAAATCTTAGAACTTCTCACATTTAACAAAAGAAAAGAGTTATTAAAAACGCTAGAAAACGATGACTTAAAAGAATTTGTTGAATCACTTGAAGAGGATGTTCAACCATCTATCATGGCTTTATTGCCGAAAATAAAAGCTAAAACGATAGAACTATTAATGACTTATGATGAAGATTTAGCGGCCTCTATTATGACCACAGAATTTATTGCCATTAACGAAAATGTATCAATAAAAGATGCCACCAATCAAATTGTAACCACTGCAAAAGACCAAGACTACATTGATACGCTGTTTGTTGTTGATCAAGAAAAACGCTTGGTTGGTGTTATTGACTTAAGAGATTTAATTGTTGCTAGACCTTCACAAAGTTTGATTGATATTATGAATCAAGATTTTCATTATGTTCTAGAATATGAAAGTATTGAAAAAGCTATTTCTAAAGTCAGAGACTATGACCGCAATGCACTCCCGGTGCTTGATAAACAAAACCGTATTATTGGTATCATTACAGCGGATGATATTTTTGATGAGTTAATTGAATCCAGTGAAGAAGACTATCAAAAACTGGCACTTATTAATGATCATGAAAACACCTCAAGCGCGCTCAAACGTTCTTCACAACGCTTACCTTGGCTATTAATCGCTGTCGTCCTAAACTTAATTATTGCAAGCTTCTTGTCAATTTTTGAAGCCACTTTAATAGAAGTGATTGCACTTGCCTTTTTTCAACCACTGATCTTAGGTATGGCAGGTAATATTGGGACTCAATCATTGGCTGTTACCATCTTAGGGTTACATTTAGAAGAAATGGAACACCAAAAATTATCCAAGCGCCATGCATTTAAAGAAGCAACGGTTGGTTTAATTAATAGTACGGTTCTAGGTGTTATGTCCGCACTCGTTGTATTCGGGTTTTTATCAATTTTAAATATTGGCGTACAAAGACCAATTGAGATTGCCTCGGTTGTTGGTTTTGCTGTTTTTGCTTCAATGTATATTTCAGCGTTGATGGGTGTAATTATACCCTTGACTTTAAATAAGTTAGATATCGACCCATCTGTGGCTTCAGGACCCATTATTACCACCATCAATGATATTGTTGCTCTTGTCATCTACTTTGGTGTGGCAACCATCGCTTTTATGCTTTAAAACACTAGAAAATTCGTGATATAATAGAGATAAATATAAAATAAAAAAAGGGGCACTCACATGGAAAATTTTATTAAGATCTATAAGGATATGCGAGAAAAGTTAAAAGCATATGAGTATTTACAATGGCTTATCAGCTGGGATATGGAAACCGAAGCACCCAAAGCGTCTTCAGATTACAGAACCAAACAAGTTGCTGTACTGACAAAAGAAATTTACAAACTGCAATCGGACCCACAATACATCGAGGCGATTGAAAAACTTCATGAAAACATTGAATCACTCGACGATCCAGATTTTAAAATTGAAATCAAACACAAATTTAAAGATTTACGTATGATCAAACTTGTACCTAAAGACGAATACATCAATTATCAAATATTGCTTTCTGATAGCTCACTCATTTGGTCAAAAGCCAAACAAGCTGATGATTTCGACATGTTTGCGCCAACACTAGAACAAGTGGTGACATTCAATAAAAAGCTTGTCAAGTATCTTGAAACTGAGACACTTAAAGGCTATGATATTTTACTTGATATGTATGAAGAAGGTTTTGGTGTTAAAGAATATGATGTCTTTTTTAACGAGTTAAAAGACGAATTGGTACCTTTTGTACTTGAAGTCACAAAGTCTAACAAACAGCGATTTTCAAGAAAACTAACAAAAGGTGAGTTCCCAATAGAAGGTCAAAAGGCGTTTGCACATTATTTATTAGATGTGTTTAATTATGATCAATCACGTGGGTTATTAAAAGAAAGCGCACATCCTTTCACCTCAGGTGTGAGTAGCGTTGATACAAGAATAACAACCCATTATCATTTAGATAATCCTGCATCAAGCATTTTTTCAACCATTCATGAAATGGGACACGGCATCTATGAACTTCAAAATGACCCGAAATATGATGACACCTTTTTACACGGTGGCACCTCATTAGGTATCCATGAGTCACAGTCTCGCATGTATGAAAATATGATTGGTCGTAGTCAAGCTTTTTGGGAAACACATTATGCTAAATTAGTAGAAATTTTCCCTAAAGAACTTAAAAACATTGAAATGTCAGAGTTTTATCAATATATCAATCAAGCAAAACGATCACTCATTCGTGTAGAGGCAGATGAATTGACCTACGCACTTCATGTTATGGTCCGTTATGAAATTGAAAAATCACTCATTAATGGCAAACTTAAAGTTAAGGACCTACCAAAAAAATGGCGGACATTGATGTCAAGTTATGTTGGTAAACGTCCAGCCAATGATAAAGAAGGTGTCTTGCAAGACATTCACTGGTCATTTGGTGCATTTGGATATTTCCCAACCTATGCCCTAGGCTCTGCTTATGCGGCACAAATATATCGCGCAATGAGTCAAGAAATTGATATTGAAGCAGCCATTAAGTCAAATGAAATCGAAAAAATCAACGCATGGCTTAAAGAACATATACACCAATTTGCAAAAACCAAAACACCTAAAGAGTTGCTGTTGATTGCAACCAAGGAAAACTTTAATCCACGATACTATATCGATTACTTAAAAGAAAAGTTTGCTATATAGCACCAACATAAACAACCAAAGAGTCACCTGCATGAAGACAGTGTGGCTCTTTACATCGTTTACTAAAACGAGGAAAGGATTTAACATATGCTTAAACAAAAAGATCAAATCACTGTGACGATAAAAGATATTGACTATCAAGGCCAAGGCGTTGCTAAGGTTGATGATTTTGTCATTTTCACACCAGGACTTCTCACAAATGAAAAAGCAACCATTGAAATTGTCGATGTTAAAAAAAAGTTTGCAACAGCCAAACTTATTAAGTTAATTAATCAAAGCGAGGATCGTATTGATCATGAACAAACGATTTTAGGAAGTTGTAATTTGCTTCATGTATCACCAGAGGCACAATTAACATGGCAAACAACAACCACAAGTCAAACATTAAAAAAAATCATGGGTGACGTCCCAAAAATGACCGAGATCATTACCGATCATAATCATATGCATTATCGCAATAAATCGGTTTTTCATGTCATGCCGCAAAAAACGTTGGCATTAGGTTTGTATACCAAAGATCAACAGCTTAAAAAAATAGAGACATTTATTTTAGCGGATCAAGTCACCAATGATATTATGTCTAAACTAACAGCACTCGATCTTAAAATCGATCCAAAGATTTTAAAACATATTGCTATTAGAACCAATTTAAAAAAAGAAGCATTGTTAACTTTAATCGCAACAGAGAGTTACTTTGATGGTCTAGAAGCCTTGATAGAGGCGCTAAAATCGTTTGAAAACATTGTGGGTGTCACCTTAAACATCAAAGATCACCCCAAGCATCTTTTAGGCAAGCAATCATTTACGCTCTTGGGACAAAATGAAATCACACAAGATGTTGCCGGACTTACACTTTATGTGGATGATCGCTCATTTTTCCAAATCAATCCTGGTGTGATGGTTAAAATCTATGATGTCATTAAAGATTTTGTTACTGAAGACGATCATATCATTGATGCCTATAGTGGTGTTGGCGGTATTGGATATTATCTATCTGATAAAGTCAAACATGTGATAATGATTGATCAAAACGAGCAAAACTTCTCAAATGCGATGAAAACCAAATTAATCCATGGCATTGGTCATGTAGAGGTGATTTGTGATACAATGGAAACACATCAGACCTCTTATGAAAATCATACATTGATTGTTGATCCGCCAAGGGCAGGATTGGATGAAAAATTCATTGATTATATCATTAAAGAGAAATTCCCAAAAATGGTTTACTTATCCTGTGATATTAAAACCATGGCGAGAGATTTAAATAAACTAAAAAACAGTTATAACATCAAACAAGTGACACCAATTCGTATGTTCTTTCATACAACATCGATGGAAACATTGGCATTACTTGAACTTAAAACCTAGGAGCAACGATTGAAAACAAAGTGGTTACCTTTAAGTATTTTCACAGCTGCAATGACACTTTTTTTGTATCAAACATTTCAGTTAGAAGGTATATTTAATGCGTTGATATTACCTTTTTTCATCTTGTTTATTTTTGCAATCTATGATCAATATCGCATTGAAAAAGAATCTGAAATACCGCCATTAAGACAAAAAGATCTGATCAGTCTTGTTTTTGTTTTGGTGGGTTTTGTGCTATCTTTTGGTCTTTATTTTTATGCATCAATGCCGCAGATTGCAGCATCAGCCTTAACAGGCGTTATTGGGTATGTCTTTTTAAGAGAATATGAAAAAGAAGTGTATTGTGGCTCATTTGCAGGTATGATTTCACTTGTTGTTGTCAGTCCAATTTTTATTATTTTAATGGTAGTCATATTGCCAGTAGCATTTTTAATGTCCCGTTCTATTTTTAACGGTTTGGGTGGCAAACTAGGAACAACGGCATTTGTCGCAAGCATTATATCAGTGAGTTTATTGCCATCATACCAAGTGATATCGACAGAAGTTCTTGAACCGATGTCCATCTTTATTGTCATGGGCACTGCATTAGGCACCGTGTTATTAGGTCACTATGTGAAAGTGAAATTTCAATTAAGCCGTGTGATTGTGTCAGCGCTACTGAGTTTATTTGGGTTTTTAATATTTAGCTTACTGCCATCACTTATGATTTATTTACCTGTTGTTTTTATCGCAAGTTTTATTATTATGACAGATATTAGTCGTATCAAAGGACTCAGCTTTTTAGTGATTAGTCCATTGGTTATGAGTTTGCTCTATATGCTCACACGACCAATCTATACGTGTATTGGTGGGAAAGCAGGACTCACAGCACTTTTATCTGTACTGATCACTTTGGCATTGTTAAACACATTTCAGATGATGCTATATAGAGACAAATGAAGAGATTAAGTGAACTACTCAATAAAAAAACCTCTCATTTTAAACCAAATGAGAGGTTTTCTTATGCTCTAACAAAGGGGTTGTGTGTTTTTTCATGACCAATAGATGTTGGTCTGCCATGCCCAGGATAAACAATGGTTTCATCATCAAATGCTTGATAAAGTTTTTTAATGCTCTGATAAATGTCTTGACTGCTTGAAAGTAGTAAATCTGTACGTCCAATACTTTGATAAAAAAGTGTGTCCCCAGAAAACATCATATGATCAGTTGTTAAGACGGTACCTCCAGGTGAATGCCCGGGTGTCTCTAGGACAGTAAACATTTGATCAAGCCAGTCAAAGGTATCGCCTGATAAGACCCAGTGGTCAACATGGACATCAAAACCTAATTTATTATATATGCCCACTTTAAAAAACATGGCATCTTTTTTTGGTGCGTAAACAGGGCAATCAAAAAGGCTTTTAAGCGCGTTGACACCACCAATATGATCATAGTGGCCATGTGTGATATAAATAGCCAGTGGTCTTAACTGATGCGTTTGAAGAAAAGTGATGACCTCAGGGCTTTTATATCCAGGATCAATAACGACACACTTGCGATCTTTAATTAAAATATAACAGTTACTGCGCAAATCGCCTAAAACAAATTGTTTAATCTCCATATTATCACCAATATTAGTATATCATAGGGTTTTTTATTTTCGTTTTACAAGCATTTCTTATCAATATTCTTTATAATAAGATGGTGAGGTGACTTATTTATGAATATATATCAAAACTATACCGATTTAATTGGCAAAACACCATTACTAAGACTTAAACACATCGAAAAAAAATATCATACTTATGCAGAAATTGATGCAAAGCTGGAAAACTTTAATCCGCTCAGTAGTGTCAAAGATCGTTTAGCGCTGGCGCTTGTCAAATCGCTTGAAGCAAGCGGTCAATTGCATGAAAACTCAGTCATTATTGAGCCCACAAGTGGCAATACTGGCGTTGGGTTGGCATTTATTTGTGCTGCAAAAAAGTATGATTTAATTTTAGTCATGCCAAGTACAGTCTCAGAAGAACGCGTTAAAATCGCTAGAGCATTAGGCGCTAAAGTTGTTTTAACGGATGGCACGAAAGGGATTAAAGGCACCATCGCTTATGTGAATCAAGCATTAAAAGAACATCCGAACTATGTTACTGCGATGCAGTTTGAAAATCTTGCAAATCCAGAAATGCATCGAAAAACCACTGCCATTGAACTTATTAATGATACTGAAAACCATATTGATTATTTTGTGTGTGGTGTTGGTACAGGCGGAACGATTACTGGTGTTGGTGAAGTCTTAAAACAGCACAACAAAGATGTTAAGATTATAGCGGTAGAACCAAAAGATTCGCCGGTTTTATCAGGAGGAGAACCTGGACCACACACGATTTCTGGTATTGGTGCTGGCTTTATTCCCCCTGTTCTAAATCAAAAAATTATTGATCAAATTATAACGATATCCAATGAGGACGCATATACTTATGCCAGAGAATTGGCCAAAGAAGAAGGCGTTTTTGCTGGCGTGTCATCAGGTGCTGCACTTTACGCAGCCATACAAATTGCAAAACAAAAGAAAAACAAAGGAAAGCGAGTTGTGGTGTTAATCCCTGATACAGGGGAACGATATTTATCAACACCACTTTATAACGATAATGTTTAAATTCAGATGTACAATCAAAGATGTTTTAGCAGCCAAAAGAGTTGATCCATCTGCCCCATCATGCCTCATGATTTATTTGACATATCCTGGAGTGATTGCTTTAAGAAGATATCGCTTTTTTCATTTTTTGTACGTTCACCACTTTCGATCATTGGCTCGATTTCTAAGTTATCGAACAAGAAGAATTACGGGCATTGACATTCATCCTGCGGCTCAAATTGGTGTTGGTGTCTTTATTGATCACGGCATGGGCTTAGTCATTGGTGAAACTGCTGTTGTTGGTGATGACTGTATCTTATATCATGGCGTCACACTTGGCGCCAATACCTTTGAGAAGGTTGATCGACATCCCAAATTAGGCAAAGGTGTTATTGTGTATGCGAATGCCACACTTATTGGACCTATTAAGATTGGTGATTATGCGATTATTGGGGCTAATTCAGTGGTTGTCAAAGATGCGAAACCTTATGCAAGGCTTAAGGGTGTGCCAGCACATCGTGGCATTGTGGAACCATAGTATTTATTATAAATATTAAAGCTATTTATAATCTTTATTATATGTTTTGACTGTATCTTTATCATCTTATAGAATATGAGCAGACATAGAAAAAACATAGGAGGAAATACATGTCAAAAAAATATATATTACTTATGACTTTAGGTTGTTTAGCGATATTTTTATCAGCGTGTCAGTTTGGTCAAACCAAAGGCGATAACGTTGTAACAATATACTCAGAGCGCCATTATGATGTGGATCAAGAGCTTTATGATGCCTTTACAGAATCAACTGGTATTCAAGTTCAAGTCGTTAGAGATGGTGCAGATCAACTGATGACGAGATTAGAAAACGAAGGCACTGATTCACCTGCTGATTTACTTATTATTGCAGATGTTGGACGCATTCATCAAGCCAAAGAACAAGGATTATTACAAACATCAACTTCAGAAATTTTAGATGCGAATATACCATCAAAATATCGTGATAGTGAGGATTATTGGTATGGTTTAACAAAACGGGCACGTGTGCTTGTTTATCATCCAGATCGTGTTGATGTTAGTGATCTTTCGACATATGAAGCATTAACAGAAGAAGTTTGGCAAGGTCGTGTGATTACGCGAACATCTACCAACATATATAATCAAAGTTTGATGGCTTCATTTATTGCCATTCATGGCAGAGAAGCTGCCCAAGAGTGGGCAGCTGGATTGGTTGCTAATTTTGCAAGAGATCCTCAAGGCAATGATCGTGATCAAGCCAAGGCAGTGGTGGCTGGTGATGCAGATGTTGCTATTATGAATACCTACTATATTGGACGCATGCTTTATTCATCTGACCCATTTGAAGTTGAAGTGGCACAAACAGTGCGTGTCTTTTTCCCAAACCAAGAAACCACGGGTACCCATGTTAATATTAGTGCAGGGGGCATCACAAAATATGCACCAAACAAAGAAAATGCCTTGAGATTGCTGGAATTTTTATCACAACCAGAGCAACAAGCCATTTATGCAGAAGCTAATTTTGAATATCCTATACATCCAGATGTTGAACCACACGCATTATTAAAATCTTGGGGTGACTTTATTGCTCAAGATATTCCTTTATATGTCTTGGGTCAACATAGCACAGAAGCAACCATCGTGATGAATGAGGTTGGATGGAAATAAAAAAGAAATGAGGGGACTGAATGTTTAATCGAATCAAAAAACATGTTGATATTTTTCAAGTATTAAGTATTGTGATTGGATTATTAATCATCATTCCCTTAATAAACATAGGCATTCAAGTTTTTGAACCGCGTTCAGAAACATGGTTGCATATCAGAACCTATTTATTAAGTGAGTATATCTTTAATACGGTGATATTGATTATTGGGGTTGCGATTATTAGCAGCCTCTTTGGTCTTTTCTTAGCGTATGCTGTGGTTCGGTATGACTTTAAATCTAAAGGGATTTTGCGTTGGATGCTCATTTTACCGTTGGCATTACCTTCTTATATTGCGGCTTATGTTTATGCCGATATGATCAGCTACACAGGAACCATTGCCAGAATGCTCAAAATGATTGGATTTGAAGTATCATTAAACATGATGCATATGGGCGGCGCCATCTTTATTTTTGTTTTCACCTTATTTCCTTATGTTTATGTCTTAACAATGAGTGCCTTAGTTAACCAAAGCGCATCCTATTTAGAAAGTGCAACATCATTAGGTGCATCACGTACTAAAGCTTTTTTTACCGTGACTCTACCCCTGATTAGACCTGCACTAGTTGCAGGCGTCTTGCTTACAGTTTTAGAGACACTCAATGATTATGGTGTGGTCAGTTATTTTAATGTACGTGTCTTTAGTTTTGCGATTTTCAATGCGTGGTTTAACCTAAATGATATCAGTAGTGCCATTCGGTTATCGGCTTATTTAATGGGCATTGTCTTGATCATTATTTTAGTTGAACGTGCGTTAAGAGGTAAAAAAAGGTATCATATGCATGTTAAAACAAGGCCAATTAAATCCATTCAAATCAAAGGATTTAAACTATGGTTTGTTTTAATTGTTGCTTGGGGAACTTTAGCAGTTGGCTTTATTATCCCTGTCCTGCAACTGATTTGGTATGCGACATTAACCATCAGGCAAACATTGACCATTGAGTTACTTTACGTCACATTAAACACATTAACAATCTCTGCGACAGCGGCATTTATGGTGGTTGCATTCGCGATTATTTTGGCCAATTTTAATCGGTTAAAACCAAATACGATTAAAAAGTCATGGTTACGACTCACCAATTTAGGGTATGCGATTCCTGGTGCTGTCATCGCCATCGCGGTGCATGTCTTTTTCATCTCGCTTGACCGAACGTTATATCCGGTTTACCGATTATTTAATCAAAACACACCCGTTTTAGTCTTAAGCTTGAGTTTGGTGATGCTGACATTTGCCTATATGCTTAGATTTATGGCCATCGGCTATAATAGTATTGAGTCCAGTTATGATAAAATAGGTAAGCAATTTACAGAAGCGGGATATGTGCTAAACTCATCAAAAATCAATGCTTTATTCCGAATTGATATGCCTTTATTAAAATCTGGCATTATTAGTGCATTCATTCTTGTCTTTATTGATATCATTAAAGAATTACCGCTCACACTCATTTTAAGACCTCCAAACTATAACACATTGGCAACCATGGTCTATGTATATGCCAGTGATGAAATGATACAAGAATCCAGTTTAGCAGCGTTAATATTAATAATGATTTCAGCCGTTTTTATTTATATCTTTACCCATTCAAAGAAGAAAGGAAAACATGTGTATGTACGTCCAATTGAGTAACTTAACATTTAAATACGATAAAACACTGATGGTTTTAAATGACCTTTCGTTTGATATGAAACAAGGAGAGATTGTCGCTTTACTAGGCAAAAGTGGTTCCGGAAAATCAACGCTTCTTCGTCTCATTAGCGGACTAGAAACGCCAATTTCAGGGTGCATTGTCATCGATGATACAAAAGTGTTTTCAGAAGCTTTATCAATACCACCACATCAAAGAGGTGTTGGTATGGTTTTCCAAGATTATGCATTATTTCCACACCTTAATGTGACCAAAAATATTCAATATGGATTGTCACATTTACCAAAAATAGCCAGAGAACAAAAAGCCGATGATATGCTTAATCTTATCGACTTAAAAGAAAAAAAACACAATTATCCTCACGAACTTTCTGGCGGGCAGCAGCAGCGCATCGCGCTTGCGCGTGCACTCGCACCTGAGCCTAAAATCTTATTGCTCGATGAGCCTTTTAGTAATCTTGATTACGATTTAAAAAAGATGATCAGATATGATTTAAAGCGTATTTTAAAAAGTCGCCAAATCGCAACCATATTTGCAACACATGATTATGAAGATGCACTTGATATTGCTGATCGAATCGTCTATATCGAAAATGGTCAGATCATTAAAGAAGAGCATTTGAAACAAACAGAAAAAAACACTTAGTAAGCAAACCAAATGAGAAAATTCATTATCAATTTCAATTGACAAAAATCATTAAATTTGTTATCATTAATTGAGTTTTAGGAGGACGATTATGATTTGGATTGATTTTATCGCAATTATCGCAACCATTTTATTCATCGCGGTCGTATTATTACAAAGTTCACAAGATAATATCCAAGATGCGTTTAGTGGTGAAAAATCAGAATTATTTAAAAACAGAAAAACAAGAGGGTTTGATTTATTCTTAATGCGTAGTTCAATTGTTTTAGCTGTTATTATCTTTGTTGCTGTTGTTTTATCAAACAACTTGCCAAGATAACCACATACCCATTCACAATAAAAAGTGTTTCTTTTAGAAGCGCTTTTTTACTTGCAAAGATAAGGAGACTCATATGCCACAACGCTATTTTTTAACTGATCAAGAAACGTTATCAAAACAAGATGAACATCATATAAGACATGTGATGCGCATGAAAACAAACGATCAAGTGATTGTTTGTTATCAAGGGATTTGCCATGAAGCAACCCTAGATATATCAAAAGATATGGTCACTTATACAAAAGGCAAACAGTTAGACAGTCAAGAATCACTCAGTATAACCATTATTCAAGGACTACCCAAAGGGTCTAAAACTGATTTTATTGCAAAATCTGCAAGTCTATTTGGCGCATCAAGTTTGATATTTGTTCCTATGCAACGCAGTATCGCAAAACTAGAAAACACGACGCATAAACTTAAGCGATTAGAAAGCATTTCCAAAGAGGCAAGCGAACTTGCCAACCGACAAGAAAATATGATGACATCATTTCAAGCATCTTTAAAATCAATTGATTTTAACGCCTTTGATATTGTTTTTTTAGCAGATGAAAATGAAAAAACATTGTCATTAAAACAAGCAGTAAAATCATTCGGTAAAGGGCATAACATGTGCTTTATTATAGGAGCTGAAGGTGGCATTTCAGAAGAAGAACGTCAATGGCTACAACAACAAAACATCCAAAGCATTTCTCTTGGGAACCTGATCTTACCAACAGAATACGCACATCTTTATATCCTATCTTATTTGAGTGCACATTATCTACAATAACTTTTGACAAATATCTAAAAATCATATATAATAAAAAAGGCTATGATATTCACAGCGTGGAAGGAGGGCAGACATGCCTAAAACAGTCGTTCGCGATAAAGAGACAATTGAAGATGCATTAAGACGCTTTAAACGCGAAGTTTCTAAGTCAGGAAACCTCCAAGAAGCACGCAAACGCGAATTTTATGTGAAACCAAGTGTAGATCGTAAAATGCGCCAACGTGCGGCACGCTCAAAAAAACGTTAACGTGCAATAAACGACACCTATTTATAGGTGTTTTTTTATGGAATTAGTAAAAAAGTGGACATCATACGCTTTTTTATTTTTCGCACTATGGTATAATAAAACCACGACAAGGAGCGGATTTAATGAAATTAAATCAAACCATTGAACATGCAGAAGTAATCAGAAAAATCGTTGGTGTGCAAGACCGAAATCTATTGGTGTTTAAGCAGTACTTAGGCATCAATGTTTCTATATTTGGCAACCAAATTAACACAGACGCACCCAAAGCGTTATTACCGTTGGTTGAAACGGTTTTTTCCCATCTCATCAAACTTGCAGAACACCAAATACAGTTATCTGAGCGTGATGTGATGTATGTGATTAAACTTGCAGAAAAAGATCAACTTGATGGCCTTTTCGATTTATATAAAAATAGACAGCGTGTTTTAATCAATGATCAAGGTAAATCAATTTATCCGAAAACGTTTCATCAAAAAGATTATGTTGAAGCCATGGGACAATACGATTTAACATTGGGCGTTGGTCCTGCAGGTACAGGAAAAACATACCTGGCCGTTGCACAAGCCGTATCTGATTTAAAACAAAACAAAATCAAAAAATTGATTCTAACAAGACCAGCTGTTGAAGCAGGGGAGACATTAGGGTTTTTGCCTGGGGATTTAAAAGAGAAAGTTGATCCTTATTTGGTGCCACTATATGATGCGCTTTATGAAATGTTGGGTGTGCAAACGACCATGCAACTCTTAGAAAAGGGTGTCATTGAGATTGCGCCACTGGCGTATATGCGTGGACGCACGTTAGAAAATGCATTTGTCATACTTGATGAAGCACAAAATACAACACGAACACAAATGAAGATGTTTTTAACCCGTTTGGGGTTTGCATCTAAAATGGTCATTACAGGTGATCCCTCACAGGTTGATTTACCAAAGGGTTCATCACACTCAGGGTTAAAAGAAGCCATCTTATTGTTAAAAGACATGGATGACATTAAAATTGTCACATTTAGTAAAATCGATGTCATTAGACATCCATTGGTTCAAAAAATTCTAGAGAGGTATGAAGCCAATGAAAATCAACATTCATAATCAAACAGATCTTGATATTAAGCCTCTAGAAAAATTACTTAAGCGTATATTTAGAAAAATCAAGCAAAAAAAATCGATGGAATTGATTTTTGTCATGCCCAACGAGATGAAACAATTGAATCTCACATATCGAAACATGGATAAAACAACCGATGTCTTAAGTTTCATCAATGATGATGTCAGTATCAAATCATTCGGTGATGTTTTTATCAACTTAAATCAGGCATTTGATCAAGCCAGAAGTTATGGGCACACGTATGCACGTGAAGTTGGGTTTTTAGCCATTCACGGATATTTACATTTGATTGGATATGATCATCACACTGAAGCAGAAGAAAAAAAGATGATACTAGAACAAAAAAGGTTATTAGCATTAGCTAAGTTAGAAAAGAGGTAACTATGAAACAAGGATTAAAAGAAGCTATACTGGCACGAGAAAAAGCCTACGTGCCTTACTCAAACTTTAAAGTAGGCGCAGCAATTTTACTTAAAAACGGCAGTTATATTCATGGTGCAAATATTGAAAACGCTGCGTATGGATTATGCAACTGTGCAGAACGCTCTGCACTATTTTCTCTATACAGTCAAGGCTATCAAAAATCAGACATCCTCGAAATGACCGTTGTCGCAGATGATCATGGTCCGGTATCTCCTTGTGGCGCATGCCGTCAAGTCATGCATGAATTATTACCTAAAGACACCCCAATTATTTTGGCCAATATAAAAGGTGATACAAAAGCAATGACACCTGATACACTCTTACCTTACGCATTTGATCAATCGAGCTTAGATCTATGAGTCATCGCTCAGGATTTGTTGCTATCGTTGGCAGGCCAAATGTTGGTAAATCGACATTATTAAACGCACTTATTGGTGAAAAAATCGCTATTATGAGTCCTAAACCTCAGACCACCAGACACCGCATTTTAGGCATTTATGATACAGAGGATTTACAAATCGCGTTTGTTGATACACCTGGCATGCACAAAGGCAAAGATTTATTAAATATTAAAATTGATCAAATTGCTCAATCAGTATTAAAAGAAGTTGATGTGATACTGTTTGTTGTTGATCAAAAAAAGGGATCGGCAGAAGAACATATTATCTCCTATTTTAACGCGCTTGATCAACCGGTGTTTTTGGTAATTAATAAAGTAGACACACTCCAAAATAAATCAAAAATCGATGAGATTATTATGAGCTATTTAGGGAGTTATCAGTATGAAGGCGTTATTCCTTTATCTGCCAAAGATCACACACATTTAGACAAACTTGTGGAACTTGTGACACCATTACTTCCAGAAGGGCCAAAATATTATCCGAGTGACATGAAAAGCAATCAATCAGAAAACATGCGCATGTCTGAACTGATTCGTGAAAAGATTTTATTTCATACCGAACAAGAAGTGCCGCATGCTGTCGCTGTTGTTATTGAAAGCATTCAAGAAAACAAGGCATTAAATACCGTTGATGTTTCAGCATTAATTATTGTTGAACGTGCCACTCAAAAACAAATATTGATTGGCAAAAATGGTGATAAAATGAAAAAAATAGGCACCGAAGCACGCAAAGACATCAATCAAGTATTGCATACAAAGATTCATCTGACCTTATGGGTCAAAGTGAAAAAGGATTGGCGTAATCGTGCAAGTGACCTTAGAACATACGGCTACGGAGAAGATTTAGAATGATTGAGGGTATGATTTATAAAACGCAAGCATATAAAGAATCTGCGCGGTTACTATTTACCTACACCTCACAAGGCAAGGTCACGCTGATTGCTGAAGGGGCCCAAAAAATGAACCATCCTTATCGTGTTTTGGGTCAATACTTAACAATGATATCTTTTCAGGAAAGTCCAAAATCGATGGTAACCCTTAAGGATGCAAAGTTATTAAACACCTATAAAAAAATTAAAGATGACTATGACACATTAAAGTATGCCTCTTTAATTTTGGAAATTATTGATCACTTGGTCATTGAAGATATGCCGCATAACATTATTTTTTCACATGTCAAAGCGGCGCTTGATATAGACGATTTAAAAACTGCCAGTTTAAGTTTTTCGTTTAAAATGTTAAAAATCTTTGGCTATGAACTCAATTTAAAACCCGATGGCAGAAAAGTACTTGGTGTTAATATTGAACTGGGCGGACTGTTTTACGAAGGTGAGTCACACATTATGGATTTGGACGTCACACAAGCAACACAATTATTAAAACTGACGCGATATCCTTATGATCAACTAGAAACACTCTCTGAATCATCCTATCAAGTATTAAAAAACTTTTTACTAAAGTATGTTCAGTTTCATTTACAAACAACATTAAAAGCAATAAAATAGACAATAAAGGATGTGGTGACATGATAACACTAGAACAAATCGTACAATACGCCAAATCAACTGGCTTTATCTTTCAAGGCAGCGAACTATATGGCGGTCTTGCAAATACCTGGGATTACGGTCCATTGGGCAGTTTATTAAAACAAAACATTAAATCAGCATGGATTCAAAAGTTTCAACGCGAAACACCTTATAATGTATTGCTTGATAGTTCTATATTAATGAATAGTGAAGTATGGAAAGCCAGCGGTCATGTGGGTGGTTTTTCTGACCCACTAACCGAATGTAAAAACTGTCAAAAAAGATTTAGAGCCGATCAACTCATTGAAGCACACGATCAAATACAGAAGCCAGATGGTTGGTCGACTGATCAAATGTATCAATACTTAGTTGATCATAAAGTGGCATGCCCACATTGTAACCATTCTGATTTCACACCTATTCGCGCTTTTAATATGATGTTTCAAACATATCAAGGTGTTGTCTTAGAACAAGCCAGTCAAATTTATTTAAGACCTGAAACAGCCCAAGGGATTTTCTTGAATTTCAAACATATTCAAAGAACAACCAGAAAAAAACTGCCCTTTGGAGTATGCCAAGTTGGTAAGGCATTTAGAAATGAAATCACACCAGGTAACTTCATTTTTAGAACACGTGAATTTGAACAAATGGAACTTGAGTTTTTTGTGAAACCAGGCACAGAATTAACATGGTTTGATTATTGGAAAAAACAATGTATGCTATGGTTAACTACACTGGGACTGAGTCCTGACAATTTAGTCTTTGATGACCACAAACCAGAAGCTCTATCACATTACTCAAATGCAACCACAGATATTAAATATCGATTCCCTTGGGGCTTTGATGAATTATGGGGCATCGCTTCAAGAACCAATTATGACCTAAATGCACATCAAGAACATTCAAAAGAAGACTTAACGTATTTAGACCCTGAGACCAATCAACGTTATTTGCCATATGTCGTTGAACCCTCTGTGGGTGTTGAAAGATTGTTGTTGGCATTTTTAGCTGAAGCATATGATGAAGAAATGTTGGATAACGGTGATACCCGTCAAGTTTTAAGACTTCATCCAAAATTATCCCCTTATAAAGTTGCTGTCCTACCACTCATTAAAAAAGAACATAAAGATGCAGCATTTGATTTGTTTTTAAATTTAACCAGTGATTTTGACGCAACTTACGATGACACACAAAATATTGGAAAACGTTACAGACGTCAAGACGCAATTGGAACATATCTATGTGTCACAATTGATCATGATACAGAAAAAGATTTTTCAGTCACAGTTAGACATCGGGACACAATGATTCAAGAACGCATTAAAATTGTTGACCTAAAAGACTATATCCAGAAAGCCATTAGGTATTAAGACCAAAGGAGGTGCGTCATGGATAAATCCATCATCGATCAAATCAATGAAAAAACCGATATTGTCGGTTTAGTCAGTGAATTTGTTGATTTGGCAAAAACCGGTAAGAATTATAAGGGATTATGCCCATTCCATGACGAAAAAACACCAAGCTTTTCGGTCTCACCGGAAAAGAACATCGCCAAATGTATGGGATGTGGTGAAGGTGGCAATCCAATTAATTTTTATCGAAAGATTAAAAATATTACTAGAAATCAGGCCATTGCTGAACTTGGCCAAAGACTTGGTATTGAAGTTTCAACGACACCAGTAAAAAAAGACCCACATGAAAACGATTATCGCTTAATGGCTGAGGTCGCTCAGTTTTACCAATTTAATTTAAGCAATACCGAAAACGGACAAAAAGCATTATCTTACTTAAAAAAACGTCAAATGACTGAACAAGCCATTAAACATTTTAAAATAGGGTATGCACCACCTTTCGGTAATGATGTTTATCGTTTACTTAAAGATAAAGGTTATCAAACAACAGATATGCTTGCTTTAGGTATTATTAAGCAAGATCAAAAAGGTGAGTATTACGATTTATTTAGTGATCGCATTATTTTTCCGATTACCAATAAAGACGGTCATGTGGTTGGCTTTAGCGGACGAACAATTCAACCAAAAGAACAAGTTAAATATATCAACAGTCCTGAAACACCTATTTTTAAAAAAGGCTTTTTACTTTATCACTTATTTGAAGCATTAAGTGATATTAGAAAACAAAAGCATGTTGTTTTATTTGAAGGCTTTTTTGATGTGATCAGCGCCTATGGCGCAGACATCAAATCGGGTGTTGCGACCATGGGCACAGCGCTGACTAAAAACCAGGCACAGCTCATTAAACAGGTTACAGATGCTGTTATTATTTGTTATGATGGTGATGAAGCTGGACTCAAAGCAACCGATCAAGCCATCACTGTTTTAGAAAAAGAGCGTTTAAAGGTTAATGTATTAATTGTTCCAGAAGCGATGGATCCAGATGACTTTATTAAAGCTTATGGTCCTGAAGCTTTTGAAAAACTATTTGGTGAGCACTTGCTTGATCCATACGCATTTAGATACATTTCGTATAAAAAATCAAGCAACTTAAAAGACGCGCATGACATGCAAAGTTTTAAGAAAAATGTTTTAGCAATGCTTCGTTATGCTGATGAGAGTATTAAGCAGTTCTATATTAAAAAACTCTCAACAGATCTTAATATCGACCCCTTAAGTCTATCGGTGCCATCAGCACCCTTGCCGATTGAACAAAAACCGGCATCCATACCCAAAAAGAGTCCACAATTAATCATTATTGATAAATACTTTAAGGCTGAAATTTATTTGATTATGATGATGTTAACATCAAAACAACATGCGACATACATTCATAACCATTTAAAAGTCACCGAAAGTGCAGACTCAAAAAACGGTTATTTACGGGTTCAAATTAACAGTTATTATCAACAACATGATATACTAGTTATTGATCAGTTTTTAGACCAACAATCGACAGAAACAAGAGAACACATGCAACAGCATATTTTAAAAAACATGCTTTGGAGTGATGCTTTTGTAGGTGATGAGAAGTTATTGGATGCTTATATTGATATTGTCAAAAATGCGGGTAAAGCACGCCGGTTCAATTACTTGATTGATCAATTAAAAACAAGCCCAACAGATGATCCAAGGCGATCATCATGGGTCATAGAAAAAGATGATCTACAGTTTAAACTGAAACATAAAAAATAGGAGGTATTTGTGTGGATTTTGATAAAATATTGGCACAATTAGTCAAAAAAGCAGGAAAAAAGAAAATATTGATTGAAGATGATATTCAAGAGTTTGCAAAAATAGGGAGCGAACTTCATTTTGAATTGGAGCGTGCATTATTAAATTACGATATTGACATCTTAGTTGCTGATGATGAAGAAGAAACGGAAGAAGTTGCGATTGAAACAGCGCAATTAGGTGAACATGACGATGACGATGATGATGACATCGACTTAGAAGATGACATCGAACCAGATGACCTTTCTTTAAGTGGACTTGAAGTTGAAGAAGAAGAGTTAATCAATATTGAAACCATCGCAAGCAATATTAAAATTGATGACCCCGTCAGAATGTATTTAAAAGAAATTGGACAAATACCACTACTTAATTTTGAAGATGAGCAAAAATATGCCATTCAAGTGTCTGCTGGACGTCTTGCGAAAGACGAAATCGAAAAAAATCTTAAAGATGAAATCGAATTATCCGAATCAGATATCGAAGAACTCAAACAAATTATTGATCGTGCACAATATGCTAAAAATAAACTTGTTGAGGCCAATTACAGATTGGTTGTATCGATTGCTAAGCGTTATGTCGGCAGAGGTTTACTCTTTTTAGACCTTATCCAAGAAGGTAACATGGGCTTAATGCGTGCCGTTGATAAATTTGATTATGAAAAGGGCTTTAAGTTTTCTACATATGCCACTTGGTGGATTAGACAAGCCATCACACGGGCTGTTGCGGATCAAGCGCGTACCATTCGAATTCCAGTACACATGGTTGAAACAATTAACAAGATGATTCGTATTCAACGTCAATTGGTTCAAGACTTAGGTAGAGAACCAAGTGTTGATGAAATTGCCCAAAAAATGGGTATTACACCTGAAAAAGTTCAAAATATTCAACGCATCGCCAAAGAACCAATTTCATTAGAAGCTCATGTTGGTGAAGAAGAAGATTCATCTTTAGGTGATTTTATTAGCGATCCTAACGCATTAACACCCCATGAATTTATGCTTCAAGAAATGGTTAAGCAAACACTAGATGAGGTTTTAGAAACATTAACCGATCGTGAAGAAAAAGTTTTAAGACTTCGATATGGTCTTTATGACGGGAAAAACCATACCCTTGAAGAAGTAGGTAAAGAGTTTGGTGTCACACGTGAACGTATTAGACAAATTGAAGCCAAAGCATTGCGCAAACTAAGAAGTCCATCAAGACAAAACAAACTGCGCGAATTTTATTATGGCAAAAAGTAAGCGTATAGAACTGCTTGCGCTTCTAACTAAGGGATCTCATACTGTACTTGATATTGGTACAGACCATGGTCTTGTTCTAAAAGAAGCATTTGAAAAAGCGTATATCACCGATGCCATTGCATCGGATATTAACGAAAAGCCATTATTTCAAGCGAAAAAAAATCTAAAAGATCATCCGGTCACATATGTGATTTCGGATGGTTTTTCACAGATTAAAACCCCATTTGATATGGTTGTCATTGCTGGTATGGGCGCCTTTTTAATCACACAGATTCTTGATTTAGCACCAAGTGATGCGCATATCACTTATTGTTTACAAGCCAACGATAAAGTGGAGTATCTAAGAAAATATCTAGCGGATCATGGGTTTAATATTATCGATGAACATGTACTTTTAGATAAGTTTTATTACGTCATTTTGGTTGTTAAAAGAGGCATAATGACACTAACAGAAGAAGATCGCTATTTAGGGCCAATCTTAAAACATAAACCGGAAAGTCAAGCCTATTATGCTCAAAAAGCGGCGACGATCAAAAAGGTATTACCGAAGACAGATGCACTCAGAAAAAAAGCATTGGAAAAAATATATAAAATATACCATAATCTTTAAATATATATTTAAAAAAATCAATAATCTTTACAATTATGCATAAATTGGTAAAATAGTAATAAAGGTAAATAAAAGGTGGACATATGAAAAACTATCAATTATTACAGCAACTCGATCGCTATTTACAAAACTTCAGAAGAAGTGGTATATATAAAAGAAACAAGACGAAATTATCTGATGCTGATATCATGATATTGTTTTGTGTTGGTTTTTGTGATGTCAATCAACAAATCAAGTTATCTGATGTTGCAAAAACACTTCAGGTGACATTGCCAGCAGTCACGCATAAGGTCAATGACCTAGAAACCAAAAAGATGATTGAAAAAACAACATCAACCAAAGATTTAAGAGTCACATATATTAAACTCACACAAGCCGGAAAAGCATATGTCGAGTCTTTGCAAGATGATTATTATGAACCTCTAGAAATTCTTATGAACCATTTGGGGGAAGAAGATACAAAAGAGTTAATCCGATTATTAAAGAAAGTCAGTGAAATGGGAAAGATTAAGTTATAATCTTTCCCTTTCATAAGAAAGAGGCACATCAATGATTCGAATATTGAAATTTTTAAAGCCTTACCGCTGGGGTGTTATCCTGGTTTTTATCCTTGTAGGGCTCAGAGCAGTACTGGATTTATTGCTGCCCGCCATTCTTGGACGACTTGTTAATGAAGGTATTGGTATCTCAGATCAAGTAACAGGTCCTAATATTCCGCGTATTTATGAGTTGGCAGGCGTTATGCTTATTATCATTACCATTAGCATTATGGTAACCATATTAAGTAGCTTTTTAGAATCACGTATCTCTGCAAGTTTTGCTGTTGATTTAAGAAAAGCAGTGTATAAAAAAATCGAGACCTTTTCATTAAGAGAAATGGATCATTTTACGACATCATCATTGATTACACGATCAACCAATGATATCCAACAAATTCAGGGCTTCATCAATATGATGCTCAGACTGATCATTTTACAACCAGTATTGGCTGCAGGGGCCATTATTTTTTCTGTTCAAACTCAGCCGACATTATCATTAATCTTAATCGCATCAGTGACAGCCATTGTATTTGTGGTTGTTACCATTTTCTCTATTACACTTCCAAAATTTGCTTTAATTCAAAAGTTGGTTGACCGATTAAACTTAGTGACCCGTGAAAATTTGAGTGGGTTGCGTGTGGTTAGAGCCTATAATACCGAAGACTTTCAGGCAAATCGTATCGATGATGCCAGTAAAGAATCAATGAAAATTAATATTTTTGTGAATCGGATTTCTGGTTTATTATGGCCAATCATGGCATTGATCATGGGGTTTACAAGTTTAGCAATCGTTTATTTTGGTGCACAATTTATTGAAGATGGTGTGCCAGGGTTTGTACCAGGTGATTTGATTGCCTTGATGCAATATGCGATGCGCGCAGTTTTTGCTTTTATGTTTATGACCATTATTTTTATTATGGTACCAAGAGCTGCGATATCAGCCAATCGTATTAGAGAAGTACTTGATATGGATGTTGAAATCGAAGATCCGAAAGAAGAAGCTTCACTGCCTCAATCATTTAAAGGCGAAGTCACTTTTAAAGATGTCACATTTAAGTATCCGAATGCCGAACAGCCGGTATTAGATCACATCACTTTTACTGCGCCTGCTGGGAAAACTACAGCATTTATAGGTTCTACGGGTAGCGGAAAATCGACACTTATCAATCTCATCCCACGGTTTTATGAAATTACCGAAGGTGACATAACGATTGATGGTATTGATATTAGATCCATGAAACAAGAAACACTGCATAGCTTGATGGGATATGTGCCACAAAAAGGTGTTTTATTTACGGGGTCCATTAAAGATAATATCTTATTTGGTGCAGCTCAAACAGATGAAGCACATATGATCAAAGCAGCACAAATAGCTCAAGCTGAATCGTTTATTTTAGAAAATGAAAACCAATATGAGTCAATGATTGCACAAGGTGGCACCAACGTTTCTGGCGGACAAAGACAACGCTTATCAATTGCGCGTGCCATTTCCAAGGACCCTGTTATTTATATATTTGATGATTCTTTTTCGGCGCTTGATTATCAAACAGATAGAAAATTGCGTGAAGAATTAGATGCACATATTTCATCAACGAAACTTATTGTTGCGCAAAGAATTAACACAATTAGACAAGCAGAACAAATTGTTGTGCTTGATCGTGGACGCATTGTTGGCATAGGGACACATGAAGAGCTTATGGCATCATGTAGCGTTTATCAAGAGATTGCTTCCTCACAATTGTCAAAGGAGGAATTATAATATGGCAGATCAAAAAGATACAAAGAAAAAGTCGTCGCCACCTCCAATGGGTATGGGCAATCGGATGCGTTATCTAGAAAAACCTCAAGATTTTAAAGGCACGATGAAAAAGTTGGGCAATTATTTAAAACCTTATTATGCTAAGATTATTTTTGCTGGGTCACTTGCGATCATCGCATCAATCTTAACGGTTTTATCACCATGGTTATTGGGATTAATTACATCAGAAATCGCTGACGCTTTTCAAGAAAGTCGTCCGATGGGATATATCAATCCGATAGGATCACTTAGCTTTTCAATTGGCGAACTTGCGCTTGTCATTATTGGCATTTACTTGCTTTCATCTTTATTTAATTATTTTCAATCATTTATGTTGATTGGTATGACACAAAATTTGACGTATCAAATGCGTAAAGATTTATCATCAAAGATCAACCGATTGCCACTAAGCTATTTTGATAGTCAGTCGTTTGGTGATGTCTTAGGACGCATGACAAATGATGTTGAGACAATCAATCAAACATTGACACAAAGTATTTCTGAAATTTTTAGATCGATGACTTTATTAATCGGTATTTTTGTTATGATGATTTTACTCAGTCCTATTTTGACTGGTATTGTCTTTGTGACAACCATTATGAGTTTACTTGTTGCACGACGTTTTGTTAAGCTAAGTCAAGGATACTTTAGGAAACAAGCCAAATCTTATGGCGATTTAAACGGCCATATTGAAGAAACATACAGTGGACATACAGTGGTTAAAGTGTTTAATCATCAACAAAAATCATACCAACAGTTTGAAGAAATCAACGCTGAGTTGTTTAATAGTTCAGTTAAATCACAGTTTATTTCAGGCATTATGTTTCCCGTACAGTTTTTTATTGGGAATTTAGCATATATCGCCATTGCAGTTGTTGGGTCACTTTTGGTTTTATCAACCAATCCATTGATTGCCATTCGCGTCGGGATTATTCAATCATTTATTCAATACACAAGACAAATTAACCAACCAATTCAACAGATTGGTAGTATTGCCAATGTGTTGCAATCGACAGCGGCAGCTTCAGAACGTATTTTCAACTTACTTGAAGAATCTGAAGAAATCAAAGACCCTGAAGATTTAGAAAACATTCAAAAAGTTAAGGGACATGTTGTCTTTAAAGATGTTCACTTTGGTTATTTAAAAGATGTCGAAGTCATTAAAGGCTTTAGCGCTGAAATAAAACCTGGTCAAAAAGTAGCCATTGTTGGGCCAACGGGTGCTGGTAAAACAACCATAGTTAATTTACTTATGCGTTTTTATGAACTCAATAGTGGGTCGATTGAAATTGATGGTGTGGATATCAAACAGATGAAACGTTCAGATGTGAGAAGTCTCTTTGGTATGGTGCTTCAAGACACCTGGCTTTTCGAAGGTACCATCTTAGAAAACATTCAATATGGATCCACACACAAAACCAAAGAAGACATTAAAGAAGCAGCCATTTTGGCACAAACCCACCACTTTATTGAATCATTACCTGATGGTTATGACTTTAGGTTAAACGAAAGTGGATATAATATCAGTCAAGGACAACGACAACTTCTTACCATATCTAGAGCAATGCTCGCAGATAAACCAATGTTGATTTTAGATGAAGCGACCTCCAGTGTTGATACAAGAACTGAAGTCCTTATTCAGCGCGCAATGGAAGCCCTCATGAAAAACAGAACCAGTTTTGTTATTGCCCACAGACTTTCAACCATTAAAGATGCAGATGTCATATTTGTTATGAATGATGGAAATATCGTTGAACAAGGAAATCACATCGATTTACTTGAGAAAAATGGGTTTTATGCAAATCTTTACTATAGTCAATTTGATACCAAATAAGTCTTTACATTCGGCATTGATTGCGATATAATAGTCAATGCCGACTATGTGATTGAATAGCTCAGCTGGATAGAGCAACGGCCTTCTAAGCCGTCGGTCGGGGGTTCGAATCCCTCTTCAATCGCCACATATAAAATAAAAATCTTATCCTGGGATAAGATTTTTTTATTCATCTAGATTGAAATATGAGATTAAATAATTGGCCAATCCATCATCATGATTGTCTTTAAGTGTCACATCTTTGGCGATTTTGATGACATCTGGATGCGCATTTTTCATGGAAACACCCAAGTATGCATCTTGAATCATTTCAATATCATTGATACCATCACCAAAACTGATCCACCTGTTTGTTGGTACATTATAATGTTTAAGAACAGTTTGAATTGCTGATGATTTTGAAACATCTTTTAAGTATATTTCATATACAGATGCATCGCCATCACCGCCCCATAATCGGTAGGATAAAAGTTCACTGAAATGCGATGTAATATAAGATTCTAATCGTTGGTTTTGTGTTCTTTTAATAATAAAGATCATTCCTGTTGGCTTTTCGTTAACCTCATCAAATGGTTTTTCAATAACGGTTGCTTCGCTTAACCCAGCGAATATGTCTTCTAGTTTATGGCTATATTGATACGCATAAACAATGTCTTCAACATTAAAAAATGCAGAGATTAAGTAAGGTTTTGCTTCTAAAAAAAGTTGATGCATCACTTTGACTGGCATGTATGTGCGTTGACTCGGAAATAGATCATCAGATGGGTGATCTATGCAAGACCCGTTATCAGTTACTATTGGTGTTTTAAGGTTAAGCGCACGATAAATTGGCATTGCACCACCTAAAGGACGTCCCGTTGCAAGCATGACCAAATGTCCTTTTCTGATTAATTTTTCAATGGTTTTAATGGTTAATTCACTTAAGGCACCGTCACGATCTAAAAGTGTGCCATCAATATCTAATGTAATTGCGTATGTCATTATCTTCACCCATAAACATTATCGCACAGTTTTCGTTTTTTTCAAGTCAAGAACCTTTTAATTTTAAGTAAATAATGTGTGAATGGTTTTACATTATTTTAATAAAATAATGATATAATATTAATATTAGGAGAATGTTTATGTGGGCTTTTTTAGCAATTGGACCGATTAATTTGGATATAAGTTCATTACTCAGCTTTATTTTAGGACTATTAGCAGGATTTTTATTCTTGCTACTTTTATACGTTTACGCAGTCATAAAAAGTTTAAATAAGGGATTGCTCTTAAGAAAAGCTGATGAAGAAGACATTGATGAAGAAGAAATTAAATGGTTGATTGAAGACGCACAAGAACAATTTAAAGATAAGGAAAAGCGCAATGAAGTTGGCTATTATAAATATCTAATTGAAATATGTCGAGATTTATCGATTGATATTTCAAAGAAATTTTATCCGAGGTCAAAATATCCACATCTTGAGTTAACCATCGATGAAACGCTCCATTTAAATCACTACATTACCAACCGACTAGACGAAGTCCTTTCAAGTAAACTTTTAAGATTAACGCGTGGCTTAACGTTAATTAAGATTATTGAAGCGAATGAAATGAAAGAAAATATTGAGAGCACCAAATTATATAAAACAGCAAAAAAATACAAAGTGAATCAAATATTAAAGACCACTGTGGGTGTTCTTAATGCTGTGAATCCCGTTTATTGGACAAGGCGACTTGTTATTTCTCAAGTGAGTAGTCGAATCATGATAAGCATCGGGAAAGCCTTAATTGCCATTACCGGAGAAGAAACATACAAAATTTACAGTAAAAAAGTATTTAATCAAGAAAAAACCATCGATACAGGCGTTGAAGATATCTATGATGAAATACTATCAGCTGACGAAGACGAGGTGATTGTTCATGAAGAAAAACAAAGAACCCCAACAAGTAAATAGCGAACCAATACCTTTCACTATTTTTCAATTCATTAAAATTGAAGGTATTAGAGGCAAAGACGCTTATAAGAAATCACCTTTCGTTTCACCTATTTTTGGGCGTAGCGTTAAAGATGTTGTCACCGTGCCCTTTATGGTGCGCAACACAGGTGATACAACCAAGCGTTTTGATGCGTTTCGAACAAAACCAAAGTTAAGCGAATCAGAAGCCAAAGCGAAACACGGCAATAAGTACTATGAGTTTACCAATATCATTTCAAATAAGACACGTACAGAATACTTTGGAGAATCCAACTACCAACCTCAAGATCAAAAACCTGAAGCGGTTGTTGAAGAAAAACCAATATTAAAACCAATAGGTTCTTCTAAAGGCAAACACACCTTTTTTGAAAAAGAAGTTGAAAAACCTGCACCAAGACCACGTCAAGTGTATGAAGCACCCCCTGTGATGGAAGAAGAGAAAAAAGTTGATCGTGAGCCTGTCGTTGAAACATATCAACGAAAACCCAACCAACCATCACCGATTATTACCCATGGGTTTGATGAAAAACCTGCACAATCTATCATAAAGCCACGTGCGTATGATGTCACAGATGACAAGCCAACATATAAGTTTCCTAATTTTAATATATTTATGAAGAAAGCCAGAAACATGGATGAGAAACCTCAATGGCTTTTGGATCAAATTGATGTCATTAACGCAACACTCGAGCAATTTGGTATTGAAGGCCAAGTATCAGGAAGCCGAAAAGGTCCAACAGTTACACGCTATGAAATTGCCCTAGAACCTGGTGTTAATGTGAAACGCGTTTCAAATATTTCAGATAATCTCATGATGAGTTTATCATCCAAATCCTTACGTATAGAAGCACCGATTCCAGGTAAACCTTATGTTGGACTAGAAGTGCCAAACGTTGAAACTGAAATTGTAGCTTTTGGTAATGTTGTTGATACTGAAGAATTTAGAAACCCAGATCACCCACTTAAAGTAGCGTTAGGCGTTGATATCGATGGTGAAAACATTTATGTTGATATTACTAAAATGCCTCATGGGTTAATCGCTGGAGCAACCAACAGTGGTAAAAGTGTTTGTGTGAATACCATTTTGGCAAGTTTGCTTTTAAAAAACACACCTGAAGACTTAAAGCTAATTTTAATTGATCCAAAAATGGTTGAACTCACACCATATAATGATTTACCACACTTAATCACACCAGTTATTACTGATGCAAAAATTGCTGCATCCGCTTTAGCATGGGCTGTTGATGAGATGGAAAAAAGATATCAAATGTTTGCCAAAAGTCGTAGTAAAGACATTAAATCATTTAATGAAAATGTGAGAAGAGGACTTGTTGAAGAAACAAAAATGCCTTATATTGTCATTGTGATTGATGAGCTAGCCGACTTAATTATTGCAGCATCACACGATGTCGAAGATTCAATTCAACGGATCACACAAAAAGCTAGAGCTGCTGGGCTTCACTTATTGGTAGCCACACAACGTCCAACCACTGATATCGTTAAAGGTACGATTAAATCAAATATTCCAACACGTATTGCCTTTAGAGTGGCATCTTATGTAGATTCAACTACCATTCTAGATGGCGCTGGTGCTGAAACACTTTTAGGTAAAGGGGATATGTTACTTAAAGAAGGTGAGCGCGCCCACCGTTTACAAGGTGCTTTTATTAGTGATGATGAAATATATAAAGTTACAGACTTTATTAGAAATCAAATGAAAGCGAACTATGTTTTTGAACATGACGCACTGAGGGCTCAAGTTAAATCTAAAGAATTGATCAATGATGAATTGTTTGAAGATGTTGCATATTTTGTTGTTGAAACACAAAATGCTTCAATCAACAGCATCCAAAAGGAATTCGGCATTGGCTTTAATCGCGCACAAAAACTCGTAGAAATGCTGGAAATGCACCATATTGTATCCGAAAGCCAAGGAACCAAAGCACGCGATGTTTTAGTGACTTCATATGAATTGAAGGATATGCTATCAGATGAATAATCTGCCAAGCCCAGGCACGCTTTATCGGAAATTTAATGTTCAGGAACTGATTAATATGACACTCAAGAAAGCTTACCATACTTTAGTTATCATACTTATACTAGCAACAGTCACTGTTGCTCTTTTCGCTTTAGGTGTGTCTAAAATTGCACTCAGTTGGGGCATTATCGGATTTTCAATTGCATTTGGGCTAGCAACAATTACACTTATTTACGGTGTATATTCGTTAAAAAAAGAAAAAGTGAACGATAACGCACATATTTTGGTGCGATATCGTTATGAAGTCTTAGATTGGCTATCATTTTTAGGTGTATCCATGATGGTCATCTTTATTGTGTTTATGTTTTTCCTATTGCCAAGTGATGTCTCACAAAACTCTATGCTCCCCACACTCAATGATGGGGACCGTATCTTACTTTATCACTTCAATTACCAACCAAACCGTGGTGATGTTGTCGTTGTTGGTGTGACAAAAGCAGAGTATCCAAATGTACCGATTATGTCATTTTATGATCAAAATACCGGTGAATTTAAAGACAGTATTTTCTTTGTCAAACGTATCATTGCAGTACCTGGTGATCAATTGAGGTTTGTCAATTATGATAACCAGACAGGAAGATATCAAATATCAGTCAATAACGAAATTGTTTTAACACCTTATGACGAACCATATCACGCAACTGAATCACAACGAGAACAGATGGAAAAAGATTTAGACCTTAGCACCAACGAAGTCCTAGAAGGCGTTTATTTTACGTTTGGTGATAATGCTGAAATTTCATTTGACAGTCGTTCTTTTGGTGCGGTCAAGGAAAAAGATGTGCTTGGTAAAGTGATTTATCGCTTTTGGCCAATGGGAGGGATATCATGAAACAAATCCAATGGTTTCCTGGACACATGTTTAAATCGTTTCGCCAAATCAAAGAGAAATTAAAATTGATGGATATATTGATTGTTTTACTAGATGCACGTTTACCACAGTCATCAATGAATCCTGAAATTTATAAACTGATGTCATCCAAACCGACATTAATTTTGTTTAACAAAATGGATTTAGCAGATGATCAAGTGTTATCTTTTTGGATCAATAAATATCAAAATGAAGGATTTCACACCCTAAAAATAGATGCACAGTCCGGGAACAACGTGAATAAAATATATACAAAGACAGAAGAAATACTCAAAGAAAAACTTGATAGACAAAAATCAAAAGGCCTTAAAGTCAGACCACTAAGAACCATGATTTTAGGTATTCCTAATGTTGGAAAATCAACATTGATCAATCAACTTGCTAAGTCTAAATCAACAAAAACAGGCAATACACCAGGTGTGACAAAAGCACAACAATGGATTAAACTTGGTGAAGACTTTGAACTCTTAGATACACCAGGTGTCTTGTGGCCGAAATTTGATGATCCCATTGTAGGTTATCACTTAGCCATTACTGGCGCAATCAAGGATAAAATTTTACCCATGGATGATATCGTTAAATATGCGATTGATTTTTTAGTGACATATTATCCTAAGCGATTAAAAGAACGTTATGAAATCACAGATATGACGTTAACTTTTGTAGAAATGCTTGATCATATTGGGAAAAAGCGTGGGGCTTTGCTCAAAGGCAATGACATTGACTATGACCGTGTGTATCAAATCATACTAACAGATATTAGAAACAATCATTTGGGAGGTCTTTCCTTTGACAGACCCTAAATTATACATGTATGAAAAAGCTTTATATAATCAAGGCTATCGTTATATTGCTGGTGTTGATGAAGCAGGACGCGGACCACTTGCTGGACCGGTTGTTGCTGCATCAGTGATCTTAAAAAAAGATGCACAGTTTACCTATATCAATGATTCTAAACAAATGACAGAAAAACAACGCATATTGGCTTTAGAAGAAATCAAAGCGCAAGCGATATCAATCTCAATCGGTATTTCATCAGTTGAAGAAATTGATTTGATTAACATTTACCGCGCAACCAAACAAGCGATGCTTACAGCCATTTCCAATCATAAAGTGAAACCTGATTTTATCTTGGTCGATGCCATGCCACTTGAAATCACTGATGAGCATCAAAGCATTATTAAAGGGGATCAAAAAAGTGTTTCGATTGCTGCGGCTTCGATTGTTGCAAAAACAACCAGAGACGCATATATGGTTGAAATGGATAAGCTCTTTCCAAACTATCAGTTTAAAAAACATAAAGGGTATGGAACAAAAGAGCATATCGAAGCTATCCATACATATGGTATTACGCCAATTCACAGAAAAACCTATGAACCGATCAAGTCTATGCTAAAGAAGCTGTAACCAGTTTCTTTTTTATTTTCAAGTAATTTCACATAAGTCTTTCTATATATAGATGTAAAGCGAAAAAAGATATATATTTTTAATATATAAAAAAATGGGTTACACGTTTAACTTGACATTCATATATAAGACACTATAATAGAAAGGGAAATGGAGATGTCTTATGAATAAAAAACTAATCATCGTTGAATCACCATCTAAATCAAAGACCATCGAAAGTTATTTAAAAGAAGATGTGATTGTATTATCGTCAAAAGGACATGTGAGAGATTTGGCCACTTCAGGCAAAGATGGACTTGGACTTGAGATTGAAAATGATTTCCAGCCAATTTACAAAAACATTGCTGGAAAACAACAACTCATTAAAGAACTGACGACCAAAAGTAAAAATCGTGACGTATTGATTGCGACTGACCCCGACCGTGAAGGTGAAGCTATAGGCTGGCACTTGGCGGTGCTTTTAAACTTAGATTTAAAAGAAAGCAATCGTATTGTCTTTAGAGAAATTACCAAAGAAGCAATTACAGAGGCATTAAAACATCCGAGACCAATCAATCAAGATTTGGTCAACTCACAAGAAGCCAGACGTATCTTAGATAGAATCATCGGATTTAAGTTATCCAAATTACTTCAATCAAAAATAAAATCAAAATCAGCAGGACGTGTTCAAAGTGTTGCATTAAAGCTTATTGTTGATCTAGAAAAAGAAATTTTGGCATTTATCCCTGAAACATACTATGAATTAGAAGCACACTTTAAACACTGCAAAGCAAACTTTATAAACCCTACCAAAGGGCGTTTGAATTTTGAACAAGCAGAAGACATCTTAAAAGCATCTAAAAATCCCTTTGTTGTTACCCAAATTGATGTTAAAGACTCAATTCGAAATCCAAAACCAAGTTTTATCACCTCAACATTACAACAAGATGCAGTATCAAGTTTAAATATGAGTTCTGCGCGGGTGATGATGGTTGCACAATCTTTATATGAAGGTATTAAGATTAAAGATGAAATTGTAGGACTCATTACCTACATGCGTACAGATTCAACCCGACTAGCCAATACATTTGTTAAGGATACACAACATTATATAGAAAAGACATATGGGAAATCATATTTAGGAAAATATTCAACCAAGCAAACAAAAAATCAACAAGATGCACACGAGGCCATCAGACCAACGTCCATTCATCGGACACCAGAGTTGATGGAGTCTTATTTATCCAAAGACGAATTTAAACTATATAAGCGTATTTATGAACGTACGGTTGCTTCATTGATGGCGCCAGCGGTCTTTGAGGCCACCAAGGTTACCTTAACAACCAATGGACATGACTATTTGCTTGAAGGCATTAAAGAAGTCTTTAAAGGTCATTTAGCGGTTTATGATGATCAAAAGACGAAAGATAAGAAGTTACCCCCATTAACCATTGGCCAAGCACTTGAAGCTAAAGAAGTGCTTTCAATTGAAAAAGTAACGACACCAAAAACAAGATACAGTGAAGCCACTTTAATTAAAGAAATGGAATCACTTGGCATTGGTAGACCCTCTACATATGCACAAATCATTCAAACATTAAAAGCACGCGATTATGTTAAGCTAGAGAAAAAACGGTTTGTTCCAACAGAACAAGGTATTTTAACAAGTGATCAACTAGATTTATTTTTTAAAGGTATTATCAACACAGAATACACATCGAAAATGGAAACCGACTTAGATGATATTGCCGAAGGTAAAGCAAGTGGTGTAACATTGGTATCAGAGTTTTACCATAATTTTATACCTATGGTCGATAAAGCCCATAAAGATATGGTAAAAATCGGACCAAAAATGACTGATGAGATATGTCCTAAGTGTGGAAAACCACTGGTGATTAGAACATCTAGATATGGTGAATTTATGGCTTGTAGCGGCTTTCCAAAGTGTAAATACATTAAAAAAGACGAAAATTATGTTAAAAAAGACGATAAAAAGGCGTAATTAGTCCAATTTCTTTACAAATAAAAACAAAAGTGATAATATAATCTTGCATCCAACATAGCTGGATGTTACTTATCCCCTAAACCGTGTACTATGTACACAAATCCCCTTAAGGAAGTCCCCATCTTTTATTGGGGGCTTTCTTTTTAGTTGAGAAAAGCACGTTATTTTGCTATAATATGTCTAAGTACAGTAAAGGATGGTAACAGATGAAAACGTTTAAAGGAAAGCCAATCACATTGATTGGTGAGGCAAAAAAAATAGGTGATCATGCACCTGATTTTAAAGTACTTTCAAATAAACTAGATCCAATCAAACTCTCAGATTACAAAACGCCCTACATTGTCTTAAATGTTGTGCCTTCGCTAGATACAACTGTTTGTGATAGACAAGCACGTACAGTCAATAAAGAATTATCTGATCGCGAAGATATCTTAGTTTTAACCATCAGTACTGATCTACCTTATGCACAAGCCAGATGGTGTGGCAATGCAGGGCTTACCAATGTCATTACTTTAAGTGATTATCTCGACTTGGATTTTGGCAAACAATATGGGACATTGATTAAGGAATTACGATTGCTTGCACGTTCAGTATTTGTTTTAGACCAAGATAGAAAAATCATTTATGTTGAGTATGCTGATGAGATGTCACAGCATTTAGACTATGATCAACTCATTCCATTTGTTAAAGAGTTACCGAAAGAATAAGCTTTCGGTTTTCTTTTTATCTATGTTATAATAGTTAAGGATTAGGAGTGAGTGATATGGGTCTATTTAAGCGTTTATTTGGTAAAAAACCTAAAGACGATAGATATCAAATGGGATTGCATAAATCCAAACAAAATCTTGGCAATTTAAAAGAAATCTTATCAACCTCTAAAGAGATTGATGATGATCTTTTTGATGCTTTAGAAGACTTATTCATTCAAGCTGATATTGGTATTGATACTGTCATTCAATTTATTGAAGCACTCAAAAGTGATGTTCAACTTAAAAATATGCATGATCCCAATGATTTATCAGAAGTGATTGTTGATAAAATGTTTGAACTTTATTTAAAAGATGACTTTGTTTCAACCGAGCTAAGATATGATCAAGGTGAACTTAATGTCTATTTGTTTGTCGGTGTTAATGGTGTTGGTAAAACAACAACCATTGGAAAATTGGCAAAACAGCTCAAAGATCAAGGTAAAAAAGTGATGCTTGTCGCAGGTGACACCTTTAGAGCTGGGGCGATTGAGCAGTTAAAAGCATGGGGCTTAAGAAGCCAAACGTTTGTCTTTGCAAAAGATGCAAATTCTGATCCATCGAGTGTGATTTATGATGCGCTCACTTTAGCAAAAAAAGAAGCATATGATGTGGTTTTATGTGATACAGCTGGTCGACTTCAAACCAAAGTCAATTTAATGGCTGAGTTATCTAAGATGCGTCGTGTGATTGAAAAAGTACTACCCAATGCACCACAAGAAACATTACTTGTTATTGATGCTACCACAGGTCAAAATGGCATGCGTCAGGCCCATGTCTTTAATGAAGCAACTGATGTCACGGGGATTGTTTTAACAAAACTTGATGGCACTGCTAAGGGTGGCATTGTGTTGGCCATTAGACATTTATATGATTTACCGATTAAATATGTCGGACTCGGTGAAAAAATTGACGATCTGGTACCATTTGATATCGAATCATACATTTATGGTTTATTCAGCGACTTTTTTTAGGAGGCTCACATGGAGATTTTGTTAAAAAAAGAGCAACTTAATCAATTATTTGATTTATATCAGTCATTGTTGACAGACAAACAAAGACTTTATTTTGATTTGTATTATCAACAAGATTATTCACTACATGAGATTGCTGAGTTATATGATGTGAGTAGAAATGCTGTCTTTGATCATTTAAAAAAGGTTGAGGACCATTTATTGAACTACGAAGAAAAATTAGGATTATATGCACTTAAAACAAAACGTCAAGCATTGCTTGATACCTATCAGAAGACCAAGGATGAAGCCATCTTGGTTGCGTTAAGAAAGTTGGACGAGTAATCATGGAAAATAGTTTAAGTACACGCTTGCAAATGGCGGTTAGACGTCTTTCAGGGCGTGGATTCCTAACTGAAAAAGATATTGATGAGATGATGCGAGACATTCGCTTGTCTCTTTTAGAAGCAGATGTTAATTTTAAGGTCGTCAAAAGCTTTGTTCAACGCATTAAAGAACAATCTTTAGGTGATAAAATTCTTAAAGGTCTTAACCCTGGACAGCAAGTAATTAAGGTTGTTCATGATGAACTAAAACATGTGATGGGCGATGATGCTGAAGGCATCCGCTATAATATTAATGGCATAACAACCATAATGACCATCGGTCTTCAAGGCTCTGGTAAAACCACAGCTATTGGTAAACTTGCAGTATTCATTAGAAAACAAGAAAAGAAAAAAGTGTTGCTCATTGCAGCAGACGTCTATCGACCAGCTGCCATTGAGCAATTGGTAACCATTGGGAAACAAATCGGTATTGATGTCTTTGAACAAGGATTGATTGCTGCCACAGACATTGTAAAAAACGGATTAAAATATGCCAAAGACGAGCACTATGATGTTGTCATTATCGATACCGCAGGACGTTTGCACATCGATGAAAACATGATGCAAGAGTTACTTGATGTTAAAGCCATTGCACAGCCGAACGAAATATTACTTACCGTCGATGCCATGACAGGTCAAGATGCAGCAAATATTTGTAAAAGCTTTCATGATCAAATCACAGCAACCGGTGCGATTCTAACCAAACTTGATGGGGACACACGCGGTGGTGCGGCACTTTCAATTAAAGAAGTGTCAGGAATTCCGATTAAATTTGCCTCATCAGGCGAAAAAATGGATACGTTTGAAGTCTTTCATCCGGAGCGTATGGCCTCAAGAATACTTGGCATGGGAGATGTTTTAACACTCATTGAAAAAGCAACCGATGCCATCGACGAAGATGAAGCACAAAACATGATGGAAAAGTTAATGAGTGATTCATTTAATTATAATGATTTGCTTAAGCAGTTTAAGATGATTAAAAAAATGGGCTCCATCAGTAAACTGATTGGGATGGTACCCGGTGCAGGAAAACTTAAGGCAGCTGCATCACAAGTTGATGATAAACAGTTTACCCAAATGGGTGTCTTAATTGGCAGTATGACTGAAGCGGAGCGTAAAGATCCGAAATTAATCGATAAAAGCAGTCGCCGAAGAGAACGTATTGCAAAAGGCGCTGGGATGCAAGTCAGTGATTTAAATCGACTAAGACAAGCGTTAGAAGCACAAAAACAAATGATGAAAAAAATGATGAACATGAATGAACAAGAGCTTAATCAATTACAAAAGAATCCTCAATCAATGATGCAGTCATCCGGTAAAGCAAAAAAAGGTAAAGGTAAAAATAAAGGGCAATTTAGAGTCAGATAACATTTAAAAATGCAGGATTATTCACTGCATTTTTTGTTGATTTATCCCCAAAAGTTGTGGGAAATTATGACAAATATCTATGATAAAATGAACATGTAGAGGCAGGTATATATGAAAAAGATGATCTTAATTGACGGCAATTCCATTATGTTTAGAGCATATTATGCAACAGCATACCCTGGTGCAAAACTCATGCAGACACAATCAGGTATCTATACCAATGCGCTCTTTGCATTTGTCCAAATGTTTGAAAAGATGATCCAGACCGATGATGGGCATGTTTTGGTGGCTTTTGATACAAAAGAACCAACCAAAAGACATCTCGCATATGATCAGTATAAAGCTGGACGCATCAAAATGCCAGAAGAATTGGCCATGCAAATTCCCTTAATTAATGAATATATTGAACTACAAGGCATTAAAACCTATAGTAAACCTGGCTATGAAGCAGATGATATCATTGGAACATTTGCTAAAAATGCCCAAAAAGACGGATATCATGTTGATATTTATTCAAGTGATAAAGATTTATTACAACTGGTTGATCAAAAGATTACCGTACATTTATTAAAAAAAGGCATGAAAGAAGTACATGATTTTAATCCAGAAAAAATAATAGAGACATATGGATTAACCAATAAACAAATGATTGATTTAAAAGCTTTGATGGGTGACCCATCAGATAATATTCCTGGTGTGCCTGGGGTTGGTGAAAAAACAGCCATTAAATTATTACAACAATATGAAACACTAGACAATTTGTATGCACATAAATCAGAAATTCCTGGAAAATTAGGCGAAAAAATTATTGAACATGAAGATTTAGCAAGATTAAGTCTTGATTTGGTTACCATTGACACAAGCGCTGTATTAGATATAGACTTAAGCGATGTTAAAAAACAACCAAAAGATAATAAAAAAATCACCCATTTTTATCAAACCTATGATTTGCATATGTTTGTTAAAAAAATGGAAACTGCACAAGATGAACATGAAACATGGATGTTTGATGTCATTAATGATGAATCAAAACTTGAAAAGATCTTAAAATCACCACTAGCCCTTCATTTTGAGTTTAGTGATCGCAACTATCATCAAGCAGATTTATGGGGCATAGGACTCTCAGATGGACATAAACACTATTTCTTACCTGCTGATTATGCGTTGTCATCGATGCAATTTGGTATATATCTCAATGATGAGTCATTTGAGAAATATGTTTATGACTATAAAGCGATTAAAGTGTTCTCCCTCTGGCATCAAATGAATATTTTTGGTGTGACATTTGATTTACTGCTAGCAAGTTATCTTATTAATTCTCACCTTGGCAAAGAAGAGTTCAAACGTATCGTTTCAGCCTTTAATTATGAAGACATTTTATATGATGATGTGGTCTATAACAAAGGCGCTAAAAAAGGACTACCAGAAGATCCAGCTATTTATCAAAGACACATTGTCAGTAAAGCAAAGGCAATTTTTAAACTCAAAGATCAAATGATTCAAACACTCAAAGAACAAGAACAAGAACATTTGCTACATGATATTGAAATTCCCTTGTCAACAGTTTTAGCAGATATGGAGTTTCAAGGCATTAAAGTCGATATTGATATACTCAATGAACAAAAACAAAGCTTTATCGATCGCATTGATGCTGTCACACAAACCATTTATGATCTAGCAGGTCAAACATTTAATATCTCAAGTCCAAAACAGCTGGGCGAGATTTTATTTGAAGTTTTAGGACTGCCATCAGGTAAAAAAACAAAAACAGGGTATTCAACCAATGTTGATGTGTTGATGAAACTTAAAAATAAGCACGCCATCATCGAACATATTTTAACCTATAGACAGTTAACCAAACTATATTCAACTTATGTAGAAGGCATTAAAGAAGCATTATTTGAAGATCAAAAAGTACATACCATTTATATGCAAGCTTTAACAACGACAGGCAGACTATCATCCATTGAACCGAACTTACAAAATATTCCCATTAGAACCGAAGAGGGACGTATGATTCGCAAGTTCTTTCTTGCGTCTCAACCGAATCATTATTTATTAGGGTGTGACTATTCACAAATCGAGCTACGGATTTTAGCCGATATGGCACAAGTCAAACAACTGATTGAGGCTTTTAATCAAGATATTGACATTCATACAAAAACCGCACAAGATGTCTTTCATGTTAAAGATGTCACATCAGATCAAAGAAGACAAGCCAAAGCAGTTAATTTTGGAATTATATATGGTATCGGCGCATGGAGTTTATCAGAAGATATCAATGTGTCACCCAAGGAAGCGCAAGCATTTATCGATCGCTATTTAAGTATCTATCCAGAAATAAAAGCTTATATGGAAAATACAAAAGCATTTGCTAAAACACATGGCTATGTTGAAACAGTTATGAACAGAAGACGATACATACCCGAACTTGAATCACCAGTCTTTACACAACGTGCTTTTGGCGAACGTACAGCACTGAATGCACCCATTCAAGGCAGCGCAGCTGACATCTTAAAAAAAGCAATGATCGATTTACATGCTTATTTAAGTAAACATAAAAAGCAAAGCAAACTATTGCTTCAAGTGCACGATGAGTTGATTCTTGAAGTGCCGGCATCAGAACTAGAAGAAATGAAAAAGATTGTACCACAAATCATGGAAAATGCAGTTAAAATGTCAGTCAAACTAACCACGTCATGTGACGCCGGTATCACATGGTATGACTTAAAGTGAGGGGATTTTAGTGCCTGAACTACCTGAAGTAGAGACAGTAAGACGAGGGCTAGAAACCCATTTGATTGATCTTTCGATCATAGACTCTACTGTGAATTACCCACCAATTGTTGATCATCAACAAGAAGCGCTAAGCGCATTGTGGCCTCAAAAAATCACAGCCATAAAGCGTATGGGTAAGTATTTGATTTTCATCTTAACAGATGTATCTCTTGTCATTCATTTAAGAATGGAAGGCAAATTTTATATCAAGTCAAATGAACCAGTTAATAAACATGAACATGTCCTGTTTCATTTATCAAACGGGTTGCAACTGAGATATCATGATGTTAGAAAATTCGGACGCATCTTAATTAAAGATAAAACGCATTACCTAGAAGAAAAACCGTTAAATCAACTGGCTTTAGAACCCGTTGATATGCCACTTGAGCGTTTTTACAAGGCCACTAAAGGTCGTCATCAAGCCATAAAAACAGTTTGTCTTGATCAACATGTGATTGCTGGACTTGGTAATATTTATGTCGATGAAACACTGTTTTTATCAAACATCCATCCTGAAAAAAAGGCAAATGAACTTACGAAAACACAGGCTGAAAAAATTTTAAAGAACGCCAAAGAAGTGTTGGCATTCGCAACAGCACTAGGGGGCTCAACGATTCGATCGTATCAATCATCATTAGGTATCCATGGTCGATTTCAAAATGAACTAAGAATTCATATGCGTCAAAATCAACCATGTGTCAACTGCCAAACGTTGATTCAAAAAATAAGAGTCGGAGGACGAGGAACCTATGTCTGCCCTAACTGCCAAAAAAAATAGACCAATCATTGTTGGATTGACCGGCGGCATCGCCACTGGTAAATCTACAGCATCCACTTATTTAAAACAAAAAGGTGTCCCCATCATTGATAGTGATTTGATTGTGCATAATCTTTATCTAGAAAACCAAGAGATGCTCGATCAAATCAAAGAAGCATTTTCAATCGATATTAGAAGTTCTAAAGATAAAAAAGCATTAGCAAAAATTATCTTTAGTGATGAAAATGCGAGAAAAACACTTAATGATATCATTCATCCTTATGTCTTTAAAGTTATAAAAAAAGAGTTAAAAGCGTATAAGGATGCACACAAAGTTGTCATCGATATGCCGTTACTCTTTGAAGTTGGCTATGAGGCATCATGCGATCAGACGGTATTAATCACGGCATCCGAAAAAACACAAATGAACCGACTGATCGAACGCGATGGCTTAACACAAACAGAAGCGAAAAAACGTGTGCGTGCACAAATGCCAATGAAAGAAAAGATTGAAAAAGCCGATATTGTCATTGAAAATGATCAAACCATCCAACAGTTATACGAAAAACTAGACCTATTTATTAAAGGATAATAAACATATGCAATTAAAGTCAACATTTCAATTACAAGTTCATAGTGATCTATCAGCACTTGACTATAAAGTGTTGGCTTTATTATACCAACCGCTTTTAGGCGTGACTGCGCATAGTTTAATTGTCACATTATATCAGTTGAATTACAAAGTCTCAGAACAAACGTTTACCCACCAATATCTTTTAGACCTACTTAATGTTAAACAGCAAACATTTATTAAAGCAAGACACCAACTAGAAGCTTTAAATTTAATGAATGTTTATCAAAAAGATACCCACTATGTGTACTGCTTAAAAATGCCTTTATCACCAAAACAGTTTTTAGTAGACACCATCTTTGGTAGTTACTTAAAAACAGAGATTGGTGAGGATAATCTCAATCAATTAAAGACACTTTTTAAATTAAATGTTGCTGATTTGACTGATTATGAAAACATTACGAAATCGTTTGATGAACTCTATGAGTTTCATGCAACAAACTTACTTGAAGTCGATCATGATCTACAAGGTAGAATACAAAATGGCGGTAGTTTAATTAAATACCAGTTCGACTACAACGCCTTTGTAAAGCAATTGCCTGAGCGTGTAAAAAACACACAATTATTAACAGATAAATTTAAAGATCAAATTACAAAAATTGCATTTGTATATCAATATACACCCAATGAGATGGCAACCATTTTTGAAAAAACATACCAACCTGATCAGACAGTAACATTTAGTCAACTCACAATGAAAGCCAGTCAATATTACAAAAAGAACAAACAACGATTGGTGATCAAAGAAAAAGATTTAACTGAAGCAGAACTATTATCAAGCGTTACGCCGCAAGTCATCATTCAAAAATATGCGAAAGCCAGTCATATTGCAATAGCACTTGAAACCGCCAGTCACCTTATGGAACGTAACCAAATTGATATAGGTATTATCAATGTTTTGCTCATTTTTGTCATCAAGCATAAAGACGGTATACTACCTAATTTGAAATATATGGAAATCGTCTTAGCTGATTGGATGAAAAAAGGTGTATTAACCACAGAAGATGCATTGGCTTATGCTTCAAAACTAGAAGATGAACATCAACATTATAAACAACATTATCATAAAAAAGCACCAAGAGAAGCTCAAGAACCCGATTGGCTCGATGCATATCTTAAAGATATTGAAAAAATGGAGGGATAACCCATGACTCAAGAACATATGCGACAAGTTGTTTTAAGTGATCCAGAAACGAAAGATTTATCTATTTCCGATTTGGATTTGTTTCGTGTTTATCAATATGTCATTGCGAAAAAAGAAAATGTTATTATTGATGGATATCGTCCGAAGTTAAGAACCAAACCTTACATTGAAATCATCTATGTCCCAACCAAAGAAAAGGCAGAAGCAAATCGTCTTGAACGCATCAAAAGAAACCTTAAATTTTTTGATAGCGAAGTCTACATTCAAGACGCATCATTAAATAACTTTAAGATATTAAATGATGAGCGTCAAAAAGCTTATGATGCTGCTGTTGATTTTCTAGCCAATTATACCAAAGACAGATATTATAAAGGTTTATATATCTTTGGGCAATACGCGACAGGTAAAAGTTTTTTACTTTCGGCCATCGCTAAAGAACTTGCGTTGCGTGAAGTCGCGGTTTTATTTGCCTATATGCCTGATTTGGTTAGAAACATTAAACAAGGGATGAATGAAGGTAACTTAGAACAAAGAATTAATGAGTTAAAACAAGTTGATGTGCTTATGCTAGATGATTTGGGTGGTGAAAATATGAGCAACTGGTTTAGAGATGAAGTCTTAGTGCCAGTATTGCAATATAGATTATCAGCCCATCTACCGATATTTATTACATCTAATTTTGACATGCGCCAACTCATTGAAGCATTCGCGATGACTAAAGATGAGACATCACGTGTGAAAGCTGCACGATTGATTCAACGCATTAAAGATTTAACGACCTATGTAAAATTATCGGAATCACGCTTTCAATAGTCTGATCGTTATTGATTTTATAAAAATTAGTGATATAATAAACATACAAACGATGATAAGGACATGATTTAAGTTGATGTTAGCGACGCAGAATGGTGAAAGCTGCGATAAACTTAAGTTACTCCCTTTTGAGTTGGCTAATGAAAAGTTAGTTCGGGTCGTGCCGTTATCCATATGAGAAGTGCTAGAGCAATCTAGAACTAAGGTGGTACCACGTATATTATACGTCCTTAGCGATAAGGGCGTTTTTTATTTATATAAAGGAGAAACAAAGATGAAAATTACATTTCCAGATGGAAGCTTTAAAGAGTTTAACGCAGGCATTTCAGCATTTGAAATTGCCCAAAGCATCGCACCAAGTTTAGCGAAAAAAGCGATTGCTGCTGTATTTAACGGAGATTATATTGAGATTGAAAGACAGTTAGATCAGGATGGTACCTTAGAGATACTGACTGAAAGTGATTCTAGATCATTAGATGTACTCAATCATAGTACAGCACATCTCATGGCACAAGCCATTAGAAAACTGTATCCTCATACGCATTTCGGTGTTGGGCCAGCCATTGAAGAAGGGTTTTATTATGATGTTGATTTTTATGATGAAAAAGTCACTGATGAAGACCTCTTACGTATTGAAAAAATGATGACTGAACTCGCTAAAGAGAGCTATCCGATTGTCAGAAAAGAAGTGTCGTATCAAGAGGCATTAAAAGTCTTTCATGATGACCCTTACAAACAAGAATTAATTGAAACTTATAAAAACGATACATTAACCTTATACCAACAAGGAGAATTTATTGATTTTTGTCGTGGTGGTCATGTTAGACACACTGGATACATTAAACACTTTAAATTATTGAGTCTTGCGGGTGCTTACTGGCGTGGAGATTCAAACAATAAGCAATTGGTACGTATTTATGGCACCAGCTTCTTTAGTAAAAAAGATTTAGACAATCATTTACACATACTTGAAGAAAGAAAATCGCGTGATCACCGTAAGCTTGGAAAAGAACTCGATTTATTTATGCTAAGTCGTGAAGCAGGATCGGGGCTACCTTTTTGGCTGCCTAAAGGCGCAACCATTAGACGTGTGATTGAACGGTATATTACTGATGTTGAATTATCTTTAGGATATATGCATGTTTACACACCAATTATGGCAAATGTTGACTTATACAAGACATCAGGTCACTGGGACCATTATCATGAAAACATGTTTCCACCAATGGATATGGGCGATGGCGAGTTGTTGGTCTTAAGACCAATGAACTGTCCACACCATATGTTAATCTATAAAAATGATGTTCACAGTTATCGTGAATTGCCATTACGTATTGCTGAACTTGGTATGATGCATCGTTACGAAAAGAGTGGGGCGTTATCTGGCTTGCAACGTGTGCGTGAAATGACTTTAAACGATGCACATATCTTTGTGCGTCCAGATCAAATCAAAGAAGAGTTTAAACGCACTATGGCGCTATTGTTGGCCGTATATAAGGATTTTAATATTACCGATTATAAATTTAGAGTCAGTTACCGTGACCCCAAAAATACTGAGAAATATTTTGATGATGATATCATGTGGGAGAAAGCTGAACGTATGCTTAAAGAAGCTATGGATGAGTTAGATCTTGATTATTTTGAAGCCATTGGCGAAGCAGCATTTTATGGTCCTAAATTGGATGTCCAAGTTAAAACAGCTTTGGGCAATGAAGAGACATTATCAACCATTCAACTTGATTTCTTACTGCCTGAGCGCTTTGATCTAACTTACGTTGGAGAAGATGGGAAAAATATATATCGTCCAGTTGTCATTCATCGCGGCATTGTATCAACCATGGAACGATTTGTTGCCTATTTGACTGAAGAGTTTAAAGGCGCATTTCCATTTTGGTTGGCACCAATTCAACTACGTTTAATGCCAGTGAATAATCAGTTTCATCTTGAGTACGCCAATACATTAAATGACGTCTTTAGAAAGTATAACTATCGTGTTGAATTAGATGCTAGAGAAGAAAAATTAGGATATAAAATTCGCGAGGCACAAACACAAAAAATACCATATCAACTTGTGATTGGTGATCAAGAAGTTGAAAATCATAGTGTAACTTATCGAAAATATGGTGAAACAGCACAACGTACAGTATCCTTAGAAGCATTCTTAGAACTTATCAGTAAAGAAATGATTAATAATTTAAAATAATATATTGTAATTTATTATAATTCAATGTATAATATAAGTATTAATCACACAAAAAAACAGTAAAAAGGAGTAACAAAGATGCTTGAAGTTAAACATGCAAAAATGATGTATGGGCAGTTTACTGCCGTCCATGATCTAAGTTTCACATTACAACCTGGTCAAATTTTTGGGTTGCTTGGAACAAATGGAGCAGGAAAAACAACAACCTTTAGAATGATTATGGGGCTCATTGAACCAACATCAGGAACGGTACTTTATGAAGGTCAAAAAGTTGGATATCATCATGTCAATGAAATAGGGTATATGATTGAAGAACGTTCACTTTTAACCAAAATTTCCGTCAAAGAGTTGATGCTATATTTTGGTCAACTCAAAGACATGCCAAAAGACTTGATTTTAGAGCGATTAGACTATTGGTTAGACCGCTTTGATATCGTCGCGTATAAAGATAAAAAAATTAAAGAATTATCAAAAGGTAATCAGCAAAAAATACAGTTTATATCTGCCATTATCAACAATCCTAAGTTGTTGGTATTAGATGAACCGTTTAGTGGACTAGATCCCATCAATACTGAACTATTTGTTGAGGTCATTAGAGATTTTCAAAAAAGAGGATCAATGATTATATTTTCATCTCACCAATTGGATCATGTTGAATCATTTTGCGAGGAATTGATTGTCCTAGAAAAAGGTCAAGCGATTATTGAAGGACGTATTGATCAAGTTAAAAAAGATTTTAAAAAACACAACATCAAAATTGTTGCTGATGTTGATGAGGATGCCTTAAACGCGATTCCAGGTGTTTATCAAGTTATTAAAAACTCAAATGAATGGGTTGTTAAAATTGAGACAGAAGCTGATGGAAAAGCTGTCTTCGATTATGTGAAAACATGCAACAATGTGATGAAGTTTGATGTTGAACAAGCAAGTTTGTCTGAGATATTTATCGCGAAAGTAGGTAAAAATCATGAAGAAGTTTAAATTCTTAGTCACATTTGGACTTAAAAAACGCATCTTTAGAAAAGCATTTGTCATTGCTAATATATTTGTGGGCCTGTTGATTTTAATTATTGTTAACATTCCTACACTGATATCACTTTTTTCAGATGAAGAAGTAGATGATGGGGTTCAAGTACTCTTATCAGATCAGACAGAAGACCATGCATTTACATTATCAGATGACTTGGCATTAAGTCTTAATCAAATATTTGAAACAGAGTATTATACAGTTTCAAGTGTTGAGACATTTGATATTGATGATTTTTGGTTATCAGAAGATTTTGATGTGTTGCTTGTATTTACTGGAAATATTAGTAGTCCGGTTGTAAATATATATAGTCAAACGCCTGAAGACAATGCGTATATTATGAGCAATGTTCAATTATTAATTAATCAATATCAAATTGATAACTATGCACCACCGACATTTATCTTTAATCAGGCAACTGATTATCAAGACCCAGGACAACAAGCGATGGTTAGTTCCATTACAACCATTTTAATATTACCAATGTTTTTATTAATTACAATGGCCACTCAATTTATCGGTGTTGATATTATAGAAGAAAAATCAACCAAAGCCATTGAAACAATTATTGCAAGTGTTCCCGCTAAAATTCACTTTCTATCAAAAATTACATCAAGTCTACTTTTTATCATCATTCAATCGTTGATATTACTAGCGTTTGGATCATTAGCAGCCTTGATTGGTAATGCCTCATCATCATTGGTTGGCAGTGGTCTCGATCAAGGATCACTACTTTCAGCACTGACAGATATTTTGCCTAACTGGCAAATGGTTCTTATCGTCATCTTGCTCTTTATGTTTACGGGCACGTTATTTTACTTACTGATTGCATCCCTTTTTGCAGCCATGGCTACAACACAAGAAGATTATCAACAGTTTCAATCACCATTGATGTTAATTCTTGTTGGTGGTTTCTATATTGGTATTTTTGCACCCCTTGCAGGTGGTGATGGACTGATGCGTGTGATGTCTTATGTGCCAATATTTACACCAATGGTTGCACCAGTCGCATTTGCATCAGGTGTTATCTCAATTGGTGAAGTCTTTATAGCTTTGGGTGTATTAATTGTATTTACGGTATTGACACTCTACATAGTTGCACCTGTTTACCGTGTAGCAATCTTGAGTTATGAGCAAACCAAATTTTTCAAACGTATCTTAAGTAATTTCAAAAAAGCATTTCAAAAAACAGAATAAAAGAAAGCCATCAAACACACTCTGTTTGATGGCATTTTTTTATGATAACAAATCTAAAACACATTGCTGATTATCGCATTGTAATGCTTTATCCGCGATTTTTTCAAGTGTTTTAATTGAAGATGATTGAAGACACTTTCTCGCTTTTAATATATGCGATGGTGACATGCTTAAGGCGTTAACCCCTAACCCCAAAAGCAATGGGATTGCCTGCATATCTGAAGCCATTTCACCACAGACACCGACTGGAATACGATGGATTTTAGCGGCATCAGTGACCATTTTGATTAATTTTAAAATCACAGGATGAAAGGGTTGATATAAATAAGCAAGCTCAGGATGCATGCGATCTGCAGCCATTGTATACTGAATTAAATCGTTGGTCCCAATTGAGAAAAAGTCAACAACTTTTGCAAGATCATCAGCCATTAAAGCACTCGAGGGGATTTCAATCATGATACCAATTTCGATGTCTTTGTTATATGGCACGTGGTCTTTATCTAAATCTGCCATCACCTGATTTACCATGGCTTTCGCTTTGATAAATTCCTCTTTGGTTGCAATCATTGGAAACATGATTTTCATCTGACCATAATGACTCGCTCTTAACAGTGCTCTGAGTTGGATATTAAATAACTCTGGGTGGTCAAAGCACAAACGAATGGCACGCTTGCCTAAAAATGGATTGAGCTCTCTTGAAATATTTAAGTAAGGTAGTATTTTATCGCCACCAACATCAAGTGTTCGCATGATGACGGGTTTGTCTTTCATTAATTCAAGAATGCGCTTATAATGTTCAAATTGCTCTGATTCTGTGGGCATTTGTTTTTTATTGATAAACAAAAATTCTGTTCTAAACAAACCGATACCATCCGCATCATTTTCAATGACATAATCAATATCGTTACTGCTACTAATATTAGCCTCAAGTTGAATGGGTATGTGATCTTTGGAAACACTTTTTGTGCCGATCATTTGTTTTAAGACATCAAGATCTTTCAAATGGTCTTGAATTTTCTTTTGATAAAGCGCACATGTTGCTTGATCAGGATCAATTATGACGTCTCCAGAAAAACCATCAATGATTGCTTGTTTTCCTTTAAGTGATCGCACTTTAATACCAGTGACCACAGGTATACCCATCAAATGGGCAATAATTGTGCTGTGCGATGTTTTACCGCCTATTTCAGTAATCACACCTAAAATAACTTTGGGATTAAATTGTGCAAGTTGTGAAGGCACAAGATCTTTGAGTGCTAAAATGGTTGGCTTTTCAAGGGTTAAAAGATCAACGATAGGCATTTTTAAGATATTCTTTTTAATACGTAGTGCAACATCTTCAACATCAGCCATGCGCTCTTTTAAGTAATCGTCATTCACTTGTTGAAAAATATGCATATATTGGGTCATTGTTTGATCATAAGCTTCATAAGCAGACAAGCCGAAAGTCTTAATTTTTTGAACGACTGCCACATGAATTTCAGGATCTTTAGCAATCAACATATGGGCATGGAAGATATCGGCTGTTTCTTCACCCAAGTCATGATGGGCTTTATGATGAATGTTTTTAATTTGTTTTTCTGTCAGTTCTAAGGCATATTCAAAAAGCGCAACTTCCTCATTGACTGAAGTCATTGGTTTGATGTGCTTTAAAAGATCCGTTTCTTCAATTAATACCAAGTCAGCGATGGCAATACCTTCACTTAACGCAATCCCTTTGAGTTTATCCATAGAGTCATCCTTCCAAATCATGTTATGTGAGTCGATATGTACTAATACCTTTAGAATCTGCTTGACTCACTTGGGTCAATGTTTGCATTTGAACAAAGACAACAGGCGAGTAAGTGATTGCTTTTTCTTTAATTAAATCGAGGTCAAAAGATAAGATTGGATCACCAATAGAGACCTTTTGATTCAGTGTCACATAGTGTGTGAACCCCTCACCTTTTAATTCAACAGAATCCAGCCCAACATGAATCAAGACTTCAAAGCCAGATGTGTGCTTAATTGAAATGGCATGTTTTGTTGGGAAAACCATACTTATCATACCATCAATAGGTGCGATGACAAAACCACTGGTCGGTTGATATACAAAACCAGGGCCTAAAAGTTTTTGTGAAAATACTTCATCAGGCGTTTGTGTAACATCTAAGCACTGACCTTCAAAGGGGTGTTTATATTTGAATGTTGACATCATGTATTCCTTTCTTAAACCACTATTTTTGCTGCATTAATAAACGCATATCAGAAGCAATAAACTGAACAGTCGTTCCAATGACGACTTGAGCAGAATCAGGTGTTTTTAAAACAGATAACGCGCCAAAACGCTTTAAATGTTCATCATCGATTAATGATGTATCTTTAATACGCAAACGTAATCTTGTAGCACAGTGATCAAGTTCAACAATATTTTGACTACCACCTAGAGCTTCTAGCATATGTCTGGCAATATCCAAATAACTTGTTTCATTAATGGAAACTGGCATGTCTTGAGTGACACCTCGTCCAGGTGTTTGCAAATTCAATTTCAGAATCAAAAATCTAAAAACGACATAATATAATAAACCAAATCCTATACCTAAAATAGGTAACATCCAAGCATTGACAGCATATTGGTTTCTAGCACTTAAAATAAGATCAATAAAACCAGCACTAAAACCAAATCCAGACAGTGCAGGAATGGCGGCCGCAATCATCATACTTAACCCAGTAAATAATGCATGAATGATGAGTAGGATGGGTGCGACAAATAAAAATGAAAATTCGATAGGTTCAGTAATACCAGTAAAAAAAGAAGTAAATGCTGCAGCAACCATAATGGATGTGATCTTAACACGGTGTTCTTTTTTAGAAGTATGTATAATCGCTAGTGCTGCACCTGGTAGGCCAAACATCATAATTGGAAAGAAGCCAGCCATATATCTGCCTGTAATACCAACAGTCCCTAAATTGTTTGAAAAGAAGTTTTGTAAATCGGAAATACCAAACCCATCAAACCAAAACACAGAATTAAGGGCATGGTGTAACCCAAATGGAATGAGAAGTCTAGAAAAGAAACCAAACAATCCAACACCTACGATATCAAGATTTCCTAGCATGACGCCAAATGAGACCAACACGTTATAAAAAAACGGCCACAAGAAGAAGAAAATAGCGGCTAAAAACATGGCACAAAACGATGACAAAATCGGAACTAACCGCTTACCACTAAAAAAAGCAAGTGGCTTAGGCAGCTCTGTCTTTGAAAAGCGGTTATATATATGACCACCTAAAATACCAGAGATAATGCCGATAAATTGGTTGTTGATATGCTCAAACGCTATATTCACAGAAGCAGTGTCAATATTTTGAATCATAGCAACAGAATTGATGGATAAGATAGATGTAATAACCAAAAAGGATATCACACCAGATATGGCAGCAATACCATCTTTATCTTTTGATAAGCCATAGGCAATACCAGCAGCAAACAATAAAGACATGTTATTAATGATTGCACCACCGGATTCAAACAAAAAATGAGCTACCGCATTATTTTGTGTGCCAAAACTGGGATTGATCCAATAGCCAATACCCATTAAAATCGCTGCCGCCGGCAAAATAGAAACAGGCAACATCAATGATTTGCCTATCCGTTGTAAATATTCAAAAATGGCGTTGATAACCGATTTCATAGTCATACCCCAATCAATAGATAACTTTAGTAGCAGCGAATGCCTAAACAATAAGTTTCATAAATATTAATATCTTCATCGATAATGATAAAATCTGCATCTTTACCAACAGCAATGGAACCTTTACGATCAAAGATGCGGTGTAGTTTTGCTGGGTTAGCTGAAGCAACAGCAATAATGGTTTCAATGGATGCATTGGTCAATGTCTTAAAATTTTTAACAGCATCATCCATTTTAAGGACACTACCTGCAAGCGTACCGTCTTCTAATCTGGCCTCAAGACCTTTTTTAATGACATGTTGACCACCTAAATTGTAGACACCATCTTTTAAGCCTTTGGCACGCATCGCATCAGTGATTAAGATTAAACGATCTTTTCCCTTATTTTTATAAAGGAGTTTGGCAGCTGGTTTTGAAGTGTGAACAAAATCACAAATCAGTTCAGCATACGTTTCTTCATGTAAAAGCATCGCACCGACAACACCGAGATCTCGGTGATGGAGTGGTCTCATCGCGTTATAGCCATGCGTAAATAGGGAGGCCCCAGCAGTGATGGCCTCTTGAGTAACGTCATATGAGGCATCAGAGTGTCCGATTGAAGCCACAATATTCAACTGATTTAAATGCTTAATTAAAGGTAGTGCATCTTTCGTTTCTGGCGCCAAGGTTACTTGCTTAATGTTGTAACCAGAAGCTTTATTGTACATATCAAATAGACTAATAGAAGGATCACTAATCGCATCTAGACGTTGTGCGCCTTTATATGTTTTTGAAATAAAGGGGCCTTCTAAATGGACGCCAAGCAGTTCTGCACCTGGTTTTTGATTGGTTTCAATATAGGTTTTAACAGAAGCAAGCGCGTTTTTTATACCATCACTTGTTTCAGTCATTGTTGTTGCAAAATATGAGGTTGTGCCTTCAAGTGGTAATGACTGAGACATGGTTTCTAAGCTATGTTCAAGCGCATCCATGACATCTGAACCATAAGCACCATGGATATGTTGATCAATAAAACCAGGAATCAATAGTTTCCCTGCCATATCTATCCCATCACAATCGCCTTGTCCAATCTCAATGATATGACGATCGAATGTGATATACCCATCTTTAATGATTTCGTTTTCTAAATAAATGGTTAAGTTTTTTAAAGTTGTCATCACGATGCCTCCCTTACGATTAATTATAACATTATTGAGAGTTGAAGCAGTTAAAAATAAATGATTTTAGTGATAAAACGACAAATAAAACGATAATTTATTCATAAAATATCCAAATAAACAAGGTTTTATATGTCTCGATTTTATTTATCATTATGTGACAAAAATATATTGTTTTTTGTTATAATACTTATGAGGTGAAACCATGAAGTATGATGACTTAAAACGCAAGATAGAAGAAATTATTGATCCGGGGTTTGATTTGCCCTTAAAAGATGTCAATGGTGTAAAAAAACTTGTTGTGGGACCTACTGGTGTTGCAGAGCTAGAGATTTATTTAAAAGATAAAACAAAGCACGAACAACAAGTCAAAATCCAAATCATTCGTTTGGTAAAAATAGAGCTGGGCTTTCCAGGCATTAAAATCGACTTTTTCGATTCTGAGTTTGTGCCTGAAGGTGAAAAACCGATTAAATATTTAGCCATTGCATCAGGTAAAGGTGGTGTTGGTAAATCAACTGTCACAGCCAACATCGCTTATGCATTAACCCGATTAGGAAAAAAAGTTGGTATTATTGATGCTGATGTTTATGGGGCAAGTATCCCCAACATTTTTAAATTAGATATTAAGCCGCTTTCATCAACCAAAGATGAAAAAATGATACCTTTGGTTAAAGACGGTATTGAAATCATTTCAACAGAGTTTTTTATGCCACCAGAAAAACCGTTAATGTGGCGTGGACCAATGCTAGGGAAAATGCTTGTTCATTTTTTCAGTGGTGTGAAGTGGCAAGATGAGATTGATTTGATTTTAATTGATTTACCGCCTGGCACAGGTGATGTGGCACTAGATGTTAAAACATACGTGCCAAAAAGTAAGGTACTGGTTGTAACTACACCACATCCAAATGCATCACATGTCGCTGTTAAAGCTGGTCTTGGTGCTCAACATATTGGACATGAAGTGATTGGTGTTGTTGAAAATATGAGTTATTATTTAAATCCGGCCAATCAAAAACGTGATTATATTTTTGGTTCAGGTGGTGGCGCAGAAGTTGCTAAAAAACTAGGGGTTGATGTTTTCGGACATATTCCTATTGGCCAACCCAACGAAACCGCGTTTGTCTTTGACTCTAGTCAAGGTACAGGTAAGGTTTATGATGAGGTTGCTGCAAAAGTCATCCAATTTATGGAAATAGCATAATAAAAAGCCCAGTGATGGGCTTTTTTGTTAAACAATATCGCGATATTTTAAAATAGGTTGTTTCACTGCTTTGACTTCATCTAGACGTCTAACAATGGTTGTATGTGGTGCTGATTTAACAAGCTCAGGTGTTTCTAGTGCCTCTTTAACAACGGTGCGCATGACATGAATGAAGTGATCAAGTGTTTCTTTAGATTCGCCTTCTGTAGGCTCAATCATTAATGCTTGACTGAAAATAAGCGGGAAATAAATGGTAGGTGCGTGGACACCATAATCTAATAAACGTTTGGCAATATCCAAGGTTTTAACACCCGTTGATTTATCTTTAAGACCATCAAAGACAAATTCATGCATACAATGTCCTTGAATGGGTAACTCAAACACATCTTTTAATGATTCTTTAATATAATTTGCATTTAAAACGGCGTAAGGTCCAATTTTTGATAAATGTGAGCGGCCATAAGTGAGTAAATAAACATAGGCTCTAATATAAACACTCGCATTACCATAAAAGGCACCTAAAAAACCAATTGAGTCACTGCTGTGATCCATATAATAAACGCCATCTTTTTCTTTAACAATCGGGTTTGGTAAGAAATCTTTTAGCATCTCACACACACCGACAGGTCCAGATCCTGGACCACCGCCACCATGCGGTGTTGAAAAGGTTTTATGTAAATTGATATGTGTAATATCAAATCCCATATCACCAGGTTTGGCTTTACCTAGTAATGCATTTAAGTTCGCACCATCATAGTATAAGAGTCCACCCGCTTCATGGACGAGTTTAGAAACTTCTAAAATATCTTTTTCAAAAGCACCAGCTGTATTTGGATTGGTTAACATTAAACCAGCGATGTCATCTGCTAAGACAGCCTTAAGGGCTTCTAAGTTTACCGTGCCATCGAGGTTTGATTTAATTTCAAGAGTTTCAAAACCACACACTGTTGCACTGGCAGGATTGGTGCCGTGTGCACTATCAGGAATAATGATTTTATTGCGTTTTTCATCATTGTTTTTTTGATGGTAAGCTTTAATAATCATCAATCCAGCAAGTTCACCATGAGCGCCAGCAAATGTATTTAATGAATATGCATAAAGCCCTGAGATTTCTGCTAACATTTTTTGTGTTTCATGGTAAATCTTTAGAAGACCTTGGGTGGTGTTTAATGGTTGTAATGGATGGATATTTGAAAACCCAGCCAACATAGCCAATTCATCGTTGGTCTTAGGATTGTATTTCATTGTACAAGAACCAAGTGGATAAAAACCATTTTCAATACCAAAGTTTTTTTGTGAAACGTTTGTGTAATGTCTGACGACATCAAGTTCACTGACTTGTGGTAATTCAGGATCATTATCTCTTAATAAAGTAGAAGGTAGTGATACTTTAGCAAATGCATTTTCTCTTAGAGCATAGCCGATACGGCCTTCCTTTGAAAAATCAAAGATTAACTGATTGTAGTATTTCATTTTGCATCCACCACCAAACTGATAAGGTCATCGATTTCTTTTTTCGTCCGTTTTTCAGTGACAGCAAACATGACATGCTGATCGCCGAGATGTAGTGGACCCAAAATACCCTTTTCAAGAAGCACTTGATTCCAAGCCTCAACATCAAATGTTGCTTTTAACACGAATTCTTTATAAAAAGGTTGGTCATAAACGACTTCAAATTTTTTCGTATCTAGGAGAGCTTGATATAAATAATGGGCACCGCTTAACGATTGATCAAATACTTCAATCAATCCTTGTTTTCCTAAAGTCGATAAATAAATAGTAACAGCCAAAGCATTTAATGATTGGTTTGAACATATGTTTGAGTTCGCTTTGGCACGTCTAATATGTTGTTCTCGTGCTTGAAGGGTTAACACAAAAGCACGCTTGCCATCAACATCCGTTGTAATGCCACAAATACGACCAGGCATTTTACGGACTAAAGCGCTTTTGGATGCCAAATAACCAATGTATGCCCCACCAAAACTTAAAGGAATACCAAGTGGCTGAAGTTCGCCACATGCTATATCAGCGCCATAGGCTGCTGGTGTTTTTAAGCGTGCCAAACTTTGTGCACAAGCATTCATTATGAAAAGACCACGATGTTCGTGAATGACTTCAGCATATCCTTCATAATCTTCAATAATGCCATAATAATTTGGATTTGAAACAATGACACCCATCGTGTTTTCGACATGTGCTTTCACATAGTCAAAATCAGTAACACCATTTTTTTCGGGAATAATTTGAACAGATAATCCACGATACTTGGCATATGTCCGAAGGACCTCAATGGTTTTAGGTTGCACAGTTGCACTGACCAAGATCGTTTTTTGATTGGTATGTGCAAACGCCATAAACATTGCTTCAGCGGTTGCTGTTGTGCCATCATACATCGATGCATTAGAAACATCCATACCTGTCAGTTCACAAATCATCGATTGATATTCAAAGATATACTGCAAAGTCCCTTGAGAAACCTCTGGTTGATACGGTGTGTATGAAGATAAAAACTCTTGTCGTGTGATTAAAGCCTTAATATGTGTTGGTATAAAATGATCATATGCACCACCACCTCTAAAGATGGTCAGTTGTTTGTTTTGATCGGCCAACTGATGTAAATGTTTTGATAAGTCATCATCAGCCAGTGTTTCTGGTATGTTATAAGGTGTTTTTAGTTGCAACGATGTTGGTATTTTATTAAAAAGATCATCAATAGAATTGGCTTTAATAACGTCAAGCATCGCTTTTATATCTGCTTTAGTATGGGGTAAATATTTATGCATGTGGGTATGCCCCCTTTTCTTAGAAGTCTAGTGCTTGATAACCCTTGTCATCAAGAAGTGATGAAAGTTCATCGGCGTTTGAAATTTTAATTTTTACAATCCAATGTTGATAACAATCTTCATTGAGTAATTCAGGTGCATCTTCTAAAGCTTCATTCACTTCAGTGATTTCACCAGAAACAGGCAAGTATAAATCAGATGCAGCCTTGACACTTTCAACTGCACCAAAACTATCACCTTGATTAAACGATTGACCAACACGTGGTAAATCAATAAAGACGACTGAACCTAAGGTCTCTTGTGCATGATCTGTAATGCCAATGAGTGCATAGTCACCTTCAACTTTTACCCATTCGTGTTCGGGTGTGTACTTTAAACCTTCTAAAACTTTCATTTTTACTGCCTCCTATTTTATATATTGTTTTGTTAAGAATTTTCGACTAACAATTTTTGCACGTACCTTTTGTTTCCGAATCAACACATAAACGATTGTGCCAAGTTTGTGATTTGGAAGATTCACCATCGCTAAAGCAATTGGTTTATTTAAACTTGGGGAAAGATATCCTGTCGTGATGAAACCAATGTTTTCGTCAGCCTCATTATAGACGTCATAACCTTGTCTTGGGATTCCTTTTTCAAGGAGTTCTAAACCAACAATTTTTCTTTTCAGGTGATCAACTTGTTTGACCAACGCATCTTTTCCAATAAAAGCTTTATCAAACTTAACCGCGAAACCTAACCCCGCCTCTAGCGGTGTAATGGTATCAGATAATTCATGACCGTATAGCGGCAAATTTGCTTCAAAACGTAGTGTATCACGTGCACCAAGCCCACAAGGTGTCGCACCATGATCAAGGGCTTGTTGCCATACATCAAGGATTAAATCATGTGTGCCATAAACCTCAAAACCATCTTCACCAGTATATCCGGTACGTGATGCAATGACAAAACCGTCTTTATACGGTACCACTTGATAAGTCATGAATTTTAAATCAGTTAAGTGACTCCCTAAAATATTATTGATATGTGTTTTTACTTCGGGTCCTTGAATGGCAACCTGACTATAAGCATCTGAAATATCACGTAAAGTCACATCATATGAGGACACTTGTTTTTGAATCCAAGCGAAATCTTTATCGATATTGCCGGCATTAACAACAAGCAGTACTTGGTTTTCTTTTAACACATATACCAATAAGTCGTCAATAATAAAACCATCTTCATTGCAAAGTAGTGCATACGTCACTTTTGTTGTATCTAGTGTCACTTGGTTGGTTACCAAACGATTAACAAAATCGATCGCATCTGGTCCTTCAATTAAAAATTCACCCATATGCGAGACATCAAAAATACCCATTTGCTCTCTGACGGCATGATGTTCTTTACTTATGTCAGTATAAGAAATAGGCATATCAAATTGCGCATATTCAATCATCTTAGCACCCAATGTTATATGATGCTGATGTAAACTCGTTTTTTTCATGACTCAAATCTCCTTTACTATCTATTTGTATTATACAATAGATTAAAACCCTACGCCATAAAAAGAATATCTTTTCAGTAAAAAGAGAAAGCGCTTTTAAAAAATGTGAAATTATCTCATAAAAAAGTCTTATTTTTAGGTATAATAATAACAAAGGATGTGTTATGAATGCTTATCAATCAGTTATTGATTCACACAAAAAAAGATACCGTTGAAACACCAAAAGCTACCATCATTATTACACATGGTATTGCTGAACACTCGGGTCGTTATGATGTCATTACTGACAGGCTTAACGAAGCGGGTTATTCTGTTCTAAGATATGATTTGCGTGGGCATGGGTTAAGCCAAGGTAAACGAGGAAAATTAAAACATTTTCATGAGTTTATTGATGATTTACATGAAATCGTGATTAGCGAAAAAAAACAATCAAACCAAAAGATTTTTTTGATTGGTCATAGCCTTGGCGGATTAATTGTTGATTTATATGCAGTCAAGTACGGTGATGTTGATGGTATTATCAGTAGCGCTGCACCATCATATTTTATTAAAGATGTGTTGCCCCTTAGATTTATTGGGTATAAACTTTTGGGTTGGATTCCAAAAAAATCGAACTTTGCAAATGATCAATTATCAAGAATCAAAGAAGTAGAATCGCTATATATCAGTGATCCACTCAATTTAAAGTATTTTTCGATTTCATTGGTTGGGGCAATGTTTGTTTCAGGGGTTAGATACTTAAACAAGCATCTTACAAATTTCAAGTCGCCAGTTTTAATTTTACATGGTGGTAATGATAAAATTGTGCCTTTTTCGATGAGTCAAAGACTTTATGATCTAATACCTTCAGAAGATAAACAGTTAATTATATATGACCATAATTATCATGAAATCTTTAATGATTTGGATCAAGAAAAAGTATTTAAAGATGTCATTAAGTGGCTTGATGAGAGAATTAAATCAGCGGCATAAAAAAAACCACATTTATTGAAATAGTAAAGGGTTTGTAGACACAAAAAAACTTTACGAATATAGTTGCTCAGTTCGATATTGAACTGGGCTTTTATATTTTAATGTGTATGCCGTTCTTACATGGTTGTAGTATTTGACATAATCTTTGATTAAACTTGTAATATCTTTACAGCGTTTTAAATTAAAATCAAACATTAGCTCATCTTTTATCCAACCATTCAGTGATTCTAAAACCGGATTATCTGTTGGAGTTGCTAGACGAGACATCGATCGTTTTATGGTAGAATCTAAATGAGCATTAAATGCTCTGGAGGTATATATTGCGCCTTGGTCCGAGTGGAGAATCGTAACCTGGCTCTTATATCCTCTTTTTTCTTTTGCTTCTAAAAATCTATTGAGTGCACTATAGTGATTCTTTACACCATTTCCAGATTTGCTCAATCTGAAATCGTAACTGATAATCTCGTTGTTGAAGAGGTCTAAATAAATATTCCAATCATACTTTATGCCTTTATGATAGAAACTTGTTGTATCTGTACAGACTTTCTCAAAAGGTCTAGTTGCTGTGAAATCTTTACCAATCAAATTCGGATAGATGTCATGTTCTTCACCTGGAGGGCTGTATTGTTTTCGTGCTGAAGATCTAATGCCCGCTGCTTTGCAGCACTTGTGTGCCATTAGATCAGAGAATATCCATCCCGTCTCTTTTCTAACTTGATCTGCCAGATGTCTATATCCCCATGTAGAATGTTTCTTGTACACGTTCAACAGTAGAGCTGTCAGGTCTTTACGGTTGATCTCATACCGGTTTAATCGTCCGTCTCTGCTCAACCATTTATAGTATCCAGACTTAGACAGTTTCATGTACGCGCAGAGACTCATGATGTTGAACTCATCACTTAATAAGTTTATGATTTGGTATTCTTTTTGGATGACCTTCTTTGTCTTATAGCCATCACCTCCTCGGTCGTGTATCCTTTTTTTAGGCGTTCATTTTCAATTTTTAGTTTCATGTTCTCATACTGGAGTGCCTCTAATGGTGTCAGTGTTTTCTTGTTTTGAAATTTAGAAAGTGGGTTTCCTGGCTTCCTTTGGTTTTCTAGTGCATCTATGCCGCCAGTTTGATATTTCTTTAACCACGTCGATAACATGCCTCTTGATATGCCGTTATCTCTTGCAAGCTGTGTTATGCTGGTTTCACCACTCATAATTATTTTTACATAGTCGTATTTATCTTCTTTGCTCCAATACCTATTTGGTCTTTTACTGATTGCTCCTTTTGGTCTTCCCATAGTTAAGACCTCCCTTCAAATATATTTAAGCATAAAGAAAAAGATGTTAGTAGTTTTTTTGTGTCTACTAACATCTTATCATTTCAATTTATGTGGTTTTATTTTATAATTAAGCTTTTTCCAGTCATTTCTTTAGGTTGTTTGATGCCTAAGAGTTCTAGTAATGTTGGTGCAACATCACAGAGTGCCCCTGTAGCAAGTTTAACATCTTTTTTAGTGATGGCCACAGGCACTAAATTGGTTGTATGTGCTGTGTGAGGATTACCATTATCGTCTTCCATCTTTTCAGCATTGCCGTGGTCTGCCAATACAATGGCGACACCGCCAATAGATAAAATGGCTTCAACGACTTCTTTTGTGCAAGCATCAACGGTTTCTACCGCTTTGATTGCTGCCGGTAATGAGCCTGTATGACCGACCATATCTGGATTGGCAAAATTAAGAATCATTGTGTCATAAGTTTGAGACAAAATAGCTTCAACAGCTTTATCTTTAACTTCATAAGCACTCATTTCAGGCTTTAAATCATAGGTTGCAACCTTAGGCGATTCAACCATAATGCGGGTGCTACCTTTAAAATCACGTTCGCTACCACCATCAAAGAAGAAGGTGACATGCGGATATTTTTCTGTTTCAGCAATTCGTATTTGTTTAAGATTCGCATCAGCAATGACTTCACCATAAATATTATCAAGCGTTTGAAGCTCATATGCAAGTGGACCTTTGACGGTTTCTGCATAGTGCATCATTTGGACTAAGCAAATGTTTTTAGGCACATGAGTTGTATCAAATGATGGTTTACCTTCTGAATGATAATCATTGGCATGATCTGGGTTTGAAAATGCTGTTGCCAATCTGATCGCACGATCAGGTCTAAAGTTTGCAAAAATAATGGCATCGTTTGATTGAACCAAGCCGTCTTGATCAACGACAAAAGGTAACATAAATTCATCAGTAATTGACTGATCATAGGATGCCTTAACGCCCTCTAGTGCAGATGCAAACTTTGGACCGTGTCCCAATACCATAGTATCAAAAGCTTTTTGAATTCGATTCCAGTTATTATCACGGTCCATCGCATAATAGCGACCTGAAACAGTTGCAACTGGGACACCATAATTGATAAGGCCATTAAGATAGCCTAATCCTGAGGTTGGAGGCGTATCTCTGCCGTCCATAAAAGCATGTAGATATGCAGGGACTTCGTGTTTTTTCGCTAAATCAAAAAGTGCTTGAATGTGTGTGTCATAACAGTGGACACCGCCATCACCCACAAGACCCATAATGTGTAATTTACTCTTGTTTTTCTTAACGTGATGAATCGCCTCTAAAAATGCCTTATTTTCGAAAAAAGAGCCATCTTTAATCGCAACATTAATGCGTGTTAATGATTGATAAACGACACGGCCAGCACCTAAATTTAAATGTCCGACTTCGCTATTACCCATTTGTCCTTCAGGTAATCCGACAGCTTCACCGCTTGCTTCTAGAGTATTTGTTGGGTAGTTTTCAAATAATGTATCCAAATACGGTTTTTTGGCAAGTGATACAGCGTTTGAATCACCATCTGGTGCTAAACCATAACCATCTAGGATGATTAAGGCAGTAAATTTTTTTTGTTTCATTGTTTCACCTCTTGTGTAGTATTCACTCTTATTATACATAATAAAAACGTCTTTTGATGTGAGAACCCATTAAAAAACGTTTTCATGATTAGTTTTTTAAAACGTTAGGAATTTCGATAGTTCTCAGAAGTATCTGGGCGTGTAAACACGTAAGTATCACCAACATCATATTGATTAAAAACAGTTTCTGAGACTTTGATGGTTGCTGTTAAAGGTTCAAAGAAACCTTCAATATCATAGGTGACATTAAAATAATAACCACCATCAATAATTTCTTTACTAACAATCGTGCTTTCAGTTGAAATCCCATCATCAGCACACGCCACAAGGGTCATTACGCTTGTTAAAAGCATCAATACAAAGATCAACTTTTTCATCAAATCACCTCGATATGTTTATTCTACTTAATTATACCATAAGTCGGTGGGCATTTTTTTGATAATTTTACTTTACAATGAAATAAAGGTTGTGTATAATAGCACTGTAATTATATACTTCGGGGCAGGGTGTAATTCCCTACCGGCGGTGACAGTCCGCGAACCTTAGGGTTGATCTAGTGAAATTCTAGAACCGACAGTATAGTCTGGATGGGAGAAGAATAAATCGTCTTTTTGACGCTTGCTTTTTTCGTCGGCTCCAGGTGGCCGATTTTTTATTTCATTAGGAGGAAAGAAAGCATGACGAATTATGTAAGACTTAAAAAAATGTTGTATATGGTATCTTTAGCATCGATATCCATTGTTTTGGCACTCATTGAAATTCCTTGGTTCATACCAACAGGACCTTTTGCGGGATTTTTAAAGCTGGATTTTAGTGAGGTTGCTATTTTGGTTTCACTTTTAGTATTAGGTACAAAAGAAACCATAGGCGTTGTTTTGATCAGAACAGTCGCAAGACGACTATTTAGAGGGTTTGAGATTGGCGATGTTGTCGGTGAATTATTGGCGATGTCAGCGTCATTTGCAATTATCTTTGGATACAATTTAGCAAAACGCATCTTAAAAAACAAAGAAAAACCATTACTTTATGAAGTGAGTGTCAATGGCACACATTTATCTGGTAAAGAATGGGTCGTTTACACCAGCGTTGTATCGGCATCCATTGTAACATTCATGTTTTTAATCAACTTCTTATTTGCGACACCTATCTATCTCAGTTTATTTGGGGTTACAAATAGTGGTGCGATCCGATTTGATGTCTTTTCATTTGTGAATGATTCGCCCTTTACCTTTACAAGTTTTCTATGGGCAAACTTCGCTAGTTATTCTCCTTTTAATCTTGTTAAAGGGATATTGGTTACCATCATCTTTTTATCAATTAAGCCAAGGTTAAAATATTTAGAACTCTAAGAAAAAGATAAATGCTTCTGTTAAATTGAAGCATTTGTCTTTTTTTATAAGAAGTAAACGTTTTTATTGGTGTTTGTCTTTCATAAAGTGAATATTTTGTGTATAATAGATATGGTTAAAACTCGGCAAAATTAAATATAAAGGAGTGAAATTTATGCCATTTATTAGTGATATTTATGCTCGCGAAGTCTTAGACTCTCGTGGGAACCCAACAATTGAAGTAGAAGTATTTACAGATTCAGGCGCGTTTGGTCGTGCCATCGTGCCATCAGGTGCATCAACAGGTGAACATGAGGCAGTTGAACTTAGAGACGGAGATAAAAAACGTTATTTAGGTAAAGGCGTTTTAAATGCAGTTCATAATGTTAATGAAGTGATTGCACCAGAACTTATTGGTTATGATGTGACCAACCAATTGGCAATTGATCAATTAATGATTGAACTTGACGGAACAAAAAACAAATCTAAATTAGGCGCAAATGCCATTTTAGGTGTTTCAATGGCCGCAGCCAAAGCTGCTGCAGACTTTTTAGGTGTTGAACTCTATCAATATCTTGGTGGATTTAATACAAAACAATTGCCTGTACCAATGATGAATATCATCAATGGTGGATCACATGCAGATAACAACGTTGATTTTCAAGAATTCATGATTATTCCAGTAGGTGCGCCAACATTTAAAGAAGCGATTCGTATGGGGACTGAAATTTTCCATAACTTAAAAGCGGTTCTTAAAGGTAAAGGTTACAATACTGCAGTCGGTGATGAAGGTGGATTTGCACCTAACCTTGGATCAAATAAAGAAGCATTAGAAGTGATCGTTGAAGCCATTAAAAAAGCTGGTTACACACCTGGCAAGGATGTTATGCTTGCAATGGATGTTGCCTCATCTGAATTTTACAACAAAGATACTAAGACATATGTTTTAGCTGGTGAAGGCGGAAAATCATTTACAAGTAACGAATTATCTGATTTCTATGCTGAGTTGGTAAACGAATTTCCAATCATTTCAATTGAAGATGGCTTAGATGAAAACGACTGGGAAGGCTGGGTTTATTTAACAGAAAAACTTGGCAAGAAAATTCAATTGGTTGGTGATGACTTGTTTGTTACCAATACTGAAAGATTAAGAACAGGTATCGAAAAAGGCATTGCAAATTCAATTTTGATTAAAGTCAACCAAATCGGTACATTAACAGAAACATTTGATGCGATTGAAATGGCAAAACGTGCTGGATACACATGTGTAATTTCTCACCGTAGTGGAGAAACTGAAGATGTGACGATTGCTGATATCGCAGTAGCAACCAATGCAGGACAAATCAAAACAGGATCTGCATCTAGAACAGACCGTATTGCAAAATACAACCAATTATTACGCATCGAAGATCAATTAGGCAATACAGCACAATACTTAGGATTAAAGACTTTTTATAACTTAAAGTAATCAAATTTTAGTTAAAGCGCCTAAACAAGGCGCTTTTTTTAAAGTCTTTTTTAAATGAAAATAGCATGGAAACATACATGATAACCAGTGATTTATCACTAAATCTATGCTATAATATGAAAGAGGTAACCCTATGAATCAGATATATATTAAGTTTTACGAACAACAAACCAGACATATACATAAAGATGACATGCCCAAGGATTTTCCACTTAAGGAAGATGCTTTTATCATGTTTGATCAAGATGAAATCAAACTAAGACCAGATATTTTAATTGGCCGACTTGATCATAAAAAGACGTTTGGTTTTTTAAGACAAGAAGTGAAAGATCAGTACATTGAAGGGACACATTTATCAGATGCGATGCACGATGACATCGTGTTTGTCAAAGATGATATTAGTCCGAAAGTCGTCCACATTATTAAACGCGCATTAAAACATGTGGTTGTTACAGTCAAGAAAAAACAAGCAGACATTGAGTTTTTGAGTGACACATATATCGATCGAAAATTAAATGTTTCCGTTGAGGGAAACATCGTAGATGGCCATGTCTTGTTACTAGAAGTTACAAAAATAGAAAAAGATGTCATCAATGCGAAGTTAGAAAAAATCGTTGGACATATCAATGATCCAGATATTAACACACTTAAAATTGTTGCACAATATCAATGGCCACAAACCTTTAGACAAGATGTTTTGGATGAAACCAATGCCATTCAAATGGATTTTAATAAAGAGAAAAATGAACGTATTGATTTAACAGATGCACTTATTGTGACCATAGATGGTGCTGATGCGAAAGATTTAGATGACGCGATTTCATTAGAAATCATTGATGATCACTATCATTTAGGCGTTCATATTGCTGATGTGAGCCATTATGTAAAAAAAGATACGCTCCTAGATCTCTCAGCATACGAACGCTCAACAAGCGCGTACTTAGCTGACCGTGTTATTCCAATGTTGCCACATGTTTTATCAAACGATTGGTGTTCGTTAAACCCCCATGAACCCAAATTAACATTATCGTGTCAAATGGTACTTGACCAAGACGCCAAAGTTGTTTCATATGATATTCAAAAAACAATCATACATAGTAAGCACCGATTAACATATAAAAAAGTTAACGATTTTTTAAATGACGGTAAAACACTTCACGATGATGCATTAGAACATATGCTCATTTCAATGAATGAGTTGGCACAAAAACTTAAAAAAGTGCGGACAAAACGTGGTGAAATTGAGTTTGAAACATCTGAACTTGGATTTGTTGTCGACGACAAAGGACGTGTTTTAGACGTTTATGAACGTACAACCGACCAAGCTGAAAAACTCATTGAATCATTAATGCTTATTGCCAATGAAACAGTTGCTTTTCATATGTATCATGCCAAACTACCAACGATCTATCGCATCCACGAAAAACCGGATAATGATAAATTAAGAATGGCTTTAGAGACCATTAAACAGCTTGGCTTCCCTGTTAATTTCAAACAGTTAGGTCAACCAAAGCCACTACAGTTTATTACTAAAAACACCGTCAACTCACCTTATGGACCTATTGTTCATGGTTTGTTATTACGTGCCATGCAAAAAGCGAAATATAGTGCAACACTAGATATTCACTATGGTTTAGGCGCGAGATATTATACACATTTCACATCACCGATCAGACGCTATCCAGACTTAATATTGCATAGACTTATCCATCTTTTTGTCTTAGGAGAATCAAAAAACTATCAAGAGGACATTAAGCATTTCGAGCATATTATGTATGAGGTTGGACAACACACATCCGATCAAGAAAGAAAAGCAGTGCAAATGGAACGCGATGTTGCCAAACTGAAAAGTTGTGAATATATGGCCGATAAAATCGGTGATATATTTAAAGCCAATATTACACAAATGATGCCTTCAGGCATGTTTGTTAAACTGCACAATGGTATCGAAGGTTTTGTAGCCTTATCTTCTATGGATGATTATTATCGCTATGATGTGTCCATGCTTTCTTATATTGGCCACAAGGGGTTAAGATATCGTTTAGGTGATGAAATTACTGTCGAGTGTATTGCAGTCGATATTGATGATAAAAAAATGGATTTCAAAATCATACCTAAAAAAAGAGTGAAAAAAGGAAAACATCATGAAAATCATAAGTCAAAACAAAAAAGCAAGGCATGATTATTTCATCCTAGAAACATATGAAGCAGGCCTTCAGCTTAAAGGGAGCGAAATTAAATCCATACGCTTGGGTCACGTCAATTTAAATGATGCATTTGTCACATTTAAGCAACAAGAAGCGTATATCAGTAACATGCATATCTCACGGTATGATTTTTCCTCTATCTTTAATCATGATGAAACACGTCCTAGAAAGCTATTATTGCATAAAAAAGAAATCATTAAACTTTATGCTCAAACCAAAGAGCAAGGACATACTGTGATTCCTTTGAAACTATATTTAAGTCAAGGGCTAGCAAAAGTCGAAATTGGCTTAGCAAAAGGGAAAAAGGATTATGACAAGCGTCAATCGTTAAAAGAAAAAGATCAACAAAAAAGACTGCGCAAAATTATCAATCAAGGGTGATATGATGCAACATAAAATTGGTCTCGCACTTGGTGGCGGTGGTGCTAGAGGCAGCTATCAGATTGGCATCTTAAAAGCACTTAAAGAAGCACAAATACTCGATCAAATCTATGAGGTCTCAGGGACTTCAATTGGTGCTATCAACACATTAATGGTCATAGCAAATCTAACAATTGAGCGCATGCACGAACTATGGATGCTCATCAACAACCATGAGATATATGGTTCAGGGTTGGATAGGTATAAGTTAGATAAACTAGGCATGTTTAGTATTAAAGAACTCTATGAAAAACTGGCTAAAGAAATATCTATTGAGGAAATAAGAGAAAGTAAAATTCATGGATACGCAACGGCAGCAAAATTAAAAAAACAGCGATTGATTGATCAAATACTCATTCATCGTATGAAAAAAGAAGTTTTTTACCTAAATGAAGCAGAAGAACCCCATCGAGCTGTTTTGGCAAGCGCATCGATTCCGGTGATTTTTGGGTCTACCGAAATCAATGATCAGTCATATGTTGATGGTGGCGCACTGGACAATTGTCCGATTGACCCATTAATCGAGGCAGGGTGTGATATTATATTGGCCGTCCCAATTGATGGCATGTTTAAATCAAAAAAATATAAACATCACAATATTTGTCTCATTAATTTTGAACCCAACCATCTGTTTAAACTGGTACCATATGACATTTTGGATTTCAAACCAGAAATGGTTGAAAAAAATGCCGAGTATGGCTATCAATTTGGTAAACTCATGATTGAAAAACTAAAGAAATTAAAAAAACTTGATGGACATACATTTAACTTAGATACTGAAACCTTTGATGAGATTAACCTTAATAAAGACGAAGAATCCGTCATTGATATTGCTAAAATAAAGGATGATCACCATGATTGATATAGAAATTATTAAGGCATTACAACTTTTAAGAAACCCTGTATTTGACTATTTTTTCTTTATTGTTACGCAATTCGGTGATGAAGTATTCATCATCATATTGGTAGGTATACTTTATTGGACGTATAGTCAGAAATATGCATTTAAAATCATTATGGGATTGACCATTTCAACCTTATTAACTTTGGGTCTTAAAGAAGTCTTTAGACGACCCAGACCATTTATGGTTGAAGGTATTACAGCCCCACCGATTGAAGGCGTGATTACCGAAGGCTATGCGTTTCCGAGTGGACATTCACAAGTCGCTGGTGGACAAGCGTTTGTCTATTTTGATTTATACCAAAAACATAAGAAACCTTACTTAAAATGGTTAACCATTGCTGCATTAATCCTTATTCCATTTTCAAGAATGTATTTGGCACAACATTATTTAACCGATGTCATTGTAGGGCTCCTTATCGGTATATATATTATGCATCATACCTTTAAATTTTTTGATCGATTCGAAGATGTTATGCACCAATATGTGTTGTATATCATTCCAGTATTACTTATTGTCTTAATTGTGTTTAGAGACCCCAACTTATATAAAGGTTTCGGTGGCTGGATTGGCTTTGTCTTGGGTCATTTTATAAATATGACATACATCACAGAAGAAAAAAAAGAATCATTTTTATTTAAAAGTATTAAAGTTATACTTGGGCTTGCAACAGTCTTTTTGCTTAAAGAAGGGCTTAAAATCGTGTTTCCAACTGCTCTAACATTTGAATTCTTAAGATATTTTATCATAGGAGGATGGGCGTCACTTGGCGTACCTTTGATCGCTTATTATGCAAAAAAACATCATCATCAAACCCTTTAATCAATTAACTGTTGATGAACTATACTTGATTTTTGATCTTAGAAATCGTGTGTTCGTAACTGAGCAAAAAATATTGTATGCTGATACAGACTTTAAAGATCAACACGCCATACATTATTTCATCAAAGAACAGAATCGAGTTATCTGTTATCTAAGGCTCATTCATCCTGGGATTAAGTACAAAGAACACGCCATTTCACGTGTTGTTACACACCCAGATTATCGCAAACAAGGCTTAGCTGCAGAACTTATTATCAAAGCCATTGAAGATCTTAACGGTAGCCCTGTTAGAATATCAGGACAAGCCTACTTAAAAGACTATTACTTAAAACTTGGATTTCAAGTTGTCAAAGGACCTTATATCGAAGAAGACATCTTACACTACGAAATGCTACATCAAGGCATCACAAAGACATAATCATGTGATTTTCACTTTACATTTTTTAAGCTCTATGCTAAACTATATGTGCGATGAACAAAACGAGTAATAATCGCTTATGACAAAGAGACTTCGTGGGTGGTGAAAACGAAGCATAAGCCTTATGAACGCTATTTTGGGAGCATATGGTTAATCAGCCTTAATGATTGTTTTGAGGGCTAGCAGTTGCTAGAACTAAGGTGGTACCGCGCACAATTGCGTCCTTAGCATATCTAAGGGCGTTTTATTTTTATTATCCAAGGGAGGGCATGTCAAATGAAAACCATGACAGGGCAACAAATCAGAGAGACCTGGTTAAACTTTTTTAAATCCAAAGGGCATAAAGTGGAAAGATCAGCATCGCTTATTCCACAAAATGATCCAACATTGCTATGGATTAATGCTGGGGTTGCTCCATTAAAGAAATATTTTGATGGCAGCGAGACACCAACAAACCCAAGATTAACCAATGTTCAAAAATGTATTAGAACCAATGATATCGATCACGTAGGCATTACTGCCAGACACCACACATTTTTTGAAATGCTTGGGAATTTTTCCTTTGGAGATTATTTTAAACAAGATGCGATTGCTTGGGGATTAGAATTACTAACTGACCCAAAATGGTTTGGGTTTGACCAAGAAAAATTATATATGACATATTATCCTGAAGATCAAGAAGCGCTTGAGATATGGTTATCTTTAGGCATAAAGGCTGATCACTTAATACCTCGGTCTGATAATTTTTGGGAAATTGGTTCTGGACCATGTGGACCAGACACTGAAATCTATTATGATCGTGGACCATCATATGATCATCGAGGTGTTGAACTTATTAAAGATGATATCGAAAATGAACGCTATATTGAAATTTGGAACATTGTGTTTTCACAGTTTAACTCAAAACCAGGGCTAGAGCGTGAACAATATCCCGAACTACCCAATAAAAACATTGATACAGGTGCTGGTTTAGAGCGCTTTGCATGTGTGATTCAAGGCACAAAAACCAACTTTGAAACAGATTTGTTTTTACCAATGATTCATAAATGCGAACAATTATCAGGAATGACTTATGAAGGACAAATGGCTTTTAAAGTCATTGCCGATCATATTAAAGCACTTGTTTTCGCAATCAGTGATGGTGCTATGCTTTCAAATGAGGGTCGTGGTTATGTTTTAAGAAGATTGTTAAGAAGAGCAGTCAAATATGGTAGAACTCTTGGTTTAACGGAACCATTCTTATACTTAATGGTGGATGACGTCATTTCGACCATGGGGACATTTTATCAATCATTAAATGACACCAAAGACATCGTTAAAAAAATCATTTTAAAAGAAGAAGAAAAATTTCTTGAAACCATTAATGAAGGTGAAAAACATTTCTTTGAAGCACTTGAAACCAAAGGACACCATCTTAGTGGTGAGACAGCATTCAAACTATATGATACTTACGGGTTTCCACTAGAATTAACCATTGAATACGCCAAAGAAAACCAGGCAGAAGTTGATGTTAAAGCCTTTTATGAAGCTCTAGATAAACAAAAAGAGCGTTCACGTCAAGCAAGAAAAACGCAAGGTTCAATGAAATCACAGGAACAAGCTTTTCTAAATTTTACGGAGCCTTCAACGTTTGTTGGATATGATTTCTTACAAACAGAAGCCAAAGTCATTAAAGTCTTTGATGAAGGTATTGTATTAGATCAAACACCGTTTTATGCCACATCAGGTGGACAGGTTGCTGATTTAGGAACCATCAACGGGACAGAGGTACTTGATGTCTATAAATTGCCTAATGGCCAAGCACTGCATGTGTTATCTGAATCCTTTGAACAAGGCGATGACGTTTTAGCCATTGTTGATGCCAACGCACGTTTAAAAACCATTAGAAACCATAGTGCGGCTCATTTGTTTCATCAAGCAATCAAAGACATTTTAGGCACACATGCGCATCAACAAGGGTCACAAGTATCGCCAAAAAGTTGGCGTTTCGACTTTAACCATTTTGAAACAGAAAATGACCAAAAAATCTTAGACATTGAGTCATTGGTCAAACATTATATCTTTGAAAAGCCCTTAGACGTACGCATTAAAGAAATGCCACTCGACGAAGCTAAAAAAATGGGTGCCATGGCGCTTTTTGGTGAAAAATATGGTGACATTGTTCGTGTTGTCGATATGGGATGGAGTATTGAGTTATGCGGCGGTACACATGTCAAAAATACCAAAGAAATCGTTGATTTCGCCATTTGCTCATATGAATCCATTGGATCGGGCATCTATCGTATGGAAGGTGTGACAGGGACACAACTTGAACATCAAGTTGAAGCTTATCTTCAACCACTGACTGCAGAAATCATACTCCTTCAAGATAAATTGGCAAAACTCGATCCAACATTAACACCATTAAAACGCCCTGATATCATAGGGAGTTATCAAGACATCTTAAATTACCGACAATATATTGAAACCTTTAAAGGTTTGATTAAAAGCGTAGAAAAAGAACTCATGAGAAAAAAAGAGCAAGATGTATTAAGTGATCTGAGTCAATTTGAGATTGATCCAACAAACAAACGTCAAGTTATCGTAACAAATGATGTTGATTCTAAGGTTTTAAAGCAACTGATAGATGCGCTTTATGATAAAATAAAAGCAGAAACATTATTCTTAATTAATGTCTCTGAAGACAAAGTAACATTTATTTGTAAGAGCCAATTAGACAATGCAGCAACACTCATTAAAAAAGCTGCAGAGGTTTCACAAGGCTCAGGTGGGGGAAAACCATTTTTTGCTCAAGGTGGTACCCAACATAAAGACACAGTTCAAACTGTGATCAAAACCATAGAAGTGTTATTATGAAAACATATATTGGACTCGATTTAGGCAGTAAAACATTAGGTATAGCGATATCAACGTCTGGTATTATTGCAAATACCTATCAGACATTCAGATTTAAATCAGAAGATTACGACGAAGCCATATCAATGCTTTTAGACGTCATAACAAAAGAAAAAGTGGATGTCGTTGTTTTAGGATTCCCTAAGCATATGAATAATGATATTGGTATTCGCGGCCAAATTTCACAACAGTTTAAAGAAAAACTAGAACAAAAAACAGACGCGAAAGTGATACTTTGGGACGAACGATTATCAACACAAAGTGCACTTAAAGTGATGCAAGGCTCACATAAGAAAGACCGGAAGGCTAAAAAAGACGAATTAGCAGCTGTATTGATTTTACAGAATTATTTAGATTCTATAAGATAAAAGGAGATTAACCATGTTAAAAGAAGATCAAATTGTTGTCACCAATGAAGATGGCACTGAAGTAGTTTGCAATATTTTATTCACCCATGAAGCCAACGATAAGTCATATGTTGTCTTTGAGTTTGCAGATTCAGAAGAAATCAGCGCTGCTGTTTTTGAACCAGGTGAAACTGAAGACGAAGGTACTTTCGTTGATATTGAAACCGATGAAGAATGGGAAATGCTTGATGAAATTCTTCAAAAATATTTTGATGAGCTTGATGATGAAGACGATTTAGAGGAAACTCAAGACGAAGCCTAATGATTGATGCATTAAAAACATTTGCAAAAGACCATCACATTCCTATCATCTCTGACGATGGGCTTTTGTTTATTTTAGACGCCATAAAAAAATATGATGTTAAAGATGTTTTAGAGATTGGAACAGCCATTGGGTATAGCGCCATTGCTATGGCCCTTTTTGGTGTCAAAGTTGACACAATAGAGCGTCAGCCCGATATGCAGGCATTAGCAAAAACCCATATTAAGTCTTTTGGATTGGATGATAAAATTCAATTGATATGTGCTGATGCGATTGATTATGAAATGTCTGATCAAACCTATGATCTCATTTTTATTGATGCAGCCAAAGCACAGTATCAACGATTTTTTGAAAAGTATAGTCCATACTTAAAAAAAGATGGTATCATCATTTGTGATAATTTGCATTTTCATCATCTTAATCCTCAAAAAGTCAATCGAAACACACGTCAATTACTTGGTAAAATTGAGTCTTTTAAGACATTTGTTGCCAATCATCCTGATTTTGATACTAAATTTCATGATATTGGTGATGGCATGAGTCTATCCAAAAGGAGCACACATGAAACTGATTGCAACACTATTTGAACTCAATCGCATCAAAGATGTCTTAACGCATGCTGATGGCATAGTCATCGGTCATGAGTCATTTGGCACACGATTAACACAGTCATTTGAACCTGCGCTGATTGTAGAGGCTTTAGAACAAGCAAATCACATGGGTAAATCACTTTTCCTTATGGCCAATCAACTGATGGATGATGCACAACTCGAGGCATTTGCTTTGTTTATACAAAAACTACCGGCAAAAGAGTTTACAGGAATTATTGTTGCTGATATTGGTGCTGTGATGACCTTAAAGATGCTTGGTCTGGGACATTTAGCCATTTATCATCCTGAAACATTACATACAAATGCGGCGGATTTTAATTTTTTAAGTCAATTAGGCATCAAAGGCGCATTTGTCGCAAAAGAAATTCTATTAGAAGATATTGTGACGATTGGAAAACATAAGGCATATGACCTCTTTATGACAGGACATGGACATTTAAATATGTTTTATTCGAAAAGACATTTAATTGAAAATTACACGCAGTTTGCTTCAATTAAAAATCAATATGTTCATCAACAAAATCTAAAAGTCATTGAATCAGAACGACCCGATGAACCATATCCAATCTTTGAAGACTTGGCAGGCACCCATGTGTTTAGACATCACGTTTTATCCAGTCACACAGTATTAGAGCAGTTAAAGCCTTATGTCGATTATATGATCATTGATACGCTTTTTAAAGATGATGATTATGCAATAGATATATTAAAACTTTACCGTGATTATAAAGACGATCAAGTCCAAACTATCCAAAACAAATATCAAGAGTTATGGGATACAGGATTTTATCATAAGAAAACAATATACAAAAAATAAAAGGTATCGATATGATTGAATTATTAGCACCAGCAGGAGATTTAGAAAAACTTAAGATTGCATGTTTATATGGTGCAGATGCTGTTTTTATTGGTGGCACTGATTTTTCACTACGCGCCCGTGCTTCCAACTTCACACTTACCGATATTAAAGAAGCAACATCGTTTGCTCACCAGTTAAATAAAAAAGTCTATGTCACAACCAATATTATTCCTCATCACACCGATTTTTCAGGCTTAATTGAATACTTAAAAGGCTTAGAAGCAGCAGAGGTTGACGCGATTATTGCAGCATCACCAGCCATTATTGATGCCACCATTAAGCATACGAACTTAGAGGTTCATTTATCAACACAGCAATCCAGTATGAATGCACAAACGGTGCGCTTTTGGCATCAAATGGGTGTTAAAAGAATTGTTTTAGGACGTGAACTTGATGTCGAGCAAATTAAACACTTGAAAGCACAGACAGACGCGGATGTTGAAGTCTTTATTCATGGGGGCATGTGTATGTCGTATTCGGGGCGTTGCAGTCTGTCTAATACGATGACTGATCGTGACGCCAACCGTGGTGGATGTGCACATTCATGTCGGTGGTCTTATATACTCACTCAACATAATAAAACTGTCAATGATGCCGTCTTTTCAATGTCATCAAAAGACCTAGAAGCTATTGATTATATTCCACAACTGATCGATGCAGGTGTTTCATCACTTAAAATTGAAGGACGCATGAAAAGTCTACATTATATTGCTTCTGTCGTTTCGACATATAGAATGCTTATTGATGCATACACGAAAATCCATGAAATTAAAGATTTCACGCCTTATCACATCGCGCTATCAAAAGCCGAAAACAGGTTGGCATCCACAGGTTTTTTAGGCGGTACGCCTGGTGTTGAACAACAACTTTACAACCAAAGAAGCGAACAACCCAATCAATTATTTATTGGATTGGTTCAAAGCTATGATGCCTCAAATCATATGGCTTTAGTCGAACAAAGAAATTACTTTAAAATAGGTGATGATGTTGAACTATTTACACCCAATGGATCCGTTTTATCATTTAAGATTGAAACGTTAATGGATATTGATAAACAACCGATTGAGGTAGCAAGACATCCGAAACAACAACTATATATCAACATGCCCTATCAGGCAGAACCTTATGCCATGCTAAGGAAACGTCTATGAATGTTTATGAGAAAAACCAAAAACAATTACCTTATGATATTGAATATAAAGCCATTAAACATACCTATTTTAGAATAAGAAAAGATCATGTTCATATCACAACATCTAAGCGTACAAAAAAAAGTGTGATTATTCACTATTTAGACCTACACTTTGATCGATTATACCAAAAACTGATGATCTATCAAGATAAACAAGACAATCAAAGTATTTCGTTATGGGGAAAAACCTATGATATTAACATACATGAAGGCCCATTTTCTTATGCGCTGATTGATAACACTTGTCATATTTGGCATAAAAACGATGCGATTGATCGTTTAAAAAAAGCCATATATTTTAAAGAATTAGCATTAAAAATTCCAGACATTGAACAAGATCTTTATCCAATCATCAGTCGTGATGGTATCACATTAAGACCCATAAAAATTAAGTATTTAAAATCAAAATTTGGCAGTTACCATCGAAAAAAAGATGAAATTACACTCAATGCTTTTCTAGCAACAATGCCGATAGAATATTTAACGTATGTCATCTATCATGAATATGCACATATTCTGGTTTTCAATCATTCTAAAGCGTTTTATGATCAACTTGGCAAATGGTTACCAAATCATAAGCGCTATCAAAAAGCACTTAAAAACATAGCAATTTATTAAAAAATAGTGTATAATCTAATAGATTATCAAGGAGGACTAACATGGCAGCAAAACAACAACAATATCAATTAACTCAAGAGGGTGTTGATAAGCTCAAAGATGAGCTCAAAGAACTAAAAGAAGTCAAACGTGCAGAAAACTTAGAGGCACTCAAAGAAGCACGTGCACAAGGCGATTTATCAGAAAACGCTGATTACGATGCAGCAAGAAATGAACAAGCGCGTATTGAAGCACGCATTGCTGAAATCGAAAACATATTAAAACACCACAAAGTGATTAAAACCGCTGAAGAAGGTATTGTTCAAATCGGTAAAAAAGTAAAGGTGCGCTTTATTGATAAAAATCAAGAGAAAATATTTCACTTGGTTGGATCGATTGAAGCCAATCCATTGAATGATAAAATATCGATCGAATCACCGATTGGTAAAGCAATGAAAAACCACCAAAAAGGTGATGTTGTTCAAGTGAAATCGGAAACAGGACGTATATTTTCAGTAGAAATTATCGAGATTGACTAATGGCGTTATATTTAAAGTGTATTCCTAATCAATATGTTCATCATATTTTTAATATCGACTATGACGCATTGGCGAAACAGGGTATAAAAGCCTTGTTTTTTGACTTGGATAACACAATTATTGGCTATGATGAAGCACATATTGACGACAAATCTTTAGCGTTACTCAGAAAACTAAGTCAATCTTTTAAAGTGTTAATCATTTCTAACAGCAACAAAAAAAGAGTACTTAAAGCGACTGCAAATGTTGAGTTTCCTGTGATGTGGCGCGGCGTTAAACCGTTAAAATTCGGGTTTAAAAAAGCACTTAAAAAAGTATCGAAACAATCACATGAGGTTGCTTTAATAGGTGATCAATTGATGACGGATGTTTTGGGTGGAAACCGTATGGGTTTTGAAACCATTTTGGTCAACCCTGTTGTTCCAAAATCCGACATTTGGATGACCAAAATGAATCGAATGTTTGAAAAATGGATCTTAAGAAAAATAGCAAAAAAAGAACCAGCACTTTATCAAGAAAGGTTGGCGCCTTATGTCAATCAATCATAAGTGTTTAGGGTGTGGTATTACTTTACAATATGAACATGCAGACCTACCCGGTTTTCAAGAAAAAAAAGGTCAAGTCTATTGCCAGGCGTGTTTTCAGTTAAAACATTATGGCTTGGTCAAAGATCATTTGCATCCACAAGATTTACCACATCTGGACTCAGATGCTTTAATGGTTATGGTTTCTTCGGTATTACATTTGGATTTATTGTTTAGTTATCCCATACATCGATATCAAAAAGATGCACAATTTGTCTATATTATTAATCAAATGGATTTATTGCCATCATCGACCAATTTAGATGACATGCTTAAACGCATTATCGTGAAAGCCAAAGATGCACGTGTTCCCTTTGTTGATATTATTTTCATGTCAGCAAAACATAAAACTGATATCATACATCTTAAATCATATTTGTTGTCTTTTAAGCAAAAAGACATTTATTTGCTTGGTGTCCAAAACAGTGGAAAAACAACCATTTTTAAGGCGTTAACACATGATAAAGAAGCACTAGCATTTAAAAAGGCTGGATTAACGCAAGAGCCTTTGGTGGCCGTATTCGAAGATAAAACGCTTTTTGATATGCCAGGTTTATACCAAAAGGGATATTTACACCAATTTTTAACATACGAGACATATAAAGATTTAATACCAGACAAACAAATCAATCCTAAAATTTATCCCATTAAACAAGGACAAGCCATATTTATTGAAGGCTTGATTGCTATTGCTTATGAGGGTGAGCAAAACAGTTTAGTCTTTTACTTAAGCCATTTAATTAACTTTCATAAAACGAAGACTGAACGTATTAAACCATTACTAGAAGATAAAGAACAACACTTTAAACGTTACGTTGATGCATATGAAATAAAAGCTTATAACGTCAAGCCTGGCAAATGGCAATTAACATTTGCCGATATGGGTATGATGCACATTGAAGGACCTTGTCACTTGACTGTTACCTATCCTAAGGGATTACATATCAGTTTAACTGAGGCATTATTTATATGATTGATATTAACCAACTAAAAAAAGATATCAAAGATAAATTTAAACATGATCACCATCGATATCAACATATTATGGGTGTTTATGAAACAGCTCTAGCGTTTGCAACCCATTACAATGTGTCTTTATATGATGCTGCAGTCGCAAGCCTGGCACACGATTTAATGAAAAACGAGTCACGTGAAAAACAGACATCTTATCTATCACAAAGTGATATTGATGCCTATCAAAAAACACCGGTGATGTATCATGCGCTATCTGCTGCAGAAGTTCTCAAAAAAGAGTACCACGTGTCACATAACGATATTCTTGAAGCTGTAAGATATCATGTTTGGGGCAAACCCAATATGACCACACTCGGCAAGATTATATTCATCAGTGACTATTGTGAACCCAATCGTACGTTTACCGATATTAAAATCATTCGTGATCTTGCGTATGAAAACCTAGATCAAGCCGTCTTATATTGCATGAAGCTAACCATCGATGAGGTTAGAGAAAAAAAACGCGAACCACATCCGGATCAATGGTTGGCGTATACGTATTACCTGGAGGTAAAACATGGAAAAACTCAATAAAATTATTGATATATTACAAGGATTAAATGTGAAAGATATTGCTGTCTATGATTTCGAGAAATCATCACCGTTTTATGATTATTTTGTCATATGTACAACCAACGAAAGACAAGCAAATGCTGCGATTAACCAAATAAAAAAAGATTTAGAAAATGATTTGAGACACGTCGAAGGTAAAGATGGCGGATGGGTATTGATTGATACAAATGATGTTATTATCCATTTATTTAAAGCAGAAGAGCGTGCCTATTATGGCTTTGACCAAAGATTATTAGGCATTAAGCGTATTTTATAATGTTTGCAAGTATTTATGATGTCTTAATGAATGATGTTGATTACGAAGCATTACTTGAACAATTTAAACCATACATCAATCACTCACAAACCATCATTGATGCTGGATGTGGGACAGGCTACTTCCTAGCAGAACTTCTTAGAGCAGGTTATGATGCCATTGGTCTTGATAAAGATTCAGATATGCTTAAAATAGCTAAAAATAAATTGCAAGAAGCTGTGTTGCCACAACCACTTTATGAACATGACCTAAAAGATGCTTTAGGGGTTCGTGTTGATGTGGTGTTTTGCTTATTTGATGTGATCAACTATTTTAAAGGTGTAAAAACAGTGTTTCAAAATATTTATCAGGCTTTAAATGATCATGGCGTTTTGATTTTTGATATATATCAAAAGGATGTTATGCGCACGTATCATGATTATAAGGAATCAGATACACAACCTATAAGTTATCATTGGCATATTCAATATAAACCCCCAATCTTAAAGCATACCGTAGAAGTCGATCAGACGATCTATCAAACCAAGCAATATGTCTATGATTTAAACTACTATATTGACATGCTTAAGAAAACGCAATTTAAAGATATAAAAACACACGAAGGACTAGATCCAAGAAAAACATACATTGTCGCTTATAAGTAAGCGGCTTTTTCTTTTTTAAAGTAATTTTTATAGCCCTTGACTAAAATAAGTCGAGGTGGATATATATGCAAAAACAAGTCGTTATTTTATTATGCTTAGTAACCTTGAATATGATACTTTGGCCAAAGAGAGAACCTGAAGCACAATTGGTTCATCAACACGCACCAATGCCAGAATTATATGAAGTTGATATTGCAGGGGCAGTTGTTTTTCCAGGTCGATATGCTTTTTATTTTCCAGTCACTGTTGAAACCTTGATTTCATATGCGGGTGGGGTTTTAGAGACAGCGGATATCTCACAAATCAATTTAAGAATGTCACTTCAGAGAGATGCACAGATCACCATTCCAACACTACAGCCAACAGAAACATCACATCAACTTAAAATCAACTTAAATCAAGCCAATTTCCAAACGCTTTATGCGTTGCCTTATATTAGTGAGTCCATAGCGCTCTCGATACTGATGTATCGTGAGCAGCATGGTAGTTTTCAACATATCGATGAATTATTAAACGTGAAATATATTGGTCCAGCAACACTTGAGAAAATCAAAGATTACTTTATATTGGGATAAATTCCATGTTGGGTTATTGGCTGTTTTTATTTTTGTGTTTGCGTTAATTTATCCGATCTTATATATTTTTGGCGTTATTTATATCATTAGGTATAGAAAATCGTTTCATTTAGGTTTTGTTTGCACATTGATTGGGCTATTTTTCCTAAGGCATGCCATATGGGAAGCAAGAACGTTAGATCAATCGTTTCACGGTCAAGTGGTGGTCACTGAGATACATGAAAAGACCTATCAAGATCAGTTAACCGTAAGACATCAAGGCATCTATTTTCATATGTACACGAAAAAAGATTTATATGAAGTGGGCCAAGTATTCATTGTTCAAGGTGACATCAAATCATATAAAGCACAAACCATACCAAAAGGATTTGATCTAAAGACATATTACTTAAGTCAAAACATTAAAGGATATATGGATAATCCATCGATAACAATCATCGGAGAAAGCTTTGATATTTATGTGGGTAGACAATGGGTGGCCAGACATATAGAAGGCTATGAAAGTCAAGGCTATTTGAGTAGCCTTTTTCTTGGCAACTATGATCTTCCTAAAGAAACAAAAGAGATTTACCAATCTTCAGGCTTATGGTTTTTACTGAGTTTTAGTGGCATTCATTTATATGTTATAGTTACACTTATAAAAAAAGGGATGTTTTATGGCAATGTATCTGATGGCACACAACGATTTGTGATTGTTGCTTTTTATGTCTTTATGTTATATGTGCAGCGTGGTTCATGGGTAATGTGGCGATTAATCATCATCCATGTTTTATCTTATATAAACGTTGAGGGATATTTACACACAACCAAGTTTGAACGGATATTGATGGGATTTTTAATACTATTGTTTTTTCAAATACATTTGATTTATCATTTGGGGTTTTTGATCACGTTGTGTATTTTATGTATGCTCGCATTATTTAATGATCGCTTTAATCGTTATCCACCAACATTAAAGCATATGTTAAGAAGTTATTTTATTTCTTGTATCTTATTGGGCTTTATGGCATCATTTCATATGTTCATGTTTTTGTGGATGCCATTTTTCATACTAATTTTCACGTATGTGATTATACCATTGGCAGTGATATCATTATGCTTTAAACCCTTTGATGCCATACTTTATAAGGTTTTTAATGATTATGAACGCTTAACAGAAGTGATCTATCAACTCATTGATCCAATTGTTTTTCCAAAAGTATCAGCTGTTGTGTCAGTCTTGTTTGTTTGTGCGTTTCTGTCTATATTGATGACACAATCATGGGTAAGAAAAATGATTGTCATAATGATAGTGTTTCTTGGCTTTTTTTGGTCAACAATCGAGATACACTTAGGCGGAGGGCATATCATTTTTTTAGATGTTGAACAAGGCGATAGCACGGTTGTTGTAACACCAAACTGTTTAATGGTTATTGATAGTTATCAGTTTGTTTTACCATATTTAAATGCCCATGGACTTAAAGATATTGATTATCTTTTTCTCACACATGCAGACCATGATCACATTAAAGAAGCTGCTGATTTAATAGAACATCTTCATGTTAGGCATGTCATTATTAACCCATATGATAGCTATGACATCGCGCATCATAGTATTATAAAAGCCAAGCAAGGTGATCATTTCATCTGCGGAAAGATTTTGATTGACATCTTAGGACCCATTAGGTCTTACCAAAGTCGCAACAACAACTCGCTTGTCTTACAATTTCAGTTATTCAATCAAACTTTTTTATTTACAGGTGACATAGAAGCCGAAGCCGAAGCGGACTTGGTCACTTTCTATGGTGAAAAATTAAAAAGTGATGTATTAAAAGTCGCACATCATGGTTCTTCAACTTCGAGCACAGAAGCATTTATCAATATGGTTCAACCAGAGATTGCCATCATTTCATTAAAATTAAATAATCAGCACCAGTTTCCGCATCAAAGCGTCATTCAACGATTAAACAAACACGCGATTACCATCTATCAAACCAGTCTGACCGGAAGCATTACTTATCGTATCGTAAATAAGCGAGAAAAATGGGGTTTTAACCTACCATTTTAATTGATTTTTTAGTATAATAGAGAAGTGAAGCGGAGGATATTTATGTCTGAAAGAATCTATGTTTATGCCTCAAAAAACAGTTTTTTGCTCAACCATGCCGTAGATGAAAAATTAAAGACGATCCAAGTGGATCCTTTTAATATTATGCGGTATGATTTAACAGAATCGCTTGTTGATGATATCTTAGAAGATTTGCAAACAATCTCTTTTTTTGCTGAAGAAAAAGTGATCATTATCAGCCATTTTGAAGTGTTAAAAGATATGAGTCAGTCGATGATTGATGACATGATTAAATATATTGAAAAACCGAATCCTGATGTTGTATTAATCATTAAAATTGATGACATGATACCAAGCACACATCCCCTTGGTAAAGCAATCCTCGATCATACATTTATAGAAGAAATCAAAGATTTGCCAAAACAAGCTTATGTCAATTTTGTCACTGATAGGTTTAAAGAAAAAGGGTTTACGATTTCTTTAGATGCAGCAAATGAACTATTGGCACGCATCAACGAAGATTTCCATTTGCTAGAGCAGGAAATCGAAAAACTAACGCTTTATCATATCAACAGTAAAACCATTGACATTGAAGATGTCATGGTCTTAACAAGTAAGAACTTAGAAGAAAACATTTATGAACTCACCAATGCATTAATCCAAAAAAATCACACAAAAATGATTGAAATTTATGCTGACTTAATGATGCGTAACGAAGATCCATTGCGTATCATCAATAATATTGCATCAAAATTACGTGAATTGGTTCATACCAAATTGTTACTTGATCAAGGATATACACAAGCTCAAATCGCAGAGCATTTTAATATAAAAAGTGGTAGAGCTTATTACTTGGTTAAGGACGCCCAATCGATGGTTATTAAAGTCTTAGAGAAACACCTTGAACAATTATCAGAACTGGATTATCAAATCAAGTCAGGTAAAAAAGATAAAAAACTAGGACTTGAGTTTTATTTACTGGGGGTATAAACATGTTAAAACATGAACGTATATTAATTTTTGATTTTGAGACAAGTGGACTCAGTCCATTTAACAGTCAAATTATAGAAATTGGTGCATTACTCTTAACACGTGAACAAGGACAATATCGTATCACAGAAGAACTGTCATGTTTGGTGACTTGCGATTATCCCCTACCGACAAAAATTACCGATATTACACACATTACAGATGAAATGCTTTTAAGAGATGGTATATCTGAGATTGAAGCCTTTTCGAAACTTAATGCATTATATGATGAGCATACATTATTGGTTGCATATAATATTCAATTTGACTTAGGTTTTTTACTGGAACTCTTTAAAAAATACACAAACAGACAATTTATATTTCCAAATGATATATTAGATGTTATGGCCATTTATCGTGATCGTCATAAGTTCCCTCATCGCCTAGAAAGTGCAGTGCAAGCTTACGGTATTGCCATACCAAACACACATAGGGCGCTTGATGATGTCAAAGCAACGCTTGAAGTCCTTAAGATGATGAAAATAGAAAAAGATAATCTGGGGCATTATGTCAATAAAATCGGCTATAACAAGAAATATGGCGTCTCTGGTCCTAAATTACCTCATGTGACCTATATCTCACAATATGGTGGCTTTAGAGAAATCGAAAATAGCTAAAAAAAAAGACACATCTCTGATGCATCTTATAGGCTATTAACCAATCGAGCTAAATTTGATTTATGTCTGTCAACGAAGTTTTTATGATAAACACCTTTTGCAAGTCCTTTATCTAACTTCTTGTGTGCAAAAGACAATGAACTTTGTGCAAGTCCTTTATCATTAGCAGCCACTGCACGTTCAACTGATTTAATTGCTGTTTTCACAGATGATTTAAATGATGCATTACGTAAACGACGTTTTTCATTGGTTTTATTTCTTTTAATTTGTTGTTTAATATTAGCCACAACTTCACCTCCCATATGCGCATACCTATTGTATCAAAAGGGATTTAAAAATGCAACAGTTAAGGTGCATTTATGTTAAAATAGAGATAAATATGAAAAGGAAGCACTAAAAATGACAACTGCAAATAAATTAACGTTGATTCGCGTCATCATTATACCCATAATGATTACATTATTGTATATTGAACCACTCAAAACATCCAGTGGATTTTTCGGACTAAGTTGGGGTGGGCTATGGTTTGCCATCTTATTTGTCATTGCAGGATTTACAGATTTACTTGATGGTTTTGTTGCTAGAAAGTATAACCAAATTACAACCTTTGGTAAGTTTTTAGATCCAATTGCTGATAAAATACTTGTCATTACAGCGCTATTGTATTTATTGACCATTATGCCACTGCGTGTGACGATATGGGCTGTGATGGTCATTATAGTTAGAGAGTTTTTGGTAACAGGAGTCAGATTGCTTGCTGTTGAACGTGGTGTCGTAATTTCAGCATCACCTTACGGGAAACTTAAGACAGCATCAACCATGTTCGCATTGTTTGTACTCCTATTCAATGATTTTGGATTAAATCCTTGGATCGGAAATGTTGCATTTTATGTCGCTTTAATATTAACCGTATTAAGTGGCATCGACTACTTGGTGAAAAACCGCCAAATGATTTTAGTCAGTATTTAAAAAAAGTAAATTTTACCACATGGTACTATCATAAACTGGAGGATTAGAAATGGATAAGGATAAACGGACACAAGCGCTAGAAGTAGCGATGAAACAAATCGAAAAACAATATGGCAAAGGTGCCATTATGCGTCTTGGCGATGAAGCCGATAGACATATGGAAGCCAACCCAACAGGATCTTTGGGTCTTGATATTGCGCTAGGTATTGGCGGATATCCAAAAGGACGCATCATTGAAATTTATGGTCCTGAGAGTTCAGGGAAAACGACACTTGCACTGCATGCCATTGCAGAAGTTCAAAAAAGAGGCGGCTATGTTGCGTTTATCGATGCAGAACATGCACTTGATCCTCAATATGCAAAAGCCTTAGGTGTCGATATAGACAATCTGATTTTGTCACAGCCAGATACAGGAGAACAAGCACTTGAAATTACTGAAGCGTTGATTCGTAGTGGTTCAGTAGAAATGATTGTTATTGACTCAGTCGCAGCCTTAGTGCCTGAAGCTGAAATCAATGGCGAAATGGGTGATTCACATATTGGCCTCCAAGCACGCTTGATGAGTCAAGCCATGAGAAAATTATCAGGCGCCATTTCAAAAGCGGGTGCAACAGCTGTATTTATCAATCAAATTCGCGAAAAAGTTGGCGTCATGTTTGGTAGCCCTGAAACAACTTCAGGTGGACGTGCTCTAAAATTTTATGCATCTGTGCGTCTAGAAATTAGACGTGGTGAACAAATAAAGAACGGTACTGACATTATTGGTAATAAAGCCAACATTAAAGTTGTTAAAAATAAAGTTGCACCACCGTTTAAAACATTATCAGTTGACATCATCTATGGGCAAGGCATGTCACAAGTTGGTGAGTTGGTTGATTTGGCATCAAATCTTGACATCATTAATAAGAGTGGCGCTTGGTTTGCCTACAATGGTGAAAAAATTGGACAAGGTCGCGAGAATGCAAAACAATATTTAACGGACCATCCAGATGTATATAAAACGATTAAAGATCAATTGTTAGAACATTATAAGATCAAATATTAAAAAAACAAACATCAGTGATGTTTGTTTTTTTTATTGTGGCTTGTTGATTTATGAATCGGTTCTAATCACTTGGTTGGGATCAATATCTTTTAATGGATAGCGGATATACACCGTTTCCTCAACTTCAGACTGGTTGGCCAAAATTCGAGTATAAGTGATTTTTAAATAAAGTATCGGGTCAGTGACTTTGACAAACCATAACGGTGAAACGGGTAATTCATGATTGAAATCAATATATAAAATACGATCTTGATTGGTTAAAAGCACTGGTTGTCCTAATGAACGGATTTGCATCCACGGTGTTCTGAGCACTGGGGTAGCCATCACGTTTGTGACTTGAAAACCTTCAGCGGGTTGATAGTTCGCTTTAAAGGTATAATAACCACCTGTCAAAACACCTTGATCATTGGAAACGGGTCTCTTAAAGGAATCCCAGTCAATCATAAGTTCGAAATGTTCGATGTCATCAATGGCATCAAAGCGTCTAATGTTTTCTGTTTCATCGGTTACTTCAGGATCAAAATGAACACTTCTATTCGACAAATATGAACCCAAATAAATTGACAGTGTCAGTGTAATAGGTAACACAATAATAAATAACACAATAACAATCATAATTCTATTGTAGTGAAGCCATTTAAAGAAATTTTTAAACCATAAGTTAATTTGCATGTTAATTGCCCTCCGAATGTTTCTAACAACATTATACAATAAAATCTTAAAAAATGACATAATTGCTTTGAAGCTTCTTTATTCATTGACTAATGATTAAAAATTAAGGTATAATGAATGTGGTTTTAAATTAAATCATTACAATTATTAAAATTGTTTTATATGAATGATTAATAAAAATAAACGGAGGTGTTGGTATGTTTACTATTGCGTTAAACGCCGTAGAAGCAGTCATCTCCAGTTTGCTAATCGTAGGGGCCTTATTTATAGGATATTTTATTCGTGTTTGGCAGCATGAAAAAAACCTAAAAGCAAGTCGTCTACTATCTGAAAAAATTGTTGAAGACGGAAAAAAAGAAGCTGAAAAAGCGAAGCGAGAAGCTATATTAGAAGCGAAACAAGACATTTATACGCTCAGAAAAGAATTTGAATCTGACATGCGTGAACGTCGTAGTGTTGTTGTAACACTTGAAAATAAAGTGACACAACGTGAAGATGCACTTAACAGTCGCTCTATGCACCTAGATAAGCGTGAATCTACCTTATCATTTAAAGAAGAAAAGCTCGATGAAAAGAAAGAACAACTTGAACAATTAAATAGCAAAGTGGAAGATGTATTAAAAGAACAAGAAGCGAAATTGATTGAAATCTCTGGTCTTACGACAGAGGATGCCAAAGAAATCATCATGTCTCGTGTGCGCGACCAAATATCAGATGAAGTTGCTGCATATATTAGAGACGAAGAAGACAAAGCGAAAAACGAAGTTCACACAAAATCAAAACAACTATTATCATTAGCAATGCAAAAATATGCAAGCGAAACAACCAGTGAAAGAACTGTCAGTGTTGTTGATTTACCCAATGATGATATGAAGGGTCGTATTATTGGACGTGAAGGCCGTAATATTCGCACCATTGAAGCGTTAACTGGTGTTGATTTAATTATTGATGACACACCTGAAGCAGTGGTATTATCAGGGTTTGATCCGATTAGAAGAGAAATTGCCAAGCGCGCATTAAGCACGTTAGTTTCTGATGGTCGTATTCACCCAGGACGTATCGAAGAAGTTGTTGAAAAAGCACGTATAGAAGTTGATATGTTTATTCGTGAAGCTGGGGAAGAAGCGGTATTTACTGTTGGTATTGGCCGTATTCATCCAGACATTATTAAATTACTAGGACGTTTAAGTTTTAGAACAAGTTACGGACAAAATGTTTTAAAGCACTCCATAGAAGTTGCATTTTTAGCAGGGAAACTCGCAGCTGAAATTGGCGAAGATGAAATGCTTGCACGCCGTGCTGGCCTACTTCATGACATTGGTAAAGCAGTCGATCATGAAATTGAAGGCGGACACGTTGAAATTGGCGTTAATATTGTCAATAAGTATAAAGAACCCAAAGAAGTGGTTGATGCGATTGCATCACATCACGGCGACAAAGAAGCAGAAAGTATTATTGCTGTGTTGGTCGCTGCTGCCGATGCATTGAGTGCTGCTAGACCAGGTGCACGCAGTGAATCCATGGAAAACTACATCAAACGTTTAGAACAATTAGAAGCTATTTCTAATGAAGTTAAAGGTGTTGAAAAGTCTTATGCGATTCAAGCAGGTCGTGAAATTCGTGTCATTGTAAAAGCAGATGAAATTGATGACTTATCAACCTTTAAGGTTGCCAGAGAAATCAAAGAACAAATTGAAGAAAAGATGACCTATCCAGGTACAATCAAAGTCACTGTGATTCGCGAGACACGCGCAACTGATATTGCAAAATAAGAGGCTTAGGCCTCTTTTTCATAGAACGGAGTGAATATATGAAAATTTTATTTATTGGTGATATTTATGGGAAACCAGGCATTAAGATTTTAACTGATCATATCAAGTCATTACAGTCTAACTACAAACCTAATATCATCATTGCCAATGCTGAAAATGCATCATATGGACGCGGTATCACGAAAGCAATTTATAAAGAACTTATGAGTTTAGGCATTGCGTGTTTAACGATGGGCAATTGGGTCTGGGGCAACAAAGAGATTTTTGATTTTATTGAAGACTCTAAAATGATTAGACCCATTAATTTTGTTAATGCGCCGGGTAGTGGTGCGCTTGAACTACAGTACAATGACAAGAAAATTCTAATTATTAATGCTTTGGGTCGCACATTTATGAACGGCAACTTAGAAAATCCTTTTACAACCGTTAAAGAGGCACTAGCGTCTAGTGATGCCGACTATAAGTTGGTTGATTTTCATGCTGAAGCAACCAGTGAAAAAGTTGCTTTAGGCCATTATTTAGACGGATTATGTGATGCGATTATTGGCACGCATACACACATACCCACAGCTGATGAAAGAAAACTGCCAAATGGCACACTTTACATTACAGATGTCGGTATGACAGGTCCTAAAGACGGTGTCATTGGTGTCAAAAAAGAAATTGTGATTGATAGATTCATCCAAGGGTTTGCAACACCAAACGAAATGGCGCCAGGTGATAGTCAATTAAACGCCGTGATTTTAGACTTAAATTTAAAGACCATTCAAAGGATCCACATCGAAAGTAAATCGATATAAAAAGTGCCTTTGATACGGTATAATTAGACCAGGTGATCAAATTGAGCGAAAAAGTAGATATAGAAAAGTATTTTAAACCTAATTTAAAACAAGCGCGCAAGCGTAGTCGAGATAGTGTTGAAGAAGTATTATTTGAAATTGATGACACGCAAAAAATAGGACATAATAAAACCTACCATATTCAAACATATGGCTGCCAAGGCAACGAAGCAGACAGTGAGACGATGGCAGGTATTTTTGAGTTAATGGGATTTGCAAAAGCAACCGATGAACATGATGCTGATGTGATTATTTTAAACACATGTGCCATTAGAGAAAATGCTGAAAATCGTATTTGGGGTGAGATTGGACGTTTAAAAGCATTTAAGCGGCAAAATCCCAATTTGATTTTAGGTCTCGCGGGATGCATGGCACAAGAAGAAAATGTCATTGAACGTATTTTAAGTAAATACCATCATGTTGACCTTATTTTTGGCACACATAATATTCACAAACTTCCAGAATATATACAAACCGCTATGTTTTCAAAAGAACGGGTCATTGAGGTATATTCGCAAGAAGGACAGATTGTTGAAAACTTACCAAAAGTCAGAAACCACCAATTTAAAGCTTGGGTGAACATCATGTTTGGATGTGATGAATTTTGCACATATTGCATCGTACCATATACCAGAGGCAAAGAGCGTTCGCGTTCAAAAGAAGAAATCATTGAAGAAGTTAAAGCATTGGTCAAACAAGGGTATGTTGAAGTGACTTTGCTCGGACAAAATGTTAATGCTTATGGCAAAGATATTAAAACTGACACGTATACATTCGGTGATCTTTTAAGAGAACTTGATGACACAGGAATTAAGCGCATTCGTTTTACAACAAGTCATCCACATGACTTGGATCAAAAGACCATGTATGCCATGAGAGATGGCAAACACATTATGCCGTTTTTCCATTTGCCAGTGCAATCAGGAAGCAATGCTGTTTTAAAGAAAATGAATCGTCATTATACCAAAGACAGTTACCTAGAAAAACTTAAAGAGCTTAGACAAACTGTGCCAGGTATTTCTGTGACAACCGATATTATTGTTGGGTTTCCAGGTGAAACAGAAGCAGATTTTTTAGAGACACTTGATTTGGTCGAACAGGCACAATTTGAAGGTGCATTCACGTTTGTGTTTTCAAAGCGTGAAGGAACGCCTGCGGCATCATTTGAGGATTCAACCCCTGAACAAACAAAAAAAGAACGATTATATCGACTCAATGAAAAAATCAATGCGGGCTACTTAAAAGGCAATGAACGCTTTTTAAATCAAACGGTATCGGTCTTAGTTGATGGTGTATCAAAATATGATGCTAATGTTTTAGCAGGATATTCACAACACAACAAATTGGTTAATTTCAAGGGAGATCCAAGTCTTATCGGAACGATTGTTGATGTTAAAATAACCACAGCTAAAACGTGGTTTTTATTGGGTGAGGTTGCATGAAAAAATCAGATGAATTGATTCAAAGTATTCTAAAGCATCCAACCATTTTAAGATATAAAACCCTCGAATCTTTGATTACAAAAAATCAGCAATTAAAAGATCAATTAAGTGCACTTAAGAGCGTTCAAAAGCAGATGGTCAATGCAAAAACGTATGAAAAAAAACAGGCGTATTTAGCCTTTAAAGATGCTTATGATAAGCAGTTAGAAGCGATTGAATCGACGCCATTGCTTTCCGAGTATTTGGCCTTACAGAGCGATATCAATTATATGCTTCAAGAGATTGTTGGTATCATCGAAGATGGTATCAATAAAGACATTGAAATCTAAGGGCGAAAAAATCGCCTTTTTAACTGGAAAAACGCCAAATAACTTGATAAAAGCCTTAAAAAATTATATTATAAATATAAAGAAGAGTTTAATGGAGGTCTACGTATGTCAAGAATTAATCGAGAAAGTCAAATATCAATCGGTAAAAAAGACATTAAGGTATCAGAATTTTTAAAAACACTTATTTATCTACCGGGTGAAAGTGTTCGCGATTTTTTTATTGATTTAGGTTTAACCATACCACGTGAAATTAGAATGTTCGCCTTGCGTGAGACACTTCGTGTACGTGTCATTGAAACTAAGAAAACACGCTTAACACTCGCTGATGAACTTAATTATCGTTTATCATGGTTTTCAGAATTTTGTGAAACACAACTTGAACATTTATTGGTCTTTTTTGATGATCGCGATCTTGATAAAGACTTCCTAGAAGAGTTTTGGGTTGAAGTGCTCAATTACATGCTCACGAAAGGTGTGATTGCTGAAACGTTCCATCATTTATATGAAATGAGCGTACTGCATGTCAAGCAAAACGGCCTTGTTTTACCTGTCATGAAGACATACAATAAAACCATTAAAGACATTTTCTTTGATAATATGGGTCGTATTGATGGCTTAACTCTTAAGAAAATCAGACCTGTTTTATATAAGAGTTCAACCCTTGGTGAAATTAGAGACCTTGGCGAAAAATATGGTGTTGATGTCCCTAGACGACTTAAAAAAGATCAACTCGCAGACATTATTGTTAAAGAATTAAAGGAAAGAAATCAATACTCAGAGTCTGTTGAAAAAGATATTCGCAAAATGTCAGTGATCCTTTTACAACGATATGCCATTGATCATGATATCAAAGCATCCACTGAACTTAAAAAAGAAGAAATCATTGAATATATTTTAAAAAATGCTAAAGAAACAAAAGAAGCATATTTTGTGCCAAAATCATATGACGACTATAACCAAGAAGTCCACGATGTTTCAGGTGAAAAAGTAGAAGATGAAGTAGAACTAAAACCACAACCAGAACCACAGCCAGAAAAAGAAGTCGCCTCAGAGCCTGTTGAAGAAGAAGTCAACCAAGAAGAAGTTGTTGAAGAGGAAGTCACCCAAGAAGAAGTCATCGAAGAAAAACCAGAAGAAATCATTGAAGAAGAACCACTGGTTGAAGAACCAATTAAAGAAGAAGTTATCAAGATTGAAACCAAAAAAGAAACACCTGCTCACCAGCCTGTTTATCAATCTGCCGATTTTCATGAACTAACACAAGAACTCAAAAAAATTAGAGAGCTATTTGAAAGATTGGTTCAACCAGAACAAGAAGATCAAGATGTCGAAGATCAACCATTATCAGAAGAACTAGGCGAAGCTAAAGAACCACTGATCGTAAATTCTGTTGATTTTTATGGCAAACCAAAGTCATTTAAAAAAGCGCTTAAAAAAGATGAGGTTGAAGAACGCGAACAATTTATCGAAAAACAAAAAGAATTGGCAAAAGATGATCCAAGTATCGCTGAAGATATTAAAAAACCAGGCGAAGTTAGAGCACTCATTGCGACTGGAAAATTCTTATGGAAGATTCTAAAAGTTATCTTAAAATTCGGCCTTATCTTAGCAATCATCGCATTGGTATTGGTTATATTATATGCTGCAGTATCACGCTTTACAGGATTTGAAGTTGCTGCCATCAATAATAATGTTAACAGCATACAAATCGCTGGTAAGGGATTATATGACCACATCATTGACCTGCTCGCTTCATTAGGTATATAACATAGTAATCACATAAGGGGGCCTATCATGGAAGAGAATCAAAGACAAACCTACACCCCAATGATGCAACAATATCTAAAAATTAAAGAAGACTACGCGGACGCGATAGTCTTTTTTAGATTAGGCGATTTCTATGAAATGTTTTTCGATGATGCTATTGTTGCTTCAAAAGTATTAGAAATTGCATTAACATCTAGAGATGCTGGCGCTAAAGTGCCCATGTGTGGCATTCCATATCATGCCGCTAAGGCATATATCCATAAACTCATTGACAAAGGCTTTAAAATTGCCATAGCCGAACAAATGACAGAGGCAGGTAAAGGTCTTGTCGAACGCGAAGTCGTCAGATTAATCACACCGGGCACACTGCTTGAAGAAGGTATCCTAGATGACAAATCGAATAACTTTATAGGCAGTTTGGCTTTAACAGAAAAAGGATATTGTTTGACTTATGTTGATTTATCAACTGGAGAAAGTTTTCTTACAGATCATCTTGAAAAACAAGAAGCGCTAGACCTTATTGAAAGTCTTGATATTAAGGAACTTGTTTTATCACAACAATTTGATCAACAATTGATTAAACAATTAGAATCTTACCAACGATTGATTTCTTATCATGATCAACGTCTTTTGGTCGAGCATAAATATTTAGATCACCTTGAAAAAGATCAAAAACGTGTTGCAAGCCAATTGATTCAATATTTAATGGCCACACAAAAACAATCGATTGAACACTTGATGCCATTTGAAATAGTTCTTAAAGAAGAGCATATGGTGATTGATTATAAGTTGAAAAGACACCTTGAAATCGATGTTTCATTAACCAATCAACCGAAAACAACGCTTTTATACTGGTTGGATCAAACCCAAACGGCGATGGGATCACGGTATTTAAAATCACTACTAAATTATCCGCTTTTAAATCCAGAAAACCTGAATCAACGTTATGACTATATTGAAGCATTAATGCCATATCAACACCGTCAACAATTAAGTGAACACTTAAAATATATTTATGATGTCAATCGTATTGTCAGTCGTGTAGCATTTCAAACAGCCAATGCGAAAGACTTAGAACAATTAAAAAAGACATTAGAATATATACCTCTTGTTAAAGAGGCACTATTAGCCTTTGAACATCCACTACTTGATGCTTATGCCGCCGAAATTGATGATCATCATGCATTAAAAGATCTTTTAGAAACAGCCATTGAAGAAAATCCACCACTAACGATTAAAGAAGGCAACATCATTAAGGCAGGATATAACAACACCTTAGATCAGCTCAAAGATATTGCTGATCACGGTGCATCATGGCTTTTAACATTTGAAGAACAAGAAAAAGAACGTACAGGCATTAAAAATCTGCGCGTCGGATACAACCGTGTTTTTGGCTATTATATTGAGGTCTCAAAAGGCAATGTTGGCCTTATTAAAGAGTCTTTTGGCTATGATCGAAAACAAACACTGTCAAATAGTGAGCGCTATATCACGCCAGAACTTAAAGAAAAAGAAGATGACATACTACATGCCAAAGAAAAGAGTATGGCACTAGAGTATGAACTATTTAAAGACATTAGAGATACAGTCGGACAGCACACCTTTAGTCTACAAAAACTCAGTTTATCAGTTGCCAAACTCGATGCACTACTCAGTCTAGCTAAAGTTGCATTTGAACATCATTATGTCAGACCTATTTTAACTGATCAAAGAAACGTTAAAATAGTTAAAGGTCGTCATCCAGTCGTTGAGCATTTTGTGACATTTGTTAAAAACGATGTCACGATGAAACCTGGTGAAATCTTTTTAATTACCGGACCCAATATGAGTGGTAAATCAACCTATATGCGGATGTTTGCTCTCATTATCTTTATGGCTCAAATCGGATCATTTGTCCCAGCAGAATCAGCCTTAATACCCATTTATGATGCCATTTACACACGCATTGGTTCATCAGATGATTTAAGTGGTGGTAAATCAACATTTATGGTTGAAATGGTTGAGAGTAACGAAGCACTGACAAAAGCAACCAATCATAGTTTGATTTTATTTGATGAAATTGGGCGTGGTACAGCGACTTATGATGGCATGGCATTGGCCCAAGGCATGATTGAATATATTCATGAAAAAATAGGGGCACAAACATTATTTTCAACACACTATCACGAGTTGACAAGTTTAGATGAAAGCCTAAACCGTCTAACTAATTTATATGTTAAAGCAGAAGAAAAAAAGGAAACCATGATTTTTCTTCATCAAGTGGCACTCGGTAAAAGTGATCGATCATACGGGTTGCAAGTGGCTGCTTTGGCACACTTGCCAAAAGCATTACTTTCAAGAAGCAAGCAAATACTTAATCATTTAGAACAGAAAAAAACCAAGATCATGATGGATTTATTTAACTATGATCAATACGAACAAACCACAGAAGAAACATTTAGTCAAAAAGAGTTGTTACTCATTGAAGAAATTAAAAAACTTGATACCGATCAACTCACACCCATTGAAGCATTACTCTTAATCAAACATTATCAGTCTTTACTAAAAAACCAGAAATAAGGAGAAAACGATGCCTAAGATTATACAAATGAATCAAAAACTAGCCAATATGATTGCGGCTGGTGAAGTTGTCAATCGTCCAGCATCGGTTCTTAAAGAATTGATTGAAAATGCGATTGATGCAGAAGCTACATCTATTGATATCGAGATTAGTGATATGGGCATGTCAAAAATGACAGTCACTGATAATGGTACAGGTATGGATGAAAAAGATGCGCATATGGCATTTTTACGTCATGCTACAAGCAAAATCACTACCGAAAATGATCTTGTACATATCAAAACGCTTGGCTTTAGAGGAGAAGCACTGGCAGCCATCGCATCTGTGAGTAAGGTTACCTTAATGACCAGACAAAAAGACCAATCAGGATTTCAAGTGACATATCACGGCAGTCAGTTCATAAATCAAGGGCCAGCATCACTGAATCCAGGCACATCGATCACTGTTTCAGATTTGTTTTATAACACACCAGCACGGTTTAAGTACATCAAATCAGAACAAGCAGAAAAATATGCACTCATCGATATATTTGACCGATTGGCGTTAAGTCATCCACACATTGCATTTCAGCTCACCATGGATGATGTTTTAATTAAAAAAACATATGGTCAAGATGATGCTTATGCATTAATTGACCAAGTCTATGGAAAAAACATCACGAAGCACATGATCGTTTTTAAGGAAACCATTCAAAAAATTGATATTAAAGGATATTTGATTCATCCTGAAGTCACACGTGCAAGGAAAAAAGATATCTCTGTGTTTATAAATGGTCGCTACATTAAAAATTATGCACTCACTCAAGCAATCATAGAGGGTTATTATGGGTATTTGATGATCAATCGCTATCCGATTGCACTGATATATTTACATCTTGACCCAAGTTTGGTTGATGTCAATGTGCATCCTCAGAAATTTGAAGTCAAATTGATTAATGAATCTCTTTTGGCATTCCATTTAGAGTCTGTTATTAAAAAAGCACTTAATAAGCATGAACATCCATTAATGAGTGAAGACTCAAAGCCAGAAGAAAAAGTAGCAAAAACAATCATTCAACCTTTAAGTTTCGATGATTTTTATAGCGAGGAAAAAACACAAGAACCAGAGACACCAACACCATCTGATACACCAACTAAAAAAATACCCGAGTTTGATTATGTCGGCGTAATTTCAGGTACCTATATATTGTTTCAAAATCAAGAGGGTTTATTTATGATGGACCAACATGCTGCAGCTGAGCGTATCCGCTATGAGTATTATCATCGGGTATTAAAATCACCAAAAGTTGTTGTTAAAGACATGTTGATTCCACGTTCCCTAGATTTAACCGATATTGATTTATCAGTGATTCAAACACATCATGAAACACTCAAACCATACGGATTCATATTTGATGCAGAAAATCAACTCACAGGTATACCGTCTTGGCTTAAAGATGATGAGATTGATATTGCAATCGATACCCTTTTAATGATGTTAAGTGCAGAAAAACCTATTGATTTAAGTGTTTTAAGAGACCACTTAGCAAAAGATATCAGTTGTAAAGGCGCAATCAAGGCCAATAAATCACTCAACAAAGATGAAGTGAATCAACTACTAAAAGATCTACGCACGTGTGAAAATCCTTATACATGTCCGCATGGGCGCCCAACGATTATCAAACTATCACACTATGAGATTGAAAAACTATTTAAGCGGGTGGTTGTGTGAAAAAAGTGATTGTTATTGTTGGTCCTACCGGGTCTGGTAAAACAGGGTTATCGATAGACATTGCCAAACGCATTGATGGTGAAGTCATTAATGGTGATTCGGTTCAAATCTATCGACGTTTAGACATTGGATCAGCAAAAATTAAACCAGCAGATAAAAAAAACATCAAGCACCATCTGTTTGATATTAAAGATCCAGAGGATAAATATAGTGTGTTTGATTTTCAGCGTGATGTTAGAAAAACACTCAAAAACATCACTAACCCAATCATTTGTGGCGGCACAGGACTCTATATTAAAGCCGCACTTTATGATTATGAATTTGCTGCTGATGAAAGAAAAACAGCATTTGAACGGGCACACGAACATTTTTCAGTTGACACCTTATATGAAATGCTTTTAAAAAAAGATCCGAAAACAACCGTTGACAAAAAAAACAAGCGTCGTGTCTTAAGAGCACTTGAACAAACACAATCTGGTGTGATTCCCTCATCATTAAATAAAAAAAATAAACCACTATATGACATACTCATCTTATATCTTGATATTGAAAGAGATGTCTTAGAAAAAAGACTTATCGACAGATTAGAACATATGCTTGAAGAAGGATTTGTTGCTGAAGTTGAAGCACTTAAAAAAGACGACTTAATCATTAATGCCATCGGATATCGCGAGTTATATCGTTATCTTGATGGTGAAATCAACTTAGAAGAAGCCAAAAAAGATATTCTAACAGCGACCAAACGTTTTGCAAAACGACAAAAAACATGGTTTAAAAATCAAGAAACACCCATTTTTTTAAACGCATTAAGCCCAACATTGGTTAAAGATGCTATGGCACATGTTGAAGCATTTTTAAATAAAGGATAATATCATGAATCTATTTCTCATTGGACTACCAGGGTCTGGTAAATCAGCCATTGCAAGAGCATTATCAAAAAAACTTAACTATACCTACATTGATTTAGACGGTCTTATTGAAAAAAAGGCGTTGATGTTTATTGATGCCATTTTTGAAAAACATGGCGAAGCCACATTTAGACAATTAGAAACAGAGATGCTAAAAAGTCTCGTTGATGTGACTGATAGTGTGATTAGTTGTGGCGGTGGGGTGGTATTAAACCCAGAAAACAAAACCTATATGCAAGGCACAGTCATTTATATTGATACAGAACTTGATACGATTAAAGAAAGACTTAAAACGGATTATAAAAGACCTATTTTACAGATGAAGAGCCTAGAAACACTTTATGATGAACGCTTCTTAAAATACATGCATTTTGCTGATATTATTATTGCGAATGATCATGAACTTGATACGAGTATAGAAAATATCATCAATCGATTAAAGGAGAAAAATCTATTATGAACATTTGTGTCATCCACGGACCTAACTTAAACAAATTGGCGTATCGTAATCCATTGATTTATGGTGGGCTTTCACTTGAAGGGCTTTATAAGAAACTCACCGATGCCTTTGAAGATATTGACTTTACATTTTATCAGTCCAATCACGAGGGTGATTTAATCGATGTCATCTTATCAACACTAGAAACGCCTTATGATGCGATTATCATTAATCCAGGTGCGTATGCTCATACAAGTATCGCCATCAGGGATGCGCTTGAAATGATTAAGATAACAAAGATTGAAGTGCATTTAAGTGATTTATCTAAACGTGAAGCATTTCGACAAATCGACTACATTAAAGATGTGTGTGATGCACATTTTATGGGACGACAATTTGAAAGCTATATGGATGCGGTTCGTTATATCATTTCTAAAAAAAATGATTGAGGTTATGACTGTTTATGATTGATAAAACATTGCCCTATATGTCAATATTCATGCAAAAAAAAGTAGAAACGCCCTATGAACATTTTCCTTTACCCAAGGGCTTTTCTTTTTCATTTTATCAAAAAAATGATGTCATCCACTGGGCAAAGATCGAACTATCTGTCAACGAATTTAATGATGAAAAAGAGGCTATAGATACATTTAATCAAGTGTTTATGATTGAAGAAGATAGACTTCATGATGTGATGATCTTCATAAAAAATGAGGCTTTAGAGTATATTGCTACTGGGACTTTGTGGTCATTTAATGAACATATACCGCGATTGCACTATATTGCTGTTGATCCGAGGTTTCACAATCAAGGCTTAGCCAAAGCACTCATTTCAAAGCTACTAGACTTAAGTGAAAAAATGTATCCTAAAAAAGCGGTGACACTCACAACTCAAACATGGAGTCATCACGCAGTTCGTTTATATAAACGCTTTGGCTTTAAGATGATCAAAAACCATCCGGTTGAAGATAAAATCTATGATGTTTTAAGCGCACAATTGATACTAAAAACCAAAGAGGCGGTCACACAATACTTAAAAAAACGCGATAACACTCAAACATCACTCACCATTGGTGTTTTCGCGCCATCGAGTCCAGCACAAGCAGATGACTTAAATGCTGGTGTTGAAAAACTCAAATCGTTGGGTTTTTCTGTTGTTGTTGCTCCGCACTGTTTAGACAGCCATTTTGATTATCTTGCAGGTTACGACAAAGATCGAATAGATGATATTCATGCGCTTTATCAAGATCCAAAAGTTGATATGCTTATGGCAATGAAAGGCGGATATGGCACACCGAGAATTGCTGATCATCTTGATTATGCATTAATTAAAAAACATCCAAAACCGTTAATTGGATTTAGTGACGTGACACTTTTACTGAATTTGATTTATTATCACACCGAGCAAGTCAGCTATCATGGGCCAATGGTCGTGGGTGACTTTACGTATGACTTTAATGAAAAAAGCTATCAAAGCTTCTTGGATGTGACACTTAAAAATGAACACATCACTTATGACTTTTCAAATGAAACATCAGTTAAGACGATCACAAAAGGCATAACAGAAGGTATATTGGTAGGTGGAAATCTTACATTGTTATGTGTTTTAATTCAAATGGTTGATCGCTCATACTTTAAAGACAAAATACTTTTAATTGAAGAAGTGAATGAATCAATTTATCGTATTGACCGTATGCTAAACATGCTAAGGGTTGCTGGCGTATTTAACCAAATCAAAGGACTCATCGTGGGGACTTTATCACTTAAAAACAAACCCGATAACAACAAAGCATATCAATTATTTAAAGAAACATGTGGACATTTAGACATACCATTTATTTACCATCTACCATTTGGACACGAAAAAAACCGATTGACATGCCCAATAGGAAGCCATATGATACTAGATGCCACAAACAAAACCATCACATTTTTAGCACAAAGAAGATGAATGAATTGATTGTTAAATGAATCTAAATAAGTTATAATGAGAATGCAAAAATAAAAGGAGATCAAATCATGATTAGCACAAATGAATTTAAAACAGGACAAACCATCGTCCACGACGGTCATATTTACCAAGTCATTGAATTTATGCACGTCAAACCAGGAAAAGGTGCAGCCTTTGTCCGCACAAAACTAAGAAACTTACGCACAGGCTCAGTCACAGACTATACATTTAATGCAGGCACAAAAGTTGAACGGGCTCAAATTGATAAAAACGTTATGCAATACCTATATGCTTCAGGCGATCATCACGTTTTTATGAATAGTGAGACCTATGAACAAACTGAAATTCCTTTTGAACAAATTAAATCAGAACTCAACTACATTTATGAAGGCATGGAAGTATCGGTTATGTTTTATAACAACACCGAAATATTGGGTGTTTCACTACCTGATAAAGTCGTCTTAGAAGTTGTAGAAACAGTTCCTGGTGTCAAAGGCGATACCAAAACCAATGCGTTAAAAGATGCGATTATGCAAACCGGATTGTTAGTGAAAGTACCCATGTTTATCGAACAAGGCGAAAAAATCATTGTCAGCACACAAGATGGTTCGTATGTCTCAAGAGATAAATAAGTTATCAAAAATCATAAGCGCAATTCGCGCTTATTTTTTTATAGAATATCATTTATATTCATATAAAATATGCTATAATGAATCGGGTGAAATAAATGGAGAGATTGCAAAAAATAATCGCACAATCAAATATTGCTTCTAGAAGAAAAGCAGAAACGATGATTTTAGAAGGGCGTGTGTCAGTCAATGACGAAGTGATTACAACGCTTGGCTATAAAGTTTCTCGTTCTGATGAAATCAAAGTGGATGGTAAGCCGATTAGTAAGGCAGAACACATTTATTTTTTATTAAATAAACCCACAGGATATGTCTCAACAACCAGTGATGATAAGAAGAGATTAACAGTCATTGATTTATTAGAACCCGAACACAAAAATTTAAGAATATATCCTGTCGGTCGGTTAGACTATGACACAGCAGGATTGCTCTTATTAACCAATGACGGTGAACTGACAAAAATACTAACACACCCTTCCTATGAAGTCGAAAAAGAATATATTGTTCGCGTTGAAGGTATTGTCATCAAAGAAAAAATTAGAACACTACGTAAAGGGATCACCATTGAAGAAGATGGATTTGTTGTTCCTAAAAATGTTTCACTTTTAGAACTTCATAAACCACATCAGTCAACCTTGCTTTCAATTACAGTCACTGAAGGTAAAAACCGAATGATTCGGAAAATGATGGACGCCATTGGACATCCGGTTAAAAATTTAACACGCATCAGATATGATTTTTTATCACTTGAAGGTGTTGAGCGCGGGACTTATCGGTTATTGAAAGTTCATGAAATAAAAAAATTATATGCACACGCTGCCAAAATAAAGGGGTAGTTTATCATTAGAAAGTAATGAAAAACGAACCAACTTATGTTATAATGGAAGATGTATGGAGGAAAGTCATGCCTGGATTTAAAGTAGCCATTGATGGTCCAGCAGGATCGGGGAAAAGCACAATAAGCACACGCGTTGCAGAGCATCTGGGATGGCATCATCTAGATACAGGAGCGATGTATCGGGCAGTGACCTTATACGCTTTACAAAAACAACTTGATTTAGAAGATGAATCGAGTTATCAATTTCTTGAAACTGCAGAAATTCAATATCATAATCATCGCATGTACTTTAATGGAAAAGATGTCACTGATGACATCAGATCTGATGAAGTGACATTAAATGTCTCTTTGGTCTCTTCATTTCCTTATGTTAGGAAGCAATTGGTTAAATTGCAACGAGAAGCAGCAAAAGATGATTACATAGTGATGGATGGCAGAGACATAGGCACGGTTGTGTTACCAAACGCTGATTTAAAGATATTTTTAACAGCAAACGTTCTAGAACGTGCCAAAAGACGATATTCAGAAAACTTAAAAAAAGGTCACGAAGAACCGATGCACCAAGTCATCGAAGATATCAGCAAGCGAGACTTTAAAGATTCAACACGCGAAGAATCACCGTTAAAAAAGGCAGACGACGCCATAGAATTAGATACCACCTATCTAACCATTGAAGAAGTGGTTAGTCATATTATAGAGTTGATCGACAAAAAGGAGAACAATCATGGAGATTAAGACATTAAAAGTAGGAAATGTTGTAGAAGGTCCAGTCATTAAGGTTGAAGAAAATACCATCTATATTGACGTTCAATATACAACAGAAGGTAAAATACATTTGGATAACTATGCAAAACCAGCACCTGATACTTTTTTTGGTTTGGTTAAAGAAGGACAAATTGTGAAAGCAAGGGTTCAAAAAATCACTGATGATCCTGCTCAAATTTTGTTGTCTCGTTTACCACTATTGGCAGATGAAAATTTCGAGAAATTCGAACACGCTGTTAAAACCGAAGCAACAGTCGCTGCAAAGGTGGCTCAAGTACTAGAAAAAGGATTGATCTTAAAACATTTAGAACATGAGATCTTTTTACCATATAGCTTACTGGATTATGATTTACTTAAAGATAAACAAGCCTTAAAAGGCAAAACATTAGACATTCAAATTATTGAAGCATCGAAACGTGGCAGAAATAAACGCATCGTTGGTTCAAGAAAAGTGATTTTTGAACGTGAGCGTCAATTACAATACGAAAAACGTCTAGAAGATCGTCAAGAAGAACTTGAGCAAATCAATACAGGCGATGTGATTAAAGGGACTGTTGATAAATTAGAGACACATGCAGCAACCATCCGGTTTGAGCATGTTGTTGGATTGTTAAGAATTTCACAAGTCAGTCATTATCGTATTGAAAAAATTGAAGATGTCTTAAGCGTTGGCGATGAAGTTGATGTTAAAGTCATTAAAAAAGAAGGCAACCGTTTAGACCTATCGATTAAAGCTTTACAAAAAACACCATATGAAGCCTTTTATGAAGAAAACAAAGTTGGCAGTGAAGTGACAGGTACTGTTTTCCAAAAACTACCTTTTGGTATCATTGTTGAAGTTGCTAAAGATGTTCGTGGTTTATTGCATAAAAATGAGTTTTCTTGGAATCCAAACGATAACTTTGATAGTTATGTTAAAATTGGCGATGAAGTGACTTTGAGTATTATCAGCATGGATCCAAAAAAAGAACGCATTGCATTAAGCAGAAAACAACTTGTTGATAACCCATGGAAAAATGTTAATGTAAAGCGTGGGCAAGTCATTAAAGCCAAGGTTGCAGAAGTGTCAAAAGATGGCATCTCAGTTGAAGTTGATGGTGTTTTAGGACTCATACCATTAAGTGAACTTTCCAATGAGAAAATTGGTCGCCCAGAAGATTATTTTGCTGTTGGTGATGAAGTTGAAGCCATTGTAACAGATGTTAATAAAGAAGCTTGGATTTTAAAACTATCGATTCGTCGCATTTTAGAAAAAATGGAACGTGAATCGTTTGAACAATATCTAGATACTGATGAAAACAATGAACAAACCACCATTGGTGATTTGTTTGCTGATGAATTTAAAAAGAAAAAGTAGGGTTTAGCATGTCTTTTACAGTTGCAATCGTTGGCCGCCCAAATGTTGGTAAGTCGAGTTTGTTCAATCGTTTGATTGGCACTCGATTATCAATTACAGATGACGAAGCTGGAATTACCAGAGATCGCATCTATTCAAAAGCCAACTGGTTAACAAAAGAATTTAGCCTCATAGACACCGGGGGTATCGACTTAGGCGATGCTCCTTTTTTAAACCAAATCAAAGCACAAGCACAAATAGCAATGGACGAAGCCCATGTTATTGTTTTTGTCGTAGATGGTAAACAAGGACTTATTGATGCTGACTATTATATTGCAAAACAACTGTATAAGAGTGAAAAACCTGTTATACTGGCAGTAAACAAGATAGATGATATTAATCAAGTGGCACAAATTTATGAATTTTATGCATTAGGATTTGGTGAACCGATTGCGATTAGTAGTCATCACGGCATAGGCATTGGTGACCTACTTGACCAAGTGGTGAGTCACATGCATGATGAACCAATGAAACCAGATTCAGATGCGATATCATTTTGTGTCGTGGGTCGCCCAAATGTAGGAAAGTCTTCTTTAACCAATGCTATTTTAGGCGAAGAACGTGTGATTGTCAGTGAGATTTCAGGGACCACCAGAGATGCCATTGATACGCCATTTAAAAAAGATCGAAGACAATATGTCATTATTGATACAGCGGGTATTAAAAAGCGCGGTAAAATTTATGAAAATGCTGATAAATATAGTTTGATGCGTGCATTGCTTGCGCTTGAGCGCAGTGATGTGGCTTTATTGATTTTAGATGGTGAAGAAGGCATTTTAGAACAAGATAAGCATGTAGCTGGTTATATTGTCGATCAATATAAAGCGGTTGTCATTGTTGTTAATAAATGGGATGCCATTGAAAAAGATGACAAAACCATGAAAAAAATGGAAGAAAAAATACGTGAAGAATTTAAGTTCTTAGAGTATGCGCCAATTTGTTTTGTGTCAGCAAAGAACAATGAAAGATTGCACACGATTTTTCCTAACATCAATTTGGCATACGAAAACTATCAAAAACAAATTAAAACAAGCATTTTAAATGACTTATTACAAGATGCAGTGGCAATGAATCCAACACCAATCCATAATCATGGAAAAGCATCGTTTAACTACATCACACAAGTGGCCATTAAGCCACCATCCTTTACTTTATTCGTAAACAATCCTGATTTCATACACTTTTCTTATTTAAGATATTTGAATAATCAATTTAGACAAGCCATTGACTTTACTGGAACACCTATAAAATTAATGATTAGAAAGAAGGCATAGTTATGCATATAACCATTATCGGTGGTGGGGCCTGGGGCACAACAATCGGACAAATATTGTCTGATAATGGGCACACACCTTTAATTTATGATATCAATCCACACAATGTAGAACAGATCTTAAATCATCAGCATCCAACCTTTGATTTGCCATTACCTAAAAATGTATCAGCAACCTCAGATATTGAAAAAGCTGTCGATTTTGCTAGTTACTTTGTGCTTGCAGTACCAACAAAAGCCATGCGCATGGTCCTAAAGACATTAAATACAACATTAAAAAAACCAGCAGTCTTCATCAATGTCTCTAAAGGGATTGAGCCTAAGACATTAAAGCGTATTAGTGAAATTGTTTATGATGAAATGGATAGCGCAAATGTCAAAGGTTATGTTGCATTGACAGGTCCATCACACGCTGAAGAAATGGTATTAAGAAAACTAACGTTACTTGTGAGTGCCTCAGAAGATGAAGTGCTTGCAAAAGAAGTTCAACAACTGTTTGCCAATGAGACCTATTTACGTGTCTACACATCAAATGACTTGATCGGCTGCGAAGTCGGTGGCGCCGTTAAAAACGCGATTGCTGTCATTAGTGGTGCAGCAACAGGATATAATCTTGGTGAAAATGCACGTGCGGCCATCATTACACGTGGTATTGTTGAAATCATACGTGTTGTTGAGGTGATGGGTGGTAAAAAAGAGACAGCCTTTGGACTTACGGGTATTGGTGACTTAATTGTGACAGCTTCTTCTGAAAATTCTAGAAATTTTCAGGCTGGAAAAAAACTTGGCATGGGCATTTCAATTGAAACAATCTATCATGAAGTCAAACAAACCATTGAAGGGTTTAGAACCATTGAAGCAATGCACGATTTGGCAGAGACACACCATATCGAACTGCCGATGATTGAAGTGACATATGAAATTATTTTTAAAGATCTTTCCATTAAAGATGCCATGCAAAAACTTTTATCAAGAGATTTAAAATCAGAAGACTTCTAATAACAAAACCAATCAGTCATGATTGGTTTTTCTTCACTATACATAGAAATATCACAAAAAATCAAGACCTTGATCGATAAAAATGACGCACATATTTATACGAAAATGGTCCATATTATCCTTCATATTGGACAAATGATTAAAAAACATAAAAACATTAATTAATTAGAAAAACGACAAAAATACACCTAAAATTCAATCCATTTGACATAAAATGCTTTATAAAGCCCTTAAAATCGAGATAATTTGTTTGATGAATTGTAATTTGGTTGTTTATTTGATATAATTAAGACAATTTAAAAGGAGGTTATTTCATGAACAAAACAGAATTAGTTGCAATTATCGCGAATCGTGCAAACGTGACACAAAAAGTCGCAGAAGATGTTTTAAAAGCATTTACTGACACTGTCTCTGAAACATTGGGACGTCGTGGTGAAAAAGTTGTCGTTACTGGTTTCGGTACTTTTGAAGTCAGAAACAGAGTTAAAAGAACAGGGAAAAACCCTCGTACAGGCGAATTGATTACAGTGCCTGAACAAAAATCACCTGCGTTTAGAGCTGGTAAATTATTAAAACAAGCAGTTAAATAAATAGTAAAAAACACTTATCAAATATTGGTAAGTGTTTTTTTACTTTTAAATTTTGATGTAATAAGTTAAAATAAGGGTAAAGAAGGTGATATGAATGGATATCTTTATTAAAGCTTTCGAAAATGATCTGTCTTATGTGAAGCAACATATGACACATTTGGAAATGTCAGACGAAAAAGGTAAAACATTATTGCACTATGCAGTTATGGGAAATGCCATCGACGTCTTTGATTACTTGTTAAGCTTAGATATTTCAGTCAATCTTATGGATCACCATGGCGAAACACCCTTATTTGATTGTGCGAGAAAAGCAAAGTTACAGCTTGCAAAGAGGCTGATTTTAAAGTTTGCCAAAGTGAATGTTGAAAATAGAGCAGGTGAATTGCCACTTCATTTGGCCAGTTTTAAAGGCAATCTTGATATGATCAAATTACTCATTGAGTCTGGTAGTTTTACCAATAAGAAATCAAACGATGATCGCCTACCGATACATTATGCCATTGCGGGTGGACAACCCAGTGTCTTAAAGTATTTTATTGAGCATCACAATCAATCTTGGGAAATGGTAGATGCCTCTGGCAATACATTATTACACCATGCCGCCAAAACTACAAATCTTGAAACAATTAAATGTCTCTTAGACCATCGTCTAGACCCCAATGCTTTAAATCATCAATTTGAGACGCCATTATTTATGGCTGTTAGATTCGGCATGAAAGAAGTACTTAAATATCTTTTAAATAATGAGGCTTTAATTGACATTAAAAACAGACGGTATGAAACACCGATTGATCTGGCCCAAATATATAACCACACAGATATTCTTGAGGTTCTTAATGAGTATATGCATACGCCTTATTATCAGCGACTCAAAGAAAATCAAGCCATTTTACTGAGTGTCTTAAATCGAGATCACTTTCAATGTCGAAAGTTAATTGAAGCACAGACACCGATGAAAAAGAACCGATTAGGAAAAACAGCACTTGATTATGCCAAAGCATATCAACTACCACAGCATATTGCTTTGCTCAATCATTGGATTGCAACTGAATAAGGTCATCAAACACATAGGATAAAAAAAATGTTAATTCATCAAAGATGAGTTAACATTTTTTATAATTAAACTGGTAAGAACATGATGGCAACAATCGCAATCAAGTTCGATATCACATGAACAATGATGGGAATCCAAATATTTTTATGGCTTCTTAAGTAGATATAACCAAACACAAAGCCCATAACGAAGTAGCTCATGCCGTTAATCAATGCTTGTGTGAGTGATGCTTCCCCAATCAAATGAATCGCTCCAAACGTTAATGAGGATACAACCATGGCTATCTTAACATTACTAATTAAGCCAAACATTGCTTTTCTAAACACCAATTCTTCAACAACGGGTCCTAATATAACTGCCGATATTAACATTAAAGGCATACCTGGTGAATTAAGCGAGCGCACAATAGTGATTTGATTGACGGCTTGTTGCATTTCAACACCCAAAAGTAGGCTTAAAAATTGCGAGAGTCCATTTGAAACCAAATTGCCTAAGATGACAAACAAATACCCTGTAACAATTAAACTGAGCCATTGTGATTTTAATCCAATGAAGCTCTTATAGTCTTTAATTAAATCAACTTTTAGGAATATAAGCATCACAGGAAGTAATATCATATAAGTAGAAAAATTAAGGACATTAAGCCCGAGTCCAGATAATTTGGTTGTTTCTGAAACGATGGTATCATCAGTAAACTCAACTGATGTTTCAAATGAAAATGTTTGAGTCAAACCTTTATAGATCGTGATGTCACGCGCATTACTCCATGCGTTAATCTCTTGATTAAGCATTTGAGTCATAACATCTGTCATCAGTTGATTATCATCGTCTAACAATATATCAGTGCCCGTATTAAGCGCATTGATATAGACATCATAGCCTTCATATATGCCTACCATAAGCACATATGCCTCTGGTGTATCGAATGGCACATCTAAAAAAACGATGCCGTCAATGTCATATATCAGTGTCTCAATGAGCGCTTCCTCTTCAGTTAATGTCTCTTGAAAAGATGAAAAACCAAAAAAAAGAATAAACAGAATCGATGATACAATAAACATCACTAAAAAATAAGCGAGTATACTATACATATAACTGTTTTTTCGTTCGGGATCTACGATATTTTGGAGTCGTTTTTCACGTTCGTTTTTAAATAAATCTTCAAAGTCTACAATTTTATCATTATCTGCCATTTTTATCACCGTTTATATTATAACCTAAAGCGGTTCCTAATTGATACTTTTACGTAAAATATGGTAAGATTAAATCATAACAGTTAACAAAGGAATCTTTATGGAAAAAATATTAATTGCGACACATAATCAACATAAGATTAAAGAGTTTAAGCGTATGCTAGAAGGTTATGTGCCAGTTATTTTAACTTTAAAAGACTTTGATGACCACGAAGAAGTGGTAGAAGATCAAGACACATTTTCTAAAAATGCATTAAAAAAAGCCATGCACTTTGCAAAAAAATATCAGTTAGCGACATTATCAGACGACTCTGGACTATGTGTTGATGCGTTACATGGAAGACCAGGCATTTACTCAGCAAGATACAGTGGCGCAGGTGATGACGAAAACAATAAAAAGGTCTTAAAAGAAATGGAAAACCAAGAAAATCGCCATGCATCTTTTGTTGCTGCATTGGTCTTAGCCTATCCCGACGGTCGTTATCACGCCGTAGAAGGCACCGTTTCAGGAGAGATTTCACACACATTAAAAGGTGACTTTGGATTTGGATATGATGCCATTTTTTATTATCCGCCCATCAGTCAAACATTTGCAGAGATTGATCCACGATTAAAAAACGAACTCTCTCATCGTGGTCAGGCACTCAGTAAACTTAAGGAGTACTTAGATGACCATTTTGATAACAAGTGATGTACACGGGCGTAGTGATCTACTTAAAGCAGTGATTGAAAAGCATAAAAACATTGAACTTCATATCAACGCTGGTGACATGTGTCTGAATCAACACATCATAGATAAGTATCAAGTCATTACAGTATCAGGTAACAATGATTATCCAAAAACACAGCCTAATGAACGCGTTATAGAACTCAATCATATGCGCATCTATATGACGCATGGCCATATCGAACATGTAAAATTAGGATTAGAACGACTCAAAAAAAAAGCTACAGACCATAAAGTCCACTTATGTATTTTTGGACATACACATAAAAGGTATTTAAATGTTGATGACAATATTGTATTTGTTAACCCAGGTTCTCTGGGAGATGGTAGTAAAAGTTATGCCATTTATGAAGATGGCAAAGTGTCCTTTCATACGTTATAATCGCTTTATATTTTGAAATAAAGGAGTTATATTATGCGCTTATCTGATGTTCTACATTTACCAAAAGAAATGCATAGTTTATCAATCATTAAAGATTATTTGGCTCAATCCTTGTCGCACCAAGAACATCAAGCGGCACTAAGCCATTATTTTGATGTTGCGCTTGAAGTTGGACAAGATGAACTTGTCTATAATGAAGGGATGACCTTATTAAAAGACATTAATCTGCAAGAAGAAACACCTCATCAAGAAAAAATCATTAAACACATCATTGATGCCGCACTAAACTTAGGCCATTATGATCAAGTAAAAGCGCTCATTGCACTGCGCAAAGAGAAATTGCCGATCATTAAACAATATGCCGCACTGATCGATCAAGTCTTGTATAAAAAAGCATTAAGAAAACCTTATTTAGAAGACTTACATATGATTATGAGTGATACGATTCCTGATGATATCACCATCTACTGTTTAAAAGAAATCTATAACGTCTACCGCAATGAATCAAAATTTGAACTGGCACTAGAAACACTTTATCAGTTGTATCAATTTGATTTGATTCATCTTTTTGAAGAAGACGAATATGAACTTTTATGTCATTTAAAACGCTATGAAGATGTGATATCAAAAGCGGTATCTGTCATTAAAAAAGGACATATCAAACCTAAGATTATAGTTGCTTTAATTGAAAGTTATATGGCCATCGGTGATCTTCATAAAGCCATTACCTTAGAAGCGGATTATGAGTCTTATATTGACTCACAAGAAGATGACATCAAACGCAAGGCATATCAATTATTGATTGAGCTTTACAGTCAAGAAAACAATAAATTATCCTTAGAAATCTATCAGAAAAAGTTAAAAAGTTTACAACGCCAGATTGATAAAAAAGAAGTAAAACCAAAAGTTAAAATTATTGAAGATAAACCTGTTCAAGAGCCCAAAGAGGCTGCTAAAACAAAAGCTAAAGATACGTTAAAACGATTGGATATGTTTCAATCTCTTTTGTTTTATTCACATCAAATCGATCATAAACTAAAATTAAGAGACTATTTAAGATTACTATTGATTGAAATTGAAAAACATGTATCATTTAAAGAAGTATATATGGTGTTTAATCATATCGAGCCTAATTTTTATTTTTATAAAAAGGAACGCTTGTACGATAAAAAACTCTTTGAAAATGATCTTAAACAGTCTATTGTGCCATTGATTCATCAAACAAAAGATGAAATTTATGAAAAACCTCAAACATTAAAACATCAACTCAATCTAATCACACAAAAAAACTATGAGTCAGATGTCACCTTTATTTATGCTTTTCCAATGGGTGATGTCGGTGTGTTTGTTGCGCATTTGGACAAAGAAATCAATGACCCAGCAGCTTATTATGATGATTTTAAATTTATCGCAACCCTTATTTATGCGAAAGTCACTGACGAAACACATGTCAAATCTTTAAAAAATGACTTATTTGTTTATGAAAAACTCATTCAAAGCGACTTATTAGCGATACGTATGCATACACATATTCGATCAACCTATAACCAAAAAGCCCAAACCCTTTTTGGCATAGAACCCCATCAACATCTTGAACTGTTTTTAAGAGATGTGCGTTACGATGATGTTAGAAATCTTCAACAGACCATTGATTATTTAATGGCACACCCAAACGAGAAGAAAGATGTTATTTATCATTACCAAAATAAAACCATCGTTGAATCAATGATCTCCTTTCAAGCAGAAGATCACATTGTTTTAGTATCACTTTTTGATGATCAAAGTGCCGCTGTTGAAAAGAAAGAAAAATTAATCGAAAAAGCGACCCTTGACCCCCAAACGGGACTGCTTAACTTACATGCGTTAACAGAGGATCTAGATGATCACCTTAAAGATAAAGCCAGTTTGATATTAATTGAACTTGGTGGTGATTTAAAGCATATTTATGGCGGAATAGATGCGTTAAACTACTTTAAAGAGTTTGGTCAAATCACGAAAAGATTTTTCTCAGAAGGCACAACCTACCGAAAAGACTATGACCAACTGCTTGTGATTATACCGCTCAATGATATTAGAGCCGTCACAAAGATGATTAAAGACTATATCAAATTAATTCAGCAAACCACCTCAGTGGTCTTACCCTATGAGAAGTTTCAACCCAAAATGACAATTTTACGATATCCTGTTGTGACAAGCGAGAAGAAAAAAACTAAATTGTTACACTACCTAGATATTGGCATTGAAAAAGTCAAACGCTTAAAACATGACACCTATGACTTTTTTGTTTACCGTGATTATGAAGAAGAAGTCTTTGAACAGCAAGTTATTCATTATTTGAATGAAGCCATCGAGCATAAACAACTGACTTTGGTCTTTAATCAAATTACAGATATTAAAAAACATAAAATTTGGCAATATGAATCTGAATTGTCATTGCCTAATTTATCCATTTCAAATCACTATTTATTAACGCTAGCTAAAAAGAGACATCGACTTGTTGATTTAGAAAAATATCATATTGATTTGGTTTGTCAGTTTTTGGTTTATTTAGAAAAAGAAACAGAACGCCTCATTAAAATAACCATTCCTATCTCAAAAGAAACATTTACTGAGACAACATTTAATACCTATTTGCTTGAACGATTGAAATTTTATCAAATACCTCATGAGTTTATAAGACTCAAATTAGATCTTGACATTCAGGGTAGATACTCAGCACAAATATTAGAGCTAATTGATCACGGATTATCAGTTGATACAACATCCTTAAAGACTGCTTTAAATTACCCAGTGACAGCCCTTCATATGACACTTGAAAAAGAATCATTAAAATCACTGAGTTATATGAGTAAAATTAAATCACTTTGTGATCAATTTATGATGGCCTATATTATTAGAGGTGTCAAGACAAAAGACCAAAAAGATGCCCTAGAGCGCATTGGTGTCACTTATTTAGAAGGTCCATTATATAAACAACTGAAATCGGATGTTTTGGTCTCTAAAATAAAGGAAAACCTATGAAATTAAAAGATTTACAAGTGTATGTCGAAAATTTAAAAAAAGATGAAAAAAATAGCCACGGCTATCGTGCTTATGCTGCTTATGAAATGCTGGAATCCTCTGATGAGATTATCGAAGCCTTTTTTGCGCATAGAAATGATGATCACGGGCACATGCTTTTATCTGTTTTTGGGCTCCTTCAGGCCTTATTTGTCGCAATAGACGCCCTTTATGATTTGTCCATTGGATTGACGAGATTTAAGTATCACATCAATATTAATGCGAATCCCAAACTACATGAACTTAAATATATTAGAAATGATATTGTTGGCCATCCAACACATCGCACATATTTTGATGGTGGTGTCGGATTTTCTATTTTAAATGCGTCATCTTTAACCCATGAGAGGTTGACATATGATACATTTATTTTTCAAAAAAACCATCACGAAAGAAAAGAAACTGTCGTTGAGTTTAAGCCACTCATTGAAGCATATTATAAAGAACGCGATATCTTATTAAATGGATTAATTGCCTTTATCAACAAACAAGAAGATCGATCCGAGATTCCAGAATTAACTTATAAAGTATTTGAAACCCTAAACCTAGATCTTCTCAATGAAGTAGCATTGCTCTTTAGAGAAACCTATGATATTAAACCTGAGGATCATCATCGCTTTATTTGGCGCGCAGAACTGCTTAAAAAAGCGATTTTATGGGAAGCACAAGACGATGATTTCAATGAACTTATATTATATGTCGCAAAACAACAAGCGAAAAAAATGTATGAAATCGCATTAAATTTAGAAAACCGGTATAACAAAGACTTATATGCAAAACCACCGGGTATTTTGGTTGATTTTTATCGGTTTATACGCTCAAATCAAACAGAGTGCATTGAATTACTTGAAAATCTTCATGACCGCAAACATCCTTTGTTCAATAGCGATTTAGAAGCTTTAATGAAAGCCGAAGGATCAAAAAGTGTTATGAAATTACTGAAGTGGTTTCAAAATATCGATGATGAAGATAAAACCTATTTGATTGGATCTCAATTTAAATCATATCGTAGACATAATTAAAATCAAATGGTTGATTGTGTGATATAATTATATAGTGAGGTGATGTTTATGTCATGGGGTAATGAAACCTATTTAATTGGTGAAAAAGTCAAAGTTGAAGGCGAAAAAGGTCATGGTGTGATTACACGCATTGATACATTTAGAGGATTGATTTATGTTCAGTTCAAAAGAATGCGTCAAGAGGCTTATCCATATCCAGAAGCACTAGAACAAGGATTACTAAAACCAGAAGTTACCAAAAAGTAAAACACACTTGTGTTTTATTTTTTTTGATATTCATATCACAGCGGTAAAATTAAAAAAAATATGATAAAATATTAAAGTATATGAAACGAAAAGAGGATGAATTATGCTATTTGACAGTTATAAAATTAAAGAAACGACATTTAAAAATCGAGCAGTTATGGCACCTATGTGTATGTATAGTGCAGATGAAGATGGCATGGCACAACCTTTTCACACGCTACATTATGGGACACGTGCTGTTGGCGGCGTTGGTTTGGTTATTGTTGAAGCAACCGCCATTGATCCCGATGGACGTATTTCATTAAATGATCTTGGCATTTGGTCAGATGACCACATTAAGGGATTAACAGATATTGCACACGTCATTCGGTCTAATAACGCCATTTCAGGCATTCAAATCAATCATGCTGGTAGAAAAGCACGCGTCAAGCGTCCGATTGGACCAAGTGCGATTGCACTTAATCTTGATCAAGCACCACATGAAATGACTGAAGCAGACATTAAAAAAACAATAGAAGATTTTAAACAGGCAGCACGTCGTGCTGACCAAGCAGGCTTTGAATTGCTTGAAATTCATGCTGCTCATGGGTATTTGATTTATCAATTTTTATCACCTTTAAGCAACAAACGGACAGATCGTTATAAAGATGGCGTATTGTTTTTAAAAGAAGTGATCGAAGCTATCTTAGAGGTATGGCCAAAAGATAAACTATTGGGCATAAGAATTAGTGCAACCGAGTATCATGAATTAGGGATAACAGTTGATGATGCTGCAGAAATCATTAATCAGGTCAAAGATTTAGGTATTGATATGATTCATATCAGTTCAGGGGGCAATGCCCTTGTTTCAATCAATTTATTCCCAGGGTATCAATTGGGTTTAGCCAAGACTATGAAAGAAAAAACTGGACTTATCACCATTGGTGGCGGACTCATCACAGATGTTAAATTATCTGAATTTGCTTTGCAAGAGCATATGTGTGACTTTGTTTTTTATGGACGTATATTGTTACGAGACCCTTATTTTTTATTGAATCACGCCAAAGATATTAAGCACGATATTGAATGGCCAAAAGCTTATGAGAGAGGCAAGTAATTGATTCTATGTAATCATTAATTGAATTAAAGGAGGATAAAGATGAAAAAGTTATGCATCAGTATAATCGGCCTATTTTTATCAATGCCTCTTTTTTTTGTTGCATTTTTTGGGTCTATAGTACACGTTGACGCACAATCTATAGATATCCAAAATCCTTCGGAATTTGTTTATATTAATGAGATTGTGAGTTCAAATCAAATGCTTTATCCAGATCGAAACCAAGCATTTCATGACTGGATTGAACTTTATAACCCAAATAACACACGCGTTAACTTAAGTGGTTTTTACCTATCAGATGATCTTTTAAATCAAACGAAATATGAAATACCCAGCCAGGTAACAATAGAACCTTATGGTTTTTTGATCATATATGCCTCAGGACTTGACCAAGTTATAGGTGATGAGATTCATACGAATTTTGCAATTAATCAATTGGGTGAACCTCTAATATTGAGTCATCCGAACTTAGATGTTGCAGATTATGTTGCGCCAATCTATATTCCTTCAAATATGTCTTATGGCCGTCAACCAGATGGTAGTGATACTTGGGTATTTTTTAGCCAATTAGAAGTCACACCAAATCAATCGAACAATCAAGCAGAAAGAACCATCATACCAGCAGAACTTAATCCTGATGTTTCCCATACAGGTGGTTTTTATGATGCATCTTTTCATCTTTCTCTTTTACCAAAAGAAGGGACACAAGTTTATTACACTTTAGACGGTTCTGATCCTACACCTAATGATTATTTATATGAAGACCCGCTTTTCATTGAGCCAGAAGTCATTGTTGCGACTGGTGCAGAATTACGCATTCAGCGTACTGAATTCATGACTGAAATTCCTGTTCCAACACAACCGATTTCAATGATTCGTTCGGGGTCTTCACAATGGCGTTCTCCGCAAGAAGACATTTTTAAAGCAACCACTTTAAAGGCACGTGCATTTGGTGAAGATGGACTGATGAGTGATGTGATTACACATACGTATTTCGTTGATCCATTGGCAAGTGAGCGCTACAGTTTTCCTGTGATGTCTATCACCACAGATATTGATCACCTATTTAGTTTTGAAACGGGTATCAATGTCCCTGGCACTCACTATGACCCCACCATTCCTGAATCTCAAAGTAATCGAACAGGTAATTTTTATCAGTCGGGTGAGTTATGGGAAAGACCTGTCTATGTCGAATATTTTGAAACAGATGGCACGCGTGTCATCGCTCAAAATGCTGGACTACGTATCCATGGAGGATTATCGCGCAAATATCCGATTAAATCTTATCGTCTTTATGCACGATCTGAATATGATCCACAAAACAGTTTTAATTATCCATTTTTTGCTGATAAAGATATTGATGAGTTTAAACGATTAATTCTTAGAGGCGGTGGACAAACCTTTCAATATACAATGATGGGTGAAGCGGCTGCACAAAGTTTACTGAAACCTCTCACGCTAGACTTTCAGTACAATCAACCAATGATCTTATTCATTAATGGTGAGTATTTTGGTATACGTAATATCAGAGACCGTATCGATGATTGGCATTTGGCCATTCATTATGGTGGTGAGCGTGAAAACTTTACGATATTAACTGGAAACGGTTATCCAGAAGATGGTAGCTTGGAAGGACAAAGTCATTATCAAAATCTTTATCGAACAATAACAAGAAACGACATGCAATCAGACTATTACTATGATTATGTGAAAACACAAATGGATATCGAGAACTTTATTGATTATTACATTGTTCAACTTTATTATGCCAATATTGATTGGCCACAAAACAATGTCAATTATTGGCGGTATAATACTAGTCAATATGATCCAAATGCACCTTATGGCCTTGATGGCAGATGGCGTTGGATTGTATTTGATGTGGATGCCGGATTTGGTGCATCATGGGGTGGGGTTGAACCTACCTATAACAGTTTTGAACGGTTAACTGGCGTTGACTGGAAAACAGGCAATATGTTTCAATCCTTAATGAAAAATGAAACGTTTAGAAATCAATTTATTAATCGCTTTGCTGATTTGATAAACACACACTTAAGCGGTCACGTGGCCCAAGAGGTCGTAGAATCATATCGCAACATCTATGATGGTGAAATGCAAGAACACATCAAGCGTTGGGGATATCCAGGCAGTTATAACTTATGGCAAGGTTATGTGAACCGCATGTCAACCTTTGCCAGTGAAAGACCAAACTATTTGCGCACACAAATGCTTGATTATTTTGACCTTGAATCAATGAAAGAATTACGTGTTTATACCAATTTGAATCAAGGCACCGTTATTGTGAATCAACTGACTTTAAGTGAAGATTTTATACGCTTCAATCATTTTTCTGGGATGTATTTTGAAGGTGTACCCGTTAAGCTGAAAGCTATGGCAAATCCAGGATATCGTTTTATTGGATGGTATAATCAGTTTAACCAAATTGTTTCATTAAATGAGGTTTATGAAGCACCAATGGATACACATCTTTCCATCATTGCCCGTTTTGAAGTGGGCAGTCCCATCATCCCAGATGATCAAGGACCAATGATAAACGAAAGTGTTATTCTATATACATTACTCTTTATCCTGGCGAGTGTTGCTGTTGTTGGCTTTTTAGCAGAAACACACCGGAGAAAAGCAAACACTTTTAAAGGTTAACCTTGTTATTTAATTGTTTTTAAGTTACAATGAACATAAATTTGAGTTGAGGTGCAAGATGAAATATATCGCACATCGTGGGTTAAGTGCCATGGCCCCAGAAAACACGTTGGCAGCATTTAAATTAGTCGATCAAAAAACACATTATCATGCCATAGAATGTGATATTTATACAACTAAAGATCACCAGTTTGTCGTTTTTCATGACGATACGCTTAAGCGTATGACCGGTAAGAAAGGTCATATTATGGACTATACATATGACGAACTTAAGACTTTAAAGATTATTTCAGGTGAAGGTATTGATCAATACCCACATGAGCATATACCACTTTTAAAAGAATATTTAGATGTTTGTCAAACCAATCAAAAAGTTGCCCAAATAGAAATCAAGAAGGTTCATGATATGACGCTCCTTTCTGAGTTGGTCGATTTACTTGATCTCTATCCAACAGTAGATAAAGAAATCATTTCATTTGAACTTAACTATTTGAAGTATATGCGTGCACTGTCATCAGTATCACTTAAGTATTTAACGACAAAACTAACTGATGCACATTTATATGAATGTCGTGTCCACGAACTCCATATCGCGATTAATAAAGAAAGTGTGTCACCAGCCCTTGTCAAAAAACTCAAAAAACAAGGATTCACAATTTCTGTATTTACGGTTGATGACTATGAAGAAGCACTTTATTTAGAAAAATTAGGCATCGATGAGTTAACAACTAACTTATTATAATGATCAAATCACATAAACTTATGTGATTTTTTTCATGATTGAATAATCCTTAGATGTTTCTGATATTAAAAGATTGAAGATGTGACATATTGTGACTAAAAAAATAAAAATATAGGATATTAATAGATTTTATCATGGTGGTATTGTATAATATATATGCTGATGAACATGATTACCTTTAAGGCTGATTCCCCTTTTGAATCAACTGTACATGTAGTCATTTCAGCGAAACTCTAGTGATGAGCCCCCCAAACTGTCACTAGGGTTTTCTTTTTTATTTTTGACAAAAAAAATATGTTATAATGAGTTGAATCGCATCCCCAAATGATGGAGGTTATATGACACATATTTTACTTTCTAGAGGCATCTTAGGTCAACCACATATCAAAAAACATGTCGCATCATTACTCAATCCTAAACATAGGGTTGCGGTAGTGGCCTTTTCGTTTTTCCCAAAAGATATCCCAACAAAAAAGCTATATGATGAAACATATCTTAAAGGTGGCATCTATTATCAAAAGATGATTGATGCATTTTTACCTTATGGTATCTTAGAATCTAACATTACCTTCTTGCATTACTATCAAGATGATTTTGTCATGCTGAAAGCCAAAATTGAAAAAGCTGATATTCTTTATTTTCCTGGTGGGGCTCCAGATTTTATGATGCAACGCCTGCATGAAAAAGGGTTGGTTTCAGAGATAGTTAAGCAAAAAGACAAAATCATTATTGGGTCATCAGCAGGTGCGATGATTCAATTTGATCATTATCATATATCACCCGATCATGATTACCATAAATTTGAGATAAATCAAGGACTTGGGTTATTAAGTGGTTTTGGTGTTGAAGTGCATTATCGTAGACGGAAAAAACAAAAAGCCTCATTAAGACGCGTTCATAGAGATTCAAAAATACCGATTTACGCCATACCAGATGACGGTGCACTCATTATTCATCACGATCAGATGACATGTGTGAATGCCTATCAATTATATGATAAAAAAGGCATTGTCAGTCTAAAAGGAGCATATAAATGAAAAAATTTCTTGTCATCTATATCATTTTAAGTGTTTTACTTTTAGGCGCAGTCTATTTGCTAACCATCTTTGATGTGACACAAGAACGCATGAATGTGGTATTTAAAAACATTGCAAGTGATACCGTAGAAACACGGTCTGTGGACACATTTTTAAAGTTTCAATCACTTGGCTATAAGGAAATCGAAACATACCAAACCGATGATTACGATATTTATTTGCATCAAACACTTGCTAGAAGAGAAGGACAATATATTAATCAATTGTCTGTGATTGTTATACCAAGACGCACCGTTGATTACGCGTTAAGCGTCGATGATGAAGAAGATCAAACATCCATAGTCTTATTTGATTTGGATCGCAACCAAACACGCTTTGATTCTCTTGATCAAGTGATTGAATATGATTATGCAGTGAGTTACGGCATTTTTCTATATGGGTTATATAACTACGCCATTGAGCTTAATCAGGATGAACATTTACGGATGACACTGTATGATTATCATCAAAATGAAATCATTCAAACAACCTTTAATTTTGCATACACACCAATTGAAACACCAAATGATATCCCTGAAACATATGCATTAGGATTTTCAATATCAGAAATTGATCAAATGCTTGATGTTAACACATATTTAAAAAGACCACTGAGAATGAATGTTGCCATTTATCTTGTCTTAGATGTTGCATTTGGTGGATCACTTTATATGGTTTTAAAGCAACGTAAAGAAAGAAAAATAAAATCATTATCATAATCAAAGGGGCACTTTATGTTTAAAAAAGACTTTATCTTTGGTGTGGCAACGTCATCGTTTCAAATTGAGGGCACTCATCAAAAATTTAAAACACTTTGGGATATTGATCACACCAAAATTCAAGATGGTGCCAACGGTCATATTGCTTGTGACCATGTGCATTTATATGAAAGCGATATATCCCTGATTAAGCAACTTGGTGTTGATGCCTATCGACTATCTTTTTCTTGGGCAAGATTGCAGCCGACACCAGATGGATTTAGCAAAGAGGGTATACAATTTTACTTAAACCTTTTAATGTCATTAAAAACTCAAGGCATTAAAGTCTCAGCAACACTATATCATTGGGATATGCCACTATGGCTTTATGAAAAAGGTTTTGGGTTCGACAACTTAGACTTTCCTAGTTATTTTTTGACATATGCCAAACAAGCATTTGAACTTTTTGATGATTATGTCTTTCAGTGGACAACAATCAACGAACCTTGGTGCATCAGTATGGTTGGCTACTTTTTTGGTAACCACGCACCATGGATCAAAGATTTAAATCGTGCCATTAGAGCACAATTTGTTACACTGGATGCTCACCAAGTGGTCTATCATTATTATAAAAAACATTTTAATAAACCCATGGGCATTGTATTAAATTTAAGTCATGTATATGAAGCATCACAGTCAGAAGAAGATTTATTAGCCAAATCATATGCAGATATCTTTTTTAACGGTATGTATTTAGACCCGCTTTTTCATGGACATTATCCAGAAAGATATTTAAAACGACTTGATGAGCTTCAAATTGATTATAGTTATATAACGAAAGAGAAATGTTTAAACATCAAAGACAGCTTAGATTTTTTAGGCATCAATACATATTCACATTTTATTGCAGCATTTGATGATACACAACCATTTTTATTTAAAAGAGCCATCTCAGCGTTTCCAAAAACCGATATGGGATGGGACGTTAATCCTCAAGGGTTATTTGATTTAATTGTTAACTTGAGAAAAAACTATCCGATGATTCCAGTCTTTATTACGGAAAATGGCTCAGCATTTCCAGATGAAATTAAAAGAAATCGTATTAAAGATAGACATCGGATTGATTATTTAAAGTCACACTTAAGTGTTATCGAAAAACTGCACGAAACACATCACATCGATGGTTACTTCGCGTGGAGTTTGATGGATAATTTCGAATGGGCACACGGATATCATATGCGTTTTGGTCTCGTCTATGTTGATTTTCAAACATTAAAAAGAACACCCAAACAAAGCTTTAAAGTATATCAAAAAATCATCAAAAAACGCACAGTAAAATAATTTAAAGGAGTACCAAATGAAAAAATTTCTTGTAACATACATCATTTTCAGTGTAATCATCTTAATCTTGGTCTATTTAGTTACCTTTATACAAGAGACACAAAAGCGCTCTAATGCCTTATTTTTTGAGATTTTAAATGAAGGCATTGAAACCAACAATTTAGATCAATATGTCAAATTTCAATCGATTGCTTATCATGCTTCTGATATCATCGAAACCACTGACTACAGTGTGCATATATATCGCGTCATTGAACAAGAAAATGATCTTTACAATGTCACATTTAATGTATTTGTTATACCAATAACAGATGTGAAGTTTGCTACTAAAATCAATGATGCCAACGACCAAAGTGCCATAGAAATTCTAAAAACAGACGATCAAACACCCCTGTATCGGACTGTAGATGATGACGATTATGAAAATATTGCGGTGAGTTATGGGATTGAAGTCTTGGGGATTTACTTTTATAAAATCAATTTGGATCAATCGCTTTCAATTGATTTGATATTATATGACTACGATGGTGATTTAATTCTAAACGAAGCGTTGAATTATACCCATGTTACTTATGATGGTCAAAGCTATCCTGATGGTTTTGTACCTGGTTATACCATTGAAGAAATCATTGCAATGCAAAACCTCACGAACTACTTGGTTGGTCCAATGATGATTAATATTGGTTTGTATTTATTGATTGACATCTCAATGGGTTTCTTATTTTATTGGTTTTTAAAGAAAAAACAATTATAATGATAGTGAAAAAACGAAAACAGAAGGTGAAAAAGATGAAAGTTATTAGAACAAGTTTAACCCACAACGAACGCTTGAAAGAAGTAGAAATCGAGCATCAAAAAAAAGCGTCACTCAAAGAGATTGTCATAGACAAAAACAAAGAAGCACAAACAATGATAGGCTTTGGTGGGGCATTTACTGAATCAAGTGCCTATAATCTTGGGCGCATCAATAAGACATTACGCGACCAAGCGATCAAAGCGTATTTTGATCCAGTTGATGGTCTTGGCTATACGATGGGTAGAGTTTCTATTCATGGGTGTGACTTTAGTTTGGGCAGTTATCTTTATATTGATGACTTTGATGATAGTTTGTCATCATTTAAAATTGATCGAGACAAACCGGTTCTTGATTTGATTCAAGATGCACAAAAGTTTGCAAAGCAACCGATTAAGCTGATTGCATCACCATGGACACCGCCTTTTTGGATGAAAGACAATCAATCACCCATTTTTGGCGGAAAACTTTTACCTAAATATGATCAAATTTGGGCGAATTATTTTGTTAAGTTTATTGAAGCTTATGAAAAAGCTGGTGCACACATATTTGCTGTGACCATTCAAAATGAACCTATGGCCAAGCAACGGTGGGACTCATGTATTTTTGAAAATGAAGATGAGTGCCGTTTCTTAAAAGTTTTAGGACCAACATTAAAAGATGCAAATTACCAAGATAAACATATTTTAATTTGGGATCATAACCGTGATGTTATGGTTGAACGTGCATCCCATATCTATGCGGATCAGGAAGCGTCCCAATATGCGTGGGGAACAGCGTTTCATTGGTATGACCAAGAGCAGTTTCAAGAAGTAGCCAAACATAAAGCATTGTTTCCAGAAAAGCATTTGATCTTTACTGAAGGTTGCCAAGAAAATGGTCCACATTTTGATGACTATGCTGTGGGTGAACGCTATGGCAGAAATATGATACATGATTTAAAAAATGGCACAGAAGCCTATGTTGACTGGAATTTATT
>JBLRWW010000001.1:136293-180304 GCA_047921055.1 Acholeplasmataceae bacterium
GTGATCGAAAGAAGTATTTCAACAATTATTTTGTAGTCTGAATTATCTCTAATTTGAACAACACCACAAGTGCATATTGTGGTGTTGTTTTTTATTAGGAAACCGATATCAATAAGGTTGACTATACAATCACATTAGAATTTCGCGAATAATTGTAAAGAAATCGATTTATTACACTAAAAAATCACATAAAAGCCTTTACATTTTTTTAAAATGAACTATAATAGAATTAGGAAATCGGTTTCCAAGAGGGATAATTATGAATATAAAAAAGTCAAAAAAGATATATAAAAATGATGGATACTACTTTCCATTATTCAATTTAGATGGATTAAGATCATCGATGACGCCATATTTTGATGGCGATTTAAAACTTGATCATCATCAGTATGCGTTAACACCAGTGACTGAAGTGGACTTATTTCACCATGCCCATGGTCGAAATGTTGTGTTTAAAGTCAATGGTTTAACCTATTTTTTGAATGGACAAACCAGTCTTCAAGAAAATGATGAACTGATTTATGAAACAGATTTGCTCAGTCAAACGGTCATAAGAAAAAATAATGACTTCACCATTGAGACAACATCGTACGTTCCAAGACATGCCGCTGTCGAAATCCATCAAATCAAAGTTAAAAACACTTCAACCAATACATTAACATTTGATATTCATACAGCAGTGCCCCTTTATGGTAGAAGTGCTGATAATTTGCGCGATCATCGCCATGTAACTTCACTTTTGAACCATATTGAAGTTGTTAAAGGTGGTATTTTTCTTAAACCGAATTTATCTTTTGATGAACGTGGTCATCAATTAAACGATACGATTTATAGTCTTTTTGTAGAAAGTGATACATTACAAATTGATCACTACATGCCCGTTCTTGATACCTATATTCATGGCGGTTCTTTAACCATGCCAAAGGGTGTTGACCAAGGTGTTTCTGAAGGTGCCATCATTGATGGATATGAAGCGTTTGGTGGTATTGCTTTTAAACCATATGATTTAAAACCCTTAGAAGAGATAACATTCTATTTAACAATCGGCATTCATAAAGATAAAAATCAAGCACTTATTGATCATAAGGCATATGCATCACCAGTTGCTTTTGAAGAAGAAAAACAACAGGTGAGTGCATTTTTCTACAAATATATTGATACATTGCGCTTTTCAATTAAAACAGATGATATGTCTAAACAATTATCATGGGTGATGCTACAACCGATGCTTAGACGCTTTTTCGGTAATTCTTACATGCCACACCATGATTATGGACGTGGTGGACGTGGATGGCGTGATCTTTGGCAAGATTTACTTGCTTTAATTATGACTAATGATGAAAGCGTACTAGACATGCTGTATAACAATTTCGCTGGTGTGAGACTAGATGGCTCAAATGCGACCATTATTGGTGATAAGGTTGGCGAATTTAAAGCAGATAGAAATCAAATCACACGTGTGTGGTCTGACCATGGTGCTTGGCCACTATTGACAGTTAAAATGTATTTAGATGAAACAGGTGATTTGGACTTTTTATTAAAAAAACAAACCTATTTTGCCGATCAATATACACATTATACAAAACAAACAAGAAAACCAAGAAAAATCAACCAGGAACTCATGCCTGATCAAAAGCCTTATGATGGGTCTGTTTTAGAACATTTACTCATTCAAAATTTGGTGGGGTATCACAATGTTGGCGCGCACGGTTTTACAAGACTAGAAGATGCTGACTGGAATGATGGCCTTGATATGGCACATGGTCAAGGTGAAACGATTGCATTTACACACATGTATGTAAGAAATCTATTGATCCTCGCAGAGCTAATCGAAGCACTAGATATTGATCATATTGAACTCATCAAACCACTTGTTAATCTCCTAGAAGATACGCCTCAGTTAACTGATTATTTTCATGCGGTTGCAAATTTTGATGGCGCTACCGTGAGTGTTGATAAAAACTTAGTGATTAAAAAACTCAATGGCCTAGCGAAGCTTAAGATGGATCATTTGCATCAACATGCCTTTTTAGACACACATTACGCAAGTTACTATAATAATGAGGGTGATTTACTAGATCAACCCAATACCTTTAACTTAACAGGTCAAACCATGGCATTGCTCAGTCAAACAGCGACAGAAGAACAAGCACATCTTATGGCTGATACCATGCGAAAACACCTATTTAGTCCGATGCAAGGTGGCTATTTACTCAACACTGATCACAAAAAAATCTTGACAAATATGGGTAGAGCCTTTGGCTTTGCTTATGGACACAAAGAAAATGGTGCTATGTTTTCCCATATGGCGATTATGTACACTTACGGGTTATATCAATATGATTTAGTTGCCCAAGGGCATGAATCATTTATGGCTTTGTTGGAACGTGCACAAGATGATGCATCCAAAGTTTGGGTAGGTATTCCTGAGTATTTTAACGACCAAGGCGTTGGTAAGTATAGCTATTTAACGGGCTCAGCAAGTTGGCTTTTAAAGCTCTTACGCTCAGAGGTCTTTGGACTTCAATTTCAATTGGGCATCTTAACCCTTAAACCTAAATTAATGTCATCTGATTTTATTAACCATAAAGCAAGCATTAAAACATATGTATTTAATCAATGTATCACGATTACATATCATAATCCTAAATCACTTAATTTTGGTGACTATAAAATCACATCCATAACAATGAATCATCAATCAATCGAAAACCACATCACACGTGTTGATGGAGATATTGAGGTATATTTAGATGAAAGCCTATGAAATATATGATTTTTTAGACGATGGATATCAAAAATTATTTCATCACCAAAGTTGGCGTGTTGCCATATTAAACTATATTGATGAACTTGAAATAAAGCACATTAATTATGTTGAGGCACATCTTCAAACAGATGAAGTTTTTGTTTTACTGACAGGCACTTGCACATTAATTTTTGCCCATGTCGTTAATCAAAAAATTGATCATTTCGAATGCCTGCCTCTCGTCCCACACAAGGTCTATAAAGTGCCTAAGGGCACTTATCATTCTTGCGTTTTAAGCAATGATGCCAAGGTCCTTATTGTTGAAGAAGAAAACACATGTGAACATAATTCGCCGAGAATTTACTTAGATCAAGAAGAAATCAAACGTGTCACAGTGTGCTATAAGGAGTCAAATGATGTCTTATAAATTGGTTTGGCAAGATTTGTTTGATCAAGATGGACACCCAAACAAAATATTTTGGGTCCATGAGACAGGTGGTCATGGGTTTGGCAACCACGAGGCACAATTTTATACCGATCGCTTAGACAATAGTTATGTGAAAGACGGTCATCTCTATATTGTTGCTAAAAAAGAAGATTATCAAAAAAACAAATACACATCAGCCAAATTAACAACCTACCAAAAAAATCATATGTCAAGTGGACGTATTGAAGTGATGGCACAACTGCCTCTAGGACACGGCACTTGGCCTGCCATATGGCTTTTGGGTGAAAATTTTAAATCAAATGTTGATTGGCCACTCTGTGGTGAAATCGACTTATTAGAACATGTTGGACATCATCCCAATTATGTCCATTTTAGTTTGCACTCGAAAAATGCCTACTTTCATTTAAATAATCAACTCAACAAGATTGTGTTTAAAGAAGGTCTCATAAAAGGGTTTCATGAATACAGCATGGACTGGACAGCAGATAGCATTACCTTTTATTTGGACAAGGTAGAGCAAGTCACATTTACTAAAAAACCAAACGCAACCATTGAAGATTGGCCGTTTAATCAACCCTTTTATTTAATTTTAAACCTTGCTTTAGGGGGCTCATGGGGTGGTCCGATTGATGATGCGATGTTACCAAGTACATTCGTTTTTAAATATGTAAAAGTTTATGAAAAGGTGGTTTAATTATGGCTGAGAAAAGAACCATTTATACACTAGCAAAAGAACTTGATCTTGCACCCGGAACCATTTCAAAAGTCTTAAATCAAACAGGCAATGTCAGTGATATGACGAGAAAAAGAGTACTCGCTCATATCAAAGAAGTTGGTTATGTACCAACAACCAGTGCACGGATGCTAAAATCAAAAAGAACATATACCGTTGGTATTGTCTTTACTGAAGAACTAGATATTGGATTAGAACATTCATTTTTTTCTAGCATCTTACAACACTTTAAAAATTATGTTGAAAAAGAAGGATATGAACTGAGTTTTATTGTTACAAAGCTCGGAAAACATGAATTATCATACTATGAATGGTGTAAAAACAAGCGCGTTGATGGCGTATATATTGTTGTTGGTAATTATAACGACCGTGGTCTTTATGAACTGATTAACAGCGAAATCCCATGTGTATCAACCGATATGATATTAAACAAATTACATACAGTCATTAGTGATAACGAACAAGGTGTCTCAATTTCAATTGATTACGCTAAAGACGTGTTAAAAAAAGAAAAAATTGCACTTGTATCTGGGCCACTTTCATCAAAAGCATTTAATGAACGTTATATTGCTTATCAACAGTTGATTCAAAAACATAACCTATATTTTGAAGATGCGTATGTCGTGTTTGCTGAAAGCTTCGGTTTCACCAGTGGATACCGAGCCGTCCTAGAATTAATCGCTAAAGTTGATAGCCGTCCAGAAGTTTTACTTGTTGGTAGTGATGATATCGCATTGGGTGTGTTAAAAGGATTGGCAGATTTAAAAATAAAAGTTCCTGATGATATCCAAGTCATCGGATTTGATGATATTTCATTTGCAAAACATTTCACACCGCCACTAACAACAGTACAACAAGATCGTCAAGCGCTTGGCGAAATGGCAGCAAAACAACTGATTCATTTAATGGATAACCCGGACCATAACATTCCAGAAGTCATTAAATTACCAGTGAAATTAGTCATCAGACAGACAACAAAACCACCAAAGGAGTAACTTATGAAACAACCATTTGCTTACACAATTAAAGATTATCAAAAACAAAAGCCATTTTCTAGTTTTTTAAGTGGCGTTGCAGGACATACAGGCATACCATTATGGTCTTTTTATGTCAATAGAGGACAATTGATGGCCTCGTTTGGTGTGACCAATAAGAACGGTGCCATCATGGAGTTTTACCCAGCCAATCAAAGTTATCATTATGTGTCTAAAATTGGCTTTAGAACGTTTGTTAAAGTTGATGCTAACGTCTATGAGTTTTTCAAAGAGAAAAACCCTAACCAATCATTAACCATCAGAGCGGACCAAGTATCGATTGAAGAATCTAATGAATCGATTGGCATTAAAGTAAGAGTCACTTATTTTACGCTACCAAATGAGCCACTGGCTGCATTGGTAAGAAAAGTTGACATTATTAATTTAGACGCAAAAGCTAAACATATTGAACTTGTTGATGGCTTGGCTCAAATATTACCATCAGGCATTGATTATGGTTCTTATAAAGCGATTTCTAACTTGCTTCAAAGCTGGATGTCAAGCATTCATGAAAGCAATCATATATTTTATAAATTACGTGCAACAACGGGTGACTCTGCAGAGGTTAGCGATGTCGTTGATGGTAATTTCTATATGACGTTTGGTATTGATCAGCCATTATATATTAGTGATTATAAATTGGTGTTTGATGAAGATACATCTTTAGAAACACCTTACGGATTTAATCATCATACAATAGAAACACTTAAAAAAACCGCGCAAACACATGTCAATCAAGTACCATGTGCAATGACCTGTGCATCACTTCATTTAAAAGATCAACAAACGTTTTTTAGTTTGATCGGGTACGCACATCAAAAAGAAGCGATTTTTGACATTGAAAAGCGTTTGAATTTTGAAGTTCTTAGCGAAAAAGAAGTTGAAAACACAGAACTACACAATCAATTGGTAGAACCGATTGAAACTCATACAAGCCTACCACTTTTAGATGCATATTTTAATCAATGTTACCTAGATAACGTTCTTCGTGGTGGTACCCCTTGGGTCATCGACACAAAGACTGACAAAATTGGCTACTATTTATATTCAAGAAAACATGGTGACTTAGAAAGAGACTATAACTTCTTTCACTTAGAACCAAGCTTTTTCTCACAAGGTAATGGTAATTTTAGAGACGTTTTGCAAAATAGAAGAAATGATATTTTCTTTGAACCTAATATTGGCGATTTTAACATCGTTCAATTTGGGTCACTCATTCAAGCTGATGGATACAATCCGCTCAGTATTGAAGGTGTTGAGTTTTCATTTGAAGGCACTCTAGATGCATTCGAAAAAGGTTTGAGCGCTATTCTAAAAAAACCATTTACGCCAGGCATGGTTGCAACCAAGTTGTTTGAGTTGAATTTGGATATTTACTCGAACTTACAAACCATTTTAAAACAAAGTACGCCTGTCATCAAAGCATCTTTTGGTGAAGGATATTGGGAAGATCACTTCACATACATTTATGATTTGGTTGATGGATATTTATCAGTATTTCCAGATGCGCTCATACCTTTAATGTTTGAAAAAACATACCCATTTTTTGTTTCACCAGCAAAAGTTTTACCACGCTCACAAAAATATGTATTAACAAAAGCTCATACAGTCAGACAATATGGTGCGCTTAAACATTGGGAAGGGGCACCAAGATGGTTATCCAATGAGCAAGGACAACTTAAAATCAATCTTTTCGGTAAACTACTCACGCTTGTCTTAAACAAATATGGCCATCTTGATCCACTGGGCATAGGTCTTTCTTATGAAGCCAATAAACCAGGATGGAATGATGCGGCCAACGGCTTACCAGGTCTTTTTGGTTCTGGTGTTTCTGAGTCAATGGAACTTCTTAAAATCGTTAAGTTTTTAAAAGATGTTGCACATACACATAGTAAACAAGTAGTGACTTTATTAAAATCAACTGAAACACTTGCGCACAAATATATGAAGATACATGCAGAAACAGATTATGATCTTTGGGATCAACGGATGACTGCACTTGAAAACTATCGCGAACAACTCAATCAAAGTCAACACATTTCTCTTCAACAAGCATCACATTATGTGCCAATCATTGAGCTCATTGAAAAAACTTTAATTGAAGCCCTTGATAAAGCGAAAAAAATTAGTGCCATTTATCCGACTTATTTGACATATGAAGCTGATAAGTACGAGAACATCGTTGATGACAAGGGTCAAGATGTTATCGGAGATTACGGATTGCCTTTGGTAAAAGTCACATCATTTAAACTCAAAACATTGCCGCATTTCTTAGAAGGACCTGCGCGTTATCTAAAATCACATAGCGATGCAACAGAAGGCAAGAAAATCTATGAAGCAGTTAAGAAAACAGGGCTTTATGATGATGCTTTAAAGATTTATCAAACCAGTGAATCTTTAGATGACTGTAGTCATGAAATTGGTCGATTGCGTGCCTTTACACCGGGATGGTTAGAAAGAGAATCTAACTTCCTACATATGACATATAAGTATTTACTGGGCTTACTAAAATCAGGTTTATATAACGATTTCTTTAGCGAAATTGAAAATAATTATACATGTTTTATGGATCCGAAACGATATGGTCGCTCACCCATTGAAAATTCATCATTTATTGCGACTTCAAGCAATCCTGATCCTAAAAAACATGGTCAAGGATTTGTATCTAGACTGACAGGCTCAACAGCAGAAGTACTATCGATGTGGCGTTACATGTTTTTAGGCGATCATTTATATACATTAAAAGATAATCAATTGATCTTTAAGTTATCACCAAAGCTACCGAAAACATTTTTTAATAATGGAAAAATATCATTTAAACTGTTTAATCACACGACAGTCACTTATTTCAATCCAAACCATTTGGATACATTCGATTTAAATACTGTGATTACAAAAATTGTGATTCACAAAGATGGCGATTTATGCGAAGTCCACGATGATCATGTCGCTGGTAAATGGGCACGTGATATTAGAGAACAACGCATTGAAGCCATTGATGTCTACTTCGATAAAAAATAAAAACCCATCACTGGGTTTTTACTGTTTTTGATAAACCTTAATAGAGTCGACTTCCAATACATAAGGCAAATCTTCATCATAAACTTTACCACCAAACATGCCGCCAACTGCTAAATTAATGATTAAATAAAACGGTTGATCAAAGGGCCATTCTTTTTGGGTATCGGTAGGCACTTTATCATAACGTGCATAAGGATTGCCATCAATAGAAAATTCTACAAATGATTCAGTCCATTCAACACCATAATCATGGAATTGATCGGAAGGTGTATTTAATGTAGTAATGGTTGTACGCTCTGTATTGATTTTGTGATTATAGGCTGCAGAATGTAGACTACCATAAATCATTGTTGGTTTATTGCCACTATACTCCATTAAATCAATTTCGCCGCACGCTGGCCACCCAACGTCTTTACCCAAATTGGACCCTAAAAACCAAAGTGCTGGCCATGAGCCACGACCTTTAGGCATTTTTGCTCGAATGATGAATTTACCGTATTGCCATTCTCTTTTACCTTTAGTGTTAATGCGTGATGACTGATACTTACAAGGACCTTCTTCAAGGGTTGCTTTAATGGTAAGCTTACCGTCTTTTACATAGCAGTTTTTGATATGATCGGTGTAGCACTGTAGTTCTTTGTTTGACCATTTATCACCGACCTGAAAGGTCCAGTCAGATGATTTGGGTTGACCTTCGTAAGAAAAGTCTTCATGAAAAACAAGTTGATAGTCTTGCATATTAAAATCCTCGCAATCTTTATTATAAACTGTATTTATCATAACATAAAATAATGATATTGACACCATTAACGTTATCATTTTAAGGAGTTTTTATGAAATCAAAACGTCATTTGATAATCGCATATATTGGTGGTGGCTCAAGACAATGGGCTAGAAACATGATGTCTGATTTGGCATTAGATGATGAGATCAATGGTGAAGTTAGACTCTATGACATTGATCAAAAGGCAGCAGAAAACAATGTTAAAGTTGGCACACTATTTCAAGCACACCCTAAAGCCAAAAGTTCTTTTACATATCACCACTCTCAAACACTTGAATCAGCATTGACTGGGGCTGATTTTGTCATCATATCGATTTTACCAGCAACGTTTAAGGAAATGGAAATATATACACATCATCCAGAGTCTTATGGTATCTATCAATCTGTTGGAGATACCACTGGCCCTGCTGGGGTGATGCGCAGTTTAATTGCTATACCAATCTTTTATGACTTTGCACAAAAAATCAAAATGTATTGTCCAAACGCATGGGTTATCAATTTTACCAATCCTATGACCATGTGTCTACAAGCATTATATGAAGGATTTCCAGAAATAAAGGCGTATGGAAATTGTCATGAGGTCTTTGGATCACAAATGGATTTGGCTGATTTATACAATCAATATGTTGGTGATAAAACTGCAACCAAAGATGATGTTTTAATTACAGTTTCAGGTATTAACCACTTCACTTGGATTACAAAAGCAACGTGCTTTAATACCGATTTACTTCAAATATATGACCAGCATGTTAAAGCATATGGGGCACCACATATAGATGAGCCCAACAAGTCAGAAAAAGAGCATGCGCCTTTTGGCAGTGCCTCTAAAGTCAAATACGATTTATACCTTCAGTTTGATTGTATGGCAGCAGCAGGTGACAGACATTTGGCTGAGTTCATGCCAGTCAGTTATTATTTAGGTGGCAAAGAAAAAATAAAGACTTTCAAATTTCATTTAACACCTGTCAGTTATCGAATCCATACACTTCAAAAAGCGAATCAATATACAGAAGATTTGATTGATGAAAAGCAAACATTTGACTTATGGAAAAGTGGTGAAGAAGGTGTGAAACAAATGAAAGCTTTAATGGGATTGCATACATTTGTCACCAATGTTAATACCATCAACAAAGGTCAAGCAAAAGGATTACCCTTGGGCTTGGTTGTCGAAACAAATGCTTTGTTTAGAACCGATGAAGTCACACCCATTGATGCCGGTTTTTTACCAGTCGCAGTTGAACAAATGGTGACACATCATATGTATAACCATAAACTTGTTATGGAAAGTTTCAGACAAAAAGACTTAAAACATGCAAAACGAGCCCTTGCGAATGAACCATTGTGCATGCATTTAGATTTTAAAGAAGTTTCAAAAATGTTTGATGAGATGACAGAAGAACTCTCTGCCTATCTAGACCATTACATCCAGTCATAAAGAGGATTTATGAAAAAAACAATCATTGATGTCGCATATGATCTTGGTTTATCACCAAGTACCATCTCTAAAGTCGTTAACAATAAAGGACGTGTTTCTTCTGAAACAAGAACACGTGTTTTGGCGTATGTCAAAGAGATTGGCTATGTGGCTGACAACAGTGCACGTATTTTAAAATCCAAAAAAAGTTGGACCATCGGCGTTATATACTCAGACATTTCTTTAATTGGCTTTGAACACCCCTTTTTCTCACGTATTTTGCAAGCATTTAAAAATTATATGGCCAAAGAGGGATATGATATCGTCTTAATCGTAAGTAAACTTGGACACAACGAGTTGACATATTTAGAATGGTGCAAAAATAAAAAAGTTGATGGCGTTTTAATTGTTATGGGTAATATTAACAACCCCAATATTATTGAGGTAGTTAATAGCGATTATCCTTGTGTTTCAACGGATATTGTGATGCCAAACCTTCAATCAGTCATATCAGATGACTATCAAGGTGTTGGCATATGTGTTGATCATGCACAAACACTAGGCTTTTCAAAGATTGCTATTGTTTCTGGCCCGACGACATCAAGATCCTTTGTTAATCGAATTGAGGCATTCCGTAACGAAATGGCTCAAAGAGATTTACCTTTTAATGATGAAGACATCGTGATTGCTGATGGCTTTGGTGATGATAGTGGTTATCGTGCGGCTTTAAGTCTCATCAGTCAAAAAGAAGAACGCCCTGAGATCATTTTGGTGTTCAGTGATGTGCTTGCATTCGGTGTTATTCGTGCACTTGAAGATAATGGCATAAACGTTCCTGAAGATATTTCTGTCATTGGTTATGATGACATTGATTTTTCACGTCATTTCACGCCAGCACTAACAACCATCTACCAAGACACAAAAGCCATGGGAGAAATGGCCGCTCAAGTGCTCTTAAAGACCATCAAAGAGGGCAAAGTGAAAAAGCAAGAGATTATTAAGATCCCAGTTGAACTTAAAAAACGCTCTACAACGGCATAAAAAAAATGCAAATAAATTAATTGACATTCAACCGTGAAATCGTTATAATAATAATGTAAACGCATTCACTTATGTCATTTACTCGGTGTTATTCTCAAACACCATATTTTTGTGGATTCAAGGAAACCGTTTTCTCAAACATTTAGCGGGATCGTTGCATTATTTTTTTAACACCAAGGAAACCGTTTTCCCATATGTGAGAAAAACAGTGTCTCTTGTGGATTTCAAGAATTAATATTGACTAAATATAACAAAACGAAAGAAGGGATTTTATGAAAAAATACACACTCATGATTATTATGATCGGTTTACTATTATTAGGAAGTGGCATGATCTTTCCGGGCATGTCAGTTGATGCCGACACCGTGCCAAAAACCATTACGACATCACGTAATCATGTTTTATTAGATGTTGATGTTTCAGCTGATTTATCGACATATACGGTTACTAGAGAGGCTGGCAATTTCTTGTTATCAGATGCAGTCATTACATCAAGCAGCCCCGAAGTGGTGCTTGTTGATGATTTACTTCATGTGACAGCAAAAGGTGTTTTTAATGCCACTGTTGCATATGATTCATTTCAAATGACGTTAGTGCTCATCTCAAAACTAGCTAGTGAAGATGAATATGTTATTTATAGTGAAGACTTTTCTAACATGTCAGGTGCGCTACCAGCACAGTTTTCAATGTTAGATGGATTAGGCGAACCAGGTGGTTCTGCAGCAATTGTTGGCAATCGCTTATTTTTAAGTGGTAACACAATTGTTTTATTTCCTACTTACTTACAAGGGTTTACAAACTATGTCATTGAAGCAGATGTTAATATGACGCGTGCAGATAATGCGTCACGATGGACATCGCTACTATTTAGATACACCAAAGAGAACTATTTTCAAATGGCTGTCAGACAGACAGCGACTGCAGCCAATGGTGTTGAGTTTGCTAAACGTATTTCTGGTTCTTGGAATGTGCCTGCGACAACGTCATATTCAGAACCCCTTGGGCTTGCCAAAACATATCGCTTTAAAGTTGATGTTTTTGATACCACTGTCGAACAGTATATTAATGATCAACTACTAATCACATATGATAGCGCTTATGAGTTTACTTATGGTCGTATTGGTGTTCAAACCAATGGGTCAGATGTTTATTTTGACAATATTAAAATCACATTACCAGCAGAGTATGTTGTTGAACCTGGATATGAGTATAAGCAAGTTGTTGATGTTTATCAACCAACAACAGGCATCATTAATCCGGCAACGACAGTGGTTTGGATCGATAATGCTCAAGCAGTTGATGACATCACTCAAGCAGTTAGACCTGCAACCGCGATTTTAAGAGTTAACGAAACATATGATATCACTGATGCACAAGGCACAATATTGATGAGCCTGGAAGAAGCACTCATAAAACTTGATGGTAAAGTGATACCAGCGTTTTACACCGAGGATACATTGATTGCTGCTGGATTGGCTGAAACGTTGCGTCAATTAAGGATATTTGATGTCTTCATTGTGTCAAGCGAGGCAGATGTCATTCTTGCTGCCAGAGAACAACATAATTTAATGCGTGGCGTCTTATACTACGAGACATTGGATTCTGATCAACACACTATTGATGATTTAATGGTCATTAGAAGAGCTGTGAATCGAGCACAAGCAGTCGCAGTACTCTTACCTGTTGATCAACTTTCTAAAGACGATGTGTTCCAAATGCAAAAACGAGCCATGACAGTTTGGGTCACAGCAACTGATCATATCGCAAGTCAGTATAAAGCAGTCTTAAGTGGCGCAAATGGTATTGTGACACCAGATTATGAGGCCATCTTTGATATTTATGAAACATTTGGTGAAAACACACACGTTAGAAGACCATTAATGATTGCTCATCGTGGCTTATATAACGGTGCTGGTGGCAGCAGTGCACCAGAAAATACCATTGAATCAGCATTGGCATCTTATGAAAAAGGTGCAGATATTTTAGAACTTGATGTGCATTTCTCATTGGATTTAGAAGTTGTTGTTATTCATGACTCAACAACCATTAGAACAGCACCAGATTACCCCAATCTTACAGTCTCTCAATCCACACTAGAGCAACTCAAAGCTTTAACGCTTGTTGATCCTGTGGGTGGGCGAGATGATATTAAGATTCCTACTTTAAGAGAGTACATGGAAGCCTTCAAAGGCAAAGATGTGATTTTGTTTATTGAAGTGAAGCCGACACAACCATTATTAATGGAATTTGTAGCAGATATTATTGAAGACTTAGAAATGTTTGATCAATCAGCCATCATTGCGTTTAGTGCTTCAAATATCTCAACAATGAATGAGATTTATCCTGATATATCAAATGGTTTGTTAACTGGTGGTTTACTTAATGCCCAAAGCGTTAATGGCTCATTAACCAATATGTTTTCAAATATTGTAAGCATCAATGCGACACTAAACCACAACTTTGGTGCACTGAGACCAGAATTTATTAATGCATTAATTCATCGTGGTGTGACTGTTTGGCCATGGACATTAAATGAGTTTGCAACACTCTCACAATATTACAATTATGGTGTGAATGGGATTACAACAGACTTTATGTCATACTTTGATGACACATTTAATCGTTTAGCCTTTGATCAATATCGTTACCAATACATCTTTGATGAGTCAGAAATGATTGAATTGCGTGGTCGCATCGAAACTCAAACTGGAACAACATATCCATATATGCCAGAAATAGAAGTCATTGATGAAGGCGGCACAGGCATTACATTTGATCAAAACGGTGTCATGCTCACGGTTGAAAATCCAGGGACTTTTTATGGGTTTACAACATTTGCAAGCAATCTACCCAATGGGACACCGATTAGAATCGTCAGTGATGTGTTTGAAATTCACGCTGGATATCCAGTCGTTGAAACACCAGAACCAACCCTACCTGTGGATCCAGCAGAACCGGTTGAACCATCAGATACAATGTTGATTGTCTTAGTTTCAATCGCTTCAGCATCTGGTTTAGGACTTGCGGGATTCTTTGGATATCGCTGGTTTAAGTTAAGAAAAGTTCTTTAGTTATTAACCGCATTGCGCGTGTCAATAAAAAATAAAATGGAGGAAAAATATGAAAAAAGTTTTTTATATGATTTTCGTGGTTCTCATCATGCTAGGCATTGCAGCATGTCGTGGTGAAGATCCCGTAGAAACACCAATAGAAACACCCGTTGAAACACCCGTTGAGACGCCGGTAGAAACACCGGTACCGACACCAACCCCAACCCCTGAAGATACAACAGCACCTATTTTCTTTGGTATATCAGATGTGGTTGTTAACGTTGGTGATACCTTTGATCCAATGGCGGGAATTTCAGCACTTGATGATGTTGATGGCAACATCACTAATCTGGTCGTTGTTACAGGCACATACGATCTCAATACAGCAGGTATTTATACATTAACCTACACTGTGTCAGATCAAGCAGGTAACCAACGTGTTGCAACCAGACAATTGATTGTTAGAGAAGCACCTGAAAGTGAACTCTTTATTACCAACGGTGATTTTTCTGAACCGCTAGAAGGCACTTGGACACACTGGGCTGGTGAAGGCGGCGCAAGCACCGTAGCCATCGTTGATGGTGTCTTAGAATATGACATTACAGCGACAGGCAATAACTGGTGGAGTAATCAATTTTCGCAACCAAACTTAGTCATTCCACAAGGTAAAGGATTCACATTGACATTCCAAGCACGCGCGGATGTCGCTAGACCTATGGTTGTTAAGCTAGAAAACACACAATTTTTCGGTTATATTGATGAAGTCGTTTTCTTAACAACTGAATGGCAAACATTTGAGTTAGAATTCTTTATGACAGATCCAACAATCACCAATGGTAAATTAATCTTTGGTGGTGGCACTATGGCAACGTATGCAAATGGTGAAGTTGGCGCTTTAACAACCATCTATATTGATGATGTTCAATTCACCGAAGCAGAACCAGTTGATGATACAGTAGCACCAGTCATCAATGGCCTCATGGATCGCACCATTGGACTTAATGAAACATTTAATCCTTTGCAAGGCATTACTGTTTCTGACAATATGGATGTCAATTTATCCATTGAAGACTTAGTCATTACTGGTACAGTTGATAACACAACCCCAGGCACATATGAATTAACTTACACTTTAACTGACGCATCTGGCAACGTCACATCACAAACAATCACTATTACAGTGCTTGATGGTGTTGTCCCATCCACATGGCTTGTGATTAATGGTGATTTTGAAGTTGACCAATTATCGCCAGTACCACAACCAGCAGATACAGGTTGGGGATGGCATGGTGCAGGTACATTTACTGCAACCATTGAAAATGGCGTGGCTAAGATTGATGTTCAATCTTTAGGCACAGTACCATTTGGTGTACAATTCTATCAACAAAATAGAATCATTGAACAAGGTCGCATCTACCGTATTACATTTGATGCAAGAGCAGATATTGCACGCCCAATTCAAGTGGCACTAGAACAAGGCACAACCCGCCGTTTTGATGAAGTTGTTGACTTAACAACTGAATGGGTAACATACACTATTGAATTTGAGCACGTACTCCCTGGATATACCAACGGTAAATTCGCCTTCTTCATGGGCTTAATTGGTACAACATCAGTGCCTACGACCGTTTATCTTGACAATGTCTCAGTTGAAACAATCGCTGAACTCGTCGATGAAAAAGCACCTGTCCTAAATGGTGTTAATGACTTTATTGTCATGGAAGGTGTTCCATTTGATCCGCTTTTAGGCGTGACAGTATTTGATAATGTTGATAAATTATTAACCGTTGATGATATTTTAGTAACTGGCACAGTTAACACAAGCGTGGTTGGTGATTACCAATTAACTTATGTGATTGCTGATGCATCAGGCAATGAAGCAGAATACATTAGAAACATTCACGTTAAAGCTGCAGTCGATATGCTCCCATCAACACTAGAACTCGTCAATGGTGACTTTTCAACCGATCAAACTGTGCCTTATCCACAACCAGCAATGGATGGATGGGGATGGCATGGCGGTGGAACCTTTACGGTTGTCATCGAAAATGGCATTATGACACAAGTTGTGACCAATGTCGGCACAGTGCCACATGGTACACAATTCTATCAACAAAATTTAATCACTGAAACACAAGCCATTTATCGTGTTAGATTTGATGCGAAAGTTGATCTTGAAAGATCGATTCGTCTATCTCTAGAACGCGGTACATCGTTTGTTTGGTTTGAAGTGGTTGATATTGGCACCGAATGGGCAACCTATGAAGTCTTTATGAATGTTCCAGCCAATGGATTTACAAACACTAAATTTGCTTTCTTTGTTGGTTTGGTTGAACCAGATAGCCCACCAACAACATTCTACTTAGACAACGTTACCATTGACTTGGTTGGTTATCCAGTAGACAACGAGCCACCAATCATCATTGGTGCAGAAGATGAAACCATTCCTGTTGGTGCACTCTTTAACCCACTTGCAGGTGTATCTGTTTTTGACATTTATGATTCTACATTATTAGTAACAGATATCGTTGTGACTGGCGAGGTGGACACATCAGAATCAGGATATTACACACTCATCTATGAAATCACAGATCGTCAAGGCAACACAGCTATCGTCGAACGTGAAATTACTGTCGAAGCTGATGGCGTTATTAACTCATCATGGGTCTTTGTGAATGGTGATTTTGAAGCTGACCAATTGATATCAGCACCAAGTGCTGCTGCAGGCGCACCTGTGACTGGTTGGCGTTGGCATAATCACGGCACCGGTGGTGCAGTGACTGCGATGATTTCAGACGGCATGGCACAAATTACAACCTTAAATATTGGTCATCATCCATATGGTGTTCAATTCTATCAACAAAATAGAATCATTGAAGAAGGTCGTATCTACCGTGTTACATTTGAAGCACGTGCAGATATTGCTAGACCAATGCAAGTCATCTTAGAACAAGGATTTACTAGACGTTTTACAACAACCGTTGACCTAACAACCGAATGGAAAACATATACCGTTGAATTCTTACATGAATTACCTGGATACAATAATGGTAAATTCGGTTTCTTCTTAGGTAATGCAGGCGCTGGCAGTGTCCCAACAACAACATATATTAGAGGTGTTGATGTTGACGCTCTTATTAACTTTAGTGATGACATCACAGCACCCGTATTAAGAGGCGTTGTTGATACAGTTATCTTAAAAGATATTACATTTGATCCTCTCAAAGGATTGACAGTTACTGATAATAGAGATACAGAGTTAACCATTGATGATGTCATTGTTACTGGTACTGTAGATACAGCAGTCGTTGGGGAATATACCTTAACTTACACAGTGACTGATGCAGCAGGCAACCAAGCAACATATGAACGCGTGATTCATGTCTCAGAAGCTGTCGATATGCACCCATCAACATGGGTATTAAAAAATGGTGATTTCGCAACTGACCAAGCGGTTTCTGACTTAAATACTGGTTGGGACTGGAGAACATCAGGTAGCGGTGCAGGCTCTACAGTGATTGAAAATGGCATGGCAACAGTGAATGTCACAAGCATTGGCACAGTACCTCATGGCTATCAATTAAACAACTTCCTTGGTGTCACTGAAGCAGGCGGATTATACCGTATATCATTTACTGCGAAATCTGACGTTGCTAGAACCATAAAAGTTGTTTTAGAAAATGCAACAATCTTTACACGCGAATTTGATGTGGATATTCAATTAACCACTGAATTTGCTGAATATACCATTGAATTTGTACATGCAGGCACAGGATTAACCAATGCGAAACTTGGATTCTTCTTAGGTAACGTTGATCTAACCAGTGTACCTGCAACATTCCAATTCCAAGAAGTAGATATAGAACTCATCGGATATCATATTGATGAAACAGCACCTATTATTGTGAATGCTGGCCATATCAATGTCGATAAAGATTCAGTCTTTGATCCACTTGCTGGTGTTCAAGTCTTTGATGTTTATGATCGCACATTAACTGTTGATGACATCGTTGTTACAGGCACAGTCGACACATCAACTGTTGGTTATTATGTTTTAACTTATACTCTGACAGATCGTTCAGGTAATGAAACAGTCTTAGAACGTGAAGTCGGTGTGGCAGAAAACGGATTGTTACCTTCAACATTTGAGTTTGTCAATGGCGATTTCGCTGTTGATCAAGCAGAGACACTTCCGAACTTAGCATCAGGTGTTGAAGCCACTGGATGGCGTTGGCATAATCATGGTACTGGCGGAGCAGTGAATGGCTTTATCGCTGATGGCGTTGCAGAAATGGAAGTCTTAAATATTGGTCATCATCCTTTTGGCGTCCAATTCTATCAACAAAATAGAATCATTGAACAAGGTCGCATCTATCGCGTGACATTTGACGCAAAAGCTGACATTGCAAGACCAATTCAAGTCATCCTAGAGTCAGGTACTTCAAGACGCTTTACATTTACTGTTGATGTTACCACAGAGTGGGCAACATACACCGTTGAATTCTTACATCATCAAACTGGCTATGTGAACGGTAAATTTGGTTTCTTCTTAGGTAACGCTGGCGCAGGTAGCGTGCCAACAACATTCTACTTTGACAATGTATCAGTTGATAGCCTAAAAGAAACATCAGTAGATCTTACTGCACCCGTTTTACGTGGTGTCGTTGATACAAAAATCTTAAAAGGTATTGATTTTGATCCATTGATGGGTCTTACATTAAGTGATAATGTCAACCCACGCTTACGCTTAGAAGATGTTTTAATCACTGGTAGTGTTGATACTGATACGGTTGGCACATATGACTTAACCTATACAGTCACTGACCTTTCTGGCAATCAAGCTGTCTATGAAAGAACCATTCATGTTGTTGAGCAAGCAGATTTATTAACAAGTACATGGACACTTAAAAATGCTACATTTGCTGACCAAGCTGTTTCAGATTTAAATACAGGTTGGGATTGGAGAACATCAGGTACTGGTGCAGGATCAACTGTCATTGCTGATGGTGTCGCAACCATTGAAGTGACCAACGTTGGCACTGTTCCACATGGCTACCAACTTAACAATTATTTTGGTATCACTGAACCAGGTGGACTCTATCGTGTAACATTTGTTGCAAAAGCAAGTGATGCACGCAACATTAAAGTTGTTTTAGAAAATGCAACCATATTTACGAGAGAATTTGATGTTAATGTATTATTAACAACTGAATTTGTTGAATACACTATTGAATTTGTCCATCAAGGTACAGGTTTAACCAATGGCAAACTCGGATTCTTCTTAGGTAATGTCGATGCGACAAGCATCCCTACAACATTTGTCATTCAAAGTGTTGACATTGAACTGATTGGTCATCATATTGATCTTGATGCACCTGTCATTTCAAATGCACATGATATCACTATTGATTTGGATTCAACATTTGATCCATTGGCAGGCGTTCAAGTCTTTGACATCTATGATCGCACATTAACACTTGATGATATCGTTGTTACTGGCACAGTCAATACAGCAGTTGCAGGCACTTATCAGTTGACCTATGAAGTGACAGATCGACAAGGCAACACGTTAACACACATAAGAACCATTACAGTTGCATAACGTTATAAATATAGACACATAAAACAAGGTAGTCCTTTTTAAAGGATTACCTTTTTTTTAGTTATATTCTTAAAAATTAACAAAAGATAAATGAAAATTTATGGAAATTTGTGAATTTATGTAAGCGATTTACTTTTTTTGAATAAAAGCCTTTACATTTTAGAAAAATCAATTATAATAAAAATAGGAAACCGATTTCCGATTGACTGTCGGTCTTTCTAATGTCATAAGATGTCATTATATGTATTTGGTCGCAAAAGATACCTTGATTCAAGGTGTCTTTAGAATATAAGTAAGAAAAAGGAGAGAAATAAATGAGAAAACGTATTTTTGCTTTAATTTTCATGTTGATGTTTGCTGTTATTCTCGTTGCTTGTGGTGGAGGAGATGAAACACCTACAGTGATACCAACAGAAGAACCAACATTATCAGCAATTACATTTTCTGGTGCAACCGATGTTACCATCGCTTTTGAATCAGAATTTAATGTATTTACTGGTGTGACTGCATTAGGTAATAACGGTGTTGATTACACAGCCCAAATAACCTATTTGTCAACAGCACCTATTGATGATGCTGGTAATTTAGATACAACAAGTACAGGCGTACACGCTGTGAGATACGAAGTCCGTGTGGGTGAAGTATTGGCACAAAGATGGCGTTATATTACTGTTGAAGCTCCAGAGCGTCCTGAAGGTTTAGTCGTTAATGGCGATTTTGCTTTAGGTACAGTATTCTGGGATGATGGCCCTAATGGTTTCTTTGTTGCTGATGGTGCTGCCCTTAGTTTATCGATTGAAGATGGCGCACTTAAAGCTGAAGTCACTGCTGGATCGAATGTTTGGACACCAAGATTTGGTCAACAAGGCATTCCTTTTGAGCAAGGACAAGCATATGAAGTAAGCTTTAGAGCAAAAGCAAGTGTTGTTAAAACAATTAATGTTCAAGTTGGTGAGTTGATTTCAACTGCACCTTGGTTTGTTGATTTCAAACAAGGACAAACTGAACATCACCAAATCACAACTGAATGGGCTACATATACATTTAAATTCTTTATGAATACGGACAACCCTAGAGGTGGTGTCTTATTTGAAATGGGTAATGTACCACCAGAAGGTCAATTGGATGCAACCATTTGGTTTGATGATATTAGTATCGTTGAGACTGAAATGGGCGAAGATGAAATTGCCCCAGCACTTAATGGTGTAAGACCTGTGGTTAATTTAGAAGTTGATGATGCATTTGATCCACTAGCTGGTGTGACTGCATTTGATAATATTGATGGCGATATTACTGATCAAATTGATGTCACTATTTATAAAGTTGAAGGCGAAACTGAAACTGAAGTTGCTGCAGTAGATACTGGCGAAGAATCAGTTTATAAAATCGTTTATACGGTAACTGATGCAGCTGGCAATGTCACTACCGCAGAATCAATCGTTACAGTAATTCTAATCATTGTCTTTGAATATCCAGGATGGCGTACATTCTTAAATGATTGGGATGGTACTGCTGGTGAAATCGTTGTTGCAGATGGTATTTTAGAATTAAATCTATCAGCAATTAATGCTGGTGAAAACTGGCAAATCCAAATCATTCAAGATGCATTTGCATTAGGTTATGGTGCGGATAATGATGGCCATATGGAACTTGAAGCAGGTAGAACATACCGTGTAACATTTGATGCAAAAGCAACAACTGCTGGAAACATCACATTAGCGATCGGTCATTCAGTTGGCGGTTGGACACCATACTTTGTTGATGGTGAAGTTGCTGTAACAACTGAAATGCAAAGCTTTAGTATTGAATTTACATTAGATGATGCAGAAGCAGATTATTCAGTGCCTGCACAATTCAAACTTGAAATGGGTATGTTATTTGCTGGTGCTGTCGCACCTCAAACATTCACATTAGATAATGTTGCAATTGAAGTACTAGAAGGCGAAGCATTTATTGCTACCGATCTCATCTTCAATGGCACAATGGATGAAGAAATTATTGATATTTATGCATTACCAGAGTGGCGTGGATTTGTCAACTTCTGGGAAGGTACAGTTGGCGAATTAAAAGGCTTAAATGGCGAATTAGTATTTATGGTATCCAATGTTAGTGCTATGGATGCGAACTGGAAAGTTCAAGTGATCCAAGATGCATTTGCTTTAGGTACTGGCGAAGATAACGTCGGTCATATGGCTATTGAAGCTGATAAGACATATAAAGTAACATTTGATGCACGTGCAACAATTGCAGGTAATGTTACCTTAGCAATTGGTCATGCAGGTGGTGGATGGACACCTTACTTTGTTGAAGCATTTGCTGTTACAAATAGCATGCAAACATTTGAATTTATCTTTACAACAGATGATGACGCTGTAGATTATACAGTGCCTGCACAATTCAAACTTGAAATGGGCTTGCTCTTTGCTGGTTCATCAGCAGGATCGTTCTTCTTAGACAATGTTTTAATTGAAGTCTTAGATGGTGAAAACTATGTTGATGCTGGTTTAATTGAAAATGGTATGATGTTACAACCTGAACCATATTTATTACCACAATGGCGTGGATTTGTTAACTTCTGGGAAGGTACAGTAGGTACACTTCGCGGCGTTGCTGGTGAATTGGTATTCATGGTATCAAACATTAGTGCAATGGATGCGAACTGGAAAGTTCAAGTGATTCAAGATGCATTTGCATTAGGTACTGGTGAAGATAACGTTGGTCATATGGCTATTGAAGCTGATAAGACTTATAAAGTAACATTTAATGCACGTGCAAGCGTTGCAGGTGAAGTTAACTTAGCGATTGGCCATGCAGGTGGCGGTTGGACTCCATATTTTATGGAAGTCTTTGATGTCACAACAGGCATGCAAGCATTCGAATTTATTTTTACAACAGATAATGATGCTGTAGATTATTCAGTCCCTGCACAATTCAAACTTGAAATGGGCTTATTGTTTGCTGGATTAGAATCAGGCGTATTCTACTTAGATAACGTCTTAATCGAAGTCATGGAAGGCGAAGCTTATGTGGATGCTGAATTAATTGAAAATGGCACATTTGAAGCACCAATCCCTTATGCATTAAATGAATGGCGTGGATTTGTTAACTTTTGGGAAGGTACTGTTGGCGTTTTAGAAGGCGTTGCTGGCGAATTAAGATTCATGGTATCAAACATTAGTGCAATGGATGCGAACTGGAAAGTTCAAGTGATCCAAGATGCATTTGCACTAGGTACTGGTGAAGATAACGTTGGTCATATGGCTATTGAAGCTGACAAGACATATAAAGTAACTTTCCATGCACGTGCAAGCGTTGCAGGTGAAGTTAACTTAGCAATCGGTCATGCAGGTGGCGGTTGGACTCCATATTTCATGGAAGTCTTTAACATTACAACTGATATGCAAGCATTCGAATTTATCTTTACAACAGATGATGTTGCTGTAGATTATTCAGTCCCTGCACAATTCAAACTTGAAATGGGTTTATTATTCGCCGGTCTTGAAGGCAATCAATATTTCTATTTAGATAATGTCTTAATCGAAGTCATGGAAGGCGAAGCTTATGTGGATGCTGAATTGATTGAAAATGGCACAATGGAATATATCGAACCTGTTGTTTTAACTCGTGTATACTTCTATAATAACGTTGCATGGACAAACTTAAGTGCATATGTCTTTGGTGATGCTGGTGAAGTCTTTGGCGGATGGCCAGGCGTAGCTGCAACACAAGATGGCACATCTGATTGGTACTATGTTGATGTACCACTTGATCCAACTGTCACAGTCATTAATATTATCTTTAATAATGGTGGCGCAGGATCACAAACAGCTGATATCGTTATAAACGGTACAACTAATGTTTACATTGCATCAAATAACTTAGTGTATGCATCAAAAGCAGAAGCTGAAGCAGCAGTTGCAGGATAATAACTAATATATATAGATATGGCGCATAGATAAAATATCCGTGCGCCATACTATAATGTTTATATTAAATAGGGAGGAAACAATGAAAAAAATCTTATTATTACTCGTACTATCACTTTTTGCTGTGGGACTTGTTGCTTGTGGTGGTGGTGATGAAGTACCTACTGACAACAACACACAAACACCTGGTGGTGGACAAATTATTGAACTAACATATGCAGACTGGGCAAATCCAGAATTCAGTCAAAAGATGATTGATGCGTTTATGGATGAATATCCAAATATTCGTGTTACTCTGCGTAGTGATATCGCAGGATCTGGCGCTGAATTTACAGGGAACCTTGTCACAGCTGCTCAAGCTGGTTTATTACCAGATGTTTTTGCAACAGATAATGTACCTGTTGTTGTCAATGCAGGCTTAACTCTAGATGTTGCTGATTTTTGGGCTAATGACTCAGATACAGATTTAGTTTATGAAAACATCAAAAATACAGCTGTCTATAATGGACATCGTTACGCGGTGCCTTCATTCCAATTTTTTAAAGGTATTTTTATTAACTTAAGTATCTTTGAAAATGCGAATTTAACAACTGTAGCAGGCAAATATCGTATTGATAATGATGGATATCCAGTTAAGGATTGGACTTTCAGTGAATTTGTCGAAATTGGTAAAGTCATTAAGAATTTTGATTTACAAAATCCTGAAAATTTAGTTGTTGGTATTTCAACATGGTATGGTGCACCTGACTTTAATCAAGTCTGGCCAACGATGGAAGATGAAGCAACACTATATGATACTTGGGATGGCGAAAAATTTAACTACACGTCTGCTGCATGGATACAAGCAATGGAAGCTAAAGTTGCACTTCATCAATTAACAGATGGCACAACAACTCGTTTCACACCAGAAGATTATGAAGCAAATCCTGTTTTACAACAATATCTAATTGCTGAAGGTTATGCTGCAATGGCGATTGAAGGCTCATGGCAATTTTGGATGTATAATGAAACTGTTGATGAGTTCAATTTGGGATTCTGGCCATACCCACAAGGTAGTGCTGGCTTTTTCCCACCAACAATTCTAGACTATGTTGCAGTATCTGTCCAAACAGACCATCCAGAAGAAGCTTATTTATTAGCGAAATGGATGACTTATGGTCAAGATGGATGGAACGCACGTTTAGACATTTATGAAGATAACAAACAAGAAGCACTTGATGAAGGTGTACCACCAGTATTCCTTGATCGTTTCCCAATTGCTGAATATCCAGGCGTATGGGATCGTGTTTATGGTTTAGTTGATGGTATCGAAGGTATCGGTTATACCATTGATAATATCCAAAATGCAAAGCCTGACTTAGACAAATGGTTACCAGGCTATAATGCTTTTTGGTCATGGGTTTATGATCCGGAAAATCCTTGGAACTTTGATAATTTGATTTTGGCTGGTCCAACTGCTGTTGCTACATATGCGCAACAATGGGAAAACAAGGCCAATGAAATTGTCCAAGCTGAGATTAATGCTTTAGGTAACAACTAATAAAAATCAATCATCTTTTTAGATATGGGAATGAGAGGGGATATTTTTCCCCTCTCTTCAAAATATTATGGAGGCTCTTATGAATAAAATTTATAAACAAATCTTATCTTTTTTCAAACAATTTGGCGCTAAGAAGATTATTCTTTTTGTATTGGCCTTCGTGTTGGTCTTAATTATCTCACTTTCATTTATGAGAAACCGCTCAAATAATGACTTTTATGCAACTGTTAATCTATCGTACGGCTATGATGATGTCAAACTCACCGATGTCTATGAGTTGCCGCTATATGCTGCAATGAGAAGCAGCTATGAAAGAAACAATATTCAAGATACAAGAGATGAGCGGACCATTTTGACTCAATTACTTGATGGAAGAAGGATCAATGGCTCAGATAGTCAGTATGGCGATATAGCACAATCTTATATATCAACCCATGAAGTTGATGATGTTTTATTGCTTAATGATCAAAACGATATCACCTTTACAAATCCAAATCCAGAAAGTGGATTATATTATCTTGCAATCGATTACTATGAACTTGAAAATACAATTGAGAACACTCAAATCAATATAAAAGTTAATGATGTTAACCCTTTTTACGAAAGTCAAACGCTCGTCTTGCCTTCTGTTTGGGCTTTTTCAAGCTCGACTTTTTTGCTTGACCGCTATGAAAATGAAATACAACCTAGCTCAGTAAAACAAAAGAATTGGTACACACATAGTCTTAATGATTATCGCGGTATGCACCCCGGCTTTTTTGCGTTTTATCTTGAAGCAGATGATGAGATAACCATTTCATATGTTAATGGTGAATTACTCATTGGTAATATCTATTATGTGCTCCAAGAAGATATTATGAGTTATGAAGATTACTTGAATTTTCATGGTGATCAACCTGTTATTGATGATTTATTACAACTTTCGGCTAGAGACATGTTACATCGCAGTGATCCTTCTATCCGCTTAAGATCAGAACAAGACCCATCGTCTTTATACTACAACACTCAGTTTTTACGTATGAATGTTATCTTTGGTGATTCGTGGCAAAACAGTGGTCAATCTGTGACCTATGAAATCAATGTTGAATCCTCAGGATACTATCATTTATCATTTAGATATCGTCAATACTTGATTAAAGATTTATCTGTCTTTAGAAAAATAAAAATAAATGATAGTGTGCCTTTTGATTTACTTGAAAGTTATGCGTTTCCTTATACACTCTCGTTTATTAACAGAACGTTAACAGATGAAAACAATGAACCACTCAAAGTGTACTTAGAAGCTGGAACCAACACCATTACACTAGAAGCAGTCAATTATCCTTATCGTCAAACCATTGAAACCATCCAATATGTGATGCGTGAAATCCAAGGGTTATCGTTAAGCATTAAGCGTTATACCAGTGGTGGTACCGATCGCTATCGCGATTGGGACATTGAAACATTCTTCCCAGATGCAAGTGCTGAAATGCTTGAATGGGCAGATATCCTAGATGCTGAATATGAAAAATTACTTGTACTAGCAACCATTGATAATCCATCTGAAATTGGCAATATGCGTGTTGCTGCATCACGACTGCGCGACATTGCCAAAGATATTAATCAATTACCAAGTCGTATGGTTCAATTTTCTGATGGGGATTCATCAGTCAACCAAATATTAGGTAATATGATGCAACGATTACTACGCTCAAACCTTGAATTAGAACGTACAATGATTCATGGCGATCGTCGTATTCCTAACCCACATGCGGATATTTTCACACAAACATTTGAAGGCTTTAAACGTCTTATTTTGTCATTTATCAATAACCCTTATAGCGCAAGTAGACGTCAAGAAGGCGAATTGATGGTTTGGGTCAATCATCCAAGACAATATATTGAAATCATGCAAACCATGATTGATCAACAGTACGATGGTGAGATGAAAATCACATTATCTCAAATGCCTGATCAAAACAAACTGATTCTTGCCAACGCAAGTGGTCAATCACCGGATATTGCTATTGGCGTGAATCACTGGATTCCCTATGAGTTTGCGATTAGAGATGCATCTCTAGATTTAAGACAATTTGAAGGTTATGAAGATTTGGTGAGTAACTTTACCAAAGGTGCTATGATTCCTTATGTTTTTGAAGATGGTGTTTTCGGCCTACCAGGCACACAAAACTTCTGGGTCACATACTATCGTAAAGACATTCTAGATAGCATCGGTATTACAGAGGTCCCACAAACATGGGATGAAATCATTGAGATTTTACCACTCTTGCAAAGCTATGGGATGAACTATTTTGTACCACTGGCGCAATTTAGTGGTCTAAAACCGTTTGTTGCAACGCTGCCATTCATTTATCAATTTGGTGGTGACTTATATACTGCAGACGGTATGAGAACCAATATCAATAGCGAAGAAACATTAGAAGGTATTCGGTTGATGTCTGAATTGTTTACTTTATATAATGTGCCAAAATTTGTTGGTAATTTTTATAATCATTTCCGATATGGTTTATTACCTATTGGGATTGGTGATCTATCAACATACTTATTATTATCAACAGCAGCAGTAGAACTCGACGGACTTTGGGGTATGGATTTGCATCCAGGCGTTTATAATGCCGAAACAGATGAAATCATACGTTATTCAGCTGTTGGTGGACAATCAAATATGATTTTAAGTGCCACTGAATTTCCAGAACAGTCATGGGATTTCATGAAATGGTGGATGTCAACTGAGGTTCAAGCAGAATATGCATTCTTACTTCAAAGCACTTATGGTAAAGCTTATTTCTGGAATACAGCAAATATCAATGCCTTTAGACAAATTCCAATGCCAAGAGAATATAAAGAAATTATTTTAAATCAATGGGAATATGGTATTGAAGCATCACGTATTCCAGGCAACTATATGGTTGAAAGAGAAATCAGTAATGCATGGACTAAAATTGTCTTTGAAGGAGCAAACCCAAGACAAGCACTAGACGAAGCTGTTCGTATTTCAAATAGAGAGATTCTTTATAAAATGGCTGAATTTGGGTATACCAAAGATGGCGTGATATTAAAAGAATACATCGTACCAAGCATCTACAATATTGATGATTGGTTAACGGAGGTCGACAATGACTAAATATATGAATAGACCTGCGTGGTTTATTGTGCCATATTGGACGTTATTTGCATTTTTCGTTGTTGTGCCAGTATTGGCCGCAATCTTCTTATCATTTACGTATTTTAATGCCATTCAATTGCCACGTTTTATTGGGATCACTAACTATATTGAATTGATTACCATGGATACGGTGTTTATGCAATTTGTCCTATCTAACACTTTAAGATTTGCATTAATTGTTGGACCTGTTGGCTATATGTTATCATTTGGTTTGGCGTGGGTTTTGGCCCAAATTTCACCAAAACCAAGAACGGTCTTTGCAATTATTTTATACTCGCCATCGTTAACACTAGGGGTTGCCTTGGCAGCCATGTGGCGTATTATATTTTCAGATGATTCACAAGGGTATCTAAACAGTTTATTAATGAACTGGGGCATCATCTTAGAACCAATTCAGTTTTTACAGTCACCACAGTATTTAATGACCATTATGATATTAATTTCTTTATGGAGTAGTATGGGTGTTGGCTTTTTAGCGATGCTTGCTGGGGTTTTAAATATCGATCAAACACTCTATGAAGCGGCCTATATGGATGGTATTCGTAACCGGGCACAAGAGATTTTCTATATTACGATTCCTTCAATGAAACCACAGATGCTCTTTGGAGCCGTTATGGCTGTGGTCACCACCTTTCAGGCAGGCGGTATTGGGGTTGCCTTATCTGGCACCAACCCAACACCACAGTATGCTGGACAACTCATTGTTAACCATATCGAAGATTTTGGATTTATTAGATATATGATGGGCTATGCAGCAGCAGTCAGTGTGGTTTTACTTTTGATGGTATATTTCATTTCTAAAGTCACCTGGTCTATTTTAGGGGAAAGGGAGTGATGTGATGGCTAAGAGCAATTTTCAAGGGACAAAAATAAACCCATCACGATTCGATAAGAGTCAACTCAAGTTTTACATGTTTTTGGTGCCCTTTTCAACCTTAATGTTATTGCCTATTATTTTCATTGTAAATCATGCTTTTAAACCGCAAAGTGAGCTTTTTGCTTATCCACCACGGTTTTTTGTACGCAGACCAACCTTCGATAATTTTGTTGAACTATCACGGGTAGCGAGTGCATCAGGTGTGCCTTTTTCACGCTATATTGTAAATAGTTTATTGGTTACAATCGTTGGTGTGATTGCTGCTGTGTTCATTACAGCATTTTCAGCGTATGCATTATCTAAACTCAAATTTAGAGGAAAAAAATTCTTATTTGAACTCAATACACTGGCTTTAATGTTCGTGCCAATTGCAGTTCAAATTCCTAGATACTTAATTATTGCACAATCAGGTTTAATTGATACTTATTGGGCACACATATTGCCGATGATTGTTATGCCGGTTGCGATGTTTTTAATTAAACAGTTTATCGATCAGACACCTAATGAATTGATTGAATCAGCAAAAATTGATGGCGCATCAGAAATGCAAATCTTTTTAAAGATTGTATTCCCGGTGATTATGCCAGCGATTGCTACTGTAGGTATTCTGGCTTTTCAAGCAATCTTTAATGATGTGACAACATCTGTTTTATATGTTAACGACGAAAGTAAACGAACACTTGCTTTTTATATGATGAGTTTAACCTCTCTTCAAGGCAATACCGTTGCAGGTCAAGGGATGGCTGCAGCAGCGGGGTTAATTATGTTTTTACCAAATCTTATCTTATTTATTTTCCTACAAAGTAGAATTATGAATACGATGGCACATTCGGGGATCAAATAATGAAAAAAATACTGATTGTTCTATTATTTACAGTACTTCTATTCTTACCATCCCAAAAAGTAGAAGCAAATGGATTACCTTACAACACATTTACTTATAGCAGTGCAAATAATCGTTTTGTGTTCACACAAGATGCTTATTTGCCTTTATCAATTTCCTACGAACTTGGTGGTCTTGAACTCAATAATCCTCAAGATTTAACCATTGATTCAGAGGATAATATTTACATTGCTGATTATGGCAATGGACGCGTCATTAAATATAGTCTTCAAACCGATACGTTTATGATTATCGGTGATGGCATACTCAATCAACCCATGGGTGTTCATGTGGGCCGAGACGGTCATTTATATGTTGCTGATTTTGGCAATAAAGAAGGGTATCAATTTATTTTTGATCCAACATCAGAGACATATTCATTAGGCACCATCTATTCAAAACCAGTCGGCACACCATTTTTCCAGCCAACAGATCCTTTTGAGCCAACCAAAATTATTACGGATAAAGGTAATAATGTTTATATGCTTTTAGCGGGTAATATTAATGGTTTGGCAGAATTTGAAAACAACGGAAACTTTTTTGGTTTCTTTGGCGGCAATCAAATTCCTAACACATGGGACAATGTCTTAAGATATGTTTTATTTGATGAAGAGCAACGAAGAAACTGGTTTCAACTTATACCAAAACCAGTCTATAATATCGCCATTGATCAAGATGGTCTTGTTTTAACAACAACCCGTGGTGACATGGGGTACTTGAAATTAAATATCGCGAATTTGGTATTTAACCGTTCAGTATGGGGACATGAAGACGTAGAAGATCTTTTTGTTGGGCCATACCGTACGATTTTTACCGTCAGTTCACAAGGTTATATTACAGAATATGGTCCCGATGGTTCTGTCTTGTTTATTTTCAGTGGACCAGATACATTTAACCAAAAAGGTTTATTCAAACAACCAAGTGGTATTGCTGTTGATTCAAGAAGTAATATTTATGTCGTGGATCAACAAACGAATGCCTTACAAATATTTGTGCCCACTGAATTTGCGAATTTGGTGCATTATGCAATAGATTTATATCAAGATGGAAAATATCAAGAGTCTCTCGGACCATGGCAAGAAGTCTTAAAAATGAACAGTTTGTTTGACCTCGCTAATAAAGGTTTAGCAGATGCTTATTTTGCTGAAATGGACTATGAGAGAGCCATGGAGTTTTACTTGGTTGCACGTGATGAACAAGGGTACTCAAATGCATTTTGGGAAGTGAGAAACAACTTCTTATTGGGTAGTGGTTCTGTTATTGTTGGTTTAATGTTAGGACTTATTGTCTTTTATTTCATCAATCGTTTCACACATGTCATCAATGTTATAAAAGAACCTATTGCTAAGGTTAAGAAAAAATTAGGGCAGTATAAGTTATACCAAGAACTCATTTTCCCCTTTTATATCTTTAAACATCCAGGGGATGGCTATTATGGGATTAAACGCGAAGCAAAAAGTTCTAATCTTTCTGCAACAATTTATCTACTTGCATTCTTTGTAGCCTACATCTATTTCATTTTTGAAACAAGCTTCTTATTTAATCCAGTCATTCCTTCAGAAGTCAATATGTTCCAACAAATCATTACCATCTTCCTACCATTTTTCCTATTCGTGATTGCGAATTACTTGGTATGTAGTATTAGAGATGGTGAAGGTCGATTCAGAGATGTGTATCATGCGTCTGCATATACCCTTTTACCAATGATTATCACATTACCGTTGGCAGCCTTTGTTTCAAAAGGGTTAACATATAATGAAGCCTTTATTTATTCAACCATTATGTTTGTCGGCTTATTTATTACAGGTATATATTTCATTATTATGATTAAAGAAATTCATTTCTATGATATGAAACCAACGATAGCAAATCTTTTGATTACCATTTTTACAGGCATTATGATTTTGGCAGTCGGTTTCATTATCTACTTACTATTAAGTGAGGTTTTCACATTATTTAGCGATATCGTAAGGGAGTTGATTGCACGTGGTTAAATTATTAAAATATGCTGTTGTCATCTGTCTTTTTGGCATGTTAACGATGTCTGTTGTTTATGGATCACTGCAAACACCATTTTATGATCCAGAAACTCAAATAGAAAATTTCTCTTATATCAATCAACAACTACTAGAAAGTTCACGTTATACACAATCAGATGCCGTTGATCAAGCTGTCTTAGATAACTATTTGGATAACTATCAACTCAGTTATACAGAAGCACAATTAGACCAACTTGGCTTTGAGCAAATATTTGAGAATGCGGATCTTAATGTGTATTTTGAAAAAGACTCATTTTCAATCATTGTTGAAAATAAAGAAACAGGTTATTTTTGGTCATCACGTCCTGAATTTCAAGGACTTTCAGGTGTGCGTGAAGATAATACTGCTGCTAGAAATCTCATGAATTCAGGCTTATGGGTTGAATACATTAGAAAAAACAACGTTTCAAGCAGTAATATCGTGAGAGCATCCTTATATACAATGGCAGAAGCAAGCTATCTAACCGATGGTGCGATGACTGCTGAACAAAATGATCCAATTCATCCATACTTACTTTCAGCAGGATCTTATGCAAAACGACGTGTTGAAACAACCATCAAGAGTCGTAGTGCCAATGAAGTTATTGTTGGTATTGATTTAAAACTCATTAATACATCATTTGATGTGCATCTCACACTGGATGGTAATCAAATTGGCGTCTTAATACCTAATGAAAGTATTCTTGAGGAAGATGAAAACTTTAGACTCATAGGTATTACAGTTTTTCCTTATTTTGGTGCCGCACGTGAAGATGCATTTCCTGGTTACTTTTTAATACCAGATGGCATTGGTGCGCTTGTAAGAACCAACGAAAGACATAATACATCCTTTCAAGCAAGATTTTACGGTAGTGATGCTGGATATAGTTTTAATACATTGCCAGAACTTTCAGTGCCCATGTTTGGCATTGTTCATGAACCCAACGCAAATGCATTTTATGTGCGCGTTGATGAAGGTTCAGAAACGTCACAACTTCGTGCTCAGTTTTGGGGCACAGGAACTAGATATCACCGAATCAATGCACGTTTTGGTATCAGAACCATTTTTAGAAATGTCATTAATAAGGCAGGCGATGGCAGTGATGCTATTCGTGAGGAAATCACAGCATCGAATTTTCGTTTATCTTATGAGTTTTTAAGTCATGACAAAGCGTCATATGTTGGCATGGGCGTGAACTATCGTGAACATTTGATTGAAACAGGTGTTCTCACTGATAACGAAAAGAATAACAACAATGATATTCCACTACATTTAAGCTATATCATGTCAGATCGTGAACCATCATTTTTTGGAACATCAAGATTAGAAATGACATCAGCAACAGATGTTTTAAATAGTTATGAAGCGTTTAAAGAAGCTGGTATCGTCAATCAACAAGTCTCACTTTATGGTTGGAGCAATGATGGGTTTTTCTATCGTGCGCCCTATAGAACACGTATTTCAGATCGAAATGATTTTGAATCAATGGTGGAAGCCATTAAGGCAGATGATAATACCGTCTATTTAGATAACGATTATGTGATGTCTTCTGAATTATCAAGACGTGTTGGATATAATCGTGATGTCGCAAGAAATGTCTCTAGACTAAAGATGACATTTAATAGACGGATGCTCAATGGTAGGTTAATTGAGATGTATATGCTCGCGCCAGACAGAAGTTTGGCACTTGCTCAAAGTGATGTCTCAGATATTAACGGACTTGGTGTTTCAGGGCTATCAATGAATGCGCTTGGGTCGACACTTTTTAGCCATTACGATAACGGTGTTCTAGAAAGAACAGACGCGATTTCAACGTATCAAGAGATTGCTGGTCTATATGATTCAGTGTTATTATCGATGCCTAATAGTTACTTATATGGGCGCTTAGATGGTTATATGAATATGGCCATTACCAATAGTCAGTATGATTATTACACTGATTTGGTACCTTTATTGCCAATTATATTAAAGGGTAGCATTTCATATTACACACCATATTTAAACTTTAATGCTTTGGCTGAAGATCGTTTATTGACGATGGTTGATTTCGCGGTTAATCCTAGTTATGTGTTAACCGAAAAACCAACATATGAAATGCGTTTTACCATGGCCAATCGTTTCTATACCACTGCAAGGTCAGATTATGAAGCTGAGATTATTGAAGTTTATGCATATTTAAATGCAGCACTAAGGCATGTCATTGGTGCATCTATTGTCAATCGTGAGGTTATTGAAACCGGATTGGTGTTGGTGACATATGATAATGGTGTATCCATTTATGTGAATTATAACTATCAAGCAAAAGTCCATGACACACACACCATCGATGCAAGAAACTATAAGGTGGTGACATCATGAAAAAGATAATGATTAAGATCAAGTCATTTTTTAGAAAAGTCGCAGATTTACTCATAGTAGGCTTAACATATGTTAAAAAAGGCCTTCTGTTTATCTTAAAACTATATGATCAGTATGTTGTACCTATTATTGAAAAAATAGGTTATGCTCTGACACATAATGTTGTGATTCGCACAACGAATCAGTATTTAATTTTGTTTACAAAAATCAAAATCAAAGTCACTCGAAAAAAACGCGAAGCATTTTATGGGTATTTATTTATTTCTTTATGGCTATTTGGATTTCTAGTGTTTACACTATATCCTATGTTTTTCTCGCTTTACTTAAGTTTCCAACAAGCTTATTACAGTTTAGAATCAGGTATTACCTCAACATTCATTGGGTTTGACAATTACTTAAGTATTGCACGTAGCCAAATCTTATTGCCACTTTATGCAACATATCTTGGTAAGATGGTTGTTGCTGTGCCATTGATTGTCGTATTCTCGATATTGATTGCAGTATTAATTAACAATCCTATTAAACTTAAGGGATTGTGGCGGACGATCTTTTTCTTACCAGTTGTGATTGCAACTGGACCAGTCATTCGTGAGTTATCAAACCAAGATGCAACCACACTACCATCTTTGCAAGATAGTGATATATTGTTATTCGTCTCTGAAAACTTAGGGGAGTGGCTTGCCAATCCAATAGAAGTTTTATTAACGTCTATGCTTTTAATTTTATGGTATGCAGGGATTCCAATCCTTATATTCCTTGCGGGTCTTCAAAAAATTGATACCTCAATCTATGAAGCAGCAGCCATTGATGGTGCATCCCCATGGGATCGGTTCTGGAAAATCACTTTGCCCTCTATTAAGCCATTGATTAGTGTCAGTATTATTTATATTGTTGTATCAATGTCCTTGTTTGTTGAACCTGAAGGTATCTTAGACTTTGCAAGGTTGCATATGCTTTTAGGGGCACCAACATCTAATTTCTTCTTTGGCTATGGATATGCTGCAGCCATTGCTTGGATTTATTTCTTCTTAATGGTCATTTTAATGTTAATATTTGTGGGTGTTTTATCCATTAGAAGGAGGGATCAATAATGCAACAGACTGATCGCCAAATTTTAAAACAAAAAGCGCGTCGTTTCCTGTTTGGTATGAATTTTGTTGATGGACTCGTCTATAAAATCATTATTTATACATTACTGATTAGTTTTAGCTATATTTATTTATATCCAGTATTGTTTATGCTTGTCAATAGTTTTATGACTGTTGATGATTTGATTAATCCAGGGATTAAATGGATTCCTACAGTATTAGAATATAGTAATTATCAACGTGCTATGTCTGTCTTAGAATTTCCAGGATCTATTTTTTCAACAACCGGATATGTATTACGTGTGAGTATTTTAGTCACCATTTCTTCAGCCATTATTGGCTATGGATTTGCTAAGTTTAATTTCCCATTAAAAAATTTATTATTTGCTTTAATGCTTGCGACATTTATCTTGCCATCACAAGTGACCATGGTTGCCAATATGCTTATTTATCGTAATTTGGGACTGATGAGTACACAGTGGTCAATGATTTTACCAGCCATTTTTGGTCAAGGTATTAATGCAGCGATCTATATTTTAATTTTCTATCAGTTTTTTAAGACGATTCCAGGTGTTTTAATGGAGTCTGCAGAAATTGATGGCGCATCACAGTTTAGAATTTTCACACGTATCGCCATTCCATTAGCTGTACCATCGATCATTATTGTATTTTTATTTAGTTTTGTATGGTATTGGAATGAAACCTTTATAACATCTCTCTATGTGGGAGGGCAAGTCACATTGCCATTAAAACTCCAAGCATTTAGAGCAAGTTATGAGACACTATTCCCACCAGGCACGCCGGGTTCCGAACTCAATGAAGCGATTATGCTTGCTGGTAATATGATTACAATTTTACCGTTACTATTACTATATTTTGTTGCTCAACGCTATTTTGTTGAATCTATAGACAGAACAGGTATTACTGGCGAATAAGAAGGAGGAAACATGAAAAAGATAGCTAATTTTGTATTATTAATCATTTTAAGCGTTGCACTGATCGCGTGTGAATCAAATGGCGAAGAACCAACACCTTCTGGTGTACCCAATGGCCTAGAACCTATATTACCGATTGCGGGGTGTGATGAACCAACCCTAGAAGGCGGATGGGTTTGTATTTGGGCTGATGAATTTGATGGACCAGAAATTGATGAAACAAAATGGACCTTTGAAATTGATGGCCGAGGCGGCGGGAATAACGAACTTCAATATTATAGAAGAGAAAATGCCTTTATAGAAGACGGCAAACTCATCATAGAAGCACGTCGTGAAGATTATATGAATAAACTTTATACCTCAGCGCGTTTAAATAGCAAGTATAAAGGTGATTTTCAATATGTGCGTGTTGTTGTGAGTGCTCAAATGGCAGGTGGCAGAGGTACTTGGCCAGCCATTTGGATGTTACCAACGATGAACGCTTATGGCATTTGGCCAAATAGTGGCGAAATAGATATTATGGAATATGTTGGTTATGATCCAGACAGAGTGCATGCAACCATTCATACCAGACGGTTTAACCATAATCTTGGTACACAGCTTGGTCGCGCACGTGATTTAGACAACGCTGAAACAGAACATCATACCTATGAACTCATTTGGGGCCCAGGTGATATGCGCTTTTTAGTCAACGGTAACCAGTATTTTCAAGCAGGATACAATGCTGCACTCAATACCGATGTACCTTACCATCATGCATTTCCTTTTGATCAACTCTTTCATTTGGTTTTAAATGTCGCTGTTGGTGGCAACTGGGGTGGCGCGCAAGGTGTTGATCCTAATATATTTCCAACATCTATGAGTATTGATTATGTCAGAGTCTATCAACTTGATTATGCAACACTTGATATAGAATCACCATCAGAACCATTATTCATTCAACCGGCACAACTTGCAAATACGATTTGGTGGCGTGCATCAACAGATGATATTGGTGTCGAGAAGTATGCGATTTATATTGACGGTGAACTTTATGACCATGCAAGTTTAAATCAATACACATTTAGTCGCTTAACTAAAGGTCAAACCTATGAAATACAAGTTCAAGCTGTTGATTTTGTCGGAAGAACATCGCCTAAGAGTGAAACAGCACTATTTACATATGAATAAATAAACGAAAGCAAGCACTCAAAAGGCTTGCTTTTTTTCTATATTTAGGTTGATTTTGTTGCATATGTAAGCGCTTACTGTTATAATAATAAAAAGAATAAACGCGGAGGTTTAAAATGTCAGAGTTTTTATGGATTGCCTTGGCTTTTAGTTTTATGGCTATTTTATATGCAAGTGCTTTGGTGGTTAAAATTAAAAAGATATCAAAAGGTAATGAAAAAGTAGTTGAAATCTCTGGGTTTATCCAAGAAGGGGCAATGTCTTTTTTAAGAAGACAATACAAAATTTTATTTATTTTTGTTGTTTTCTTATTTTTTGTTATTGCTTTTGCTGTTGAACTTGCAACAGCAGTCACGTTTGCTTTTGGGGCCTTTTTAAGTGCGTTTGCAGGATATATTGGTATGCGCGCTGCAGTTGCAACCAATTCTAGAGTCGCAACCAGTGCTAATGATCATGGGATGAATAAGGCTTTAGATATTGCTTTAAGTGGTGGTGCAATCATGGGGATGATTGTTGTTGGCCTTGGTCTTGCAGGATTGATCAGTTCATACTTAATCGCAACCTATATTTTCCACTTTGGATTAGAACAAGTCACACAAGTTTTAACCGGTTTTGGTTTAGGTGCTTCATCGATTGCCCTTTTTGCTAGAGTTGGCGGTGGTATCTATACCAAAGCAGCAGATGTTGGAGCCGACTTGGTTGGTAAAATCGAGGCTGGTATTCCAGAAGATGATCCACGTAATCCTGCTGTGATTGCTGATAATGTCGGTGATAATGTTGGGGATGTCGCTGGCATGGGTGCAGACTTATATGAATCTTATGTGGGTTCTATTTTGGCTGCCATGACATTAGGTGTCTTTGCCTATGGCATTGAAGGCGCCATATTTCCGCTGTTATTGGCCTCAGTGGGCATTATTGCATCAATTATAGGGACTATTACCATTAGGACGAAAAAGGCAGATAAGCCTCAAAATGCCCTAAGACAAGGCACATACATTGCAGGTGCGATATTTGTCATCTTTACAATTTTATTAACATGGTGGTTTATCGGACGTGAAGTCTTTGAAACATTTGGACCTTTTCTAGCAATCATTGCTGGGTTGGCGGTGGGCTTGTTAATCGGGCTCATTACAGAAATATATACATCTGCCCATTTTAAACGTGTCCAAGGTATCGCCAAGGAGTCAGAAACTGGACATGCAACCAACATCATTAGAGGTTTGGCCATCGGCATGGAATCAACGGCCATCCCGGTTTTAGCCATCGGCGCTGTCATTATTTTCGCATATTTTATTACAGGTGGTGTGAGTAATCCTGATCAAGGGTTATATGGCATTGCATTGGCAGCTGTAGGAATGCTTGCTACGACAGGATTAACGATTGCTATTGATGCTTATGGACCAATTGCAGATAATGCTGGTGGTATTGCAGAGATGTCACACATGGATGCAAGAGTAAGAGAAATAACTGATTTACTAGATAGTGTTGGTAATACAACGGCAGCCATCGGTAAAGGGTTTGCCATTGGGTCAGCCGCATTAACTTCTTTAGCACTTTTTTCTGCCTTTGTCAGAGCCTCTGGCTTAGGAGGGATTAATATTACTGAACCACAAGTTGTTGTGGGTTTACTTATTGGAGCAATGTTACCCTATTTGTTTAGTTCGATGACGATGGCATCAGTGGGTCGCGCAGCATCAAAAATGATTGATGAAGTTAGACGTCAATTTAGGGATATCAAGGGCATTATGGATGGCAGCGGTAAACCTGATTATGCAAAATGTGTGGATATATCAACAACAGCTGCACTTCGTGAAATGATTTTACCGGGCTTACTGGCTGTCTTATCGCCTTTAGTCGTTGGATTTGCACTCGGTGCAGAAGCATTGGGTGGTTTACTCGCTGGCGCACTTGCAAGTGGTATTTCAATGGCAATCTTTATGGCCAATGCCGGAGGTGCCTGGGATAATGCGAAAAAACTGATTGAAAAAGATCATGGTGGCGGTTCATTTGCACATAAAGCCAGTGTGACAGGTGATACTGTAGGCGATCCTTTTAAAGACACATCAGGACCTTCAATCAATATATTGATTAAGCTGATGATGATTATTTCATTGGTGTTTGCATCACTTTTTGGTTCAGGCATCATTTAATTCTAGGGATATGATAACATAAAAAAAAGCGGAGTTTTCCGCTTTTTCATTTGATTTTGGTACCCCCTGTAGGGCTCGAACCTACGACCCGCTGATTAAGAGTCAGCTGCTCTACCAACTGAGCTAAGAGGGCAATCGTGCTTTGCAAAAGTATAATAACACAACATATGCAAAAAGACAATACTTTTGAGCCGAATCAAACGATAAAAAAGAATTTATGATAAAATTAGTGTAAGAAAAACATGGATAAGGTGACTATGAAAAAAATATTAGTAATTGGGTTATCATGCTTTGTTATAGTGATTGGTTACATCTATTATAGCAATGCCCAAAGTTCGATTGAATACTCGGATGATTTAGTCTATGAACTCACTCTTTTTTCACCAGAAATCAAGATACTACAATTGACTGATTTTCATTTGCTAAGCGGTTTTGATCATCAAGACCGACGAACATTTAAACTCATTGAAGCGTTAATACAAGATGATGATTACGATTTAATTGTGATTACAGGTGACTTAACAATGTCACCGTTTGCCCCGTGGCTTATGAGATATTTTGTTCGGTTTATGGAATCATTTGAAACACCTTGGACCTTTGTGTTTGGCAATCATGAGAGTGATCTCAATAGTTATCAATCCATTATTAACCATATGCCAGAATCAGAATATCTATACTTTAAAGTTGGACCCCAACTGACCAATGGAGGCTATGGCAATTTTAAGATTTCATTTATCTATGAAGATATTCCAATATATCATGCCTACTTTCTCGATACAAAAGCAGAACGTACGTCATATTCAAAAATAGAAGGCAAATACGATTACCTAAGTGAAGACCAGGTCTCATGGTATGAAGCACATGTTCGTCAAGATTTAGCACCATCAAGTGTATTTATGCATATGCCACTAAGACAATATATGGATCCGATAAGTTATGTGGGTATCTTTAATGAAAAACAAGTTTATGCTCAAGGTGTTGATACAGGGTTTTTTGAAGTCATGAAAACATATGCTATGAGTCATGCTGTCTTTGTTGGACATGATCATTTAAATGATTTTTACACCATGGTTGATGACATCATGCTTGCTTATGGTCGTGTCACAGGGTTTAATGCTTATGGCAACTTAGAGCGTGGCGCAAGACTGATAACCATCAATGAAAATCAAGCGTTATCAACACGTATCATCTTAGAAAGCGAGGTTATTCAATGAGTCAAAAACATCGATTATTTTTAACGTTTTCACTCTATTGGTGGGCAACAGCTGCATTGTTTTTTCTTGGAACTTTTTGGTTTTATGTGCTCCCATTGGGAGGATTAATCTATACGTTTATAGGAGGTAAAAAACATGCTTGATACTTTAATTTCTTTCATGGTAATTATATATGCTGTATCACTGTTTATTGCCCCTGTGATGCTATTTTCCATACGTTTACATATTGTCCTAAATAACAAGAGTGACTTTAAGAAATCACTGATGATTTTGTTTATTCCAGGATCTGTTGGCCTATATTTACACTATGGTAAGTACGATAAAATTTTAAAGTTGTATGAGAGTTTAGTCATTATTATTTTCTTTTTAACGTTTATTGGAAGTATTTATATACTATATACATATTTAGGATAGATTCAACTATATCAACTTGACTATACAATCTTGCAATGTTATAATAAATTGACTATATAACATGGTGATTTTAATTTAAATATTTTGAGGTTGCTTATGAAAACTCCGATTTATCAAGTTATACAAACATATCTTAAAAATCAAATACATTCAGGTGAGCTTAAACATATGGATATGATAATGAGCGAGAACGAGTTAAAGGGTTTGTTTAATGTTTCGCGAATGACAGTTAGGCAAGCCTTAAATAATTTAGTAAATGAAGGTTATTTATATCGACAGAAAGGTAAAGGGACTTTCGTTAAAAAACAAGTCGATATGAATTTAATCGATGGTATTCAGGGTTTTACAGAGCAAATGAATCAACTAGGTCGTGTGGTTTCAAACCGCCTTATCTCTTTTGATATTGTGCCCTCGAATTCTGTGATAAGTGAAAAATTATTTCTTAAAGAAAATACTGATGTATATACAGTTCAACGTGTTCGCTATGGGGATAAAATTCCGATTGCTGTTGAAAAACTTTATATTCCAAAAAAATTGTTCAAGTCACTTGATACGAATGTATTTAAACATTCCTTTTATCAACATGTTAAAGAATTAAATTTTCAGATGAGTCATTTTACTCAAACCATTAAAGCAATCAAAGCAGATCAACGTATTTCAGATTATTTAGAAATACCACAATTTTCACCTATTCTTTATACAACTAAAATAACGTATTTAACTCAAGGGTTTCCTTTTGAATATGTTGAAACCTTTTATCGATCTGACCAATATGAAATAAAACAACATGTAGAACACAAGGCTCAATAACATATCATTTTCTTTTGTAATGCATTACTGGTTATAGATTATTAATAAACGCTTTAATAATAATTTATAAAGATGATAAAAAGGAATAATGTTTAGCATTATTTCTCTTTTTATAAAGAGTTATATGGTGTTCAATTTCCCTAAAATATACGTTTATAAATTATGCTATAATAATAACGGAGTGTGATGATGATGCAAGAGGTTTTAAAACTAGCCCCAGTGTTTAAAGAACGGATATGGGGTGGCAAGCAATTAGAAGCGGTATTTGACTATCAAATCCCAAGCAATCACACAGGTGAATGCTGGGCTATTTCTGCGCACCCTAACGGCACATCACTCATTACAAACGGTGTATTAAAAGGTCGCATGCTAGATGATGTTTTTGCCAAAGAAAAATATCTATTTAATCATACACCAGCCGAAAGATTTCCATTACTTACTAAAATATTAGATGCCAATATGGATTTATCTGTTCAAGTCCATCCAAAAGATGACTATGCACTTAAGCATGAAAATGATTTAGGTAAAACAGAATGTTGGTATATTCTTGATTGTAAAACGGATGCTACGATGATTTATGGCCATACAGCACGTACCAAAGAAGAACTTGTATCAGAAATTAATCATCAGAAATGGGACCGATTGTTAAGACGTATACCTATTCACAAAGGTGATTTTTTCTATGTGCCAGCAGGGACGGTTCATGCACTTTGTGAAGGCACGTTGGTTTTAGAAACCCAACAGTCTTCTGATACAACATATCGTCTTTATGATTATGATCGAAAAGATGAGCAAGGTCTCTTAAGACCGCTGCACATAAGTAAAGCACTTGATGTGATTACGACACCACATATTGATTATATGATGACGCCTGTCACCCATCAAACAAAAACAGCAGCCATTACGATTTTTGTTAAAGATACTTATTTTACTGTTTCAAAATGGGAAATCAATGGCGATTATCATTATACGCACGATATATATCATTTAATAAGTGTGATTGAGGGCCATGGTATCATTAATGGTGAACAGGTTAAAAAAGGTGATCACATCATCATCACCTCAGTTGCAAAAGCCATCAGTGTATCGGGCACATTAACTTTAATCGCATCGCATCCATAAAAATCATAAAAGCAGGTATTTATGTATAGATATACATTAGGTTTTATCAAAAGAAAAAATGAAATATTATTAGTAAATCGTCAAAAAGCACCCTGGTTAGGAAGTTGGAACGGTTTGGGTGGTAAAAGATTAAAAGATGAATCACCTGTTGATTGTATCCTAAGAGAAATCCATGAGGAAACTGATATTACAGTGTCCAAAGATCAAGTCAAGGCACGTGGTTATTTAACATGGAATACGTTTGACTCGCTTGGCAAAGGGCTTTATCTTTTTTTAATTGAGGTCGCAGATGATTTTAGTTATCCAACCCCTATTCAGACACCAGAAGGTATATTAGATTGGAAAACCATTGATTGGGTAATGGATCCTGATAATTATGGTGTTGCTCATAATATGCCATATTTTATAAAATATGACTGTAACTAAAGCCCAACTTTTTACATTTTAATCTAACTTATTTTCA
>JBLRWW010000002.1:0-56164 GCA_047921055.1 Acholeplasmataceae bacterium
AGTGAGGTCTTTTACTATTTAATATCATTTATTGCTTGACTTATTATAGTAAGTCCTTATAAATATAAAACGCCCTTAGAAAATCTAAGGACGTAATGATTACGCGGTACCACCTTAGTTCTAGAATACTCTAGCCCTTAAGACCCCTTAACGCGGGAAACGTATAGTTCTACTGGCCTTTAAAAGGTGTTCTTCTATCTCTTAGAGATGTTCTTCGTTTATGTTGATATCTCAGGCTTACACCATCCCTGATTCGCTTTTTATCTTTTCATAAACGACTTTTCTCTTCGTTGATTTATCATTATTATATATGTGTGCGTGTTGTTTGTCAATCGTTTTCTTCTAAATCTTCGCTTTCGTTTAGGTCTTCGGTTTCAATATCAATCTCATCAAACTTGGCGTCAGAGATGTGTCTAAATTTGGTTGATATCTTTTGTGATGTGATATGAACACGATCAGCGTCTTTTGACACTGAATCAATGCTGCGTTTGAGTTTATCCCAACGCTCATGATATCGTTTAAATTCTTCTCCAAGCTTCATCAGCTCATTAATGATGAGTTGAGCTTGTTCGTCTCTTTCCATATTTTTAACAATCATTTGTATCATAGTGAGAGTTGAAATTAGTGTTGTTGGTGATGTGACCCATACTTTATTTTTGTGTGCATAGTCAATCAAATCTTCATGATAGGCAATAAGTTCTGCGAAAATAGCTTCTGCTGGAATAAACATAATGGCTTGATCGCTGGTTTCATTAAAGATGATGTACTTGTTTTTAATATCATCAATATGTTTTTTAACATCTGTTTTAAATGTCTTGGTTGCCATTTTGCGATCAGCATCGCCTAATGTTCTATCCACCATTTTTTTGTAGTTATCTAGCGGAAACTTAGAGTCAATAGCAATCATGCCTAAAGGCTGTGGTGCATTTAATACAGCGTCAGCAATCGATTCGTTTGATAATCTTTTTTGTTTCTCATAGAGCGCTTTGTGGTCACCTAGCACACTGCTTAGCAATTGATAGAGTTGGACTTCACCAAAAATACCACGGTTCTTTTTATCTGTTAAAATGCTGTTGAGTGAAACCACTTCTTGAGACAGTGTTTCAATCTTTTTTTGTGCCTCATCAATTTTAGCTAGACGCTCTACAACGTCATGAAATGTTTTTTCGCTCTTTTCAAATCCTAAGCCAAGGCGTTGTTCGACCTTATCATTGATTTGTCTTAATTGTAAATCAATATGAGACATCATTTTATCTTTAAATGCGTTTAAATCACCTTGCCCGACTTTGCTGTAATCACCAAATAGTTTGGTCATCTCCACTTTAAGATCACCATACTCTTTTTGAAAGTAAAGTTTTAAATCGCCTGCATCATCTTTTTGGCCTAAAATGTGTTGTTGTGAGTGTTTTTTATCTACGATTTTTAATATCAGTAACCCCAAACTAAATGCTGTGCCAAAGCTTACGATGATTAAAATAATGATTTCTATCATGTGCATCCCTCCTAAGAAACGTCTTCTAGGTAATAGATATGTAGTACGTCTTCAATAATTTCAACATAAAACGCAATATAAGTCTCCCTTGAGAGAATCATATCGTTGACTGATGTTATAAAGCGATCATCGTTAAGTGCACGTGAATAAACGTGTTGTTTGTTTTCTGGAACCATAACACTTTGATAAGCTCTACTCACCAAATCTGTACAATAGTATTTATATTTCATGTTTAAGAAAAACAAAAAGTTATAGATGGCTTTATTTTCGTATTTGTCATAAGCATAATCAACGGCCCCGTCTATCTGCTCTTCAGTAATGTTTTTGACCCTGAGTCCAACAAAGTCTGGTCGATAATATCCGCCATAGTATGGGTATTCTGGACTTGATTCGCCGCGGTAGTTTACAAGTAACCAGTAGTTGGTTGAGTTTCTACCAACGGTTGTACTATAGGTATGTGGTTCGTCACCTCTGATTAACATGATTTCTAACAAACTTTCATCTTCATCTGGAAAACCAAGTGCTTCGATGAATCTATTTTGACCGTCGTGTAATGCCGCGTGACCCCCATAATAATATGAAATAAATTGATGAATGCCGAAAACATGTGGGAAAGGTGAGTCTTGTGTTACAAAAATATCACCTTTTTGTCCGAGGTATTGTCGATCCGTATTAAAGACAGAGCGTTCATCTGCTAATTCATAAGATGTTTCACGTGGAACACTGTAATATCTTCTTGTTTGAAACTGTCCTGGTCTACTTTCAAATTGGACTTCAGCCTCAAACACAGCACGCGCTTTAAACGCATTAATGGCTTGGTTGGCGCGTATATTTTCATAAACAGTAAATCCAAGACTAAAAACAGCAGCAAGAAATAATACAAAAATTGTGCGCTTAAGTGTTTTAATTAGATTAATTTTTTTGAGTTTGAATTTCGGTTTTCCTCGTAAGAACATCCACATATGATCACCTGTTGAATTTTAAGATAATTATAACATAATTATAAAAAAAGTAGTCGAAGGACTACTTTTTAGGTTTAATGACAAGTGCTCTGTTTTCGCCTTCACCCTCTGATTGGGTAATGACATCGCGCCACTCGCTCAATTTTGTATGAACGATGCGACGATCATAGGCGTTCATCGGTGATAATTTAACCGCTACTTTTGTATAAGCAACTTCTTTAGCTGTTTTGGTTGCGAGTATTTCAAGTTGCTTTTTACGATTTTCATGGTAGCTACCTATATCTAGAGAAACCACTAAATGGCCATCAATAAATGTATTTAAGTAATTTCTAAGCATGAATTGAATCGCGATGAGCGTCCGACCTTCACGCCCAATTAAAAGCGCGTTTTCATCACTTTCAATGCTATAACTGATTTCTGTGCCTTCGTTGGTTGTCCGTAATTCCATTTTAGATTCTACGCCGAGTGGTTTAAGCATCTCTTCAAGATATGCTTTTCCTTCTAATGCAAGATTGATATCTGGTGTCGCCTCGTATAGCGCTGATGCACCAATACCGAAAACACCTTTCTTTTCTTTTAATATGGTAAGTTTGATTTTTTCTTTTTGGATTCTTAATAATTCAGCAGCTGTTTTTTCAGCTTCTTGTTGTGTTTTAGCTTCAAATTCTACTTTTTTTAACATGTCATTCTCCCATCAATTGTTTTTGCTTGAGTGCTTCATGTTTCTTTTCGTTCATTTTTCTATTAAATACAGTTTGACCTAAGGAATAAATATTACCGAAGATCCAATAAATTGCTAGTGAATTGGCTTGAAATGATATAAACATCATCATAATCACCATAAAGTAACTGACATATTTCATCGTTTTTTCTGTTTGTTGAGCTTGAGCGTTCTTGTTGTGTGATGCTGTGTTTTTAGCATAGCTTGGTTTTTTCATTGAAATCTTTTGTAGTAAGAACATGGTTGCTCCAACAATACCAGCTAAGAACAGTCCGATGATGCCATCATTTTGGTTGGCTAAATTAATGCCTAAGAAATTTGTGTTTGATACGTTAGATGCGTAAAGTCCACCTTCTAGAGAAATTCTTCTTACAACGCCATACATCGCAATAAAGATAGGCATTTGTAAAAAGGGCATCAAACATCCGAATAAATTGATGCCATGTTTTTTGTAAACTTGCATCATTTCCATTTGCATTTGTTGTTGTGATTGAGGATCTTTTTTTGTTGCATATTTCGCTTGAACGCGTTGCATATCTGGTTGAGCAACATTCATCTTAATCGATAAATCGTTACTCTTTGCGTAAATTGGCCATGCGAGTGTACGTACAATAATGGTTGTGATTAAAATCCCTAAAGCAAATGAGTTCCCGAGTAGTCCTGCAAAAAATTGTAAGATAAACGCAACCGGAATAACGAGTAACCAATCAAATAACGTTGCGTCATCAGGATGAATTGGGCGTTCTCCACCAGCAACATAGACTGTAAATTGCACAGAGTCTGTATTATAATTATTATAAATAAACGTTACATCATAAGAAACTTCATTATTAAATCCGTCGTCTCCCATAGGTGTGTATCCGTGTGTATCAAAGAATTCAGGATGATCAGCACCTGAAACAACGGTGACATCACCATCTCTAAAGACAACATATGCTGTTACGCCGTCTGGATTGAAATCGCTCCCTTGTGGGTACACGATACTTTCTTTTTCAAAACGAAAGACAATCATCGCGATATCATCTGCTTGTAATGGATCTAAATCATCAGGGACGACATAAAGTTTAAACTGTGTTTCAATACCGCTTATGGTATAAAAATACGTTCTTACACCTAAACCGTCATCGGTAAAGCTTTGAGGTAAATTACCTTCAAATTTTACAGGCGTTTGTGTGACGTCATTTTGAAGGTCAATGGTGTTGCCTTGTTTACTAATAATCCAAGTTGATAGACCTTCATCGCCTTTAAAATCAATATTGCTCGCTTCAGCTTCTGTGTAGACGAGTTTGTCTACTGGATTGTTGGTGACCACCAAATGTGCTGAATCACTTGCGCCTCCACATGCTACTAACCCCATGGTTAGCAATAACATCATGATGATAAATATTATTTTTTTATTCATTGTTGTTCTCCAAAAGTTTAGATTTTTTAAGTAAAGTTACTATTGAGTGTTCAATTTGATCAAAAGATAGTATGCTCGCCTTAGGTTTAATCACAATAACAAAATCTCGATCAGGTACAATATGAGGGTGAAGTGTTTGAATAATCATCCGAATTTGTCGTTTGACTTTATTACGTCTAACGGCGTTTCCATATTTTTTACCGATAGATAAGGCAAAGCGAAAATGTTTGGCATTTTGATTCATTGCTTGATAAATTGAAAAATACGCATCGTTTTTCATGTGTTTGAATTTAAAAACCGCATCGATTTCGCTATATTTCTTTATGCGATATTCTTTTTTCATGAGTATTTTTTTAAAAAAAGAACTACTCGAAAAATGATGAGATCATTTATTTTAATCGAGTAGTCCAAGTTTTTTAAAATAATATGTAATTTATACAGTAAGTTCTGCGCGGCCTTTTAATCTGCGACGTGCAAGCACGCGACGACCGCCGACAGTAGCCATTCTAGCTCTGAATCCGTGAGTTTTAGCACGTTTTTGTTTACTAGGTTGATATGTTCTTTTCACAAATAAAACCACCTTTCTTGCGAAACCATGCTTTTTAATTATATAAGGAGTGTCGTGAAATGTCAACCAAAATCATTAAAATATATATAAAATATTTGTGTGTTGTTTTTGGTCACAAAAAGTTGTGTGTAATCAAAAGATAAATTGTGGATATGTTAGAAACATTTTACACACAATGTGGGAAACTGGGTAATTTTATCAAATCGCGCAGTAAGGCTTTCTAGAGACCTTGATTTTCCCACTTTTTACGATAAAACTCAATGATTTTATAAAAAGTTTTCCACAAATAATGTTGGTAAGTTTTTCTTTTTTTTTAATATTTATGTGTTATTATTATGACACACGAAGAGGGGTTTTTTATGAACACATATGATTTATTATGGCAACGAATTTTAAATGATTTAGAAGCCACCTTTAACGAAGAAACATTCTTAGATGTTTTTTCACCCATCAAAACAACACATAAATTTCAAAACGGACATGTTTTTATACTTGTCCCTAATGAGTTTATCAAAAACAGGATTAACCGTTTTTATCTTCAGAAAATCAATGATTTAGCCAAAAAATATCACGATGAAACCATTCGTTTTAAATTTGTTATCGAAACTGATTTGATTGATGAAGAAACACTGATTAGTCCTGAAAGAAACTTAACCTTAAAATATAGACCTGGTAATTTAAATGCCACATATACATTTGATAATTTTGTTGTCGGTAAAAGTAATAATTTCGCTTTTAGAATGGCAATGAAAGTTGCAGATCAACCAGGAACCGTCGCCAATCCACTCTATATTTTTGGTGATGTTGGATTGGGTAAAACACACTTAATGCAAGCCATCGGAAATTACATTTTAGATCAAGACATTCATAAGAAAGTGATGTATGTAAAAGCTGATGGTTTTATTGAAGATTTTGCTAATTTATTAAAGCGTGAAAAAATGGAAGATTTTAATGCGAAATACCGTGATATTGATATCCTTTTAGTTGATGATATTCAAATCATGGGTGGTGCATCAAAAACACAGATGGAATTCTTTAAATTGTTCGATTTTTTATATCAACAAAACAAGCAAATCGTCATTACAAGTGATAAGCCTGCATCTGAGTTAAAGAACATCATGACGCGGTTAACCTCACGTTTTGAGGTTGGATTAACTGTTGATATCGGTGTCCCTGACTTAGAACATAGAATTGAAATTTTAAAACGGAAATTAGCGACCGAATCATCTGATATTCATGATATTCCTAACAATGTTTTAGAGTTTATTGCGTCAACTTTCGTTACCAATATTAGGGAATTAGAAGGGGCATTAAAACGGGTATTATTTTACTGCTTAGCTAATAATTTAGATCTCACAGTTGAGTCTGCACATGAGTCCTTAGAACCACTTCTAAAAACCAAGCGAAAAAGTAATTCTTTAAACGAAAATAATTACGATAAAATTCAAAGTGTTGTCAGTGATTTCTATGGGATTACACTAGAAGATCTTATCGGGAAAAAACGTCATTCAAAATACATCTTACCAAGACATATAGCAATGTATCTAATTAAATCTGAATACAATATTCCTTATAAAACGATTGGTTCTTTGTTTGGAGATCGTGATCATTCAACTGTTTTAGCTGCATGTGAAAAGATTGAAAATGAGTTAAAACAAGATTATAGTTTAAAACTTGCAGTTGATACAATTAAGAAAAAAATAGCTTAAATTTTATCACCATTTAATTGTTTATAAATTGTTGGAAATATGGTATAATAATAGCAGTATAGAGCCTTTATTGTTACTTATCCACGAACCCACATTTGTAACAATAATAATTAAGTAAAAATAAATAAATAAAAGGAGCTCATTTTATGATTTTCAATATTGATCGTGATGTACTGTTAAACCAATTATTAATCATCCAAAAAGGATTGCCAAATAAAACACCGCTACCAATTTTATATGCCATAAAATTTGAAGTATTTGAAGATCACTTATTATTAACTTCAAGTAATACCGATATTGCCATTCAAGTGTTTATCGATGATGCATCACTTTCGATCAAACAATCAGGTAAGATTGCTATTCCAGGACGTTATTTAATTGACATTATTAGAAAAGTATCTTCACAAAAAGTTGAGTTCGCATTAATTGAAGATAAAATTATTGTTATTAAAGCAGATCGTTCAGAATTTAAACTTAGATTGATGGATATTGAAGATTATCCTGAAGTTGATTTCCTAGATTTAGATGATCCTATCGTTTTAGATAGTCAACTCATCAAATCAATTATTAAAGAAACAAATTTCGCAACTGCAACAAGTGAAAAACGCCCTATATTAACAGGTGTTAATTTTAAATACCATGATAATTCACTGTATTGTGTCGCAACAGATAGTTATCGATTAAGTCAAAAAAACGTGAAATTAAGAACACATAGTAAAACATTTGATTTGGTGATTCCAAATAAAAGCTTAGATGAATTACAAAAAATTCTTGATACACACCACAATGATGTTGAATTATACATAAACCCAAATAAAGTACTATTTAAATTGGATAACATTTTATTTCAAACACGACTTTTAGAAGGAAATTATCCAGATACAATGCGTATAATTCCAACAGAATTCCCTGTTGTTATTCCGTTTAATAAAGAAGAATTGCTTGCTGCTGTTGAGCGTGTATCACTTCTATCCCCACGTGAAAGAGATACAAATTATAACATTATTAAGGTTAGTTTGAGACCAGATCATGTGGTTGAAATCAGCTCAACAAATAACGAAATTGGTGATGCATTAGAAGAAGTTATTCCTTCATCAGATGTGACTGGTCCTGTGTTAAAAATAGCATTTAGTTCACGTTATTTAGTGGAATCTTTAAAGTCGTTTAATTCAACAGAAGTGTTTATTCATTTTGCTGGTGAGGTTAAACCATTTGTTATTAAAGGCGGATCAGATCCTGATTTACTACATTTAATTTTACCTGTTCGGATAGACTAAAAATAAATATTATTATGAATTTAGAAGGGCTTAATTTTTAATTTAAGCCTTTTTTTATTTAATTGAATACTTAACTCAATATTTGACTATAAAATGCCATAAAAACGGTGTTTTTTTGTTTATATTATGTTATAATATAAAAGAACAATGAGGTGTTTTGAATGAAAAAATTCATGTTAAACGAACCATTTATGACATTAGGACAATTTTTAAAAGCCAATGATTATATCAGTTCTGGTGGCGAGGCGAAGTTTTTTTTATACAGCAATGATGTCTTTTTAAATGGAGAAAAAATAACGCAGCGCGGTAAGAAACTTTATCATGATGATTTGGTTAAAGTTGAAAACGATGTTTACAAAATATTATATGATCAAAAAGATTAGTCTCAAACAATTTAGATGCCATGAATTTTTAGAGATTGATGTCACGCATCCGTTTGTCTATATTGATGGTAAAAACGGTAGCGGTAAAACAAGTATCTTAGAGGCACTTTATTTTTTATCAACAACCAAATCTCATCGAACTTCCGATGAAAAAGAAATGATTAAAAAAAGCAGCCAGTTCACACACGTCAAAGTTGTCACTGATCAAAACCGATATGAAGTGATTCAAACAAAAAACGGAAAACGCACATTAATCAACGGTGTTGAAAAAAGAAAACTCAGTGATTTTATTGGATCGTTTAAAGTTGTTATGTTTGCTCCTGAAGATTTAGAGCTGATCAAAGGCACGCCAGCACAACGTCGTAATTTCATTGATTTATCTTGGATGCAGCTAGATAAAATCTATTTAAATAACCTAAATCAGTACAAAAAAATTTTAAAACAGCGTAATGCGTTACTTAAAAAACTAAAACTTGACGATGACTATGTCTTCTTAAATATTTTAGGGGAACAACTTTATGATGTTGGCATAGAAATTATGAAACAACGCATGCAGTTTATTTACAAAATTAACCATTACCTACAAGATATTTATCAATTATTCTCATCTCATAAGGCAAAAATCATTTATAAACCCGATGTCGATGAAAAATCATTTAAAAATCATTTAGAAAAACAACAAAAACAAGATATCATCTATCAAACAACCATGGCTGGCCCACATAGAGACGACTTTTATATCGATTTTAACGGCTTTGATGCGAAACAGTATGCATCACAGGGAGAGCAACGATTAATGGTCATTGCGGTTAAATTTGCCCTCTTAAAATTGATTAACGAAGTCACAGAAGAACCGGTAACCCTCTTGCTTGATGATGTTTTAAGTGAGTTGGATTTAGAAAAACAAACCATATTTGTGAATCAGTTGCCTACTGAACATCAAATTTTAATGAATAGTGCAATACCACTAGATAAAAACGGAATACAAAAGATTCACTTGAAAAAGGAGTTATAACTTATGTCAAATTATGATGCATCAAACATTCAAATACTTGAAGGACTAGAAGCGGTACGAAAAAGACCTGGTATGTATATCGGTAGCACCGGCTCCAGAGGACTTCACCACTTGGTTTGGGAGATTGTTGATAACTCGATTGACGAGGCTTTGGGCGGATTTGCGTCTAACATCAAGCTAGAAATACTCGATCAAGACATTATCAGAGTCACTGATGATGGGCGTGGTATTCCAGTTGACCTTCATCCGAAAACCAATCGACCAGCGGTTGAAACAATTTTAACAACGCTTCATGCTGGTGGTAAATTTGATGGACAATCTTATAAAGTATCAGGTGGCTTACATGGTGTAGGTGCATCTGTTGTTTCGGCGTTATCTGAATGGTTTATCGTCGAAATATATCGTGATGGAAAAATCTATCAACAGCGTTATGAACGCGGATTCCCTATGACCGATGTTGATGTTGTGGGTGTGAGTGATCATACTGGAACCATCATCACATTTAAGGCCGATCCAAATGTTTTTACGGAAACAACAGTGTATGAATATGAAATTTTAAGAAACAGAATTCAACAGCTGGCGTTTTTAAATCGCGGCATTCAAATCAATATCATCGATCTACGTGGACAAACACCCATTGAAAACACTTATCACTATGAAGGTGGTATTGTTGAATATGTTCAGTTTTTAAATGGATCACGGACAAAAGTAAATCAAGAGATTTTTTATATTGAAAAAGAAGTTGATATGATTACTCTAGAAATTGCTATGCAATATAACGATTCTTATGCATCAAATTTATACTCATTTGCTAATAATATTTCTACACACGAAGGTGGTATGCATGAAGATGGATTTAAATTAGCCTTAACCCGTGTATTAAATAACTATGCAAAAGAATATAAATTGATTAAAGCCGATGAATCATTTTTAGGGGAAGACACCAGAGAAGGATTGACAGCAATCGTATCGGTTAAACATCCCAATCCACAATTTGAAGGACAAACAAAAACAAAACTAGGAAATCCTGAAGTCAGACAAATCACATCACAAGTTTTAGGTGAAGGACTTGAACGGTACTTAATGGAACATCCTGAAGATGCGAAAGCAATTATTGGTAAGGCACAAATGGCAGCACGCGCTAGAATTGCTGCTAAAAAAGCTCGTGAAGCGACCAGAAGAAAATCACCTTTAGATATGTTGGGATTTGCCTCTAAGTTAGCTGATTGTAGAAGTAAAGACCCAGCACATTCAGAAATTTATATTGTGGAGGGCGATTCTGCCGGCGGATCAGCAAAACAAGGACGCGAATCAGAATTCCAAGCCATTTTACCGTTGCGCGGAAAAGTCTTAAATGTTGAAAAAGCGCGCATGGATAAAATATTAAATAACAAAGAAATATTATCACTCATTCAAGCACTAGGTACTGGGATTGGTGAAGAGTTTGATGTGACGAAAGCAAGATATCATCGTGTCGTCATTATGACCGATGCGGATATCGATGGGGCTCATATTAGAACACTACTTTTAACGTTCTTATTTAGACACATGAAACCACTGATTGACCTTGGGTATGTTTATATTGCACAACCACCACTTTTTAAAGTACAACAAGGCAAGCGTGTTGAATATGTATACACTGATGAAGGCCTTGCCAAAGCACTCGAATCAGTGGGTGGTAGAGCAAGCATTCAACGGTATAAAGGTTTGGGGGAAATGAACCCTGAACAACTATGGGAAACAACGATGGATCCAGAAGCAAGAACCCTACTTCAGGTGAGTTTAAAAGATGCAATGGATGCCGATCAAGTGTTTAGTATGTTGATGGGCGAAGAGGTTGAACCAAGAAAATTATTCATTCAACAAAATGCTATTTATGCCAATAACATTGATGCATAAGAGAGAGGAGATATCATATGGACGACAATATTGTAAACAACACAAATCGTGGCAACGTTAAGGAAATAAATATCTCTAGTGAGATGAAAACATCTTTCTTAAATTATGCAATGAGTGTTATTGTTTCAAGAGCTTTACCCGATGTTAGAGATGGACTTAAACCAGTACAAAGACGTATCTTATACGCGATGAATGACTTGGGTATGTCTGCCGATAAAGCACATAAAAAATCAGCGAGAATCGTTGGTGAAGTTATCGGTAAATATCATCCACACGGTGACTCAAGTGTGTATGAAGCGATGGTGCGGATGGCACAACCATTTAGTTATCGCATGCCTTTAATTGATGGACATGGTAACTTTGGGTCTGTCGATGGCGATGGTGCAGCAGCGATGCGTTATACCGAAGCGAGAATGTCAAAAATCGCCGGAGAACTGGTAAGAGATTTAGAAAAAAACACCGTTGATTTTGGTGACAATTATGATGGTTCAGAAAAAGAACCACTCGTTTTACCAGCACGTTATCCCAATTTATTGGTCAATGGATCAACTGGTATTGCAGTTGGTATGGCGACCAATATTCCCCCTCATAACTTAGGTGAAGTCGTTGATGGTCTACTCGCGTATATCGACAATCCAGAGATCACTGCCATTGAGTTAATGGACCACATAAAAGGCCCGGATTTCCCTACGGGAGGCCAAATACTAGGGTTAACTGGTTTAAGAAATGCTTACGAAACCGGCAATGGTATTATCGCTATTAGAGCGACTGCTGAGATCGTAACACACAAAAATAAAAACGCAATTATTGTTACAGAAATTCCATATCAAGTCAATAAAACAAGGTTGATTGAAAAAATTGCCGAAGTGGCAAAAGAAAAAATTGTAGATGGTATTACAGATTTAAGAGATGAATCTAACCGTAAAGGGATGCGTATTGTTATTGAACTTAGACGTGATGTCAATCCACATGTCATGCTTAATAATTTATATAAGTACACACAACTTCAAACGTCTTTCGGCATGAACATGATTGCTTTAGTCAATGGACAGCCACAAACCGTGACACTAAAAGATATGCTGTCTCATTATTTGACACATCAAATTGAAGTGATTCAAAGACGTACCGTTTATGATCTAGATAGAGCACAAGCACGAGCGCATATTTTAGAAGCGTTGTTGGTCGCACTTCATGACATTGATCACGCCATTGAATTGATCAAGCAATCGAAAACAGGCGATGAAGCTAAAGAAGCATTAATTGCTCAATATGCATTTACAGATATTCAAGCCAAAGCTATTTTAGATATGCGTTTGCAACGTTTAACTGGACTCGAAATTGAAAAAATTGAAGAAGAAGCGAAAGAACTTGCCAAACGTATTTTTGAGTATCAAGATATTATAGAATCACATGATCGGAAACTCGAAATCATTAAAGAAGAAGTCTTTGCGATTAAAGCATCTTATGCCAATGCACGTCAATCAGAAATTAATTTACACGAAGACTTAAGTATTGAAAACGAAGATTTGATTCCGGTTGAAGATGTGATTGTTACAGTCACAAACAATGGGTATATCAAACGCATGAAAGTCGACCATTATAAGACACAAAATCGTGGTGGCGTGGGCATGTCAGGTATTAAAGTCCATGAAGACGATTATGTTGAACATATCTTAATGACATCGACACATGATTATCATCTCTTTTTCACCAACAAAGGACGCGTTTATAAGATTAAAGGATATCAAATTCCTGAACAATCTAGACAGTCCAAAGGTATTCCAATTGTGAATCTTTTAGAGTTTGATAAAGATGAAAAACTAGCATCATTTACCAATGTAAAAGACTTTGAAAGTGATGATCAATATTTGGTGTTTGTAACAACCAAAGGTATTGTAAAACGTACAACAATTTCGGCATATCAAAATATTAGAACCAATGGTATTATCGCCATTAATTTGCGTGAAGATGATGAATTACTCAGTGTCAGATTAACTGATGGAACACACGAACTATTGCTGGGTGCATCCAACGGGAAGGCCATCCGATTTAAAGAAACCGATGTCCGTTCAATGGGACGTACAGCAAGTGGTGTGATTGGTATGAACATCGGAAAAGATGATGAGGTTGTTGGGGTTGCAGTGATTAACGATGAAAACCATGAAATCTTAGCCATTACAGAAAAAGGGTATGGCAAACGCACAATTGTTGCTGAATATCGATTACAATCCCGTGGTGGTAAAGGTGTAAAAACTGTTAATATCACAGATAAAAACGGTAAGTTATCAACTTTAAGAGCTGTGAGCAACGACGAAGATTTGATTGTTGTTTCTGATAAGGGTGTTGTTATTCGAACACACATTGATCAAATATCAGTCACCAAACGCGCTACACAAGGCGTTAGAATTATAAAACTACGTCCTGATCATAAGGTCGCGACCATCGCACTAGTTCCAAGACAAGAAGATGATGATCTCGTTGAAGATGAAGAAAACGTCTATGTTCAAGAGACAATCGCTGTAGAAGAAAAGGTTAAACAAGTTCAAACCGTTGAACTACAGGCAGAAGAAACCGAAGAACACAGTGAGTCAGTTATCAAGAAAGACAGTTTGTTTGACGAAGAAGACTAAATAAAAGTGCTTATCTTTTTGAAGATAAGCACTTTTTTTATGATTTATTGAAATGAAGAGTTTCACTTGGAATTTCGCTAGAATTTAGGGTATAATGGGATGAGATAACGCGCATCAAGGGGTGAGCCTAATGAAGAAATACAATCAGATTAAGATCTATGTGTTATTTATAGCATTATTCATTTTTTTGAATATTACAAACACTTATTTCTTAACGGTTATTCATCTAAATCGATACATTGCACCATTCGAACACACGGTGTTGGGTAACATAAACGCAATTTTTGGTAATTTTTCTGTGTTGTTTTTTTTCATGTTGTTCTTATTTCTTATCACAAAGAATGCAAAAAAAAGAATGCAGCTTTTGCTTGGGTTTACACTAGTACTTAATTTTTTGATTTTTACATTTGGTCTATTTAATTTATTTTTTGGCACTACATTTTCTAGAACATCATTGATTATATTCAAAAATCCTGCACCTGGTATAGCGAGTGGCATTTTAATACAGATGTTTTTAGAATTGTTTACATATTATCGCATCGTGGTTTTTTTACCGTTTTTGGTCTTGTTAACAATTTATATTTTAAGTGATAGAAAAAGGTTAAATCAAATCATCATACCGTTTCAAATTAAAAGACATTTAATTGGGGGCATAACTGCCGTTTTGATTCTTATTGCTACTATTTCAGCATATGGTAGACAATTTATTAGCACATTGCCTGTGCAATCAGTCAAAAGCACCTATGCCATTCAAAACCTAGGCGTATATCCCTATTACTTAGGTCAACTCTTTGGGTATCGCTTTGATGTTGATATCAAAGGATTATTAGACATTCGTTCAGATGATGATTTGGTGGGTGCAATTCAAGAATATAATAAAAATCAAACATTATACACTAATTTTTTTAATGGACAAACCTATAGTAACAGGTTAACAACAGAACAAGCAGTTGAGTCTTTGTTTGTTGATCCGTCCTTAAGTAGCGATGATCAGCTTCACGGTATTTTAGAAGGACGTAATTTGGTGCTGATTCATTTGGAGTCATTTAACTACTTCTTACTTGAAGTTGAACAAACCAACCAACGATTAACATTTTTAAACCGCCTTTTAAGTGAAAGTTTTGTTTTTTCTGAGTTTTATAACAACGTCGGCATGGGCGTCAGTTCAGATGCTGAGTTTTCGGTTCTCACAGGGTTATATCCCAAGGGAGACGAAACCATTTTTTGGGAATTTGAACATAAACCTTACGACCTAAAATCTTTGACTAAGTACTTTAATCAAGAAGGGTATTATACCAAGGCAATTCACGGCGATACGGAAATTTTTTATAATAGACGTCAGGTTTATCGTGACATGTTTACATTTGATGATTTTCACGCCTTAGAAGATTTTATTGCTGACGGCTATGACGTTGAAGGTGGGTATCTTTACGATTCAGAAAATGGACGCATCCACCATAGTCCATGGATCAGCGATTTCCATTTGGCTGATATGGTTTTTGAGGTCGGAGACGCACTTATAAATGCTAACCAACCCTTTATGCTCTTTCCAGTAGCAATGATGCCACACACACCTTTTGACTATGACCCCAATGGGTTAAGAGACGATCTTTATCCCGAGTGGATTGATGACATTAGTCATTTAACCTTAAAGTACTTAAACTATGTTGATTATTACGATGATAGTATCAAACGCTTTTTTGTGGATGAGTTTAATGGCAATCATACACTTGAAAACACAGTATATCTCTTTTACAGTGACCATGGATCCGGATTGAAAAATGGTGACTTAGATATCTTATATAATCGTTCTTTAGAGACCATGGAAACCAGACGTAAATTACAAGAAACATTAGCGTTTATTTATGTGCCTGGAGATGAAGTGATTGACTATGGCGACTATCAAATTAACGCAGGATTACTTAAAGGTGAACAAACGCTTGTACGTAGTCAAGTCGATCTCTATCGAACAGTGATCGAATTATTTAACTTACCAGCCGGACACGATGTCTATTTTGGTGTCCATGGGTTAAGCCACGAGCCAACGTTTGCTATGGACAATCGTTTGTTAGATATTGTCTTAGATGACTACATTTTTTCTATGCGAAATCCATATTATATTTTCCCGAAAAACCACACTGTGGATGAAGAGATTTATCAGTATATTTTAGAGTTTAAATTGCTTGGCGATTTAATGTTGGGGCGCGTAGATTTAATCAAAATGATCGACGAAGCAGTAGCGATAATAAATGCATAAAAAGCACATGATTTAAATCATGAATATAAAGGAGAAAACGTATGAATGTCTTAGTTGTTGGTGGTGCAGGATATATTGGAAGCCATACAGTTTATGAACTTATTCGGGCAAAGCATCAGGTTGTTATTCTAGATAATTTGTCGAGCGGGTACATGGCTTTGGTTCATAAAGAAGCCAAATTTTACCAAGGAGATATTAGAGTAAAAGCAGATATTACACATGTTTTTGAAAACGAAAAAATTGATGTTGTCATGCATTTTGCAGCAAAAATTGTAGTCCCTGAAAGCATGGAAATACCTTTAGAGTATTATCACAATAATGTTGAAGGTGTCCGTATATTGCTTGAGGTTATGAAAGAACAAAACGTTAAGAAAATTGTCTTTTCTTCTACTGCAGCGGTGTATGGTGAAGCCAGTGGCGTATGTCTAGAAAATAGCCAAACAAAGCCAATTAACCCATATGGAGAAACAAAATTAGCCTGTGAAAAACTCATTGATTGGACAGCGCAAGCACATGGGTTTAACTATGTTGTTTTCAGGTATTTTAATGTTGCTGGTGCCGATCAATCTTTAGAAATCGGCTTGATGAAAGATCAGCTAACACACTTAATCCCTGTAGCCATTCAAGGTATTCTAGGCATCAGAGACCAACTCATGATTTACGGTGATGACTATCCAACAAAAGACGGCACTTGTATCAGAGATTATATTCATGTATCGGACCTAGCATACGCACACGTCTTAGGCGCTGAGTACTTATTATCTGGTGGTCAATCAGAGATTATGAATTTGGGGTCTAATAAAGGATATACCGTTTTAGAAGTGGCCAAAGCAGTCAATGAGATTGCACCATTAAAAACCATTATTGGTAATAGACGTCAAGGCGATCCTGCGACTTTAATCGCATCAAATAAAAAGGCAAAAGTGATTTTAAATTGGACACCTAAGTACGGACTAAAAGATATCGTTCAATCGGATTATTTGTTTAGAAAAAAACTGATGATAAAATAAAAAAAAGCCCAACATCACTCGCGTGAATTTGGGCTTTTACTTTAATGTATTAACTTATAATAAATAGGGTGATTGCAAACACACCAATCAGTAAACAATAGACGGAAAAGTAAATTAAATTTTTAACTTTAACATAGTGATATAACACTTTTATTGAAAGATAGCTAAAAATAAAACTCATTAAAAACGCTAAACTATAGCCTAAAACATGAATAGATTCAGAGACATTTAAGGCATCAATGAACCCTAAAATTGATACAGGAATTGAAATAATAATATAACTTAAAAATGAGAATTTTAAGACCTTTTTTAAAGCGATTTTTTGGGATAAACCACCAGCAATTGTAATACCACTTCTTGATATTCCAGGGAAGATTGCAAACATTTGAAACAAACCTATCACAGCTGCATTTTTCCAAGTAATGTCACTACCCCATGGGATATCTCGCATGCGGTAAATAAAAAGAAGCAATAAGCCTGTAACGATTAATGCAAATCCAACAGAGAGCAAATCGGTTGGGAGTGCATCTTTTAAAAATAGGCCGGCAATACCCACAGGAATGATTGCAATTAATAGTTTTAATAGATAATGAAAATCTGTTTTTGAGTGTTCTTCTTTTTTAAAGATATAGTTGAGACCACCATAAACATATTCTTTAATATCTTTTCTAAAAAAGATTAAAATAGCAAGGAAAGAACCGGTATTTGTGATCATTAAAAATAAAACAAAATTAGATAAGTCAATGCCAAACAAATGAGAAAAAATTGTAAGATGGCCACTACTTGATACAGGGAAGATTTCAGTGATGCCTTGAATGATGCCAAGAATGATGTATTTTAAAATCTCAAGCATAGACTTTATTGACTTATGATCGCATAAGTCTACTCCTTTTCCTTCGAATTGAACATCATTAATTATATCACAATTAAGGTGTTATATGATAAAATAATTGTAATCATGCTTCACATCTGCTAACCAACAACCAGCAGAAAAAGCAGAAAGTGGTCAAAGGAAGTCACATGCAAAATGTTATGAAAATCGCAAAAGGGTCACTCATCGGTGTGGGGTTAATTTTACCAGGCATCAGTGGCGCGATGATTGCAGCATCACTTTATATTTACGAAGATCTTATCGTGGCACTCAATAAAGTTACAAAAGAACCGATGAAGGCAATTCTAAGCATCTGGCAATATCTTATAGGTGTTATGATAGGTGTATTGGTTGGTATGTTTTTAATTCAAGCCTTTTTAGATATCTTATTAATACCAATGACATTTTTATTTATTGGTTTTATCTTAGGGGGTGTCCCTAAAATGATTAAAGATGCACATATTAAAGATGCACACTTTAAGCACTATGTCGTCTTTATTGTAATGATATTGTTGATGTTATCAACGCTATTACTGCCAGAAAGAACGGGTCAAACACAAGGTGCTGCTCTTTATTTTATTTTAGTAGTCATCGGATTATTAACATCAATTTCAATGATTATACCCGGGTTAAGTGGCGCAACCGTCTTGTTAGCACTTGGATATTATCACATCTTAATTGATGTGGGCACAGACTTCATGCGTGCACTATTGACATTGGATTTTTCTCAAATCTGGACGCAATTACCACTTGCTCTTTTCATTGTTATTGGCATTATAATTGGTCTTGTAGGTATCGGCAAAATCGTTTATTACTTAATTAAGCAAAAAACAAGATACTTTTATGTTGGGGTCTTAGGTATTGTGTTGGTTTCACCACTCAATATTGTTATCAATTTAAATCAAAGCGTGGATACTGGACTTTCAGGACTTAGATGGTTCACCTGGCTATTGGCATTGGTGATGGCAGCACTTGGATTTTACGCAACCCATTTATTGGTTAAAAAAACACAAAGAAAAATGGAGGAAATCATATGATTATTAGAAAAGCAGTCATTCCAGCGGCAGGGTATGGCACACGATTTTTACCGATTACTAAATCATTACCAAAAGAACTACTTCCTATTTTGGATCGCCCAACCATAGAATTTATTGTCAACGAGGCCATCGAAAGCGGTATTACAGACATTTTGCTCATTGTAAGCAGCAACAAAAATGCTATTATTGATTATTTTGATTACAACATTGAGCTAGAAACCATTTTAAAAAGTAAAGGCAAAGATGTCGAATACGCGATGATTAGAAATATCGCGGTTGGTGCAAACCTTCACTTCATCAGACAAAAAGAACAACTCGGTTTAGGTCATGCTGTGTTGCAGGCCAAAGCATTTGTAGGTGATGAGCCGTTTGCGGTCCTTTTAGGGGACGATATGTATGTCGGTGAAAAACAACCAGCTTTAAAGCAATTGATAGATGCATATGATCAAGTTCAAGCATCCGTGTTAGGTACGATAGAAGTCAAAAAAGAAGACACATCAAAATATGGCATATGCATACCTAAAAAAACCATATCTGAGGGGTTCAAAGAGTTATCAGGTGTTGTTGAAAAACCAAAGGTTGAAGAAGCACCGTCCTTAAGTGCAATTGGTGGACGTTATATTTTAACACCAACAATATTTAAATATTTAGAAAATCAAGGGCGTGGGGCCGGTAACGAAATCCAACTCACAGATGCTATATTAAGATTAATGGATGAAGAAAAAGTATACGCAAAAGACGTGATTGGAAAACGATATGATGTCGGCAATAAAATTGATTATATTGAAGCCATCATCGATTTCTCTTTAGAAAATCCAGAATTAAAAAAAGACTTAGAAGCTTTGCTAAAGAAAAAAATCAAATAAAATTTCATAAAAAAAAGCGGATAGAACATGTCTATCCGCTTTTCATTTATTTATGTAATTAGGGTGATAGACATATTTAACACGCTTAAAGACTGTTGATTTAGGCGCGGTTTCTATCATGGCGAAAACCATAACAATCCAAACACTAAAAGGTACAGAAAACTGAACATTATCGATTAGTCCATGAATTTGAGTTGCAATATATCCGACCATAATCAATTTTTTCTCAAGTGTAGCGTCTTTTAAAAAGACAGTAAAGACTTCTTTATAGTGCACCATCAAAGCGAATAAACCAAAGAGTCCCATGGTTGCCAAAACGTGAATGAAAGTGGAATGAAACATAAAGATGCGTCCACCGAAATCAAACCAATAGATAGATAACCAACCGGCACCAAATAAAGGATACTGTCTAAATATCTTAAGGCCCTCTCTATAAATATCTAATCTGCCAGAAGAAAAAGCATTTAAATCATTATCCCAAGAATCATAGAAAGCAAGCCAAACTTGCTCAAAAATACGATAATTGACTGCAAACAAAACTAGAAAAAGTGTGATTACAAGTAACCCGTTTTTAGTAATGAGTTCAGAACGATATCTAAAGATTATAAAAATAACAGCAGCAGCAGAAAATCCGAATCCAATCACACCACCACGTGAGCCTGAAAGAACAACGGCAATAATCGGGATAAATAGCAATATCCAGTAGACAATATTTTTCGGACGTTTAAAGATGAAATATGTGATGGACGGAAATGTCAAAGCGATGTAAAACGCGACATCATTAATATTACCCCAGCCGAAATTTTTGTACCAGCTACGACTTACACCTTGATAAAACGCTTCATAAAAAGGTAAATCATTATAAGCAATCATACCTCTTGTAATGACTGTAAACATTTGTGCACTTAATAACAAGGTCACACCTAACATCATCTTCATCAAGTAATCAATGTTGCCTTCAATTGTAGATGTAAAAGCAATATATAATAATAAATAAACAAGCGCAACAAAAGAAACAGGAATCGCGGTGATATCAAAAGGGGTATATAATAAGGGAATGACATAAGCTAAAGCAATCAAACTTAAACCGAGTAGTAATGAGCCCTTTTTAAATGTTGGTTTAAATCGGAAATAATGGATGATCGGTCCTGTTAAAAATATGGCAAACGCAATATGAGGAAATCCAATGGTTGTTGCTGTTTCAAAGGTTAAGTCATGTTTTGAAACAATAAACAATATCGCAGCAATAATTGGAGTGATATACAAGGCGTTTTTATAAAACGTTAAGATCAGTGTCATTGAAATCACTAAAACAAACATCCCAATCATGTTGTATAAATTAAAATCATATGGTGGGGTGCTTTCGTTAAATCGCCAGGCGATATACGTGATGATGAAAATGGTTGCAATATAGTATCCTGAGCTTAAATATTTCTCAATTGATTTCATTGGTTGGTCCTTATATGTTTTCTAGAATCATATCTATTATAAAGATGTTTAGATTAAATGTCAAAACTAAGAGAAGATACGGCAAACAATTTATCATTAAGCACGCTTTTGACATGTTTGGGAGTTTACATTTATCATAAAAAAACATATAATTAAGGTAACACGTAAAAGAGATTAGTAAGTCATGGGTATTTTTAAGAGAGTTCGTGGTTGGTGCAAACGAATAAAAATCCATAACCGAATCTACTCTTTAGTGGCGCTAATCACGTCCGCACCTCTGCGTTAAAGAGTTTAAGGGCTAAGAATATTTCTTAGAACTAAGGTGGTACCGCGATCAATTCGTCCTTAGACATGAACTAAGGACTTTTTTTATAGGAGAGTGATTGATATGTTAGATTTAAAATATGTTGTTGAGAACATTGATGAAGTGATTGAAAAATTAAATCATAGAAACGGACAGTTTGAGTATCTTAGAGCATTGGTCGATCTACAAAACAAACGCAAACAAATCATTGCAGATGTGGAAGCAAAAAAAGCGTTAAGAAATCAGCAATCCAAACAGATTGGTGAATTGAAAAGACTCAAACAAGATGCCTCCGATGTGATGCATGAGGTTGCAACGCTTGGTGATGACATCAAACAACTCGATCAGCAATTGAACGCCATTGAGCTTCAAATTTTTGACATCATGCAAGTGACGCCTAATATACCTAATGATGGCATTCCTAAAGGTAAAGATGAGAAAACCAATATTGAGATCAAACGGGTCCTAAAGCCGCGTGTTTTTGATTTTCCAGTTAAGGATCACGTGGAATTAAGCGAAAAACTAGGTATTCTTGATTTTGAACGCTCTGCGAAAATCACAGGATCCCGTTTTGTCGTTGATAAAGGTCTTGGCGCGCGTCTTGAACGCGCATTAATGCAGTTTATGATGGACTTACACGCGTTTAAGCACGGCTATACAGAATTGATCCCACCATATATCGTTAACGACAAAAGCATGTATGCAACAGGTCAATTTCCTAAATTTATTGAAGATGCTTTTAAAGTTGGTAAGGAGGACTCAAATTGGTATTTAAACCCTACCGCTGAAGTACCAACCATTAATATGCACCGCGATGAAATATTGGAAGGCAGTCAATTACCGATTCAGTATGTCGCCTTTACAACGGCATTTCGCTCAGAAGCGGGATCAGCAGGTAAAGATACAAGAGGTATTTTAAGAGTCCATCAATTTAACAAAGTAGAATTGATTAACTTTACAAAACCAGAAGATTCTTACCCAATGTTAGAAAAAATGTTGCTTGAAGCCGAAGAAGTGCTTAAACAACTTGAAATACCTTATCGTGTTGTTACATTATCTACCGGAGACCTTGGGTTTTCAATGGCCAAAACATACGATATTGAGGTATGGTTGCCAGGACAACAAACATATCGTGAAATTGGATCAATTAGCAATGCAGAAGACTTTCAAGCCAGACGCGCAAACATCAGATTTAAACGTGATAAAGATAGTAAAACCGAACTGGTTCATACGCTTAATGGATCAGGGTTAGCCATTGGAAGAACGATGATTGCCATTATAGAAAATTATCAAAACGCTGATGGATCTATTACCGTACCTAAAGTCCTTATCCCATATATGAAAGTCGATAAAATCACATAAATATGGGAGATGATGTGTCTAATGACTATCAACAGTTCATTTTAAATGATTATGATATAATAAGTGTGATGATTCACACTTATTTTTTTATTCAAGTGAGGTGGGTATTAAAATGAAAATTTATTATGTTGAAGACGAAAAAGATTTAGCGGAGATTATTAGAAAATATTTGGTCAGAGAAGGATATCTAGTAACTGTTTTTCATGATGGCGAAACAGCAATGGAACATATCAATGATGATGTTGATTTATGGATACTAGACATTATGCTCACAGGAGACATCGATGGGTATGATTTGATCAAAGCACTCAAAGAGAAAAACCCTAATGCTGCAGTCATATTTACATCAGCCAGAGACCAAGATATTGATAAAATATTAGGCCTTGAATTGGGGAGCGATGACTACTTAGCTAAACCATATTCTCCTAAAGAATTAATGCTTAGAATTAGAGCCATTTTTAAACGCATTCAACCAAAAGAAAGTATTATTGTGCACTATGATGAGTATGAAATTAATATGGTTAAACGTGAAATTAAGCACCATGATACACTCATTGAACTGACAAACAAAGAATTTGAACTCCTTCAGTTTTTTTTAAAAAATATGAATGTTGCTTTTGAGCGTATGGATATTTTAAGACAAGTATGGGGCGAAAATTATTTTGGTAGCGATCGCGTTGTTGATGACTTACTTAGAAGATTACGTCATAAAATGCCGAGTTTAAAAATTGAAACGATTTATGGATATGGATATCGATTATTATGAAAAGAATTAGACTAGCGACACAAATCAATATTGTATTTACGCTTGTCACAGTGCTCTCGGGCATTGTCTTTTTCATTGTGTCTGGTCTACTTTTTGATGATTTTAAAAAAGAACAAAATGAACTTCAACTACAATCATATTATGCCGAAGTCAAAAGCGACTTAACACAACATGTGAGAAGTGATTTTAACGGTTATATTATTTATCAAGACGGTCAAACACAATCGTATAATTTAAGTATATTAAATAATGAGTTAACAGCGGCTGAAATCATTAGTAGATATCATAATTGGTTGCCAGGCGACGGGTATATTAGACACGAAGAAATCAACGGGAAAACATATACCTTTTTATCTGAGATTCATCAAGGTGGCGCGATGGTTATTGTGTTTACCGGAGATCTTTATACACAACAAATCGGTGTATCCTTTAATGCGTTTATTCAAATTAGTTTTATCTCAATATTGTTACTAGGGAACCTTATCGTTTTATTGTGGTCAAGACTTACAGTTGATCGTGTTAAAAGATTGAGCGCTGAAGTTGATGGTCTCGTTAGAAATAACTACCAAGAGCCAGTTGAAATAGAAGGAAAAGATGAAATCACAGAGCTTGCATATGCAATCGAGCGAATGCGTCAAGCCATTGATAAAAACGAAAAAACCAAACAAGAAATGCTGCAAAACATCAGTCACGACTTTAAAACACCTATCGCAGTCATTCAATCATATGCAGAAGCGATTTTAGATGGGGTTTCTGATGTGAATGAAGCGGCAGTTATAATCAAGCAGGCAGACTTGCTTAATTTAAAAGTTAAACAACTCTTAGAATTGAATAAGCTTGAATACCTTAAGGACCCTGATCAGTTTGAAACCATATACATTAAAGACATTATTACCAATATTATCAACAATCAAAAATATCGTTCTGATTTGGTGTTTGAAACAGAATTAGACGATTCCACCTATTTCGCAATTAAAGAAAACCTATATACGGCTTTTAACAACATTATAGATAACGCCATTCGTTATGCAAAAACAAAAGTCGTTGTTAAGTTAAAAAACAAAAAACTCACCTTCTATAACGATGGCGAGCCGATTCATCAAAAATTTATCGATCAATTATTCCAACCATATGAAAAAGGCCAAAAAGGCCAATTCGGATTAGGGATGAGTATCGCACAAAAAACCGTGAATCATTTCAACTTAACACTCAAGGTTGAAAATATCAATCAAGGTGTCATGTTTACAATAGAGCCTCTTTAATTAGATGTGCTCTTTTTTCATATTCTGTTTGATTAAGCTTGTCCATATTATTTCTGTAAGTGATTTTAAAATCTTCATTATGTTCATATCTTGGTATGATATGATAATGAAAATGATAAACAGTTTGTCCTGCGGCTTCTCCAGCATTATGAATCACATTAATGCCAGGAGGATTAAAAGCTTTCTGAATGGCTTTAGCGACTTTCTGAGCAACCAAAGTGACTTTAAGTAAGAGTTCAGGATCAATGTTATAAATATCTGGTGTAGCGTTCTTAGGAATAACCAATGTATGGCCTTTGGTAACTTGCGCGATATCTAAAAACGCTAGAACATCGTCGTCTTCATAAACGATATGCGCAGGAATTTCTCTTTTAACGATTTTCGTAAAAATTGTTGACATATAGGTTCACCTCTTTAGAACTATTTTAACATAAGACAATTGAAAACAAAGCACAAAAATGATATAATTATCATGATTATCAGGAGGATGAAATATGCAAAAAATACCAGTAGGCATCTCAGGAAGACATGCCCATCTTAGCCAAGAACATTTAGAAATTCTATTTGGAAAAGGCTATGAACTCACACCTATGAAAGATTTATCACAGCCCGGGCAATATGCCGCAGAAGAAAAAGTAGATGTTAAAAGTCCAACAGGAAAAACACTTGAAGGTGTTCGTATTTTAGGACCAGTAAGATCAGCATCACAAGTAGAAGTATCAAGAAGTGATGCACTAAGATTTAAGTTTGAAGCACCAGTGCGTTCTTCAGGTGATGTTAAAGGGTCTGGTAAAGCCACATTGATTGGCCCTAAGGGCAGTGTTGAACTGAATGAAGGTGTTATTATCGCAGATCGACACATTCACTTTTCAATCGCTGAAGCTGAATTATTTGGCGTTAAAGACCGCGATATTGTCAGTCTACGTGTTGGCGGTATTAAAGCAGGTATTTTAGATAATGTGTTATGTCGTGTGCATCAAAATTTTAGACTTGATTGTCATTTAGATACCGATGATGGCAGTGCATTTATGTTAAATACTGGTGATGACGTTGAACTTATTAAATCGTATACAGTAACAAAATAGTGCCTAGCCAGGCACTATTTTGTCCTTAATTAAGGAGATAAGCCATGATTAAACTTGAACGACAACAAGTCTTTAAAGATCCTTTGTATGGATATATTCATATTGATTATCTTTTAATTAAAAAATTAATTGATAGTCCAGTATTCCAAAGACTCAGACGTATACGTCAGTTGAGTGGTGTGCATATGGTTTTTCATGGTGCCGAACACTCGAGATTTTCCCATAGTCTTGGCGTTTATGAAATTGCCAACCGTTTTCTAACAATTAAAGATCTAAAAGAAGCATTTGATGAGCGTACAGCACTTATTTTTTTGAGTAGTGCATTATTACATGACATTGGTCATGGGGCCTATTCACACGCTTTTGAAGATGTTTTTGGTGTTGATCATGAGGTTATTGGTGCGAAAATCATTTTAGAACATAACCCCCTGAGACAAATACTTGATGAAATCGATGGGTTATTTGCTGAAGATGTAGCATCCGTTTTGTTGAAAAAGGGTAAGTTTCCGCTTGCGGAACAACTGATTTCCTCACAGCTTGATGTTGATCGCCTAGACTATTTAGAGCGAGATGCTTATTTTACTGGTGCAGCTTATGGGCATATCGACCTTGATCGAATCATCCGTGTTTTTAAAATCAAAGACGGACAAGTGGTCTATAAAGTGAGTGGCATCCACGCCATTGAAAACTATTTGATTAGCAGATATCATATGTACTGGCAAGTCTACTATCACCCAGTTTCAAGAGCGTATGAAGTTGTTTTAGAAAAAATTTATATGCGCGTTAAAGACTTAATTGATCAAAATCATAAGTTTAAAGGTGATTTAGATCATTTAAAGAAAATTATTGATGATCCAAATGATATCCACACATATTTAAAGATTGATGATTATTATATCAACGGTTTAATTTTGGGATTTTTAGAGAGCACTGATGACATCTTACAAACACTCGCATCAGACTTTTTAAATAGACGTATTTGGAAATACATCAATGATGTTTCTGAAAACCAAGAAAAAATTAAAGAGATTACAGATACATTAACAGACGAACAAAAGAAATATTTTATTGCCAAAAGAACAGTTGCGAATAGCACATATAAAGAAATAGGGACTAGGTTTGGCGATAAAATCTATATTTTGTTAGAAAACGGTGTTATATCTACACTTTATCAAGAATCTAAAATCATCGAAAGTCTAATGAAAAGCGGATCAAAAAACGATCCTAAGTTCTTTTATCGGAAACCATGAGAGAAAAAGTAATTATCGTTGAAGGCACTCATGACGTTCAGCATTTAAAAAAACTATTTCCTAAAACTGAAATTATAAGCGTTAACGGTAGTGAAATAGATGCACAGGCATTGATATATTTAAAAAAGCTCGATAACACACACGACATGGTTTTGTGTCTAGATCCCGATCATGCAGGAGAGCGGATTAGAAAAAAACTTAGTCAATCATTGCAGCACGTCTATCATGTGTTTTTTAATCCAGAACAAGCAAGAAGCGATAACCAAAAGAAAATTGGGGTTGAACATATGTCTTTAGATGATATTAGAAAGGCTTTTGAACATATTCAATTTGAAGCAAAAGCGCATCAATCTGATATTACAAGCGATTTTTTATATGATATGGCATTGATTGGACACCCCCAAAGCAAACAAAAAAGGCAACTACTTTCACAAAAGCTTCATTTAGGCCAGGTGAATGGTAAAACACTGCTTAAACGTTTGAAACAATTTGAGTATCAACAATCTGATATTACTGAGGTATTTTCTTGAGCCATCAAGCAAAAAAGCGCTTTGGACAAAATTTTTTAAAAGACAAGAATCTATTAAAAAAAATTGTCGATAAGGCAGAAATTAAAGATCAATTTGTTATTGAAATCGGACCTGGACAAGGGGCTTTGACGGGTTTTTTAGCGCAAGCAGCAAAGCATGTAAAAGCATACGAGATTGATTATTCACTTGAACCAATGTTAAGCGCCATTCAAAAGGAATATGATAATTTAGAGATAATCTACCAGGATTTCTTAAAAATAGATTTGAATCAATTAGGTAAACCACATCACGTGGTTGCGAACGTACCTTATTATATTACAACACCCATTTTGTTTAAACTCCTTGAGGCAAACAACATCGCAAGTGCAACCATGATGATTCAAAAAGAGGTATGTGATCGTATCATGGCCACACCAAAAGACAAACAGTATAATGCCTTATCGATTATCGTACAATCTATGGCAGAAGTTAAAAAAGTAATGGATGTTAAAAGACAGTTATTCTACCCTGTGCCAAATGTTGATAGTGCAGTGATTCGTCTTAAAATGTATGATGTACCCAAACTCAACACAAAAGGTATTATATTGGTCAAAGCTGCTTTTCAACAAAAAAGAAAAACATTGGTCAATAACTTACATCAAGCGTATGGGATTGAAAAACCCCTTTTAGAGCAATTTTTAATCGATCAGAAAATTGATCCAAACATTCGGGCAGAAGACTTGACCCTTGATGATTTTATCAAACTGAATGACGTATGTGCATTTAAGAATACGCCATTAAAAACATAGACTTTGCTAATCAAAGTGGGACATTGAATTGAGTTTACAAGGCCGTAAATTGAAGTTGAGCGGCATCAAAAGAAACAAAAACAAAAGAATATAGCATAAAACTTAAGACCATAGATCTTTTTATTACACACGAATGACATGCAAAACACAAAAAAAACGGACACATTTATCACAAAAACGCTTAGTATAGAGCAAAACAAAGCCAAAAACTAAAAAAATCTTTAATATTTTTTTGAATTATGTTATAATTTGACTATAATTACATACCGTCTCGGAGGGCATAATGAAAGTTACAGATGTTAGAGTTAAACTTGTTAGCAGCGAAAGTCGATTAAGAGGAGTTGCAACCATTACATTTGATGAAAGCTTTGTCGTTCATGATATTCGTATCATTGAAGGTGAAAACGGCATTTTTGTCGCGATGCCAAGTAAAAAAACACCGAATGGAACATTTAGAGACATCGCACATCCAATTCATGGTGAGATGAGAAAATTAATTGAAGACGCTATTGTTGCGGCTTATAACGAGGAATTAAACAATCCTTCAACAGAAGCTTAATTAGATTCAAATTACAATCATTAATATAAAAAATGGAAATCTTTTTCGTATGCAAAACGAAAGAGATTTTTTTTGTTGTTACGGTTTAAAAATAGCGTGATTTAGAGTATAATTAGAGCGAGAACAAAAAAGGAGTAAATCTATATGTCAGTGATTCAAGGTAGGAAAGTAAAACTATTTGCACTTAATTCCAATAAAGAACTTGCTCAAGAGATTGCAAAAGCAGCGAATATTGAATTATCTAATGCAGAAGTTTTATATTTTTCAGATGGAGAAATATCTATTAATATTGAGGAAAGTGTGCGCGGACATGATGTTTTTGTGGTCCAGTCAACCAGTGCACCAGCCAACGAAAATTTAATGGAATTACTTATTATGGCAGATGCACTTAAGCGTGCATCAGCAAAATCAGTCACAGTATTGATGCCTTATTATGGTTACTCAAGGCAAGATCGAAAATCAAAGTCACGACAACCCATTACAGCTAAATTAGTCGCTGATTTATTACAAGTTGCTGGTATTAATCGTGTGATTAGTATTGATTTACATGCAGCACAAATTCAAGGATTTTTTGATATACCTATTGATAACTTTCCAGCAGCACCTTTACTTGCCGATTACTTTGCATATCGTAAAAAATTAGACAATATTGTTGTTGTTTCACCAGATCACGGTGGTGTAACACGTGCAAGAGTATTTGCGCGTATTTTAGATGTACCACTTGCGATTATTGATAAGAGAAGACCAGAGCCAAACAAAGCTGAAGTTGCCAATATTATTGGTCAAGTTGAAGGCAAAATAGCCATTATGGTTGATGATATTATTGACACTGCAGGGACATTAATTGCTGGTGCACAAGCACTTAAAGACGCAGGGGCCATCGATGTCTATGCGGCAGCAACACACGCTGTCTTTTCAAGTAACGCCAGCGAACGTATTGAAAACTCCGTATTAAAAGAAGTTGTTGTTACCAACACCATTAAATTACCACCTGATTGTTGTTCAAAAAAGATCCGCCAAATATCTATCGGGCCATTGCTCGGTAAATCCATATTACATATTGTCAAAGATGAGCCAATCAGTCAAATTTTTGATAGTATTCCCCATTCAGAGTCAGATCAGTGAAACTTGTTATTGGATTAGGCAACCCAGGCAATAAGTATTTAAACACCAGACATAATGTTGGATTTATGGCTATTGATGCCTATTTAAAAAACCAAGGGTTATCGGCGAAATTTGATCAAAAATTTGATGGTGAAATTTGCAAAACAGCATCTACTGAAGAGAAAGTCGTTTTTCTAAAGCCATCAACATTCATGAACTTATCAGGGACATCCATTCAAAAAACCATGCAGTATTTTGATATCTCTCTAGAAGATATATTAATTATTGTTGACGATGTTAATTTAGACACAGGTAAACTTAGACTAAGACATACTGGTGGCCATGGTGGTCATAACGGATTAAGACACATTATAGGCACACTGAAATCCGAAGAATTTAAACGCATTCGTGTTGGTGTGGGCTATGAAAATAACATGCCTTTAGATCGATTTGTTTTAGGCAAATTTAACGAAGATGATATGAGTTTAATTACACGATCAATTGATCGTGTCGTAGAAGCGATGACGCTTTTTATTGAGGATAAACCATTCGTAGATATTATGACTATCTTTAACACCCAGACATAGTGTTTGGGTGTTATGTTCTTAGGTGATAACATGTTTGATCACATTAAAACACACACACAAATTCATCAAACGATTAAAAAAACATCTCAAAAGGTGTTTTTTCAGTCTTCTACAGATCCCTTTAACGCGTATTTGATTGCTGCGGATTATCAAAAGAAACCTACGACGATTTTTGTTGTAACAGCCAATTTATATGAGGCACAAAAATACTATGACATGCTGACCCAACTCTTAGATGAGGATCAAGTGTTATTTTATCCGGTTGACCAAATGCTAACCACTATGATGGCGCTGGGAAGTCCCGAGTTTAGAAGTGAACGTCTATTTACATTAAGACAGCTGATGAATCATAAACCGTTTGTCGTTGTAACAACCTATCAAGGCATCATTTATCGCCAACTGACACCGAAAGATTATATCAATGGTGTTAAAAAGCTTGTAAAAAATCAGGATTATAACATCGCTGAACTTACGCAGTTTTTAGTTGACTCTGGGTATCAAAGAGCATATACAGTCGAAAAAGCGGGAGAGTTTAGTGTGCGCGGTGGTATTGTAGATATCTATACACTCAATAACCAATACCCATATCGTCTTGATTTTTTTGGTGAAACACTAGAACAAATTAAACGATTTGAGGTAGAAACACAACGATCATTTGATCAAGTTGATTTTGTCGAATTGACACCAATGTATGAGTTATTTTATACGGATGACATGAAAACAAAAGCTTTGTTGGACATTAAAGCATTTTTTAAATCCTATGATTTGTCCGATAAAGAACAAGAAAAACTAACAACTGATTTAGATGCAATTGAGCAAAGAAGTCATCTCGAATCATTGATGCTTTATATTTCTTTTTTCAACCCAAATCAAACATCAGTGCTTGATTTTGCAAAAACATATAAACTTTATGCCATTGATACTAAAAAGATGCGCATGCAAGTGGACCAAACGCATCAGGATTTATACACATACGCCATGACAATGCAAGGCAAAGCGTTTTTAGATATACCATTTTCGATAGATTTTGAAACTCAAATCGCAAAGACAACAGTTGAAATCAGCAACTATGGTTTAGAAGGTCAAAAAGAAGAAGACACATTAGGCGTGATTGAAACACCCAAGTATCAAGGCAATTTAGAGTTGCTTGTTTTTGATTTAAAACAATATGAAAACACACACAGCGTCTATATATGTCTAGAAAATCAAGGGGCATTTAATGATGTTAAAGATTTTTTAAATGATCAAAAGATGACATTTAATGAAACGCTAGGTAAGTCAAAAGGCATTTATTTGATTCAAGCCCCTTTAATTGGTTCGTTTGAAGATACACAGACAAAGTCACTTTACTTAGGTATTGAAACCATTTTTAATAAACGCATTAAAAAAGCAATTAAGTACCGAAGTGTTATTAATCAATCAACAAAAATCAGACATATTGAGGATTTAAACACTGGTGATTTTGTTGTGCACTATGAGTATGGTATTGGCCAATATATGGGACTAAAAACCATGGATTTAAGTGGAAGCAAAAAAGACTACTTATACATCATATATGCAAATGAAGAAGCCTTATATGTACCGATGGATCAGATTGATATGGTATTAAAATATAGCAACTACGAAGGCATGCATCCTAAGTTATCTAAACTTGGGGGCAAACAATGGACTAAAACAAAGGCATCTGCTAAAGCACGCATCAAAGACTTAAGTGACCGACTCATCAAACTATATGCCATGCGTCAAGAAAGTCTAGGTTATGCCTTTGAAAAAGATAATAATCTACAAAAGCAATTTGATTCTGATTTTATATATCAAACGACCAAAGATCAAGAAAAAGCAATCATTGAAACAAAGTTTGATATGGAAAGCGATAAACCAATGGACCGCTTGATATGTGGTGATGTTGGCTTTGGAAAAACAGAGGTCGCGCTACGCGCAGCCTTTAAGGCAACACTGAGTGCTAAGCAAGTTCTATATTTGGTGCCAACAACCGTTCTTGCAAGACAACACTATTATTTGTTTAAAGAACGCTTTGAGAAGTATGGTGGGAATGTCGCTTTATTAAGCCGTTTCATAAAACCAAAAAAACAAAGAGAAACACTAGAAAAGCTACGTAAAGGATATATTGATGTTGTTATTGGAACGCATCGTCTACTATCTGCTGACGTTAAGTTTAAAGACCTTGGCTTGCTCATTATTGACGAAGAACAACGGTTTGGTGTTGAACATAAAGAACGGATTAAAGAGATTAAAGTCAACGTCGATGCGCTCACACTCAGCGCAACACCCATTCCTAGAACATTACAAATGGCCATGATGGGACTTAAAGATTTATCAATGATTGAAACACCACCTTTAAACAGATATCCTGTACAAACGTACGTTGTTGAATACCAACAAGCGCTCATTAAAGAAGCCATCATGCGTGAAATCGCCCGGGGTGGACAAGTCTTTTATTTGTTTAATTATGTCACCGGCATTGAAAGTATGGTCAATAAAATAAAGACACTTGTACCTGAAGCACGCGTTGCCTATGCACATGGTAAGATGCAAAGAGATGCACTCGAAGATGTATTAACAGATTTTATCGAACACGAATACGATGTACTTGTATCAACGACCATTATTGAGACAGGCGTCGATATCCCAAATACGAACACGTTGATTATTCATGATGCAGATAAATTAGGTTTATCTCAACTGTATCAAATTAGAGGACGTGTTGGTCGAAGCGATAAAATTGCATATGCATATTTATTATATGATCCAAGAAAAAACATCAATGACGAAGCACGCAAACGTTTATCAGCAATCAAAGATTTCACAGCACTCGGAAGCGGGTATAAGATCGCGATGAGAGATTTATCAATACGAGGTGCAGGGGATGTTTTAGGACAAGAACAATCAGGATTTATTGATTCGATTGGTATTGAACTCTACATGAAGTTATTAGAAGAAGCCATTACGGGTAAATCATTTGAAAAACCGAAAGAGACTCAAATCGATGAAGCGTACGCCGCAAGACATGTTGATCCGACATATATTGAAACCGATGCGGCAAGAATTGAGATTCACAAGCGCATCGCACAACTCAATCGACTTGAAGAAGTCAATCTTTTAAAACTTGAACTTGAGGATCGTTATGGACAACTTGATGTTGATCTTTTGCTTTATATGTATGAAAAACTATTTAAAAAACTAACATCAAAACTCGGTGTTCATAAAACAATTAAAGAAGCGTATCAAGTATCGATTCAACTCACAGAAGACGCCTCTAATAAAATTGATGGGCAGTGGTTATTTAAACTTTCGGGTCAATTTAAGGCGCCTATCAAGCTCAGCTATCTTAAGGGAGCTATTCAAATAACAATGGTTATCAAAGATCAAGTTGAGCATTGGCTCTATCTATATGACCAGTTTTTAGACCAACTGATTTATGAACATAAGTGCTAGAACTCAGCACACATATAAAAGTTAGGGAGTTATTCCGTTAGCATAAAGTTTGAATATGATATAATAAAAGTATCTATGAAAGATACTTTTTTTATGATAAGAGGAGGCATTACATATGCAGAATGAAATTGCTTTATTATGCGAAAAGACAGACATACTGAAAGATGAAGTTATCCCTTATGGCTTTAATAAAGCTAAAATTGATTTAAAGTTATTAAAGCGATTAAAGGATAAACCCGATGGCAAATTGATTTTGGTTACAGCTGTAAATCCTACACCCGCTGGTGAAGGAAAAACAACCATTTCAATTGGATTATCTCAAGGTCTAAAAAAGATTGGTAAGCGTGTGTTTCTCGCACTTAGAGAACCAAGTCTTGGTCCAGTGTTCGGCCTTAAAGGTGGCGCGACCGGTGGGGGGAAATCTAGCATTGTTCCATCTGATGAAATCAATTTACATTTCACAGGCGATTTACACGCCATTACTGCGGCACATAATTTATTAAGCGCACTAATTGACGCACACATTTTTCATGGCAACGAACTAGACATTCAAGAGGTTGTTTGGCCAAGAGCGATGGACATGAATGACCGTAACCTTAGAACAATTGAAACCAAAGCAAGACCGGATAAATTCATTATTACAGCAGCGAGCGAAGTGATGGCAATCTTAGCGCTTGCAACTGGCATTGCTAATTTAAAAGAACGATTAAATAAAGTCTTAATTGGATATAATAGCCAAAACAAACCGGTTTTCATAAAAGACTTAGGTGCAGCTGACGCCATGACAGTCTTACTAAAAGACGCAATGAATCCAAATCTTGTGCGCTCGTTAGAAGGTGTTTTAACCTTTGTTCATGCTGGACCATTTGCTAATATCGCACATGGGTGTAATTCAGTTGTAGCGACAAAGATGGCACTTAAACTTGGTGATTACACCGTGACAGAAGCTGGCTTTGGGGCAGACTTGGGCATGGAGAAGTTTTTAGACTTAAAAGTACCACAAATCAATAAAGACGTTGACTTGGTTGTTATTGTAACAACACTAAGAGCTCTAAAATCTCATGGTGGGTCAAAGGATTTCCAAAATCCTGATATGGAAGCTTTAAAGGAAGGTATTCCACATTTAGAAAAACATATAACAAACATCAAAAACTTTGGCATGCCATTTGTGATTGCAGTCAATCACTTTTACCAAGATGATCCAAAAGAGACTGAATATTTAATGAATTGGGCAAAAGCAGAAAATTACCCAATTGAATTATCAACAGGATTTTCTGATGGTGGAGAAGGTACTGTGAAGTTGGCTCAAACAGTTGTTAATGTGATCGAACAAACCGAAAGCAGATTCCGTCCGATTTATGAAAGTACTGATCCTCCAAAAGAAAAAATCATTAAAATAGCTCAAAAAATATATGGCGCAAAAGATGTTGAGTTTTCAAAAAAAGCCATAGAGCAATTAAAATCATACCAAACATATGGTTGGAACCTGCCAGTTTGCATGGCTAAAACACCAGCCTCATTAAGTGGTGATGCGAAACTGATCGGTGTGCCCAAAGATTTCACACTACAAATTCAAGAAGTTAGACCTTCTTTAGGTGCAGGCTTCTTAGTTGCCTTAACCAAAGGTATTATGGTTATGCCAGGTTTAAATAAAGATCCAAGAGCATATCGTTTATCCATTGATGATGACGGCAACATCACTGAAAGGGAGTCTTAAAATGATTTTGCTTGACGGATATCAAGTTGCAAAAAAACGTAATTTAGCATTAAAAAAAGAGATTGAAAAAACAACGCCAGAATTTAAAAGACCACCGCACCTATCGGTTATTTTAATAGGCGATAATCCTGCGAGTTACTCTTATGTCACAGGCAAAGGTAAGGCGTGTCAACTGGTTGGCATTGACTTTAAATTACATCACTTAGATAAAGATGTGACACAGCAAGCAGTCGAATCACTTATTGAAACGCTTAATAAAGATGACAAAGTTGATGGCATATTACTACAATTGCCCATTCCTAAACATCTCGATGATGATTACTTAATTGATTTAATTACGGTAGAAAAAGATGTTGATGGTTTTCATGTCATTAATCAAGGCTATCTTTATCAAAAGAAGCCCTGCGTTGTATCAGCAACACCCAAGGGCATCATCAATTTACTTAAAACATATGATGTCAATCCATCAGGCATGCATGCAGTCATTCTTGGTAGAAGTAATATTGTCGGATTTCCAACCGCGCGTCTACTGATGGATTTAGGGGCGACCATTACGGTATGCCACAGCAAGACAAAAGATTTAGCGTATCATACAAGACAAGCAGATATATTGGTTGCTGCTGTGGGTAAACCCAAACTCATCACGAAAGACATGGTAAAACCAGGTGTTATCGTCATCGATGTTGGCGTTAATCGCGTTGATGATAAATTGGTTGGTGATGTTGATTTTGAGCAATTAAAAGAAGTGGCATCGATGATGACCCCAGTACCTAGAGGTGTCGGACCAATGACGATCAATGCATTACTTGAAAACACCTATGAAGTCTACTTAAAAAACCGCAAATAATCACGAAAAAATACTTTACATCACTCGGTTTAATTGCTATAATGAGGATGTATTTAAACATCGTATAAGTTATCTAATATGGAGATAACGTTTCTACCGCGACACCAAACATGTTGCGACTACGATTTTAAAGCATTTAGGGGTTGCTTTATCAACGTAGCCCGTATACGGAGTATAAATACAAAAGGGGATCATAGGGGATAAGTAGCATTTTATTGATACGCTATGTGACCACGAAAAAGCACCTACTTTTTAGGGTGTTTTTTTTAGAGGTAAAATGATAAAATAGGTATAGTATACATAAGGAGATTAATTATGAACATATGGCACGATATAGACATATCACGCATACAACCCGATCAATTTATTGCATGTATTGAAATATCAAAAGGCAGTAAAAAGAAATATGAGCTCGACAAAGAAACGGGTATGATTATCTTGGATCGTATTTTATTCACCTCAACACATTACCCAGCAAACTACGGATTTATTCCAAAAACATATGCCGGTGACAATGACCCGCTTGATGTTCTTGTATTGTGTCAAGAAGATATCGAACCACTCAGTTTGGTGTCTTGTTATCCAATTGGTGTTATGAAAATGATTGACTCTGATGAGGTTGATGAGAAAATTATTGCGATTCCTTTCGGTGATCCATCATTAACACAATACAAAGATATTAGTGAACTACCACAGCATTTATTAACTGAAATGGGCCACTTTTTTGAAGTGTATAAGTCACTTGAAGGTAAAAAAACATATATATTAGATATCGAAGGACCAGAGGCTGCCAAAAGAATCATCAGCCAATCAATCAAAACATACAAAGACATGTTTAGTAAAGAAGGAAAATAAGATGGGAAGAGCATTTGAAGTACGTAAGGTCGCAATGGCTAAAACCTCGGCAGCAAAAAGCAAGGTCTACGCCAAATATGGAAAAGAAATCTACATGGCTGCAAAATCGGGATCACCAGATCCTGAAGCAAACACAAGTTTAAAACGGTTAATTGAGCGCGCAAAAAAAGATCAAGTACCTGCCGAAGTGATTAAACGTGCCATAGAAAAAGCCAAGGGTGGAAGCGATGAAAACTATATCCCTGTTAGATATGAGGGATTTGGGCCAGGCAATAGCATGCTCATTGTAGAATGCTTAACAGACAATGTTAATCGAACAATTGCAGAAGTTAGAAATTGTTTTACTAAAACTGGTGGTAAATTAGGTGTTACAGGTTCTGTATTACATCAGTTTGTTAGCCATTCCGTTTTTTCAATACCATCAGTATCTGAAGATGAAATTTTGGAAATGTTGATTGCAAATGATTTAGATGTTTCTGATATTGAGACTGAAGATGATTTGGTAACCATTTATGGGGAAGCGTCAGACTTTAATAAAATTCGCACAGCGTTTAACGACACATACCCAGATATTGAATTTCAAACCGAAGAAATTATGTTTTTTCCTTTGATGCCAACCACGCTTGATTCAGAAGAAGATCAACAGCGCATGGAAAAACTTTTACAAACGCTTGATGAGCTAGATGATGTGCAAGATGTCTACCACAATGTTGAATCAAATTCCTAAAGGTTTTAAAATCAAATAAACTTAATTATAATAGTTCAAAAGACGGTATATTTCAACAAAATATCGTCTTTTTTTTGTGTTCTTATTATGTTATAATAAAGCGTGACCTTTAAGGAGAAAAATATGAACTTAAAAACAACCGATCCAATCATTAAACAATGGATAGAAAAAGAACATCAAAGACAGCAAGCACACATCGAATTGATTGCTTCTGAAAACTTTGTTTCAGAAGCTGTTTTAGAAGCGCAAGGCTCAATTTTAACCAATAAGTATGCCGAAGGGTATTCTGGAAAAAGATACTATGGCGGGTGTGAATTCGTCGATGAGATTGAAACAGAAGCCATCGAACGTTTGAAACAATTGTTTGGCGCTAAATTCGCGAATGTTCAACCACATTCTGGATCACAAGCAAATATGGCTGTTTTTCAGGCGTTGATTGAACCAGGCGATGTTATTTTGGGCATGTCACTCAGCGAAGGTGGCCATTTGACACATGGACATCATCTCAACTTTTCTGGCAAGTTGTATAAAACATCTTTTTATGGTGTTGATGATAAGACAGAATTGATCAATTATGATGCAGTCTTAAATGTAGCGAAGATTGAAAAACCAAAGCTCATTATTGCAGGGGCTAGCGCCTATTCTAGACAAATAGATTTTAAGAAGTTTCGAGAGATAGCAGATGAAGTTGGTGCGTATTTGGTTGCTGATATGGCACACATTGCAGGATTGGTGGCTGCAGGACTTCATCCGACACCAGTGCCTTATTGTCATGCCGTAACATCCACAACACATAAAACGTTGCGCGGTCCTAGAGGTGGTATCATACTAACCAATGATCCTGACATCGCGAAAAAAATAAATCGTAGTGTTTTTCCAGGCATTCAAGGTGGACCCCTTATGCATGTCATTGCAGCCAAGGCTGTCGCATTTAAAGAAGCATTGGAACCAGCGTTTATTACATATCAAAAACAAGTCATTAAGAACGCACAAGTTTTAGCATCAACACTTAAGGATCTCGGATTTAGAATCATTAGTGGTGGTACAGACAATCACTTGGTCTTAGTTGATGTCAAAAGCACGTTTAACTTAACAGGTATTGATGCCGAGAATTTGTTACATAAAATTAATATTACATGTAATAAAAACACGATCCCACGCGATCAAGAAAAGCCAGCATATGGTAGTGGTATTAGACTCGGGACACCAGCAGTTACAACCAGAGGGTTTAAAGAACCAGAGATGAAGCGTATCGCACAGTTTATTTATGAGTCGATTACACATAAAGATGATCAAGAAAGATTAGAAGCATTAAAAAAAGAGGTCATTGAAATGACCAGTCAATATACATTATTTAGTGAAAGTAGGGCATAATTAATGATTGCAAAAACGAGAAACATCCCTGATGGTAAAGGTGAACTCAAACAATTACCTATTCTGCATTATACAAACGCGGATTACCTATATTATCCTGTAACAAGTGCCAGATGTCCAGAAGGTGAAACCTGCGTGATTGGTGGACAATTTGTTAAAGTGGGCGAAGTGATTGGCACAAGAAAAGGTGCATTCTTTGAACAACCAATGCATGCTACTGTCAGTGGCGAAGTTGTTGGATATGAAAAGCATGTGGATCAAACCGGCAAACCAGTAGACTGTTTGATCATTAAAAACGATAAAAAATATGAATTACATGAAGACATCGCTGAAAGAACCGATTTGGATATTGAAAAACTCAGTAGAGAAGATTTCATAAATATTATTAAAGAGGCTGGATTGGTTGGTTTAGGCGGGGGTGCATTTCCAACATATATTAAATTACAAACCGAAGACCCCATTGATGTCGTATTGGCCAATGGCGTTGAATGTGAGCCTAACTTAATTAGTGACTATGCGTTGATGATGAATAAACCGCATGAAGTGATTCAAGGGCTTATTTACGCAATGAAAGCGAGCAACGCAAAACGTGGTGTCATTGCAATTAAAAAGAAATATAAGGAATTAGAAGAACGACTAAACTTTGCGTTGCAAGAATATATTGATTATGACATCAAAGTAGAGTTGGTTGGCAACTATTATCCACAGGGTTGGGAAATCGAAACCATTGATCGCGCATTAGGCATTAAAATACCACAAAATGAATTGCTATCAAAATATGGCGTTCTAAATTTTAATGTGTCTACATTGGCAAGTGTTTATGCAGCGGTTAAAAAAGGATTGCCTGTTTTAGAGAGATTCTTTACGATCAGCGGCGAAGGTGTTGATAATCGTAGTTTTATTGCACGTATTGGCACACTTATTACTGATTTAATAGAGCTTGCTGGTGGGTACAAAGATTTAGATCAACCAAAGGTGCTTATTTTAGGCGGTCCGATGATGGGTACCAACGTTACAAGAGATGACGTGGTCATGACTCATACATCAACCAGTTTAATTGTCTTAAATGAAAATGTGGTTAAAGAAGAGCCTTGTGTGCATTGTGCATCATGTGTTTACTCTTGCCCTGTTAATATTCAACCTGTTCAAATTATGAACGCTTATAAGACGCGCGATAAAGATGCGCTAAAGGGATTAGAAGTTAAAAAGTGCATTGAATGTGGGCTATGTTCGTTTGTATGTCCATCAAAAATTCATTTAACTGAGTACATGCGTTTAGGAAAACGCTTGGCGAAATAGGAGGACATATAAATGCAAGCGATAAGACAAACAAGTCCTTATGTAAGAAAAGCAGTGAGTACGAAACGGATGATGACAGATGTGTTGATTGCGTTAATTCCGGTGGTATTATTTTCTATTTACCGTTTTGGTTGGGACGCAATTATTCGTATATTGGTTTCTATTTTTGTTATGGTTTTCTTGGAAGCAGTTGCTTTTGGATTAATGCATAAACCAATAGAAAATGATTCCTTTGTGAAAAGATTTAAATCACGCTACAAAGATTATACAGTAAACAATGTTGTTATACCGATGGTAAGTGCCATTATCTTTGCAATGATTATTCCAAGTAAGTTACCCATTTATGCAGTGGTTGTTGGGGCGGCTTTTGGTATTATTGTTGGGAAAATGATGTTCGGTGGTACAGGAGCCAATATATTTAATGTGGCTGCAACCGGACGCATATTTATTGGATTAGCACTAGCTGATATGTTTACAGGCACATATATGGGTATCGATTTTGTTGCCGGAGGCACTGCCTTAACAACAATAAAAACAGGATTAGGATTTCCAAGTGCTTTAAATAGTTATTCAATTTTAGATTTGTTTATAGGGAATGTTCCGGGCTCTATGGGTGAAATCAGTGCTTTAGCCATCTTAATTGGGGGCGCTTATTTATTCATTAGAAGATCCGCTGATTTTAGAGGTCCACTTTCAGCAGTTATTGTGTTTGTTGTCATGATGAGTTTTGTGGGATTGAGATTATATCCTGATGCAGTGATGACATATGTCTTATACCAACTGTTTGCTGGGGGCTTGTTATTTGGTGCGATTTTCATGATTACCGACCCTGTTACATCGCCTTTTACAAGACCAGGCCGTTGGCTATATGGTTTACTCATTGGTGCGATTGTTGTGATCATTCGATTGTTCGGGGCTTATCCTGAAGGGGTTGCATTTGCGCTTTTAATCGCAAATATGTTTGTCCCTATTATCGATTATTATAAATGGTCTAACAATAAATATAAACCTGGATTTATTGTGAGCTATATCGTGTTATTGGCAATATTAAGTGTTGTTGTGTACTTTGGTGTTGGGGGTGCATTGTAATGAAAAAATTATTTGAAAACCCAATTTTCCACTATTCATTTGTGTTAACCATGGTTGCTTTTGCCTGCGGATTGGTCATTGGTGGCGTCAATGCGATCACAGACCCAATCATTACTGAAAACAGAATAAGAGCACAAGTTGAAGCATACGAAAAAGTTTTACCAGGTATTGCGGAGTTCACTGAGATGAGTATTTCGGGAGATCCTAGTACTATCGTTAGTAAAATAGAAGGCAAAGATCAAAATGGTGACGTGCTTGGTTATATTTATGTTGCGTATAACACTAACAAATATGGATATATGCGCATCATCACAAGTATCGGTTTAGACGGAACCATTTTAGGTGCTGAATTTTTAGAGATTAATCAAACGCTAGATGTGAATTCAACACGCATTAATCTATCACTTTATGAAGGGTTAAATATTACAGAAGCTGCACCGGTCGGTGATATGATTAGTGGCGTTACAGGAAGTAAGAATACATTGGTTGATTTGATGTATGATGTACGTGTTGCTCATGAAAAATTAGATATCGCACCACAAGATCCTTATCTAGGATGGTTTGATGGTGAAGTAACAAGAACTGCAGATGACACATTTACAGCTGAGGGTTCGGTTGTCTCAAGACAAGTTGTTACTGAGGGCGATGACATTGTTGGGTATATCTATGAAGTGACTAAGTCTGGTGTATATTATGACAGTAGCCAAGCATCCATAACGCTGCAAGTTGGTCTTAGTGTCGATGGTGAGATCGTGGGCATATTATTGCCTGAGGATGCCTACAATCACACCAAAGGCTTTAGAAATCAAATGATTACATTTATTGAAAATACATATATAGGGACAAGTTTGTCTGAAGTGATTATATTGGGTGATGGTGATTTGGTCGCAGATGCCACCAATTCATCACGTTTGATCAACGAAATGCTTGTTGATCTTAAGGATGTGGTGTTATCATGACAAAAGAAAATTTATATTTGGTGATTAATACCATTATCTTAACAATCGTTGGCGCTTTGGTATTGTTCGTAGTCTCTACGTATGTACCAATAGAAAACGAAGATAAATTATTTAATCAAGTGGTTGAACTTAAAGATACAAGAAACATTGAAACCATACCAGGTTCTGGCGGATTTTCTGTGATTGCATCACGTTCAAAAGCATATAACAATGCCAATGAAGAAATTGGTGTTGTCTATCGCGGTTTGATCAGAAACAGTTATCGTTTTGATAACGATGATGCATATGGTGAAATTGAAATTCTAGTTGGTATCAACCAACAAGATCGTGTCTTCGTACAAATTGTGACATTAAAACAAACATCTACTTATATTGGTGGCATTCAAGATTATGTTTATGAATACTTTCGCGATATTGATTACTTAGAAGTTGAAGGTTTGCCGGTTGAAAATGTCGAAGAGCCAGATGCTGGTGCAACCGCATCAGATAGCACAGGTGCTATCAAAGCATTGGTGCTGCGTATTGTTGATTATCACTTTGGTATCATTAGAGACCAATATGAGGTTTGGTATGGTGAAGGATATAATAAAGCTATAGATGATACATTTGTTGCTACAGACTTAGTGGTTAATAGAGAAGTGGTAAGAAATGCGAATGATGTCATCATTGGGTACGTGTATAAAATGATGGGGACCGCTGAATATTATGACGGCAATTCAGGAAGCATCTCCGCTTACATTGCTTTTGATATTGACGGTGTTGTGATTGGTGTGTTATTACCTGAAGATGAATATGGTCATAGTTTAGGGAACTTTAGAAACAGAAACTTCAACTACTTATCTGAATTTGTTGGCGCTACTGTTGAAGAGTTCGATGATATTCAAACCAATCAAGCAGATATCGCAGCAGGCGCATCAAATACGAGAGGTTTAATTGATACATTCATTGATGCATTAGAAGAGGTGATTCAAGGATGACACAAGCAGCCAAAAAAACATCAGTAAAAAAAGTGATTGAAAAAGAACAGTCACTTTGGGATATATTTACTAAAGGTATTATAAAAGAAAATGGTATCTTTGTTATGGTATTGGGTATGTGTCCAGCACTTGCGGTTACCTCGACTTTTGAAGGTGCGTTTGGCATGGGCATTTTGGTTATGATCGTTCTTACGCTAACCAATACAACAGTATCCTCTATTAGAAAATTAGTGCCATCTCAAGTCAGAATTCCTACATACGTTATGATTATCGCAACCGAAGTTACAGCACTTAAAATGATGGTGGATGCATTTGCTCCAGCATTGGCTCAAGAACTTGGCGTGTTTATCGCGTTGATTACAGTTAATTGTGTAGTCTTTGGTCGCGCAGAAGCGTTTGCTTCTAAAAACACTGTTGTTAAATCAATGTTAGATGGTCTTGGTGTAGCGGTTGGATTTGCATTATCATTATCTTTAATTGGATTTACAAGAGAGTTTTTCGGAACAGGAACACTTGTTTTAGGTAGAACATTACCACTAGGATTTGAAGAAATTATTCTTCTTGAAAATCTCGGATTAAGCAAGTATGCATTTAGCGTATTGGTATCTCCTCCGGGGGCATTCTTGATGCTAGGATTTATTTTAGCAGGCGTTATGGCATATACACAATCTAGGGAGGCTAAAAAACAATGAATTTAATCGCGATACTAATTTCTGCGATGATTATTAATAACATCGTATTGATGCAGTTTTTAGGCTTATGTTCATTCTTTGGTATTTCAACCAAGATGAAGCCTGTGATTGGGATGAGTTTAGCAGTTATTGTCGTTATCTTTTTAGCAGCGCTGATTACTTATCCGATTTATTATTATATTTTGATTCCACTAGAAATTCGTTATATTGATACTATAGCATTTATCTTGGTCATTGCATCACTGGTACAGTTGACTGAATTGGTTATTAAAAGATTTAGCGAAAGTGTGTATAAATCATTGGGTGTATACCTACCACTAATTGCATCAAACTGTGCCGTTTTAGGCGTTGCATTAACCAATGTTGCACAACCGCAATCTTATGCAGAGGCTTTAATGTTTGCACTTGGTTCGGGTTTAGGCTTCGCGCTCATCATTATTACATTTACAGCGATTCGTATGAGACTTGATAGTCAAACAGTGCCTAAAGCATTAAAAGGCATGCCAATTGCGTTTGTGACAGCAGGTTTAATGGCGTTAGCGTTTATGGGATTGGCAGGTATCTTCTAATGCAATTTATAATTATATTTTTAATGCTCATTGTGCTCATAGCACTTTTTGTGGGAGCAACTTATTTGAATCAAAAAACTGAAATACCTGAAAGTTGTAAAGCAGCTTACTTGGAAGCACAATCATGTGAAACATGTGGCACCAGCGCATCAGATTCAAATGGAAAACACAGCTGTGGCTTTCAAGGCGCGCTTGAATTTATGAAGGAGGTCAGACTCTAATGGCAGTATTTTTCCCGTTTTTTATTTTAGGTGGTCTGGGACTTGTTATGGGACTAGGATTATCTTTTGCTACTAAATATCTAGCAGTAGTGGAAGATTCAAGAATCGACGATGTTGAACAATTACTTCCAGGCTATAATTGCGGAGCTTGTGGTACACCGGGATGTCGTGCTTTTGCTGTAGGTATATTAAAAGGTGAAGTAGAAAATTTAGGTAGATGTAAACCTGGGAAAGCTGATAAACATTTCAACCCAATTTTAGAATATCTTAAAGATCATCCAAATCCAGACGGATCAAAAGTAAACGTAAAGATTTAGGACACGCATGATGTCCTTTTCTTTTGATTGATTGTGATATAATAGACTCGATTCATATGAAAGGAAGTGCTAAAAATGAAGAAAATAATCATCAGTTTTACCATCATATTTTTGGTTGCTTTTTTGGTTGCTTGTAAGCAAACAATTTCATATCGAATGATATTTAATTATATGGGAACAGAAACAGATATTACCATTGATGTTAAAAATGAAGACACAGGGAAAGCCCATAGAGAAGCGATTAACGACATATATAAGTTGTATAATGACTTATCTGAATATCAATTTCCATTGGCCGAAGATTCCCTGTTATTAAATAATATATATATGATTAATCAGCGTCCGGAAGAGCATGTAGAAATCAATATTGAACTCTATGAAATGCTCTTAGAAGCCGAACGTATAAAAGACTTAACAGACGGGTACTTTGATATTTCTATTGGGCACATTGTTTCTGTTTGGAAATCAATGACAGAAACATATCAATATATGGATATACCGAAAGAAGTATTTGACCAAACCATGGATGATATCAATGATCTTGAGGTTATCGAAAATGGTATATCGCTTTGGATAGAATCCAATCGATATTATATTGAGATTAAAGCTGGCGTTAAACTCGATGTTGGGGCAATTGCTAAAGGTTATTCAACTGAGATTGTTAAGGACTATATTGAAGAACAAGGTATTACTGCGTATTCAATTAGTGGTGGTAGCAGTTCAATCCAGTTGGGAGAAAACAGCGGTCGAGATACTGGCCTATTTAATGTTTCTTTAGCAAATCCCGTGCGTACATCATCAATTAATCGAACTTATGGCAGAATTTTTGTTAAAAACACAGGCGTTACAACCAGTGGGAACTATATACAATATGCAACCTACGAAGGGCTAAGATACCACCATATTGTTTCTCCTAAAACCAAGACACCAGTACATTACTACCATACAGTAACAATCATTGGCGATAATTTGGGATTGCTTGATGCTATCTCCACGGCGCTCATTAGCATGCCGCCAGAAGTGTTTTCCCAATGGCTTGATACATATCAAAACGAACTAGAGATTGAAATTATCCGGTTCAATTATGATGAAACCATAACAACGTTCTTAACAGACACATTATTTGAGGAGATTTAACGTGCAAGCACGAGCAAAGACTGACCTTAGAAAAAGAGACATATTATTAACGCTTATTTTGTTCATCTTTATCGGTGGGTTGTTTTTGTTTGTAAGACTGATTGCTTTTTCAGATGAAGCTAGTATTGCGTATGTTTATTATGGCACATCAAGCGACCCAATTGTTTCGATTAATTTTGTTAACGGTGAAGTGATCAGACATCGGGATCAAGAAGGCGTGATAGGTGATATTTCTTATCCACTCATTGATGAAGAGAACCAAACCATTACACTCTTAGGTGACTATCAAATCGATGGTGTGAGACAAATTTTAGTTATCCAATATAATATAGAAAAGAAAAGTGTTCAAATCATTGAAGAACAAAGTCCGAATAATATATGCAGCAGAGAGGGAGAGTCTACCGGTTGGCCATTGATATGTTTGCCTAACCGAATCCGTGTTGAGTTTGAGTCAAGCGATGAAGACTTTAGTGTGTGATGCATGGAACAGACAAAAAAACTAACACTATTAGCGAATTTATTGGCTATCGCCATTGTATTAAACATTATAGAATCAGCGATACCCATTATCCCTGTGCCTGGCGCAAAAATCGGATTTGCAAATATAGTAACACTCATTGTTTTATATATTTATGGCTTTAAAGACGCGATGACACTCTCGCTTTTAAGAGTTTTACTGGTTGGAGTTCTGGCAGGGCGTTTGCTTGGGCCAACATTCATGATGGGTCTCAGTGGCGCAGTCGTTTCGACCATTGTGATGGGTCTTATGAAAAAAAGCGACTTTTTTGGGATTTTAGGCGTTAGCGTGATTGGCGCATTTTTCCACGCGCTTGGTCAAATAACGGCAGGGATCTTTGTCATTGGTAGCGTGGCAGTGCTAGCCTATTTGCCTATTATGTTGCTCGTGAGTGTTCCAGCTGGTGCGTTGACTGGAATTATTGCAACAAAGTTTTACGGTATATGGAGTTCGTGGCAAAATATCCAAAGATGAAATTAATCAATAATGCTTGATTATTAAGAAATCAAGTGATATAATAACTTGCGAAACTTACTATGACATATCAGTCATGGCGGAAGGAGAAAAATTATGAAAACAGGCATACATCCAAAATACAACGTTGTTAAAGTGAAATGTTCCACATGTGGTGAAGAGTTTGAGGTTGGTAGTACAGCAGATAGCGTACGTATCGATACATGTTCAAACTGTCATCCATTTTATACTGGAACTCAATCATTCGTACAAGTAGCTGGTCGTGTAGAGAAATTTAATAAGCGCTATGGTTTAGGCGATAAAAAACAAAGCAACGAATAACGTGATCAAACATCACGTTTTTTATTAATACTATATACTTAAAAGGGGATTTTTATGTATCATACGTATAAGAACGGATTTATTGAAGTTGTCTGTGGGCCAATGTTTGCAGGTAAAACTGAAGAGTTGATTAGACGCATTAAGCGTCTAGAATACGCAAAACAAAATGTTTTGGTATTTAAACCTAAGATTGACACTAGATATGCTGTCAACGAGATTGTTTCACACAATTTGAGTAAAAAACCATCAATTCTTATTGAAAAAAGTGAAGAAATACTAGATTTTATAAACGAATCAGTGGATGCAATTGTTATTGACGAAGTTCAATTTTTTGATTTTGATATTGTTGATATTCTAGAAAATTTAGCAGATCAAGGTATTCGCGTGATTGTTGGTGGTCTTGATCGGGATTTTCGTGGAGAGCCATTTGGTCCAATGCCTGAATTGCTTGCTAGAGCTGAATTTGTTACAAAACTAACAGCAATTTGTGTGAAAAGCGGATTACCAGCGACAAGAACACAGCGTATTATTAATGGTGAACCTGCACAGTATGGTGATCCAACCATTATGGTAGGAGCTGATGAAACATATGAGCCAAGATCAAGACATTATCATGAAGTCCCAGGAAAGCCTGAAAAAAAATAAATTTATGCAGGCTGCTCTTAAAGAAGCAGAAAAAGCTAGAATCAAAAATGAAGTACCCGTGGGTGCTGTTGTTGTTCTAGATGATAAAATTATTGCTAGAGGGCACAATCTAAGAGAAAAAACACAGTCATTTCATGCACATGCAGAGTTTATTGCTATGCTGAAGGCTTCAAAAAAATTAAAGAGTTGGCGTCTTGATCAGTGCGAAGTATATGTCACAATGGAACCCTGTCCCATGTGTGCTGGTGCGATGATTCAATCACGGGTTAAAAAGGTTTATTACGCGACAAAAGACTTGAAATCAGGTGTTGCACATAGTATAATCAATTTGTTTGATTATCCTTTTAATCACCATGTTGACACAGAGTCAGGCATACTTCAAGAATCTAGTGAATCAATATTAAAGACATTTTTTAAAACACTAAGAAAAAAATAAATATAATTCCCTATCAAGCATCATCATTCAATAATAATGTGTGAACCTGGTCAGATCTTGATCGAAGCAGCCATAAGCATTATTATTATGTGGATGATGATGCTTGATGGGGATTTATTGTAAAACCCCAAGGTATGACAATTAAAGATAATCATGATATAATTAAAAAAGCGGAGGTTAGTCTATGAAACTAAATGCAAAACTATATAAAAATCTTACTGGTGAGCCTTTTATGACTCAAGAAATTGATGGAAAAACTGTTGAATTTCACTATATGGATGACACCCCATACTTATTGCAATTTGCTTCAAAAGCACGATTTGCAGTGTGGGCAACTGATGGATTCAATTATAAGGTCTTAGTTGAAAGTAAGTATTTTGAAGCAATGAAACCTTTTTATGCATATGAAGTCAACCAAATTTGGATTAATTTTTTGGAGAGAGTTAGCAAAATCAATAAAAAAATCAACACCATGTTTATTATTCCAACAATGGTCTTTTATGCGGTTGTGGCTTTTGTAGCAACCATCTATTTATCTAATTACATGTTACAAGTGTTACTAGGATTACTTGGACTTATTGTTATTAGCAACATGGTGCAAAACCGCTTTATCACAAAAAAAGTCAGACAAGAAAATTTAAACACTCAAAACGAAATTAGAGAGTTTATGGGTCATGAAGCGTTTGATCAATTGATTGAAGCGCAACAAAATCACTATCACGAATATTTCAAATTTGAAGATGATATTATCGAAGATGATCAATCAATCAATGCAGATGAAGTTCCAACTCCGGTCAATGAACCTGATGATGAAACAAATAAACCAACCGAGAACTAATTAAAAAAGACAAGAAGTGATGAAAATGATATATGATGCAATAGTCGTTGGTGGCGGACATGCCGGCATCGAAGCATGTCTTGCGCTAGCGCGAATGAATAAAAAAACATTACTAATTACAGGCGACCTTAACAAGGTTGCCTCTTTACCATGTAACCCCTCCATTGGCGGGCCAGCAAAAGGGATTGTTGTTAGGGAAATTGATGCTTTGGGCGGTCAAATGGCTCAAAGTGCGGATATGGCTCAGATACAGATGAAAATGCTTAATGCGTCAAAAGGACCAGCCGTACGAGCGCTTCGTGCTCAGATTGATAAATTAAAATATCCAAAAATCATTAAGGATGTTTTGTTAAATACAGAATACCTAGACACTAAAGAGGCTTTTGTTGAAAAATTAATCATTCAGGATGATTCAGTACATGGTGTTATCTTAGAAGACGGAACACGTATTGAGGCACTCAAAGTTGTTATAACAACAGGCACCTACTTAAATAGCAATATTCTTATTGGTCATGAAAAAACAGTGAGTGGACCAAATGGCGATAAAACAACCAAAGGCATCAGTCAGCAACTAAAAGAACTTGGTTTTGAAATTATTAGACTAAAAACAGGGACACCACCAAGAATAGCCAATGATAGTGTCGATTTTTCGAAAATGACAATACAGCCAGGTGATGATGAGCATCATACATTCAGTTATCAAAAAAAATATTACAAAGACAATCCTCAAGAACCTTGCTACCTAACACATACAACTACAAAAACACATGATATCATTAACTTGAATTTAGATGAGTCATCCATGTATAGTGGTGTTGCTGAAGGTGTTGGTCCAAGATATTGTCCGTCAATTGAAGATAAGGTGGTTCGATTTTCTGACAAAAATAGACATCAGATATTCATTGAACCTGAAAGCATTGATCTAGATGAACTATATGTGCAAGGATTTTCAACAAGTCTATCAAGACATGTTCAAGAAGAAATAATAAAAACGATTCCAGGGCTAGAAAATGTGCGTATCGTAAAATATGCATACGCGATTGAATATGATGCGATTAATCCAATTCAACTATATCCAACGTTAGAAACGAAACGCATTAAAAACTTGTATTGTGCAGGTCAAATTAATGGGACAAGCGGCTATGAAGAGGCAGCAGGTCAAGGCATTATGGCAGGCATTAATGCCGGATTGAGTATTGATCACAAAGAACCATTGGTTCTACAAAGACATGAAGCATACATTGGTGTCCTTATTGATGATTTGGTTACCAAAGGCGCAAAAGAGCCCTATAGACTTCTAACTTCAAGAGCAGAACATAGATTATTACTCAGAAACGATAATGCAGACTTAAGATTGCGCGAATATGGTTATCAAATTGGCTTAGTTGATGAAGATACTTATCAAACTTTTGTAACAAAAAAACAAACAATCGAACACATGCTAGAGTATATAAAAGATGTTAAGATATTGCCAAACAAAGACAATAATGCATATTTGGAAACGCGTCAATCTGCAAAAATATTTGAAAGTATTTCGCTTTTTGATTTGCTAAAAAGACCAGAAATTGATCAATCAGATATCGCACACTTCCTTAATGACACTTTAGACGTAGACGTTATCGAACAATTAGAGATACACGTCAAGTATGAAGGATATATACAAAAGGCAATGCGTGAAGCTGATAAAATGAAGCGGCTCGAAGACAAACACATACCAAAACAAATAGACTATCAAGAAATAAAGAATATATCATCTGAAGCGCGTGAAAAGCTCAATAAAATCAAACCACAAACTATTGGCCAAGCAACGAGAATCTTAGGTGTTAATCCCTCTGATATTTCCGTCTTATTGGTGTATATTGAATCTGGTGGTACCAGATATGACATTTAAAAACCACGTCAATCAATATTTATCGTATGACTTAAGCGAACATCAAATAGAGATGTTTGCCAAATACTTTAACTTTTTGATAGAATATAATCACATAACAAATTTAACAAGAATTACAAATGAAACAGAAGTTTATTATAAGCATTTTTATGATTCAATAACACCCATAAATCATATAGATTTTCAATCAGTAGATACGATGTGTGATATGGGCGCTGGCGCAGGATTTCCTAGTATACCAATTAAGATTCTTTTTCCGCATATTAAACTAACAATCATTGACTCATTGGGTAAGCGTATCAGCTTTTTAAATCAACTCACAGCATTATTAGAGTTAACAGATGTCGACATTATTAATCAACGCATTGAAGTATATGGGCAGACCAATCAAAATAAATTTGATTTAGTGACCGCAAGAGCACTAGGACATTTGAGATTAATAAGTGAAATGGCGATTCCAATGGTAAAGACAGGTGGCATTTTTCTCGCCTACAAGGCCTCAAATTACGAAGACGAAATATCTGAATCTTTAAATGCGATTGAACAATTGGGGTCGAATATAGCATCAGTTAAAACTTTTGACTTGCCGCTAGACTATGGATTTAGGTCACACATAGTGATTAAAAAAACAAAATACATTAAAGGATATCCAAGAGAATATCAACAAATGATCAAAAAACCGCTCTAAAAGGAGATTAAAATGGGGAAAATCATTGCAGTTTCCAATCAAAAAGGTGGTGTCGGAAAAACGACAACAAGTGTTAACCTATCTTCTGCGATTGCGGAGCTTGGGAAACGCGTTTTAATCATAGACATGGATCCACAAGCAAGCACAACCACAAGCCTTGGCATCAACAGAAGCACTTTATATACAACGCTATTTAATGTATTAATAGGCGAAAAAACAATCCAAGAAAGTATCATTAAACTAGACGATATTCATGTGGATATTTTGCCCACTAGCATTGAACTCGCACATATAGAGACGAGATTAGAGCACGAAGATAGAGAATTCGTCTTGCATTATAAACTACAAGAAATAAAGGATAATTATGATTATATATTTATCGATTGTCCTCCATCTCTAGGATTGCTGACTTTAAGTGCTTTATATGCAGCTGATTCTGTACTCATTCCTGTGCAGTGCCAGTTTTTAGCTATTGACGGCCTTACACAACTACTTAATACCATTCGGATTGTGCAAAAAAAGAAAAAAGTCAACAACCGAAAACTTGAAATTGAAGGTGTTTTGCTAACGATGCTCGATAAGCGTACAAAAGCCGGTTGGGAAATCGTTCATGAAATTAAAGACTATTTTAAGGACGGTGTCTTTGAAACAATCATCACCAGTAATGTGGCTGCACAAGCTGCACCAACTTATGGTATTCCTGTATTGACATATGCACCCAAATCACCTGCTTCTAGACTTTATAAGTCATTGGCAAGAGAGGTTGTGAATAATAATGAAAGATGAAGCAATTAAAGCACGTAAGTTTACAGATTTACTAGAAGAACATCATGTTGATGAGGTGCTAGAAGGCGAAGTTATTGATGAAATTTCTTTAGCAGAAATTTTGCCTAATCCATATCAACCGCGCAAAATTTTCGATCAAGAGAAAATCAAAGAACTTACAAACTCAATTAAAGAGCATGGCATATTTCAACCAATTATTCTTAAAAAAACAAAACAAGGATATATCATTGTTTCCGGAGAAAGAAGATTCCGAGCAGCTAAGCTCGCGAATTTGGATAAAATTCCTGCAATTATTAGACAATACGAAGATAGTAAAATTGCCGAAATAGCACTTGCGGAAAATCTTCAAAGAGAAGATTTAAATCCAATAGAGGAAGCAGAGGCCTATCGCATCATGATGGAGAAACTAAATCTTACTCAAGAAGACTTATCAAAAAGAGTTGGCAAAAGTCGATCACATGTAACAAATATCATAGGACTTTTAGCGCTCGATCCAATGATTAAAAACCTTCTTTTAGAAAATCGAATTTCAATGGGGCACGCACGTGCTTTAAGCAAAATAAAAAGTTCAGATGTTGCGAAAAAAATCGCTTTAAGAACTGTTGCCAACCAATTAAGTGTACGAGATGTTGAAGCCATCGTCAAAAATGAAGAAAAACGTCGAAGCATAACTAGAAAAACTACGACTAACATCTATGAAGATGCTCAAGCCAAACTTTCCGAGCATTTCGATGTTAAAACAGTCATAAAGGATCAAAAAATAGTTATTCACGCAAATGAAAAAATCGAAGAAATTATCCTGAGGCTTCTAAAAAAATGAAATACTTTGTAAACGACATCATACAAACAAAGAAAAAACACGTTTGTGGGGCGAATACATGGACAATTATTCGATCAGGGATTGAAGTGAAAATCAAATGCAATGGGTGTGGTCGAGAAGTCATGATGCTTAAAACAGAGCTCGACAAAAAAACGATTAAAAAACAGGAAGATACTACAAAATAACAGACGTTTTAACGCATCTCAATTAAAATGTAACCAAAAACTCAAAAAAGTTGAAAAACTTCATTAAAGTGGTTGCATTTTTTTATTTGATATTATAGAATATATAGGCAAGCCAAAATCTGGAGGGGTAGCGAAGTGGCTAAACGCGGCAGACTGTAAATCTGTTCCCTACGGGTTCGGCAGTTCGAATCTGCCCCCCTCCACCACTATTTTAGACCTTAATATAGAGGAAATCGAGAAAAAATTCTCTTTATATTGACAAGGTCATTTTATAATGATAGAATTATAAAGCACGCCGAAACAGGCGGGCAAAAAGTCTTTGAAAACTGAATGATGATGAGTGAAAAAAAGAGTTTTAAAAAAGAAGAGCTATTAACAAACAAAACATAAATTTATGGAGAGTTTGATCCTGGCTCAGGATGAACGCTGGCGGCGTGCCTAATACATGCAAGTCGAACGCACTAATTTATTAGTGAGTGGCGAACGGGTGAGTAACACGTAGATAACCTGCCCTTAAGACGAGGATAACCATTGGAAACGATGGCTAAGACTGGATAGGAACATTAAAGGCATCTTTGATGTTTTAAAAGACCTAGCAATAGGTATACTTAAGGAGGGGTCTGCGGTGCATTAGTTAGTTGGTGAGGTAACGGCTCACCAAGACCGTGATGCATAGCCGGACTGAGAGGTTGAACGGCCACATTGGGACTGAGAAACGGCCCAAACTCCTACGGGAGGCAGCAGTAGGGAATTTTCGGCAATGGGGGAAACCCTGACCGAGCAACGCCGCGTGAATGAAGACGTATTTCGGTATGTAAAGTTCTTTTATTAAGGAAGAATGGGCAGTGGAAAAACTGTTTTGACGGTACTTAATGAATAAGCCCCGGCTAACTATGTGCCAGCAGCCGCGGTAATACATAGGGGGCAAGCGTTATCCGGAATTATTGGGCGTAAAGGGTGCGTAGGCGGTTATTTAAGTCTTTGGTGTAAGTGCAGTGCTTAACGCTGTGATGCTAAAGAAACTGGATGACTTGAGTTAGATAGAGGCAAGTGGAATTCCATGTGTAGCGGTAAAATGCGTAAATATATGGAGGAACACCAGTGGCGAAGGCGGCTTGCTGGGTCACAACTGACGCTGAGGCACGAAAGCGTGGGGAGCAAACAGGATTAGATACCCTGGTA
>JBLRWW010000003.1:0-52911 GCA_047921055.1 Acholeplasmataceae bacterium
TCAATGATACCTATACTCCATTGGCCTATTGGTCCAGCTGCAACATAATAAATTAAAAACATAATGACAACAAAAATAGGAATGGCTAAGTACTTGTTTAATAAAATATCATCAATTTTATCAGTTGTTGTTTTGTTTTGTTCACACACAAATATCGCTTGATCTCTTAATGTTGTGATGTAGCGATATCGTTGGTCAGCAATGGTTTGTTCTAAATCCTTCGGATACGTTTTTTTAAGGGTATCTACAATATGATGCGTTGTTTCTGACATGTTTTCTAAAAAAGTGATATCTTCTTCGATATATTTAACGGCTCTAAACCGCTTATGCATACCATCAAGTGTGTCTTCAATATCTGAAATCGCCTTTTCGATGACGTCATCAAAGGGCTTTAATGTAACTGCGTGAAACTGGTTTTTATTAATTCGAGTGATCAACTCCATAATACCCGTTTTCTTTAAGGCTGATATTGGGATAATTGGAATACTGAGTTGTGACTCAAGCGTTGGAATATCTATGGTAATACCGCGTCTATGTATGAGATCACTCATATTTAACGCAAGCACCATCGGTATACCAAGTTCGCTGAGTTGTGTGGTTAAATAAAGACTCCGTTCAAGTGATGTGGCATCAACAATATTGATGATCAGATCAATATCTTCTGTTAATAAAAATCTGCGTGAAATGTCTTCTTCAAAACTATAAGGACTGAGTCCGTAAATGCCTGGTAAATCGATAAGCTCGTGTTGTGATTGACGCATCAAGCCACTTTTTTTCTCAATAGTGACGCCTGGCCAATTACCAACTTTTTGATTTGTTCCTGTTAATAAATTGAAAAGTGTTGTTTTGCCTGAGTTTTGGTTACCAATAAGTGCGATTCTCATGCACACACCTCAACCCATATGGCATCCATATCTTTTTTTCTTAAACATAGTTCATATCCACGTACCAATATATCGACTGGATCACCTAAAGGTGCTACTTTTTTTACCATAATCATGACGCCTTCTGTAATGCCCATATCAAGCAGACGTCTTCTTAAAACTCTATCATCATCTTTAAGAGATATGACTTTCCCTTTTTGATGTTTTTTAAGTTGCGAAAGCGCAACCTTTTCAAGGCGTTGCGGTTTAACTCTGTTATGTCTCATGAGATGTCTTCTCCTTAAGGATCGTATCATACAACCTTATTATAAATATCTCCTATGGATTGTCAAGAAAAGCTATAACCATTCTAAACTGGAATATAAATAAGAAAAAAATGATCAAATTTGATCATTTTTTGTACTTTTCTTCTAACATTTGCATTTGTTTGACATAAGTCTCAATTTTAAACTTTCGTTTAAGACCTTCGCTATTCATATATCGTAGTTTGCCGAAGACTGGACGCTCTGTCCAGGCACGGTCATGTTTTCCGAAGCACCAGGAAATACCTGCATAACTGTTTGGATCTCGACCATCAATAAAATAGGTGTTATTGAGTGTCTTGATTGTATCATATGCAAATTGATAATTTGGGCTCCATTCAATGATTTTCTTTGCCCAGTACATGCGCATGTAATTATGCATAAACCCTGTTAAAACCATTTCTTTCATTGCTGCGTTAAAGTATGGATCGTGTGTGTTAAAGGAAATATAATCTGATGCATTGTAGTGATATGCACGTTCATCCTGTTGGTGTTCTTTCATGGTTTCATATGCCCAAGGTTCGGTGATGTGATTAAAATCATCATAATTTTTATTATAGATAACATAGTTAAATGCGAGTTCTCTTCTAATGAAAAGTTGTTCGACATATGCATCAAAAACATCTCTAGAAATGTGTCCTTGGTTTAAAGCAAGATAGATATGCTCATAAATCATTAAGCTTGATATTTGACCAAAATGAAGGTACATCGATAAACGCGATGTATATGATGTGCTAGGATCATTACTCTCTAAGTAGTTCACTGCTTTTTGGGTGATAAATGTCGTCAACTGCTTCATGGCTTGGGTATACCCACCCTTGTATATCGGTGATGCTTTAATATCTTGATTGATATCTAGTGTATCTAATAACTCATCAATATCATTCAGTTCATCATCTGAAATCGCCGGCACTGGCGCTTGATTTTTAACGGTACTCAGTGTTTTAAAATCTCTATAAAACGGTAATTGACGATGTAATTTTTTGCGTATGGTGTATGCACCATATTCTTGTTTATCAGATGCAATGTATGTAGGCACAATCACATCTGATTCCACCATGTCAATGAATAAATCAGGATATAACTGTTCGGAAATCTCTATCACTTTTTTTCGCCATCTTCTTGGTTCTCTTAAATGGCCATAATCCATCACCAACGTATCGCAATCGATTAAAAAAGGTAAAATGCCTGCATCAGGTGATCCTATCTTTAAAACAAAGGTTATGTGTAGTTTCTTTAATAGTTGTTGAACTTCCTTAATCCCTTCAAGCATAAATTGATAGTGTCTTCGGTTGGCTTCTGGATATGATCTTGCCAATCCAAAATAAACCATCACGGGTAAATCCTTTGAATTTGCGATTTGAATGGCATGTTCTAAGGCATGATTAAAATGAACGCGCTGTGATTGCTGCATCCAGTAAAGAACAAAAGCTTTTTTGGGTCTGGTTTTTGGTTTTTGAATGGTTAAAATGCGATTAGGGTTCATATGAGCTTTTATGCCTTCCATTAAATCAATATGCGTTTAATGTGTCTATTTATGTGTATTTTAACATAAAATTATAGAATTTTTCATGTAAAGACAACCTTAAACGCAACAAATGAATATAACAAAAAATTATATGGTAAAATATAAGCAAATATTTATTAGGAGGCTAGTATGGCAAAAGAAGTTAATCAAACGTTGACTGTAGATTTAAAAATCGATCATTTAATCTCTTTCAACAAAAAAATGGGCATAGTGCACTTAGCTCAAGGCGTACTTATGATGATTTTCGCGTTTTTTATTTACCCTAATTTGACAACACAGGGGGCATTTACAATTGATGTCATTGGTAATTATTTACGATTTGACCCAGAAACAAGTGGTCTCGTCTTAACACCAACAGATACATTGTTTAAATTGCCATTTTTGCAGATGACAGCAAGTTTCTTATTGATTTCAGGGATTTTCCACTTTTTAATTGCTTTCCCATTTAAAGATAAATATCGTGAAGGCTTAAAAGTTGGTATCAATCAATTCCGTTGGTATGAATATGCGATCAGTTCATCATTAATGATCGTTCTTATCTCATCATTATTTGGTGTCCGTGATGTTGCAGTATTCGCATTGATTGCACTTGCAAATGCAGCGATGAACTTTTTCGGACTAGATATGGAATTGCTTAATGCTGGTGAGTCTAAAGTTGGTAAGAAAATCAATTGGTTACCATTCATCTTTGGTTCAATCATCGGTTTAGCACCATGGGTCGCGATTGCGTTTTATATTGGTGTCAATCCAAATCTAAGTGAAGTTCCAGGCTTTGTATGGGCAATTTTAGCAACATACTTTATTGCATTTAACACATTCCCTGTTAATATGTATCTTCAATATAAGGGCATTGGTAAATTCAAAGACTACTTATATGGTGAACGCGGTTATGTGATTTTATCACTTGTAGCAAAAACAATCTTAACTTGGCTTGTATTATTTGGCGCATTCCAACCATAAAAATATGATACAATAAAGACTAAGGAAACTTAGTCTTTTTTATTGGAGCGGTTATGTTAAAAAAAATAGTGTATCCCGAATTTTTCCAAGGAAAATTAAATAAAAAAGCATATTTTGAAGGTTGGTATTATAAATTGGTAGCCTTAGATCAATCTTATTCTTTGGCGTTAATTCCTGGTGTTAGCCTAAATCCAAAAGATCCGCATGCGTTTATCCAAGTATTTTTTATGGGCCATGGTAAACTCCCGAAACTTAAAACATATTATGTGCGATATGGCATCGACCAATTTTCTACAACAGATGATACCTTTTCTGTGACAATTGGTCAAAGTCGTTTTTCAAAAACAGCTATTGATCTTGATATTTCGATCGATGATTTGTCACTATCTGGTCACATTGATATAAAAGATATTACGCCTATTCAACGTCACTTATTGATGCCAAATATTATGGGATTTTTTGGCTATTTCAGCTTTATGGAGTGTTATCATGGTGTTGTAAGTCTAACCCATCAAATAGCAGGCGATTTAATCTTTAACGATCTTGTTTTATCTTTTACTGGCGGTAAGGGATATATTGAAAAGGATTGGGGGAAATCGTTCCCGCGTGCATATGTATGGATACAAACCAATCATTTCAAAGAGCCTAGTGCTTCTTTCATGTTTTCTTACGCTGATATTCCATTCCTAGGTTTTTATTTTAAAGGGTTAATTTCAATTTTATACGTTAATCAAAAAGAATATCGTTTTGCAACCTATAATTTTTCGAAGGTTAAAAGAGAAATTATCTCAGAAAACACTGTGTGCTATACCCTAAAAAAAGGTCGTTATAGATTAGAGTTTTGTGCGCAAAAAGATGAAAGTGTTGACCTTGCTTCTCCTAAAAATGGCTTGATGAATCAAACCATTAAAGAAGGATTATCAGGCGAAGTGTTTGTTAAACTTTGGCGGAGAAAAACACTTATTTTTGATGATCATGGCACATCCGCTGGTATTGAAATTATGAAAGAGAAAACGACCGACTAATATGTTATAATAAATAGGTAAAGGAGACGATTATTATGTTAAATTTCATCTACCATAGTCCAACAAAATTGATATTTGGTAAGGGTCAACTTAAGCAGTTGACTGCCGAGTTGGAGCCTTATCGAGGTAAAAACGTTTTACTTGTTTATGGAAAATCATCCATCAAAGAAAATGGCATTTATCAAGTCATACTTGATGTTTCAAAAACACTGAAGATAAATCTTTTTGAAGCCTCTGGTATTCGAGCAAATCCAAGTTTAGAAAGTGTCATATCTGCTAGAAAAACATGTGTTGAACACAACATTGAGTTTGTTTTGGCTGCTGGCGGCGGGAGTGTCGTTGATGCTGCAAAAGCCATTTGCTTTTCCGTTTTTTTAGATGAACCTGATATTTGGCACGTATTCTTGCGTGAAGTCGCCATTACAAAAGCTTTACCGCTTGGCGTGGTTTTAACCTTATCGGGGACTGGTTCTGAGTGCAATGGCAATACAGTAATCACAAATGATGCCATCCAAAGAAAACGCGGGTTTGGCTCACCCCTCTTAAATCCTTTATTTTCAATCATTGATCCATCATGGTCAGTAACTGTGCCTCAAGATCCTTTTATCGCAAGTGGCATGGATGTGATGATGCATGTATTTGAACAATACTTCTCACCAACACCACATACAGAAACCTCAGATTATATGTGTGTTGCTATACTCAAATCAGTGATGCAATCCTTAACACAAATCATACATCATGATGATACGTATGATGCGCGTGCCAATTTGAGCTGGGCAGCAACAATAGGGCTTAACTGGATTTTACAACAAGGGCGGATTGGTGATTGGTCATCTCATGGCTTTTCATACCCTATTACCACACTTTATGGCATAACACATGGTTTCGCTTTGGCGATGATTCAACCGAGTTGGATGAAAATCGCCCTAACATATAATCCCGATGTTATGGGACGTCGTTTAAGTTTTTTAGGTGAAGAAATATTTAATTTGCATGATCCTTCTGACGTTATTGAAGCAATCAAAAAAGTATATGAAGGCTTTGGTGCAAAAACGTCATTATTAAAGGCCGGTATTTCATTAACTGAAAAAGAACTCAAAGACATGGCACGTACTGTTACAGAATTGGGTGATGTCGGTCAAGTTGTTAAAATCAATACCGATATCGCTTATGAAATATTTAAAGATTCTGCATCATCATAATAAAAAGAGAGGACTTAATACTTATGCAAAAATCTATTGATACCATCCGCTTTTTAGGCGTTGACATGGTCAATCAAGCCAACAGTGGTCACCCTGGGATTGTCTTAGGCGCGGCACCTGTGATGTATCACTTATTTACCAAACATTTAAACGTTTTTCCAAGCAAACCTGAATGGTTTAATCGTGACCGTTTTGTTTTATCAGCTGGACACGGTTCAGCACTTTTATACGCAACACTTCATTTGGCTGGGTTTGACTTACCGCTATCCGATCTTAAAAATTTTAGACAACTCAATTCTAAAACGCCAGGTCACCCAGAATATCGTCATACCGAAGGTGTTGAAGCAACCACCGGACCCTTAGGGCAAGGCATTTCCAATGCGGTTGGTATGGCTGTGGCTGAAAAATATTTAAGACATCATTTTAATAAAGATGATCTATCGGTTGTCGATCACTATACTTATGTGTTATGCGGTGATGGTGACCTACAAGAAGGTGTTACACTTGAAGCCTTAAGTTTGGCTGGTCACCTACAACTAGAACGTCTCATCGTCCTTTTTGATTCTAATGATGTTCAACTCGATGGACCTACCAAAAGTGCTGTCAGTGAAAATATTCAATTAAAAATGCAAAGCATGCATTGGAACTATCTATTGGTTGAAGATGCTAATGATCTTGATCAATTAAATGCTGCACTTTTACAAGCGAAAGCTTCCCAGTTACCGACGTTTATAGAGGTAAAAAGTATCATTGGCTTTGGTTCAAAAAACCAAGGGACAAGCGATACACATGGTGCCCCAATTGGCAAAGATGAAACTGAGCTCATGCGTCAAAGATTTGCCTATAATTATCCACCTTTTGACATTCCTAAAGATGTTTATAAAGATTTTAAAACCAATGTGTCAGATCGAAATAAACCTTTATATGATGCCTGGGAACAAACATTAAAAGCCTATAAAAAGGCTTATCCTAGCGATTATCAGCAATTGATGAATATTATTGATGGTACGTTGTCTATTGACTTTGATGACGTTTTACCACCTGTTGAAATCAATACTGTTGAAGCAACCAGAAACACCATCGGTAAACTTATTCCAAAACTATCCAAGCATATCGATAGTATGATTGGTGGTAGCGCAGATTTAAGTGGCTCAACAAAAGTTAAAGGTATCAATGGTGATTTTACCAAGTCATCACCAACAGGTAGAAATATCAATTATGGCGTTAGAGAGCATGCCATGGCGGCCATGACCAATGGTTTAACATTGCATGGACTTAAAGCGTTTAGCGGTGGGTTTTTCATTTTCTCAGATTATATGAAACCATCTATTAGGTTGGCTGCATTAATGGAGATTCCTTCAATTTTTATTTTCACACATGATAGTGTTGCTGTTGGTGAAGATGGTCCAACCCATGAACCAATTGAACAATTATCGATGTTTAGAACAACCCCAAATATCCACACTTTTAGACCAGCACATGCAAACGAAGTGAGACATGCCATTCGTTTTGCCTTAGAATCTAGTCGAACACCAAGTGTGATTGCGTTAACAAGACAAAACGTGACTGTGACCAATGATGTATCCTATGAACTCTTTTCTAAGGGCGCTTATATCGTCAAAGATTTTGATCATATTGATGGCATTATTATTGCAACCGGAAGTGAAGTGGAACTCGCTTTAAATACTCAAAAACTTTTAGCAGAAAAACAAACATATGTACGTGTGGTTTCAATGCCTTGTATGTCTTTATTTAAAGCACAACCTCAATCTTATAAAGATTCAGTCTTGCCTCCACATATTAAAAAACGCTTGGCAGTTGAATTAGGTACACCTGATTTATGGTATCAGTTTGCACCCCATGTCTTTGGACTAGAGTCCTTTGGTATGAGTGCTCCAGGTGATGAGGTCTTAACACACTTTGGATTTACACCTGACGTTTTAGCAAAAACATACTTAGAGATTAAATAATGAAAAAAACATATCAAGATTGACCTTGATATGTTTTTTTATTCGAAAGAAATTATGGTTCCTGATTCACCTTTTAAAGCCAAGCTTGCTTGATCTAACGATGCGATGACAGATTGTTTTTTCGTATGCCGTGTAAATGACATACATGCCTCAATCTTAGGTCGCATCGATCCTTCTTTGAAGTGATTTTTTGCAAGATATCCCTCAAGTTCCTTTAAAGTTACATGCTTGAGTGTTTCTTGATTGTCTTGATTGAAATTTAAATACACATGATCGACTGCCGTTAAAATAATTAAGGCATCTGCATCAATGATTTCTGCCATTTTGGCACTGGCAAAATCTTTATCTATAACCGCATCAACACCCACAAGGTGTTGATCTTTTAAAATGACTGGAATACCGCCACCGCCAGATGCAATCACAATGTGATGTTGATCTAAAAGGGCTAAAATACTTTCTTTTTCAATAACATCTATGGGTTTTGGACTCGCAACAACCCGACGATAGCCTCTGCCAGCATCTTCTTTCATGGTATATCCATACATCTTTTCAATCTCATTGGCTTGTTCTTTTGTGTAGAAAGTACCTATGGGTTTGGTGGGATTTAAAAATGCTTGATCGTTATGGTCAACTAAGACTTGTGTGACGATGGTCGCGATTTGTTTATCTAAACGATGTTTTTTAAACAGTTGATTAAAAGCATTTTGAATATGATAACCAATATACCCTTGACTCATCGCACCGCACTCAGCAAAAGGCATATTAGGGACAGAGGTTGCTTCTGTAAATGCCAAATTAATCATACCAACTTGTGGACCGTTGCCGTGAATCAGACAAATATCATGATGGGCTTCAATCAGAGGAAAAATGGCTTCTGCGACATGATTTAATAAATTTTTTTGCTCTTCTGGTGTGTTGCCAAGTGCATTGCCACCTAAAGAAATAACGTATCTAGCCATGGTGATCACTCAAGGTGGCCAACATAACAGCCTTAATGGTATGCATACGGTTTTCAGCCTCTTGAAAGACAACACTTTGAGATGATTCAATGACCTCGTTGGTGACTTCTAATTCGCCTTGCGCCACGCGTGGATATTCTTGACCAAACTCAAAGGCAATTTGTGCCCCCACTTCGGTGTCAAGTCCATGAAATGCTGGTAGGCAATGCATAAAAATGGCGTTGGGTTGCGCGTTTTTCATAATTTTTGAATCAACTTGATAGTGATGTAAATCGTCTAGTCGTGCACGCCACACATCTTTGGCTTCACCCATAGATACCCAAACATCGGTATAAATAACATCAGCACCTTGACTACCAACCATTGGGTCTTCAGTAAATGATAATGTTGCGTTCGTTTTTTGAGCGATTTGTTGACATTGATCAATTAAGTCTTGGCTTGGCCATAATGCTTTAGGGGCGACCGCTCTAAAATGCATCCCCATTTTGGCACAGCCAATCATTAGGGAGTTACCCATGTTGTTTCTTGCATCACCAAAATATGCAAAAGTAATCCCTTTAAGCTTATTAAAATGTTCTTCGATTGTTAAAAAATCAGCCAGTATTTGCGTTGGATGATATTGATCTGTTAAGCCGTTCCATACTGGTACACCGGCATAAGCAGCAAGTGTTTCAACGTCTGATTGTAAATACCCTCTAAACTCTAGTCCATCATACATACGACCCAAAACACGGGCTGTATCTTTAATCGATTCTTTTTTGCCCATTTGGGACCCTGATGGTCCTAAATAAGTAACACCCATGCCTAAATCTAGAGCCCCAACCTCAAAAGCACAGCGTGTTCTAGTTGAATCTTTTTGAAATAGAAGCACAACGTTTTTATCGGTTAAATGCTTATGTGGAATACCTTCTTCTTTTTCTTTTTTCAAACGTTTGGATAAATCGAGCAATGCTTGAATCTCTTTTGATGTAAAATCTAATAGTGTCAACAAATGTCTGCCTTTTAAACTCATGTGTTTATCTCCTAGGTTTTATGTTTTTCATATGTCGATACGGTGGATTGGCATGCTCATGCATCGTGGTCCACCACGACCTCTTGATAATTCTGATGATTTAACTTCAAGCACTGTAATACCCGCTTTTCTTAAAATATCATTGGTGACATGGTTTCGATCATAAACAATCACTTTACCTGGTGCAATCGCCAGTGTGTTAGCACCATCGTTCCATTGTTCTCTCACGCTTGTAATGGCATCACTGCCGCCACATCTGATTAAAGTGATTTTTTTATTTAGGTGTTTGGACAAAATATTTTCCAGTTGATCAGTGACTTTGGTCACTAAAATACCATCTTCCTTTTTTGTGACCTCAAAGACAATGAGTGACTTTTCAATGCCAGGATGAATCGTAAATTTATCATAATCAATTTGGGTAAAAACTGTATCAAGATGCATAAAAGCGCGTGTTTTAGGTAAATTAAACGCGAGAATGGTCGTAAAACCGCTCTTGGCCTTAAACAACGCTTTAGCAAGCATTTCGATGGCTCTTGGGTCTGTGCGTTTTGAAATACCGACTGCGATGACTTTATCTGATAAGACCAAGATATCGCCACCCTCAATGTGATAACGATTGTTTCGATGATAATAGATTGGTGGTTCTTGATCAGTAAATCGTGGGTGGTACGCTAAGATATATTCAGAAAAAAGCGTTTCTCTCTGACGCGCTTGCATCGACATCCGGCTGACGGCAATCCCATGGCCAATCGATGAAAAAGGATCTCTTTGAAAAAACAGATTAGGCATTGGATCAGTATAAAAAGGATACTCATCTTCAAGCATATCCATAATAGAACTTTTTTTGTTAAAATTGAAGTCGTGAGTGCGAATACCCTCAATCATTTTTTTAATCATGTCTTTAAGTTTTAATGATTTTAAATAGTTGAAAATAGCCGTTTTTAAAGATGTTGATTTAATCTTTGATTCTTCAATAAAAGCATTGATAAAATTATCAATCAACTCTGGTTTTAATAGAAAGACTTCTTCGACCATATCAGTTAAGTAGAGCACTTCAACACCTTCATTTTTAAGTGTTTGTGCGAAAAAATCATGTTCTTCTTGTGCGACTTTTAAAAATGGAATATCGTCAAAGAGTAGTTTTTCTAAAAGATCTGGTGTGAGATTTTCTATTTCTTTTCCCGGACGATGCAATAACACCGTTTTAAGTTGTCCGATTTCTGATTTAACATGAATCATTATTTTTTTTCCATCCTTTGTCTTGATGTTTGATGTGCCCTGATGACTTAATACCTATCTTTTAAAAACATCTTTTAGTATATCTAGCGCCCAATCAATTTCTTTTTTCGTAATAACAAGTGGTGGTGCAAATCTAATGATGGTTGAATGTGTTTCTTTAGCAAGTATGCCCTTTTCTTTTAGTTTTTCAGTATATTGTCTGGCCCCGCCCGCTTGATCGGTAAGTTCAATAGCAATAAAAAGACCTTTGCCGCGAACCTCTTTAAATAGTGGTGACTGAATCTGTTTAATACCTTCTAAAAAGTAGTGTCCAAGATCACGTGATCTTTCATCTAGTTTCTCATCTTTTAAGACGGCTAAAGCTGCTTCGGCAGCTGCGCATCCCAAAGGATTACCGCCAAATGTCGACCCGTGTGAACCTGGTGTAATGACATCCATAATGTCATGACGTGTAATGGCTGCAGAAACTGGCAGCACACCACCACTTAAGGCTTTGCCAACCAATAAGATATCGGGTGTGACATCTTCGTGTTGAAAACAAAACATTTTTCCTGTTCGAGCAAAACCGGTTTGTATTTCATCTAAGATTAATAAGACATTATGTTTTTGACAGATGTCTTTGACTTTTTTTAAATAACCTTCATCTGGTATAATCACACCTGCTTCGCCTTGAATGGGTTCAACCATAAAAGCAATGGTGTTTTCGTTAATCGCTTTTTCTAATGCTTTTGGATCATTATAAGGAATATTGATAAAACCGGGCGTGAAAGGTCCAAAATCTGCACGTGAACCTTCATCAGTTGAAAACCCTACGATGGTCGTCGTACGACCATGAAAGTTTTCGTTTGCTGTAATAATTTCAGCTTGATTAGCGGGTACTTTTTTTACACGATAGCCCCAACGTCTAGCAATTTTAATGCCCGTTTCTACGGCTTCTGCACCGGTATTCATTGGTAATGCTACTTCGAGTCCAGCAAATGTGCATAAAGTCTCTAAATATTGACCCAAGCGATCATTGTGAAATGCACGTGATGTGAGTGTCACACGCTTCATTTGTTTTTTTACAGCCTTGATGATTTTAGGATGTAGATGTCCTTGATTAACAGCAGAATATGATGATAAACAATCTAAATATTTTTTTCCTTCTGGATCCCAAACCCAGACACCTTTGGCCTTGCTGATGACAACCGGAATTGGTTTGTAGTTTTTTGCACCATATTGGGCCTCTAAAGCCATACATTCTTTTGAACTTAACATGTTATTCTCCTTTTATTCATTTTCAATTAAGTCGCGCATGTCACCTAAGATAGCTCTTGGTACAGGCAAATCAATCATCGTTCTTAATCCGGGTTTTGCGTTAATCACATGCGGTATCATATTGACACACATGGCAATGGTACCAATGCCGCCATCAACTTCCGGGTTAATGGTCATTGAAACATTCGGTATGCCTGTAAGTTCAATGGTGTCTTTTGTTGCAACACCAGCTTGTTCTGGTTCGATTTGCTGTGGCTGAATTAAATCAATAAATACATTGCCTGAAACCAAGCCCTGACCCGTCATATGGATGCCGGCAACTGTATCACTTAATGCCGTGCCGTGTGCACTTTGACGATCAAAAGATGTCATAATAGGATCCATTTGCTGGTTAAAATCATCAAGTTTAACACCTAGTGCATCAGCAATCATGTGTGTGCTTTCTTTAAATCCAATGTGTCCTGCAAGACTGCCATCTTGCATTCTACGATGATATTCATTGATTGTCAGACCAACGCCTTGTTCTTTTAAAACGGTTGGTCCAAAGGGATTTAAACTGTTGACGCGCTTGGCTTTAATGTGCTCTACATCAGCCATAACACCTGAAAGTGCGACAACCAATAAGTCCATCATAAATCCGGGATTAATACCTGTGCCTAAAACGGAAACACCATGAGCTTTGGCTATTAAATCTAATTGTTTTGCCAATTCAGGCTCACTTGCTTTTGGGTATGCCATTTCTTCTGCAATACAAATACAATTGATTTTATGTGATAATACTTTGACTATTTTGCCATAGGCACCCTTTATTAAACTGTCTGTACAAAGCAAACAAACATCGGCTTTTGTTGTGCCAATGATTTGATCAATATTATCCGAAATGATTAACTCTCTTTTGTGTTCTATATTTAAAAAGTCATAGGCATTTTTGCCAACCAATGTTTGATCAAGATCACAAACGCCAACAATTTCTACACCTTTCTTATTGATAATCATTGATGCCATGCCCTTACCCATCGCACCAAAACCCCATATTATAACTTTTATTTTATCCATACTAGCCTCCCAACTACAAATCGGTTAAACCTCTAAGAATCTTCCTAATGTAAAGAAGTAATCTGATAAACGGTTAACAACCTCAAGCGTGTGTGCATTGATAGGATCTTGTTTTGAAAGTTCAATGAGGCGTCTTTCTGCACGCCTAATAGTTACTCTAACCATATTTGCCCATGATGATGCTTGGTTTTTATCTAATCTGATGAATTTTGTTAATCGCTCCAGTGACTGATCAAATCGATCAATTTGTTGTTCAACCCAAAGCACATCATCTTTTGTCGTTATTGGTTTACTTGTATCATCTAATGCGATTTCATAACACACATCAAAGAGTATTTGATGAATGCGATCCATATCTTTTTTAAGTGATGCATCGTTAATAAAATGTTTGAGCATAAGAATATGTGCCATCGATTCATCAAAAGATCCGTTGACATCAATTCTTAAATGCGTTTTATCTATGCGTTTGGTTAATAAATCGGTTTGACCCGCATCACCACGTTTTGTATATATTTTCATGTGATCCTCCTAAAAATAGGTCTATTTTCTTACTTCCATTTTACCACATCTTAGATGTTTATGCGCATCGTCAGTCTACCTTAAACGTTTGGGCTTCTAGTGTGATGCCTTCAAAATCTTTAAAAAAGAAATGATAGATTTTAAATACATGATTCATTGCTGGTTTATCAATCGTTTTAATCGTTTTTTCAAGTGCTTGATAAAGATCATCGACAGCGTTGATTGAGTCTAATACCAACGTGATACATGATTGTTCTTGCGTTGCGTTTGGAAAATGTGTACAAAACCCTATTTTTCCATGCCCACCGGTATCAAATATTAGACATTTCCCTTGATCTTTATATAAAGAAAAACCCAAAATATCTTGATAAAATACTTTGGTTTGTTCTAATGATTCAACACGATAAAAATGAATAACATCTTTAATGATTGGTTTCATATATTATTTGTCACATGCCAATGCACCAAGTGCAATTGAATAAAATTTACTCTCTTTACTATCAGCGCGCGACGTTAAAACGATTGGTTTGGTTGCGCCTGCAATAATAGATGCGCCTTTAGCGTTTCCTAAAAAAATCATGCTTTTATAAAATATATTACCAGATTCAATTTGTGGCATCAATAAAAGATCGACATCTCCAGCCATGGGGTCTGTAATGCCTTTGTGTATAGCCGCTTCTTTATTAATCGCGTTATCAATTGCAAAAGGTCCGCCAATCACACATCCTTGAATGATGCCTTGTTGGTTGCGCTCAATCAATGTTTTCGCATCAACGGTTGCTTGCATTTTAAGATTGACCTTTTCGATGGCTGCAATACAACCAACACTTGGATGTTTAACGCCTAAAGCATGCGCAATACCTACAGCATTTTCAATGATTTCCTGTTTGATATTCACATCTGGATTGATATTCATAGCGCCATCTGTCATTAAAAGTAATTTATGATATGTTGGGATTTCCATCACACTCACATGTGACAATCGATTGGTTGATCGCAGCCCTTTATCTTTGTCTAGTGCGGCTTTTAATATGATGCTTGTATCCACATAGCCTTTCATTAAAAATGCTTGTGGGTCCATTCTAACTTTATCGACTGCTTTTTCACACGCCATGACTGCATCAGGTTCATGTATAATCTCATAATACTGAGGATTGATATTGTGCAATTCAAAAATATCTGTAATCGCTTTTTGATCACCGATCAATATGGGTTTTATAATACGTGCTTCAACGGCCATATGCACTGCCTCAATGACATGTTCATCTTGAGCAACAGCAACAACCAAGGTTTTTTGTTCGATTTCTTGAGCCTTTTTTATAATATCTTGCATGGATTTAATCATAATCATTCTCCTTATTGATAAGTCTTTGCACTTTCCTCTTTAGATAATACGCGTAGTGCACCTAAAGCTAGAGCTTCCATTTCATCTTCGCCTGGATAGACCATCACAGGACCGATAAAACCAACACGTGATTTAATGGTTGCCATGCCTGCTTTATCGTATGCAAGTCCACCAGTTAATATAATGGCATCAACATTGCCTTTTAAGACGGTTGCACAACTACCAATTTCTTTTGCTATTTGATAAAGCATGACATCATAAATAAATGCAGCGAATGCGTCTCCCGCTTCAATGCGTTTTTGAATTTCATAGCCATCGTTGGTTCCTAAATAAGCAACCAAACCGCCTTTACCATAATTTTTCTGTTTGATTTCTTTTAATGTATATTTACCTTCGAAAATCATTTTATATAGTGGCCCGAGTGGTACCGAACCACTACGTTCAGGCGACATTGGTCCATCACCATCTAATGCATTATTCACGTCAACAACGCGTCCTTTTTCGTGAACACCGACACTAATACCGCCACCAAGATGAGCAACAATCAAGTTAAGTGATTTGTAAGGTTTACCCAAATCTTTTGATGCCTTTAAGGCAACCGCTTTTTGATTTAAGGCATGGAACAAACTGTCGCGCTTAATGTCTGGCATGCCCGTATATCTGGCAATATCTGCCATTTCATCAACAGCAACAGGGTCTACTATAAAACTAGGGATATCATATTGTTCTGCAATTTCTTTGGCAATAACACATCCTAAATTCGAGGCATGTTCACCACGTTTTGCCACACGCACATCTGTTATCATTTGATCATTAACACGATAGGTACCACTTTCAATTGGTTTTAACATCCCACCACGACCAACAACGGCATGAAGATCACCGAGTGATATGTTTGCCTTGTTTAAGGCATCTAAAATGGTTTTAAGTCTAAAATCAAATTGATCAATGATGCGCTCAAACTGTTGAATCTCTTTTGTGTCATGCTTAATGGATTGACTAAAAATCGATGTCTCATTTTCAAACACCGCAATTTTCGTACTTGTAGATCCTGGATTAATCGCTAATATTTTGTAAGTCATAAACGCTCCTTTTTTTACTATACTGGTTTAAATATCGAAGTAAAATGTCTTAAAACGGGTGATTCATACTCAAATGCCAACCCTTTAAGTGATGCTCTGTTTTCATAGACTGCAATCATGGCATCAGCAACCACATCTAAATGGTTATAGGTGTAGACACGTCTTGGAATGGTTAGACGCATAAACTCGACTGGACTCTTGAGGTTTTCATGGGTATCAGGGTCTCTTCCGAGTAATAGTGATCCAATCTCAACTGCACGCACACCTGCTTCAATATATAAGGCATTGGTGACACTTAATGCCGGAAATTGGTCAAAAGGAATATGTGGAGCGATGCTACCACAATCAACAAAGACTGCGTGACCACCTGTCGGATACTGAATGGGTATACCATGTGCCTTTAATCGATCACCTAAATATCTAATTTGATCAATCCGATGTGTTAAGTATGCTTCATCAAGACCTTCAAATAACCCAACAGCAAGTGCCTCCATATCGCGTCCACTTAATCCACCATAGGTTGGAAAACCTTCTAGAGGTACAACATGCGTACGACATAATTGAAACAAAGGTTCATCATCTTTAATGGCAATAATGCCACCCATGTTTACAAGTGCATCTTTTTTCGAACTCATTAAAAAGATATCAGCCAAGTCAAACGCTTCTTGAGCAATGTCTAGAATCGACTTAGATGCATAGCCTTTTTCTCTTTGTTTAACAAAAAATGCATTTTCAGCAAATCTGGCACCATCAATAATCGTTTTAATGTGATATTTTTTTGCAATATTTGAAACAGCTTTTAAATTTTCCATACTGACAGGCTGACCACCTGCTGAATTGTTTGTTATGGTCATAATGATGCCAGCAATATGTGCTGCACCTTTTTCTTTGATAATCATTTCAAGTTTTTCAAGATCGAAGTTACCTTTAAATGGGTGATAACTATCCAAATCAAAACATTCAGGTATGACACAATCAATGGCTCTGGCGCCCGCACGTTCAACGTGTGCACGTGTTGTATCAAAATGAATGTTTGAAATAAAACTCATACCTTCAGTTTGAACCAATTGTGGCAATACCACTTGCTCAGCACCGCGTCCTTGATGCACGGGGATAAAATAACGGTAGTTGGTTAACGTCTTGACGGCATGTTCAAGTTTATAAAAACTGCGGCTGCCTGCGTAAGCTTCATCACCTAACATTAAAGCTGACCACTGTTCTTGTGACATCGCACCTGTGCCCGAATCCGTTAGTAGATCGATATAAACATCCTCACTTCTCAAAGAAAAAGGGTTATAACCCGCCAATTTTAGATACTGTATTCTTTCTTCTTTTGTTGTTTGTTTGATTGGCTCAACCATTTTAATACGGTAAGGCTCAGCTGCATATGTTTTTTTCATATCAAGATCTCCTTTTGATTGTTCATAGTTCTATTATACCGAATGAACAGACAAAAATAAACCTTTTATGTAAGCGCTTTTTATTTTATGTTATAATTTACATTTTAATGGTGTTTGTTCGTTGTTTTTTAACTTTAAAAATAGAGTTTTTCTGATTATTTTGAGTTTAAATCTGCATCACACGAACATCATTGATAATCAGTCTAGCTTCTGTCTTTTTGATGATGTCGTCAATAGATACATCAGGATGTCTTTCAATCAGATGTAACCCGTCTTCTTTGACTGCCATAACCGCTATTTCGGTCACAATCAAATTAACTTCTTTGTAGGCAGTCAATGGCAACATACATCTGCTTTTTATCTTTGACTTCCCATCTTTATTTGTATGCAACGTTGCGATAATAACTTTTTTCGCACCTACGACCAAATCCATGGCGCCGCCCATCCCTGGCACTAGTTTTCCTGGTATGATCCATGAGGCCATCGACCCTTCTTGATCAACTTCCAGACATCCTAATACCGTCACATCCAAATGTCCGCCACGAATAATTGTAAATGCTGTTGCTGTATCAAAATACATGCCGTAAGGTAGGATGGTTGTATAATTTCCACTGGGGTTAATAAGTTTAGAATCTCTTTGTTCAGGCTTGGGATCGGGCCCAATACCAATAATGCCATTTTCGCTTTGTAAGTAGATGGTCACACCATGTGGTATGAAATTTGAAACCAATGTGGGTATACCAATACCCAAGTTAACAAGGGATTTGTCTTTAAACTCTAAAGCAATTCTTTTCGCAATGATTTCTTTTGAATTAAGCATGATATTCCTCCCCTATCAAGTAATCAACAAATATATGGGGTGTAATGACTGCTTCTGGATCAATTGCGTCAACTTTATGATACACATAAGCACAGACTGTTTGGGCTGCAGTGGCCATCACGGGATTGAAATTACGTGCCGTTTTTGAATATGTGAGATTGCCTAATATATCTGATTGGTTCGCTTCAATTAAAGCCAAATCTGCACCCAATGCTTTTTCTAATAAAAATGTCTTTCCATCAACCTCAACCTTTTGTTTGCCCTCTTCTGCTGGTGTATTTAAGCCAACTGGTGTTAATACGCCTCCCAAGCCTGAACCAAAGGCTCGAATACGTTCAATAAAACTCCCTTGAGGACATAATTCAACTTCTAAAGATCCATCTGACATGCCCTTGCCTGCAAGTGGATTGGTACCAATATGGGTTGCGATTAACTTTTTAACTTGTTTATGCGCAATAAGACGTCCAACGCCTTTATCTGGCATACCGGCGTCATTAGCTATAATAGTCAAGTTTTTAACACCTGAAGCAATCACCATATCTATAAGTGGTTCTGGTGTGCCGCATGTCAAAAAGCCGCCAACAAATATAGATTGCCCATCCTTAAGTAATGTTTTAAAAGTTTCTAAGTCAATCCATTTGTCCATGTGTGTGCCCTTCTATGAATAAAATTGATGTTGTTTGTTTTGCGCTATACACTCATTATAGACTATTTATGAAAGTCTAGTCAATGGTGTTTTTGTTGTTGTCCTGTGCTACGGTCGCTTTGTTTGGTAATAGACATACTTATTAGACCTATCATTCATATATGCGATATCAAGGTCTTCATACGATTATAGTAACCTAAGATTATATATATTACTATATATGCGCTTGTAATTTATGCTTCTTGGCGTTAAAATATAATAAACACCCCGATACGCTTTTAATAATTAAATCACCTTATGTGTTGACACTTTAAATCAAAAAAGGACGGTATATTTAATGAGAAAACTATTCTTATGGATTGTAATGATGAGTTTTGTTTTTTTGGTTGTTGGATGTCAACCAGGCGAAAATGTTACGTTGAACTTTGAAACAAATGGTGGGAATCCTATTGATTCTATGATTGTTTCTGTTTCAGATAGTAACCTAGAGATTCCAAATGCTGAAAGAGAAGGTTATACTTTTGATGGTTGGTATTTAGATGAAGATTTCACAACGCCTTTCACATTATTAAGTCTTGTTCAAGCTGGCGAAGAAATCACACTTTATGCCAAATGGATTGAAGACAGTGTAACACCAACACCGACGCCAGTGGTCTACTTTACCGTTACGTTTAATTCTAATGGTGGCACCGAAATCCAAGATCAAGTGAAAGTTTCTGGTGAATTGGCTACCGAACCACCAACGCCAACAAAAGCTAATTATGATTTTGGTGGATGGTTTGTAGATAGTGCCTTGTCGATACCGTTTGATTTTTCAACGCCTATCACAAATGATCTAACACTTTATGCCAAATGGACACCAATCCAATTGACTGTCGTCTTTTATGATGAAGATGGTACACTTCTAAAAACCGAGTCTGTTGCTTATGGTGAAGATGCAACACCTCCAGAAGCTCCAACAAAAGCTGAAACAGCTCAGTTTTATTTTACCTTTAATGGTTGGGATAAACCTTATACAAACATTACAAGCAATACAGATATTTATGCCACTTACGCCGAGGAGTTAAGAGCTTATACCATTACTTTCTATGATGAAGACGGCACGACCGTCTTAAAGACTGAGACAGTCTATTATGGTGAAGATGCAACGCCTCCTGTAGATCCTACAAAAGCGGAAGATCAACAGTACACCTATGATTTTCTAGGTTGGGATACATCATATATCGCTATTACAGGTGATTTAGAGATTAAAGCGGTGTATACCGAAACTTTAAAAACGTTTACTGTGACATTTTTAGATGATCAAGGTGTTATCTTAAAAACTGAAACAGTTGGTTACGGTTTAGATGCAACACCTCCTGAAGCACCAACAAAAGCACCAACAAACACAACAACGTATGTTTTCGATGGTTGGAGTGAGTCTTATGAAAATATTACTGAAGATACGGAAATCATCGCAGTCTATATCATAACCATAAGATATTATCCCGTAACTTATATTTATATCCTAGATGGCGTACCGACAACAGAAGTCAATGCGACGACATACACATATGATCAAACAGACATCGATCAGTTTACGCCTGATGATGTTTTGGGTTATATCTTTGATGGCTGGTATATCGATGACCTCTATCAAACGCCTTATATGGGTGAACCACTTAAATCAGATGTTACGCTTTATGGTCGCTATATTGATGTCACCAGTGATGTCACACCTATCCTATTCATTCACGAAACCGGTGCTGCTTTTGACGATCTTGCCGGCGGCATCATCTATTATATTTCAGAAGATTTATCGGCATTCTTTATGCAAGATGAAACGGGTCATATTCTTGTTTTTGCAGATGTGACTGGTTTATCTGTTGGTGATTTGATTACATTTGATGCAACAGCTAGTGTTCTTGAAAATCACACCGTCATCGTGCTTCATGCTGTTGGCGCTATAACCATTTTAGATTCAAACCAAGATCTTCAAGCGCCTTTGGAACTATCTTTGATGGATATTATGTCTCTTGATCTAAATGATTGGAGAAACTTCGGTCGAGATATCATTACCTCTGGTGTATTAGAAATGTACTCAGATGGTGATGATGTATACTATATCGCTGACATGCTCACGGGTATCGAATTAACTATTTCACCCGATTCCTATGCTTCAGATACTATTTTCATTGATTTTATTGGTAGTCGTGTGGCCATTGGTGGACTATTAATAGCTCTGCCTTTATATGATGATATTGAATTCTTCTACCATGATTATCATCAAGCCATTGTTGAAGTCATCATTTCTGATCAAGAACTACTTGACGAACTCATAGCACTGGCTTATATGTTCTTAGACCAATCAGTCTTTTACAGCGGTCAAGTGCTTGATCCTCTTTATTTCCAATTACCTCCAGAGTATCCGGTGGTGTTATCATTTGAAACCTTTGGTGAAAATGCAACACTATTTAGTTTTGATACTTTAACATTTGCTGAAGTTACAGAAGAAAAAGTGATTGATATTCGCATCACTGCAACCATCAATGATTTAACTGAACATATTGAAATTCAATTTGTCTTAAAACCTATTGTCATTTTAACCGTTGCTGAATTTTTAGCAGCAGACAATATGACTTATTACATGGTCTCAGGCGTTCTACTCCATCAAGCATCGTATCATGATGAACCTAGCATTGTTGCTGATGAAACTGGTATGATGATTGTCATGGGCCATGTGGATGCTGAAATTGGTGACTTAATTACGATACAAGGTCTTCGTGTTGAAGCAGAAGGCATGATATTTATGACGGGCGCTCCAGAACTTGAAGTTATTGAAATCACCTCACATCTGCAGCCTAATCCACTGATTGCAACCCCATTATCATTTACTGAATATCATGCGCTTGATCCATCATCATTTAATGGGTCTATGTATGTCGAAATGACTGGAACCATCACGTTTAATGAGATGTTTATGGAGTTTCCGATGCTTATTGATGGTGATCATCATGTGATGATTTTCCCACTTGGTGATACCTATCATACTTTAAAAGCTGCAGAGGGGCTTAATGTTACAGTTAAAGGATTCTTATTTGCCAGCTTTGATGATGGTCATTTCAATCCATTTATGATTTTTGTTGGTTTCCCAGGCGACTTTGACTTAGTTGAAATGACAGATCAAGCATTAATTGACTATCTCACTACTTATATTACTGAACTAAATGATGATATCTTATACGAGTTAAAATATTTAAATTTAGGTCAACACCCACTCATAGATGTCTTAATTACATGGACACCAACAGGTGCGACTCACACATATTATGACTCTGAAACATATCAAATTAATGCATTAACAGAACCTGTTACCTTAACATTTGATGTGAGCTTTGACGTTGGTTTGGTAACAACGACGCTTCAACTTGAGTTTGAGGCTTATCCTAAGGGTACTTATGTGCCTTATGTTAAAATTAATAAAATTCATGAAGAAAGTCATATCGACAACATTATGACAGGCGGCACAATATATTATATTTTACCAAACGAAGGCTTCTTTATGTTTGATGACACTGGCATGATATATGTCTACTACGATCAAACAGATACACTTTCGATTGGTGATGAAGTTCAGTTTACCGGTTATGTCGTTGATATAGGCTTTGGATGGACAAAAACATTAAATGTCTATGATGGCTTTGAAACGTTGGACACCTTAAAACCTATTCCTACTGCAGACATTTATACACTCGGTGATGTCATGTATTTGAACTTTTTCCAATGGCAAAACTACGGTAAAGACGTTATTTTAACCGGCTTCTTGATTGAAGAATATGGTCAACTTTATTTGCATGATCCTTTTGAAGATGCTTATATTCACATCGATCCTACTTCATATAACTACGATTTATCAATATTTGATGGTCTTATTGGAAAGCGCATCAAGATGGGTGCAATACTCTTAGGCTATGGTGATTATGGTCTTTCCTATATTCTCTTTAATGATTATCACTTAGCGCCAGAACTTTATATGTCAACCGATCAAGATCTCTTTGATCTTTTAAGTCAAGCAGCCCAAACTTATCTTGACCAAATGGTCTTCATTAGCGGACAAACAGCTGATGCTTCTCTCTTTATGGCACCCCCTATTTTTGATGCAGTTATAATATGGGAAACATTCGGACCAAATGCAGCACTCTTTAGTTTTGATACGTATACATTTGCTGAAGTCACAGAAGAAAAAGTAATTGATATTCGTATTACTGTGACGATAGGTAGTGTCACAGGTGATATTGAGATTCAGTTTATTTTAAAACCCATTGAAATCACAACGGTGGCTGATTTTTATGATGGACTTTCTGGTGTGAACTATATCATTTCTGGTGTTGTCTTATTTAAAGGCGATACTGAAGATGCTCCAACCATTGTTGCAGATACTACTGGCGCCTTAATGATTATGGGTGAGATCGCAGCTGAAGTTGGTGATCATATTGTTATTTCTGGTGTTAAACACCAGATGGATCACCTTGTCTTTTTGACTGGTATGCCTGATCTATATTTGATTGAGATTATTGATTCTGACAATGCTAACCCATTAACTGCAACACCTATGACCTTTGGTGAGATTAATTTATTAGACCCAAACACACATGTTGGATTACCTTATATTGAAATTAGTGGGCTTCTCACAACACATGAGTTCTTTAAAGAAGGCGCTATTTTAGTTGATGGCGATGATGCATTGATTGTTTTTCCAGTGGATGAAGACATCTATCAGTTTTTAATGAGTGCAGTTGGCCTAAATGTAACACTTAAGGGGTTCTTGTTCCCAGCGCTTGGTGATGATGTCCCATTTGATTTTTATTTGGTTTTCATCAATTATGAAAATGACATCACAGCTGGTATGAATACCGATGCAGCCTTGATTGATGCCACACACAGTTATATTGAAACACTTAACAGTGATGACTTGTTTGCAGGCGACTTTTTAAACCTGCCAACAATGCATGCTTTTCTTGGTATTGAACTCAGTTGGGATCCATCACTTGAAACAGCGGATTTGATTGACTCATTAACAGGTGAAATTCTACCTTTAACAGAACCTAAATTACTTTCATTTACTGTGTCATTTACTGTAGGTTCTCAAACAGAGGATGTCATCGTTGAGTATATGGCCTATCCCGAAGGCTATGTCATTCCGCCTTTTGATGCTGGTTATATGGGGGCCATACCCACTTTAGAGCACACACAAGTTGAAGGTTTATTTGGTGGTTTTTATGTCTATCACATACAGTCAAGATACCGTATGGGTGATAATGAAATTGTGCCAACCGCAGAAATGTGGTTCCCATTTCCAAGTGAACAAAATGCTGACTATTACACCATAGAGTATAGAACATCTGTTGATGATCCTTGGTCAACATACATATCATATAACGAAATCTTTACAACGACTGCTGATAATTTTAGTTTCAACTTCTTTATTCCAACATATGTAAGACTTAGAGCTCATGGCGATGATATTACTGATTTGGTTTCAAATGAGGTCTTCTTAGAACCTACCGATGTGCCAACACAATTTATCGGTTGGTTTCTTGATGAAAGCATGTTTATATCAGATGTTATGTCTCCTTTTGTTGGTCGTGGCCTTTTGATAGAACCACCCACTGTATGGAATTTAGAAACATCAGAAAATGTTTATGGATTTGTAACTTATCAGTGGTATCGAATCAATCCATATACTTTTGAAACGACACTCATTGTCGGTGAAACCTTTGATACATATATTACCGGTCCAGAAGATATTGGGTACTTAACAATGGTGAGAATTACCGGTGATGAAATTAATGTGGGTGGGTATTTGCAAATTATTTCTTATACAGAAACAAAGGTCCCAGTCAAGCATTACATCAGCGAACAAACAGAAACTGGTTTTACCATTGTCTTTAGTCACTTAATGACACTAGAAGCTGTTGAATCTCTTATGATTTCTAATGGTTTTGATACACTCATACCAACATCTATCACTCAAGGTGATGATCAATCTACTTATCATGTCACGGTTGATTTATCAACAACAACAGAACTCTACATCTATGGTGAAGGCTCATCTTGGGTCTTATATGATCTTGATCACTATTACGATCATATGCATTAAGTATTCCTTCATTGTATAAAAAAGGATTGGCAATTTTCATTGCCAGTCCTTTTATTTTAGATATTTACTTAAGACATCGATGACTTCATTTAATTTCTCTTCATGTGAGCCGTCACTAAATGAATCTTTGACACAACTTTCAATATGATTTTTTAATATCGTTAAATTCGCCTTTTTTAATAACGCACTAACGGCCATAATCTGCGTGGAGATGTCGACACAGTATCTATCATCTTCAGTCATCCTGATAATGGCGTCAATCTGCCCTTTCGCAGTCTTTAGTAGATTGAGTGATTCGCTATGATTATGCTTCATATGCACCCTCCATTTGTTTATTTAAATTCACTTTTTTTAAACGCAGTGAATTATAGATCACGTTTAAAGAGCTCATGGACATAGCTGCTGCACCAATCATTGGATGTAGTAAACCAAGCATCGCGAAAGGAATGGCTATGGCATTATAAAACCATGCCCAAAAATAATTTTCTTTAATCTTTCTGAAGATGGCTTTTGATAAGTTGATGGCCTTAATGATTGTTTCAAGATCGCCTCTAACCAGTGTGACATCTGCTGCTTCAATAGCGATATCTGTCCCTGTGCCAATGGCCATACCAACATTGGCTTGTTTCAGTGCGGGTGCATCATTAATACCATCACCGACCATTGCTGTTAATCCGAAGGTCTTTTGAAGATTAACGATTTCATTAACTTTACCCTCAGGTAGAACACTAGATATCACATGACTAATACCAGCAAGTTTAGCAATGGCGTTGGCTGTTCTTTCGTTATCGCCAGTAATCATCGCTGTTTTAATGCCGAGGTTTTCAATCGCTAAAATGGCCTGTTTGGCATTGTCTTTGAGTTTATCTGCCACAGCAATTAAACCCAAGACCTCTGTTTTACTTGCTACAATCATCACGGTTTTTGCTTGATCTTCTAATCCTATCATTTCTTTTTCAATTGACGCTGTGTCAATATCATAAGATGCAATAAGTTTGGTATTCCCAATCATATAAAATGTATGATCTAATTGACCTGTAATACCTTTCCCTGTGACAGCTTCAAAATGCGTTAAAGTCATAAGTTTCAGGTCGTTTTCTTTAGCTTTTTCAATCATTGCTTGTGCCAAGGGATGTTCTGAGCCCATTTCTAATGATGCTGCAATCTTTAAAACATCATCTTTTGAATTGTCTTTAAATGTCACAATATCAGTAACAACTGGCTTTCCATAGGTGAGTGTCCCTGTTTTATCAAAGGCGATGACTTTAATATCTTTAAGCGTTTGAACAGCTTCACCGTTTCTAATTAAAATCCCTTGTTCTGCACCAATGCCACTACCAACCATTAAGGCTGTGGGTGTCCCAAGGCCAAGCGCACATGGACATGCGATTACAAGGACTGCTGTTGCTGTTACAAATGCAAGTGTCAGAGCTGTTTGATCAGGATTAACCCAAGGTAAAAATGGTGCCATGGATTCTAAGATGCCTTTATGAAAATCAGGAAATATATTAAATGATGCAAAGGTTAAAACTGTAATGACTAAAATGGCAGGAACAAAAAAGCCTGTGACGCGATCCGCAAATTCTTGAATCGGTACTTTTGATCCCTGACATGCTTCAACCAAATCTATGACTTGTGATAAGAATGTATCTTTACCCACTTTAGTCACTTCAACTTCTAGTAAGCCTTGCTTATTGATGGTTGCACCTATCACAGTGTCGCCAACTTTACGCTTAACAGGCATTGACTCGCCTGTTGCAAGCGATTCATCAATCACACTTTCACCCGATTTAATGATACCGTCTGTTGGTATTTTTTCACCCGGTTTAATCACCATCACATCACCAACACTTAACTCTGATGTTAAAACTTCAATGGTTTGACCATCAACAAGGATCCGTGCTGTTTTGGCACCCAACTCAATAAGTTTCTTAATGGCTTGCGAGGCTTTGCCTTTGGCTCTAGATTCTAAAAATTTACCAATCAAATGAAATGTCATAATGGTTGCTGCCATTTCGATAAATGTCGTAATTGGAAAAAACAAACCCATCAATCCAATTAAGTATGGTGGCATGGATCCTAATGAAACAAGCACATCCATATTGGGTCTTTTATTTTTAAGTGATTTAAAACTTGCCTTGTGAACGTGTGCGCCCAAAATAAAGACGACCGGAAATGCAATGATTGCTGCTATGACTGTATAAAAAGGAATCATAACAACAAACATGTGGATGACCATGAGTATCATTAAAAAACCCGCAAGTGATGCTGAGATTAGCATCTTACGTCGCGCTTTTTTCATTTTGATCACATCTGGATCAACCGTTTGGTCAAGTTCCTCTTCAAGCATTAAATCATAACCCATGTCTTGAACAGCTTTTTTCATTTGACTGATTTTGACCGATTGCGTGTCATAAGTTACGGTGACTTTATCGTTTGCTAAATTAACATTGGCTTTAATGATACCGTCCAATGATTTTATGGCGTGATCCACGTTATTTGCACACGTTGCGCATGTCATACCTTCAACACGCATCGTAATGGTTTTTTCTTCGTCTTTAATGATGTCTGCATCATAGCCAACGCTTTCAATTGCTTCAATCACACCATCATTGGATAACTTGGTTTCATCAAAAGATATAATGGCCTGGTCAGTCGCTAAGTTAATATTGACATCTAAGATGCCATCTTGACGTCTTAAAACACGATCGATGCTTTGGGCACACGATGCGCATGTCATACCTGTTATGTTATACTTTTGTGTTTTCATTGTTTAACTTCGGCTTTATACCCTAATCTTGAGATGGTCTCAATAATGACTTCGTCATTGGTGAGCGCTTCGTCGTATGTGACGACAACTTTGTTTTCCCATTGCTCAACTTCAATATTTTTAACTGCTTTATTACGTCCTAAAACGCGTGTTAAACTTGCAGCACATCCGCCACATGTCATACCTGTCACTCTATATTCTACTGCTTTCATATGAATCGCTCCTTTTGCTTTTTACCCTCTCTATGGGGGGGTATTTCTATTATATGCTCTTTTTTGTAAAAAAGCAATAAAAAAACCTTGAAAGGTCAAGGTTACTTTTCTAAATAATAGCGCTGCGTTTGTTCTTGTAGCAATTTTTTAAGTATGTCATAAAGCCATAAAATAGTTACGAAATTGCTAATGGCCATCAGCATTTCAAATGGCAAGTCCATTAGAATATATTCCATCAATGGGACATCTAAAAAGAAGACCGAAAATGGAACGAAAACCCATCCATAGATAAATCCAAAAAAAAGACCGAATAAACTTAATTCAAAAGCATGATTTAAGTGTTTGAATACTGTTGTTAATAATACAGGTATAATCATCCAAGCAATAAACATCGCTGGAATATAAATGGGAATCAATGACCCGAAAGGTGAAAAGAAATTAACAACCAGTACATGAATGGTAATAATAAACGTTGTTTTTTTAAAGCCTAATACTTTTGTATATAAAACAATAAGCAACGTTGAAAACTGAATATTAGGTAAAAAAGATAGTGCCAGTTGTTGAACAAATAAAATCGCTGCACAAATGGCGATCAATGTCATATCTTTGATGGCTTGATGTTGTTTGCTCATGATGTTTGTCCAACGGCTGTAACCTTAATTCTAATATGTGATTTATCGGTATACGAAAGTGAATTAACACCTTGTGAAAATAGTCTATAAGATGCACCATCATAATATTCAAAGGCTAAAAATGTGTCTTGCCAATTGGTTTTAATCTCAAAGGTGTCTCCTTTGATATTTAAAACAACTTTTTCGTTTGTGGGTATCATGGGAAATGTATACGTACATGTCGGATCTTCTTGATACTGGCCATTGGCACATGTTAAATCAAAGGCTCGATTGAGTACATCAAAAAACGTATCGTCTTCGTGGTAAATCAATTGACCATCAAATACAGTGTCATCATTTTCATCAACAATCACTAAACGGATATGGCCTTGTTCTTGTGCATTGTTATCTGTTGACAATAACATAAAACCAAAATAAGCAGCAAATAAAACGACGAGCGTCATCGCAAGTTTAAGTAAGATTGATTTCATCATTCTATTCACCCCTTTTTTTAAAATATTATTTTTATGCGTTTCCTAAATCAATTAAATCGTATAGATAGACAGGTGGATTTTCCCAAACATCCCGATATAATTTATACGCAACCAGTGCGGCAAATGCTTGTGGTGTCGAAAAATTCATATCCGCTTCAGCATCATCAAGTAACCAATAAAATGCTGCATTGGTTTCATATAATAACAGCGCCTCAATTAAATCTACATCTTCAACAGCATAGGATGCATCACGTGGGTTTTCTCCATGTGCGATAAGGCCTAAGATCACAGCTGCTGTTGATGCTGCATTCGCATTACCCCAAGAGACGATGCCTTGACTCGATTGTTGTGTTTGAATAAAAGAGAACATATCTGATACAACATCTTGTGATGTATCTGTGTAAGGCGCTAAAGCAACCAGAAGCATACCCGCATAATCCGGATCCATAAACTCTGGTAGGTCTTCTAATAGTTGTTCGTGTATTTGTCCTATGAGTAATGACTCTGAACGCACTACAAATAATGCATTTAATAAAGATGTTGCATCATAAAGATTTGATGGAGCCATCGCTTCAAGTGTTGTCTTGGTATCTAGAATATCAATACCAAAAGCAGTTTCTATAATGGCTTTTTTAAATGTTTGACCAATCGCCTCAGATTCTAAAGTTACAAGATAAGCATCCAATGCTTCAGAATCAACAAGTGTTGATAACTGAGGTGTCTCATATCCCATAAGAGATAGTTTAACGATGGCAGCTAAAACATCATGATGAATATATGTATCATTAATATATGTTTCTAAATGGTTTTCTATAAACGCATAGATGAGTCGATCGACCGCCTGATCGGTTAGATCAAGCATGGTTTGCTCTTTAAACGAAATCACCATACCATCTTCTAAAACCACATCTTCAATACCGGTATTACTTGATACATCATTAATATAAAGACTTAACCAATAATTAAAACTGACGCCGTATTCTGTTGGGAAAAATCCACCAACACCATAAACAAATACACCAATATCGAAAATCGCATAAACAAAGTCTATTTGTTCTTCGATAATTTCAATGGTTGTCCGTGAATCGTTTTCCAAAAACTCAATAGTTTCCGTAAAAATCAAAGTGTCTTCTAAATCATAAACTTCAATGGTTGCACTGAACTCAATTTCTTGCGTTACATCAGGCGTTTCTATAACCGGTGTTTCTGTTGGAGTGTTGGTCTCTAGGCACCCAGCTAGTAAGACAACTCCTGCGAATAATAATATCAATAACCATACTTTTTTCATCTGCTTTCGCTCCTTATGTCATAAAAAAATTCATGCCCCTGCGGGCATGAAAAATAGCGAAAAATGGCCATTTAACGCCCTTCCCATCCCCAGGAGACGACTAAACAAACACCAGAGGTAGGTCTCCCGACTTAACATCATCCTACTTTGCACCTTCCCGCAAAATCGCAGTGGTTTTAGCATTTCGTCCGTTTCACGGTTGCTGGGACAGCCCAAGAATTTCACTTGATTCCCTGTTATGTTTTATAAACACCAATGGTCTTGATTAACTTACTTCCATTATAAGTGATTCGTTAAAAGAAAGCAACATCATTTGGACTTTTATCTCTCTTTTTATTCGGTTTTTCTTTTTGTTTTACGTTTCAATAAAATTGAAGTGAAAATCAGTGTCAATATAGCACAAATCATGAAAAAAAGGCCAAACAAAATACCTGCCAAGCCACTGAATCCAACATCACTCTGCCCCACAAAAAATAATGTGATAGCCAAGACTAAAAAAACAAGCGAAGGCACATATGCCGTTTTCTTGTGGAACTTCGATAAGAAAACAGACAAGCCAGTAGCGATGATCACTGTAGCAATAACAATTAAAAATGGCAATAAATCTTGCACAAATAAAAGACCTTTCTTTTCTTTTATCTTAACACGATAGCCTTATGATATAAAACGATGGGCATTAAAAAAGAGATTAACGTCATCGTTAATCTCTTTAAAAGTTTTCATTTAATTCAAATATTTAAGGTTATATGGCACACTTCTCAAAGTCACAATCATTGTTGTTACATTGAATGCATCCTTGTTTTTTAACCAACACATCACCACATAATGGACATAATTCTTTAGCAATTTTTTCTGGTGTATATCCTGTTTTATTAATACTGACATGCGTCACGTATTCTTCAGCAGTTTGTGTTTTTTTGCTAAACCATTTTTCTTCAATATGAATTTGTGGCGGTGTTGCAGGATTTAAATCTTCTGTATTTTCATTGATGCCTGCCAATATACCAATTTTAGCACAACGATCTCTAAATACGGTTGCGCCTTTTAAGCCTTTAGACCAAGCTGTTAAGTAAATATTCATAACATCTTCTACAGTTGCACTGTTTGGGATATTAAATGTAGAACTAATCGCTGTGTCTACATATTTTTGAATGGTCATTTGAACATTTGCACGATCTTCAAAATCAATATTTTGTGATGTGATCAATGCCCATTGTGGTAATGCTTCTGGTTTAACACCCATCGCTTTTGCCAATGCAAGTGGTGTTTTTTCCCAGACAGTAATGACCTTTTCTTCTTCAAACATACTGACAATACGTCTGTTATAGTTGATTTGGAAGAATGGTTCTACACCACCACTAACACCCAATATATTACTAATAGATCCTGTCGGTGCAATGCTTAATAAACGGCTGTTACGCATACCATATGCTTTAACAAGTTCATCTGTTTCTGGATCAATAGCTGTCTTATAAAATGATGATTTTGAAATTAAATCATAGTCGAATTTAGGGAAAACGCCTTTATCTTTAGCGTTTAATGCACTTGTCTTAGTTGCAGTATTAATCATACGACGCATTAAACCGTCTAAGAACTTTAAGAATTCGTCGCTGCCATAAGGTAATCTCATGCTTAATGCAAGGTCAGCTAAGCCCATAACACCTAAACCGATTTCACGGTAGTTAACAACGTGATCACGTTGTTCTTTTAAAGCGTGACGATCACCAAGCATGGTTAATAAATCATCAAGAGCAACAATCATTTCACCAACTGCATGATCAAAGCGATTCCAGTCATAAAAAGCTTCTTCTGTAAATGGGTTGCGTACAAAGGCATTTAAGTTAATACTACCTAAGTTACATGACCCATGTGCCATGAGTGGTTGTTCACCACATGGATTGGTGGCTGTAAACTTAACATCTGGATACTCACTTAAGAAGTGATAATCATTCATTCTATCAATGAAAACCACACCAGGATCACCCATGGTATGTGCGGAATAACCAACGAGTTTCAATAAATCTTTGGCTTTAACTTTCTTTTCAATGTGTTCATGAGGTGTATCAAACTGCATGGTCCACATCTCATCGTTTTTAACAGCTTCCATAAAGTCGTCTTTGAGTGCAATACTAATGTTTGCCCCGTTGACTTTATTTAAGTCTAATTTTGTTGTAATAAAATCGATAATATCTGGATGATCAATATTTAAAACAAGCATTAAAGCGCCACGTCTATTTTCTTGTTGTGTGTTTAAGGTTGTATGAGAATATTTTTCAGCAAATACCATCACACCCGGTGTTGTATTGCTACTGTTATTGACTTTGGCACCTTTAGGTCTTAAGTTGGATAAATTCATCCCTTGACCGCCACCATAGCTGTATGTGCGGGCAATGATATAATCCACGCGGTAAATGCTTTCTAGGCTATCTTGCGGATCTTCGGTTACATAACAATTACTGCCCGTAATGTTCCCTTCACGTCCAATAGCGTATAAATTTCTGCCGCCAAAAATGCCTTCTTTTCTTCTAAATACTTTTTCAAGTGATGGTTTTCCAAAAGCGATGCGCTCTAAAAACTCTTTTTTTGATTCGCCATTGATTAAATATTTTTTTAAGATTAAATCTTGACGTTCATCATTGTCTGACCAAGGATTTTCACGGTCAACTTTTTGTTTTTCGCGATATTTGATATATGATTTAGCAGCTTCGAACTGCTTTTTACTCATCAAATATAACTCAACATCATCTTGTATTTTTTCAATGTTAATATCTTCATCTTTACCATAATTTTTGGTAATCTCTTTGGCTTGTTTAACACAATCCTCAATCACAAATGGTGCATCAACACTTTGATACGCCTTAAGTAATGCGTGGGCAATTTTTTCAACATCAAATTGCTCAATTTTGCCGTTACGTTTAATAACTTTCATCTAAAACACTCCCCTGTTTATATTTACTTATCCCTATAAGTTTCTTGTGAAAAAATAGATGTGATATGTTTATTATACACGAATGCCTTGATGATTTAAACACAAAAAACTTGTTTTTTTCTGGTTAATAAAAATTCTAAACTATGATGGGTGTAATTCCTATTTATCCACCCTTTTGATTGTGTATTTTTTGTGTTATTTGATTCATTTGATTGATAAAACATGTAAATGACTGTATAATTATGACCACTAGAGGAGTGTATTGTATGAGTCCAAATACTTCAAGCAAAATATATTTATATTGGAAATTTCACCCTGTAACTACCACACTTATGCTCATGAATTTCATGTTGGTCTTGGTTCTTGTCTTTGGAGGGGGCTTTTCACTTGCTAATTTAATTGCGTATGGTGCGATATATCCCCCACTGATTATCGAAGATAATCAATGGTACCGTCTGGTTACAGCCATGTTCTTACACGGCAATGTTTTTCATTTTCTGATGAACACATTGTTTTTATACTATTTGGGTAGTCACTTAGAACGGTTGATTGGCGGCTTTAGATATGGTGTTGTGTATATGATCGCCGGTATCATTTCTTCGCTATCCGTCTTATATTTTGGCAATTATAATGTGGTAACCATTGGTGCAAGCGGTTCGCTCTTTGGAATCGTTGGTGGTTTATTGCTTTTAACCTTCATAAAGCGGTCTTGGTTTTCACCTCAAGGCATTAAATCTATTCGTCAATTGGTGATCATTAACTTGGTCATAACCTTCGCGATTCCTAACATCAGTACCCCAGGTCACTTGGGAGGTTTAATCACTGGATTAACGCTATTTTATTTTTTCATTCCTGAGGAACCTGCGTTTCACAAAAAAATACGCGAACTTCAAGAAACCCTTGATGCTTCGCATGAAAAAGACGATGATTTTAGCTAATCACCGTCTTTTTTTTATATCTCTTTGTGTGCAATCGCATCAATTTCTATTGAAACGTTTTTTGGTAGTTTGGAAACCTCAATAGTCACCCGTGCGGGCTTATGGTTTTTAAAAAATGTGGCATATGTTTCATTCATTAACTCAAACTGATTAAGATCTGTCATATAGACTGTACATTTAACAATATCTTCTAACTCAAATCCTGCTGATTTAACAATTGAAAGAACGTTTTTTAAGCATTGATGTGTTTGATCTTTAATGTCTTTTGATATTAATACCATCTGCTCAGGATTAAAAGGTAATTGACCCGAGACATAAAGGGTGTTTTGTACAATAACACCTTGACTATAAGGTCCAACAGCCTTGGGCGCTTCATTGGAATTGATGATTTTCATCGTTTTTCTCCCATGAAAAAGACAGCGATTGTTCCAGGTCCAGCGTGTGCACCAATAATAGGACCAATCATATTATAAATAATCTCTTTCACGCCAAAACGTGTTTGAATCATATCGCCAACCATTTTCGCTTCTTCAATGGTATCCCCATGTGAGATGAGAATCGTTTGATCTTTGGCATGTGTAATGCGTTCACCGATTAAATCAATCATCACATCAAGCGATGATTTTCTACCACGTACTTTTTGGAGTGCAACCAGTTTACCTTCATTATTCACATGTAAAATAGGTTTTAATTTAAGAAGTCCACCGACAAAAGCTTGGGCATTACTTAATCGGCCACCACGTTTGAGTGTGCCAAGGTCTGCGACAGTAAATAAATGACATAGATTGAGTTTAATCGATTCAATGTATGTCTTTACATCATCAATGGTCTTGCCTGATGATAACGCCTCATAAGCCTTCATAATGAGTAAGCCTTGGCCAGCTGATGCACATAGAGAATCGATGGTGACAATCTTTTGCTCTGGATATTTTTCTTTGAGTTCTTCTGCTGCAAGCACGCTCGATTGATATGTCCCGCTTAATGCTGAAGAAAATCCAATATATAAGATATCATTTCCTTCTTTTAAGATGTCTTCAAAGAAAATTAAGAACTGTGCGACATTAACCAATGACGTTTGTGCAACAACTTTATCTCGAAGCTTATCATAAAATACATCAATCTTAAGTTCTCTTTCATCAGGATAGTGAAAAAATGTTTCTTCCTGCATGGTTAAAGATAGTGGAATGGTGACAACACCCATATCTTTGACCTGCTTCAGACTTAAATCTGAACATGAATCCGTTGCTAAAATGATCTTATTCATATAATCTCCTTTTAATCTGTATTTGTTTGATCTATGTATTTAAACATGTTGTTATTTTTTAGTTTGAAATCCTTGGCGCTTTTGACTACCCCATGCACCACTTTCTCTTAAAGACTTTAATGTTGATATGGCACGATGCATACTAATGATTTGACGATATCCGAAATTTTCGATAATCGCGTATAAAACTAAAATAAATGTTTCTTTATTAGAATAAAATGCGATGCGTTTTTCGGCAATCAATAACGAAAACAACGAAATGATAATGCCATACCCAATGCCCGCTGTAAATAACAGTATGAATATAGGCAAATTAAGCAACCCAAGTATAGCACCAAGAACAATCGCCAAAAGTCCGATGGCTTCTATAAATGGTCCAATCATTTCAAATAAGAAAAAGTATGGAAAAGCTATTAATCCAGGTTGTTTATATCTGGGGTTAAAAAGCATGCGTCTATGATAACTTAAGATGTCAATCAATCCACGTTGCCAACGATTTCTTTGTTTTAATAAACTGTTTAAATCTGACGGTAGTTCTGTATAACAATTGGCGTGATGCACGTATTCAACTCTGTAAGGCTCTTTCTTTTCAAGGGCTTGATAGGTGAGTCTTACGACCAGTTCCATATCCTCGCCTACGGTATCTTTTTTTAGTTTCCCACTGATGGTTAAATAGCCCCCTGTCTGAATGAGTGCTTTTCTTTCAAATAAACCAAATGCACCAGAGACAATCAATAAACTCTTAATTTTAGACCATCCAATACGTCCTGAGGTAAATGCTCTTAAATATTCAAGACTTTGAAATCTTACCAACTGCTTTTTCCCAAGCCCACGATGCTCAATCTTGCCTTGATCGACAACACACCCGTTGACTGGTACAATATTGCCCCCTAGCGCAATGTGTGGTGTTGCGTGGTCTAGTGTGACTGAGATTAATTTCAATAGTGCGTCTTCTTCTAGTAAGGAGTCTGCATCAATACCACAAACATAATCGCTTTTAGCAACATTAATCCCCATATTAAGTGCGTCTGCTTTACCACCATTGACTTTATCTATCACGATTAAGTTAGGAATATGCTTATTGACATAAACACCTCTTAATCCTCTGGTTGAAATGGGTTGATTGAAAAAAGGATGTTTGCGTTCTAAATCAAAGTGCTTAATTAAAACATCAATGGTTTGATCTTTTGATCCATCATTGACGACAATGACTTCATACTTAGGATACTTTAAATTTAATAACGATGTGATACTTTCAATAATACTCTTTTCTTCGTTATATGCTGGTGCAATAATTGAAATACTTGGCAATAAATCGTGCTCGAATAATAAGGTTTGTTTTTTAATATGCCATAAATCCAAACGTTCTTTTGCGCCTCTGAGGGAAAATAACAACAAAATCAAATAGACGGAATTTAAAAATAAAAAGTAAAAGACCAAATAAAAATTTATCTCAACAATAAACAACTCATACCAAAGTGGGTATCCTGAAATGAGTACACGAAAGTTGCGTATCACAAAAAGGAGTGGCATAAATAACAAGCCAAGTGTTAAATATTGAATCACCCAAATAATTTTATACTTTTCAACCGGTGCTTTTTCTCTGATAGCCATGGGTGGTGTTTTTTTAATCATGCCCATTTTAATTAAAATATCTTGACTTAAATAGACTGTAAACTCATCCATCATAAACTGATCTTGAATCATTGACTTTTTGATGAGGTTTAATACTTTATCTTCAAGAACTTTATTTTTATTGTGATTCATAAAATCAATTAAATCTTCAGTAATATGAAGTGTTAATATGTCTTCGATGATGTTTAAAATGTAATCATAGTCATCAGACATCAACTTAAGCATTAAATAGTCTATACGGTGGGATAATACCCTAACAATGGCATGTCTAATATGTGTTTTTTGTTTGTATTTTGGATAACTCTCTAATACATACATTAATATCTTTTTTGATTCAAAGGTAATGCGTGATAACGCATTGACTCCTTGTTTATCGAGTTGACTGCCATCCATTGAGTTAAGCAAAAAATCAACCATCTCAGTTGATATAATATTTGCTGATGCGGCAATCGCAAATGACTTAATGTCTTTACTAGGGTGTGAGAAATATTTTTTTTGAGCAACCAAATCTGGATGTGTTTGCGCGAGTGATGCCAGTGCGAGCCGTTGCACTTCAAAATTATCAAAATTATTATCAAATACAGCCAAGGCATAGTCTTTTAAAAAAGGATCTGTATGTTTTTTTGCTAAAAATAACATCAGTTCTCTAATTTCAGATGTGTAGTCAGCTTCATAAATAAGTAAATAAGGCTTCATTAAGTTGAAATTATTGGAAATGATTGTATAAATCCACTTGCGATAAATGGCTGATGCGCCTTCTAGCGTGGTCACAATATAAGTCACGATATCTTGATCGAAACTTTTTTTAATCGCGTAAATAAGATAGAATTTGACGCTTTCATTCTTTTCTTTGATCAACTGTTTTTTTAAAGCATCGTACGCGATGTTCTCTTGCAAGGCGCTCAAGTAAAAGCTAGCAATTTTTCTTTTGTTAACATGTCTACTACGTATGTTTTTAAACTGTTTTTTGCAAAACCGGGTTAACATTAAGTCAATAACAATTCTTTTTCTAACATCAGGCTCAATTAATACTTGATTTTCAGCTTCAATGAAAGCGTCAAAAAAGAATCGATTAGATGTGGGTCGTTTGATCTCTTCATAATCGAAGTATTTGGCAAATATATAATCTCTTGCCCAGCCGTGTTTCACGGAGGTTCGGTGGTTTTGATACTTTTGAGCGGCTATCGCCAAAAGCAAATACACAAAACCCAGCGCGAACACACCTAAAACAACTAAAGATATTTCAAACAATGTCATGACGTAGACTTCCGTTCTTTAAAGCGTTTGACATGACCAATCAATTCTTCAGGTATAATCGGTTTTTCCAATATAAGATCAACATCAAGCGTGTTGCCACGTTTGATATTTTCTAAGGTTTTGCTGTGCGAGACCATAACAAAAGGAATATTCTTATAGGCAACCGTCTCATTAAACATTTGTTTTAGTGAAAAACCATCAATTTTTGTTAAATTGATTTCTGATATGATAATATCTATTGGGTGTTTTTCAATCAATAAAAGCGCATCATGCACATCTTTGGCAATGATCACTTCATAGTTTACGCGTCTAAAAATACGATAAATCATGTTGCGATTAATTTCATCTTCGTCAATCAGTAATATAACGCCATCAAAAATCTTTTTTTGTGCTGAACGTTTTTGATTAACGATTGCGCCAGACCCTTCACCTTTAGCAGAATCAATACCTAAGGCCAACAGATTGAAGAGTTGGTCAGCTTGTTTATCAAATGGCAGTGTTTGATCCAAGTCATCATATGTGCCCATGCTCACAGATACTGAAACTTTTTCAATGAACAAGTTTGAATCTTCTACCATGTTTCTCATCCGTAGTGCACATGCTTGAATTGTCTCTATGGTTGCGTTATTCTCATAAACAAAAATACCTGGTCCACTTTGCTTAAATAGTAAGGAATCTTCTTTTTTGTTTTGTTCCATTAAGTATTTTAAGTTGCGAATGGTTTCGTCGCCAGTCTCTTTGCCATATTTTTTGTTGATTGACTCTAACTGATCAAGTTGTACCAATAAAAAACCACGCGTTTTACCCGGTTCTAAAGTATTTGCAAAATCATTGATTAATACTTTTTTATAAAAAGCTTGATTATATAGTGATGTGATGGGACATCTGGTAATTTGATCTTGTGTTTTTTGAACCAATCGCTGACAATGATCAGCATTTTTTTCAAGCTCTGATTTTTCTTTTTCAAGTGTTTGATTATACATCGTTAGATCAAGCACAACCGATCGATAAATGGTTGGTTTTTTGATATTATATGTTCTAACATATTTTGTAACAATCGGTTCTAAAATAGCGAGCCAAACAATGCCTTTTTTGACATAAATATGCTCAAAAAAGCCATTCCATAATTTATAACCTTCAAAAGATGAGCGTCTAAGTTCAATGGGCTCTGTTGATAAAGAATAGGGACTACCAACAAATGTATCTAGGATATCAATGGCGCTAAAATGAATCAATAAATGATTTAACATATGATTAATGATTTCAATATAATTATAAAAACGTTGCCCATTAACAACATCTTTTACAACCTGATATGTATTATAAAATTCAATTTTCATTAAATCATGATAAATTTGATTGACTCTATCCTCTGTAATGGCTTGTCCAAAAGAGGGACACACATATTTTATTTTATGTTTCTTAATATCTTTTAAAGGATTTTTTAAATACTCACTGCTTGGTATCATCTTTTTATGGTAATCAACGATTTCTTTTAATAAATCATCATATGCCTTTGGTTGATGCATCTGTGTTTGACTTGAAAAAAGCATGCCTGAAAACAATGTTTGATGTGACGGCACATAGGTCATAAACGCCTCTGGATACGGTAAAAATCTTAAGGGTAAAAAAGAGAGCACTTGTCTTTGACCAAATGATATACGGTAATCCATTTCTTCTATAAAAAGCCATGAAAACGATAGCCCAATTTGATTTGCAATCAGTCGATTACTAATGATTTTACCTTGAAATCCTTTTTGAATTAAAGTATTTAAGGCATGGACAGTATATGCATGAATGTGACTTATAATTAAGACATTTATTTTTCCTATAGGGTGCAGTTGATTGATAATTTCAACATACGCATCTAAATCTTTGAGCGTTGGCAAGTCAACAAGGATTTTTTCTTTCTCAAAATAAATGAGATATGTGTTTTGTGTAACCTTGGCATGATCAGAAAAAGGACCAACACAAATCATATGTTGCGCAAATGTTTTGTATGATGTCAAATCAATCATATGTGATCCTCCTATAGAAAGGTTTTCTTGTACTTATTATATCATTATTTAGTTAAACCACCAATGTCTAGATGTAATCTAGCCGACGTCTGACTACTTTTGAATTTTAGGTTGTGCAAGGGTCAAGAGTAATCCCAGTGCAATAGATAAATAAGCAGCCATTAAGACTCGGTAGTTTTCGGGCAATAAAAAGGTGATTGTGTGTGCTGGAATCCAAAACAATGGAATGGTTTTGAAAAGGACAAAACTAAAAAAATAGGTGAAATTAATGTGTGCAATAACCTCTGATAATTTAATCTTTGATATGCCTTTAAGTTGTCCCTCTCCCAAATGAATATACCCATCGGTGATACGGTGTAAAAGCATGAATGTGGGTGCAAACACCACATTCATCAAAAGACTTATTAAAAAGGCTGTTAAAAGCATAGACGCCCAGGGAGGATTAGAAATAACAGGTAAAAGACCAGCAGCTTGGGTTGCAGTTACACCTTCAGCAAACAGTTTGAAAATCAACACGAAACCCATCCCTAAAAAGCCCCAAACAAGCGCTTTTAACAAAAAACCTTGATCACCAAAATAAGATCCTGTTTTGATTCTAACAACCAAGCGTTCGCCTAAAGAAGCCAATAATGCTGTTTTAGTAAAGCCCATGATATAGGGATAAGATTGCGTGAGTGATTCAAAGATGCTGCGTGTAGAAGGTATGACAATAAACCCTGTAACAATGATGAGGATGCCTACCCAAATAAAATCTTTATATGTCATATCTATACCTTACGGCTATAGCATACAGGTTTTGGAAGTGTTTGTCCTTTTAAATCTATGGTCATAGACTCTATCACAATATCTTTTAAAGGTTTGTCGTTATGATTTTTTTGTGAAACAGCAATCTTATCAACAACCTCAATGCCTTCAAAAACAGCACCAAACGCAGCATATTGACCGTTTAAGTGTGGTGATGCTTGATGCATAATAAAAAATTGTGATGACGCTGAATTTGGATCATTTGTTCGTGCCATTGAAATAACACCTCTATCGTGTGTTAAATCATTTTGAATACCATTAGATGAAAATTCACCTTTAATGGCACACGCATCTTTTTGTCCCCATCCACCTTGGATCATAAATCCAGGGATGATACGGTGAAAGATAAGTCCATCATAATATTTTTGTGAAACAAGGTGTGCAAAATTCGCAACCGTATTGGGTGCTACTGATTGAAATAATTGAATCTTAATTGTCCCAAAATCTTTGACGTTTATCGTTACCTCGGGGTTTTCAGAATGCATAAATGATTCATACAACATACGTTTATCTCCTTTATCTTTAATCATGATTTTATTATAGCACGACCACAGCAAAATAAAAAGATGCTTTTGGGGATGCGCATCTTTTTTTATGTGTATTTGATTGCCTTATTGAGAGATTTCTATAAAATAGGGTGTGCGTTCTTTAAACTCTGTAACGTGGGTGAATCCCGCCTTTTTAAGTAATGAAATGCCCAGTTCGAAATCTGCCTGATAATCTTTTAAATAATGGGCATCTGACCCTAGTGTTATGATCGTCCCGCCTAAATTCTTATAAAGTTCTAGTAATTCTAGTCTAGGGTGGGTGACACCTAACTGATATCTCAGTCCTGATGTATTAAGCTCAATTCCTTTGCCGTTTTTAATAATGACTTTTAAAATGTCTTCGATGATGGGTTTAAATGTATTAAAGTCATACATTTTACGTTCAAATTTCCCGTATCTTATAATATAATCCAAATGACCGTAAACATCATAATCTGTAAAGTTGTTGACAGCGTATAAAACAATCTCAAAATAGCGTTGGTATGCTTCTTCTTGGGTTTTCCCAATAAAGAAATCGCCATTATATAGATCAAGGCCATCGCATAAATGCGTTGAGGCGATGACAAAGTCAAACGGATGATTGTTTACGAGCGTTTTAATGCGTTCATTTAAATGTGGTTGATAGCCAATTTCCACACCCATACGCACATCAAAATTGTGGGTTTTTCTAAGCTCAACGATTTTCTGATGATAGATATTGTAATCAATAATCTCTAAAAATAAGGGTGAGACAAAATCATAATCTACATGATCAGTAAACATAACACCCGGATATCCTTGTGCTTTTGCCTTATGAATATAGTCCTCCATCGATAAATTGGGGTCTGCATCGGGTGATGCTTGGGTATGTGTGTGATGATCAATAAGTTTTAATGACATGCCTTACTTTCTCCTTTTTTCAAGTTCCTTTTTTATATCTGTAACTTCAATGCCTTGATTGACCATTAAAACAAGCATATGGTACACAAGATCACTGATTTCATATACAGTTTCTTCTTTAGAGTTGTTTTTAGCACCAATAATGATTTCACTGGTCTCTTCGCCAACTTTTTTTAATATCTTATCAATGCCCTTGGTAAATAAATATGTCGTATAAGACCCTTCAACAGGGTTTTCTTTACGCTCTTTTATAATATCATATAATGCATCTAATGTGTTGGCATCTGACTGAGCCTTTGTTTCATCAAAGACATTCCGATAAAAACAACTGGGGTTGCCTGTATGACATGCCACACCTTGTTGAACAACTTTGAGTAACAGTGCATCTTGATCGCAATCATAAAATAGACCTTTGACTTCTTGTGTATGGCCTGAGGTCTCGCCTTTGACCCATAGTGCTTTTCTGCTTCTACTATAATAGGTTGCTTTCTTAGTTTCTATTGTTAATTTGAGTGCTTCTTGGTTCATATAAGCAAGCATCAACACCTCGTTGTTTTCTTCTGATTGGACAACAACTGGTATTAATCCCTCTGGATTAAATGTAAGATCATTTATACTAAAAACTTGATTATTTTCCATATGTGTACTCCTTTTCTATCCGCATTGGAATGCCTTGACTTGCTAAGTGCTGTTTTAAATCATGAATGTTGATTTCGCCGAAATGAAAGACAGAAGCTGCAAGGATACCATCAACAGATGTTTCTTTTGCTGCATCTAAAAAATGCTGAAGTGTCCCTGCACCACCTGAAGCAATCACAGGGACTGAAACTGCAGTTGTTATTTGTTTAAGTAAATCGAGATCGTATCCTTGTTTCATCCCGTCTTCATCAATGCTATTAATGACGATTTCTCCTGCGCCAAGTCGTACACCTTCTTTTGCCCACCATATGGCATCAAGTGATGTTTTTTCTCGACCACCTTTGACATAAACACTCCACGAACCTTCATCGTTTTTCTTAGCATCAATAGATAAGACAACGCACTGTGCGCCAAATTTTTTAGATGCTTTTGTAATCAGATTTGGATTTTTAACGGCACCAGAATTGACTGAAATTTTATCAGCACCTTTTCTTAAGATACGTGTAAAATCCTCAATGGTTTCAACACCACCACCGACACAAAATGGAATGTTGATTTCTTTAGCAACAGCTTCAACAAATGATAACGATATTTTTCTATCTTCACTCGATGCGGTAATGTCATAAAAAACCAACTCGTCTGCGCCTTGTTCGCTATAAAATTTGCCGAGTTTCGCTGGGTCATCAACATCAATAATGTCAGTAAACTTCTTACCTTTGACAACACGCCCAGATCGTACATCTAGACAGGGGATGATTCTTTTTGTAAGCATCGTATCGCATCCTTTAAATCAAATTTGTTTTCATAAAGCGCTTTGCCAGTGATGGCGCCATATAAGTTTTGTTTTTTTAGTTTGAGCAAATCATCAATACTTGATATACCACCAGAAGCAATAATGTCTAAGTTTGTTTTTTTGCTTAGTTGTTCGTAATCTTTATAGTTCGGACCTTCAAGCATACCATCTTTTGCAATATCGGTATACACAATCGTTTTAATACCGATATCTTCTAACACTTGGCAGAAGTCTAACGCCTTTATTTGTGTCATGGTTTTCCATCCTCTGGTAGCAATCCATCCATCTTTTGCGTCTATTGATACAATCACTTGGTTGGGATATTTATCAACCATCCTTTTTAGTAATTCAATGTTTTCGATGGCTATTGTTCCGATGATGACACGTGAAACGCCATATGAGAGTAACCGATCAACTTTTTCTAGTGTCCGAATACCGCCTCCGACTTGAATGGGTATTTTAAGTGTTTCTGCGATTGATTGAATGACACTTTCATTTGAACCTTCATAATCACCCGCACCATCTAAATCAACGATATGCACGTATGATGCGCCAAGCATTTCGAAGCTTTTCGCAACCTCTAGTGGTGTATCTGAATAGATGGTCATCTGATCATATTGTCCTTGGAGTAATCGCACACATTTTTGATCTTTAAGATCAATGGCAGGAAGTAAAATCATTTAATCAACTCCCCGTATGCTTTTAATATATTCAATCCGACCCGTCCGCTTTTTTCTGGATGAAATTGGGTTGCGTAAATATTTTTGTGGTGGACAATGGCTGGCACATCCACACCATAAGAGGTATAGGCTACCACATCTTCTTTTAGACCATTGACATAATAAGAGTGTACAAAATAGACATAATCATCTGCATTTATTTGTGATAATATTGGATCATTTGGTTGGCTAAATTTAAGATTGTTCCAACCCATATGTGGTACCTTTAAGTCTATGTCTAAATAATCAATTTGTCCTTTTAATAAACCAAGACCTTCAAATAAACCATGTTCGTAACTTTTTTCATAAAGCAATTGCATGCCTAAACATATGCCAAACAAATATTTGCCTGATGCGACATGTTTTTTAATTAAAGGGATTAATTGCGAGTCTCTTAATGCTTGCATCGCGTCTTCAAATGCACCCACTCCAGGTAAGATTAAAGAGGTTGCACGTTCGATGACCTTAGGATCTTTAGAAATAATGGTTTTGATGCCAGCACGCTCAAATCCTCTAAACACAGAGTCTAGGTTGCCTACATCATAATCAAGTATGACATTCATTTATAAAACTCCTTTGGTTGAAGATATATCATCACTAATGATTCTTGTTGCTTCTTTAAGCGCACGTCCAAAACCTTTGAATATAGATTCAATCTTATGATGCTCGTTTTCACCATAAAGGGTTTCAATGTGTAAATTCATTTTAGATTCATTGACAAATGATTTAAAAAACTCTGCGACATTTTGTGTATCCATAGTACCAACTTTTTCACGAACAAATGGCGCTTTAAAGAAAAGATATGGTCGATTGCTAATGTCAATCACTACGCGGCTGAGTGCTTCATCCATCGGCAAATACATCAATCCATAACGATTGATACCTTTTTTATCACCAAGCGCTTCTATTACTGCTTGTCCAAGTGCCAAACCAATATCTTCTACCGTGTGGTGATCATCCACTTCCAAATCACCTTTTGCTATAACATCAAGATCAAAATTACCGTGGAAGGCAAATAAGGTGAGCATATGATCAAAAAACGGAATACCCGTTTGAACGTTAACTTTTTTTGTTCCATCCAAATCTATGGTTAGTTTGATATCTGTTTCATTGGTTTTTCTATTGATTGTCGCTATTCTCATTTTATAATCTCCTTTAGGGCATCTATGAATTGTTCGTTTTCTTCTTTATTACCAATTGTTACACGGTAATAATTTTGAAGTGTCCCTGAAAACGCACGGACTAAAATGCCTTTTTTTAGTAATTGGTCAAATAAATCAATGACTTCTGATTTAAAAAAGACAAAGTTTGCTTCTGATGGATAATATGTAATCTTTAGTGATTTTAATGCGTCTTCAACAAATGCTCTTTGAGTAATAATCTCAGTGATATATGCCATAACCTTATCTGGTTGTGAAAGTGCAATTGTTCCGATGTGTTGTGTTAATGTGTTTAAATTGTATGGTGACTTGACGCGATTGAGGGTGTCAACAACGTTTTGATTTGAGATCAAATATCCCAATCTGATGCCTGCCAATCCGAATGCCTTAGACATGGTTCTTAAAACAACTAAGTTGTCATAGGCTTCTACTTGATCAATCATCGATGATTGTTTTCTAGTAAATTCTAAATACGCTTCGTCAACACACACCAACGCTTCTGTTGCGTCTAATAACTTTTTGATGTCTTGATTAGAAATCATTTGTCCTGTTGGATTATTGGGTGAGCAAATAAATATGATTTTTGGATCATACGTTTTTGCTGCTGCAATCATTTGATCGATATCAAGTTTGAATGTGTCATCGGTCTGAACTGGAATATAGGTACCATTATGAATCTTTGTGTAAATACCATACATACTAAAGCTCGGTTCAAAGCTTAAAACCACATCACCTTTATCAACATATGTTTTTAAAACAAGTTCTATCATCTCACTTGATCCGTTTCCGGCAATGATTAGCTCTGGTCGTGTGGAAATATAAGCGCCAATACGCGCTCTTAAGAAAACAGAATCTGTGTCAGGATAAAGATTGATTTCTGACATGCTTAACTGAATACCTGATTCAAACAAATAGTTTTTACTTTCATTGGCATCTAGTTTAATAAGATATGATTGTTTGTTTGGACGATATGGTTTGAGTCCTTTAAGTGATACTTTAATATCTTTCATGTGTTACTCCTTAAATCTTATGGCCACAGCATTTGCATGTGCTGTTAATCCTTCTTCTTGTGCGAGTCTAATAATTGAATCTTTTGCACGACTCAATGCTTGTTCTGAATAATAGGACACAGAGGTTTTCTTCAAAAAGTCCGCGGTCGAAAGACCGGATGAAAACCGTGATGTGCCACTTGTCGGCAATGTGTGATTGGGGCCAGCGAAGTAATCGCCAACAGGCTCAGGCGTATACGCACCCAAGAAGACTGATCCAGCATTTTGGATGAAATCAACTAGCTCAAATGGATTTTCTACCAAAAGTTCTAGATGTTCTGGCGCTATTTGATTCGCTAAATCAATGGCTTCATCAAGCGTTGTTGTAATGACGATTGCCCCATAATTATTCAGTGATTGCTTGATGATATCTTTTCTTTCCAATAATGTTATTTGGCTTTCTAAAGACAATTTCACGCGTTTAGCTAGATCTTTTGAAGTTGTAATACATATGGCTGCAGATAATACATCATGCTCTGCTTGACTCATTAAGTCTGCAGCAATATAGTCAGGGTTTGCGTGTTCATCAGCAATAATTAATATCTCAGATGGTCCTGCAATCATGTCAATGCCTACATAACCTGAAACCATTTTTTTTGCCATGGCGACATAGATGTTTCCAGGGCCAACAATTTTATCTACCTTAGGTATTGTTTGTGTACCATAAGCTAATGCCGCAACACCTTGTGCACCGCCGACTTTATAGATGTCGTTGACACCGGCAATGCTTGCTGCAACGAGCAGGGAGTCTTTGATTTTTCCAGCTTTATTGGGTGGTGTAATCATCACTATTTTTTTAACACCCGCAATCTTTGCAGGCACAGCGTTCATTAAGACTGTTGATGGGTATGCTGCTGTGCCGCCTGGCACATAAATACCTACATTTTCAATGGGCTTAACAAGTTGTGATAATGTGATGCCCTCTTCCGGTTTTAGCGTATAAGGCTTAATCATTTGATTGACATGATAGGCCTCAATGTTTGCTTTGGCTTTTTTTAAGTCTTCTAGCAATATTGGATCTATGCGATCAAATGCTTCTTTTATGTCTTGTTCTGATACTTTTAAATCTGTTAATTTGACAAGATCAAATTTTTCTGTGTATGCAATGACTTTTGAATCACCATATGTTTTAACATCACTTAAGATGTTTTGAACAATTGTGTTGACATTACCTAGATTTAATTGGCTTCGATCAAGCATTTTCTTAAGTGCTTTTGGATCGTTATGAATGATCTGAATCATATGAGGTAACCCCTTCTAGTGTTGATAGTTTGGTGACTAACATTTTGATGTGGTCTGATTTAAATCGATAACTCACACGGTTTGAAATAAGTTTTGCGCTGATATCAAACATATCTTCTAAAATTTCAAGCCCGTTTGCTTTGAGTGTGTTTCCTGTTTCAACAATATCTAAGATCACATCTGATAATCCTACCAGTGGCGCAAGTTCGACTGAACCATTAAGTTTAATTATTTCAATTTTTTGATTCTTAGTCTTAAAATATCGGTAAGCAACCGCAGGATATTTCGTCGCCACTTTTAACGTTTCTTCACGCTTAATCAGCACTTGGTCCTTAGGCCCAGCAATCGAAAACTTACATTTCCCAAATCCTAAGTCAAGCAACTCATAAATGTCTGGTGCTTCTTCTAAAATATTATCTTTTCCGATGATGCCAATATCAGCAACACCTTGACTCACATAGGTAATAACATCAATGGGTTTTACAATCATATATCTAATTTGGTTGATTTCATCGATGAAAATTAACTGACGGGACTTAACGTCAACCACATCACCATAACCAACACGCAGCAATGCCTTAAGGGCATCTTCACCGAGACGTCCTTTCGGAAGCGCAATGGTTAATTGTTCTTTACTCATTTGCTTGCCTCCTTAATGAATTCTGATAAATCTAGTGAGAATCCTGTTGCAGGTACTTTTTTGCCAAATTCTTTGGTGAGTAGATCATATCTGCCACCACTTAAAACAGGAAATGACACACCTTTTAAGTACCCTTTAAATGTTACGCCATCATAATAGTCGAATTTTGAGATCAGTGATAAGTCAAACGTTGTTAATCGTAATAAATCATGTTTCTCTAAATTATTTTTAAGTTTTATGAGATGCGCAATCGCATCACTCATTTTTTGATTGAGTTTAAATGGTTTTAAATCATTGATAATCGTTTCAAGGTCGCCCTGAAGCTTAAACAGATTTGAAAGCAGCTTTGCTTGATCATCAGTGAGGCTATTGTTTTTAATAAAACCTAATAATTCCTCTTGGTTTTTGTAATCAATGATTGATTTAAGTGTTTCTTGGGCATCTTCTGAAATTGATAAATCCTCAATTAAAGCATTTAAAAAAGATTGGTTGCTGATTTCTAAAATAAAATCCATTTTAAATGATTTGAAAATAGATACAATAAGTTCAATCACTTTTTGGTCAGAAACATCAGCGTCTCCTAAATACTCAACACCAAACTGCTTGGTTTCTAAAACGGTTTGCATCGGCAACTGGCTGAAAGTTGATGCGATATAATACACCTTTAAACTGTCTTGATCTGACCACTTAGGGATGATTTGCTTAATTAAATTTGTTGTAACGTCAGGTCTAAGAATCGCAAGCGAACCATCTTGATTAATGATCTTAACCATGGTTTCCTTTTTAATGCGTTTGTTCATTTGAATAAACCGCTCATAAGGTTCAAAATAATCTGGTTCAACTCTTATGTAATCCTTCGCATTGACCAGTAATTCTAATTTTTGTAAGATTTGATTTCTTGAAACGAGTGCATCTGATAGTTGTTTAATATTAATAAATTGCATGTTATCTCTCCTATATATAAAAATTAAAGCCAGATAGACTTAACTATCTGGCAGCATGTAAGCTTGAGCAGATATAAGTCCTTAGCAGCATTAAAACCAGGGCTTATATCCATAGACTTTGTCTACATAAACCCCTGATGGATGTGATGGTGATGTCTTGATTGTTTTTGATACATATATCACTCACTCCTTTTGCTTTACCGTAGTAAAGTGTTAAAGTATTTATATTGTATCATGTAACAGATGCGAGGTCAACCATATAACACACTTTTTTTTATTTGTTTTCGTCGCAACAAAAACATTTCGAAAAAAACCATCGTTTGGTTTGTTAAACCATACTGATTATAACATCACAAGGGCGCACCATCCAAAGAAATGCGGTTATTGTCTAAAGTTATAGTCGCGGGCCTGTGCTATAATATACATATCTTAGATTTGTGGGAAAATGTATGAGCACTGATGAAGGAGATTACAAATGAAAAAACCAAGTTACACATCAAAAAGAACAGTCGTTTATGCGAAAAATGGCATGGTAGCAACCGCACAGCCGCTGGCTGCACAAGCTGGACTTGATATATTAAAACAAGGTGGCAATGCCATTGATGCTGCGATTGCTGTTGCTGCTTGTTTAACAGTTGTTGAGCCAACATCTAATGGTATTGGTGGCGATAACTTCGCCCTTATATGGTATCAGAATGAACTTTTTGGTTTAAACAGCAGCGGTCATGCACCATCATCCCTATCCATTGATAACTTAAAACAAAAAGGGTTAAAAGATATGCCTCGTTTCGGATTTGCTCCAGTAACTGTTCCTGGGGCTGTTGCTGGTTGGGCAGAACTTTCCAAACGTTTTGGTAAGTTGCCCTTTAATGATGTCTTGAAACCCGCCATTGCCTATGCTAAATCGGGTTTCGCTGTATCTCCAACAGTTGCATACTACTGGCAAAGAGCTGCTGATATTTATAAGAAAGCCTTGGCTGGTGATATGTTTAATCATTGGTTTGAAACATTTACGCATAATGGCTTTGCGCCAAATGAGGGAGACATTTGGACATTACCTGATCATGCGAAAACGCTTGAACTGATTGCATCAACACATGGAAAGGCATTTTATGAAGGCGTTATAGCCGATCAAATTGAAGCATTTTCCATTAAACATGATGGGTTTATTCGCAAAAGTGATTTATCTGCTTTTAAACCCACTTGGGTGACACCTATTTTTACGACATATCGTGGGCATGACATTTGGGAGCTTCCGCCTAATGGTCAAGGGATTGTCACACTCATTGGATTAAACATAATTAAAGAACTTAATATTGGTAAAAAAGAATCACTAGATACTTACCACAAACAAATTGAAGCGGTTAAACTAGCATTTTCTGATGGTCTTACTTATATCGGAGACGAAGCCTCAATGACGGTCGACCCAAAGGATTTGCTCTCAAAACGTTATGCAAAAACCAGAGCCAGTCAAATTGCAAAACTTGCACAATCCTTTTCTGCTGGTGACCCTACAGAAAAAGGTACCGTTTATTTAGCAACTGCTGATAAAGATGGTAACATGGTATCACTTATTCAAAGCAATTATATGGGCTTTGGTTCAGGACTTGTTGTTCCGAATACAGGGATTGCTCTTCACAATCGTGGTCATAATTTTTCGATGGATCCTTCATCACCAAATGCACTTGGGCCAAACAAAAAACCATTTCATACCATTATTCCTGGATTTATTACTAAAGATCAACACGCCATTGGTCCCTTTGGTGTTATGGGTGGCTTTATGCAACCTCAAGGTCATCTGCAAGTCATCATGAATATGTTGGACTTTCAGTTAAACCCTCAAGAGGCATTGGATGCTCCGAGATTCCAATGGATGCATGATAAAAAAATCATTGTCGAACCAGATTTGTCAAAAAGAATTATCAAAGGTTTAATTAAAAAGGGCCACGATATAGTAATCGAGTCTGAGTTAGGTCAATTTGGTCGTGGTCAAATTATATTAAGAAACCCTAAAACAGGCGTCTACTGTGGCGGTACTGAGAAAAGAGCCGATGGCAGCATCGCCTCATATTAATGATTTAAAGGTTTATTGTTTTTCTTTCTTTTTCGTCTATGCTATAATTTGGTTCATATGGAGGCATTGATATGAACCAATTACGTCAATCAGATCAAAGTGTGCGCATCGCGACAATCGTCTTACTTGTTTTAAGCATATGGTCTTTTATATGGTCATTTTTTGATGGTGGCTTTCTAAATCAGAGATATTTCACCAACCAATCTGTCATGATTGTTATGATCACACTAATCGTTTTTTTAACATCATATAAAAAGCATCGCTATTTTAAATATTTGTCAGCTATCGCACTGATCAATATCTTTATCACTTCTACTGGTTTTCATTTCATTTTAAGACCAGCAAATGTAGGCGTTCAAGGACACTTAAGTCATACGATTATCCCTTTATTATATATCGTTTTTTACATGATTTTCATAAGAGACGTCTTAAAACTCAAAGCGTTTTGGGTTGTCTTAATTTATCCTATTTTGTATTTGATATTTGCAATCATATTAGGTCCAATCACTCAATTTTATCCTTATGGATTTTTAAATGTCGATGTCTTGGGATTAAATGCTGTTTTAAGGTTCACACTATTAATTATGGTGCCTTTATATACCATCATTGGTTTTGGCCTCATTTACTTGAAATCAATTATAGAAAAACATTATCCA
>JBLRWW010000004.1:0-27627 GCA_047921055.1 Acholeplasmataceae bacterium
TCCTGCTTTAACGTCTAGATTGAAATGATCAAGAATCATTTCGTTGTCGTTATAATAAAAACTAACGTCATCAAATGTTACATCGCCATGGAGTGGTTCCCAGTTTTCTATCTTATCATCAAAGAGTGTCCCGTAAGTTGCTTCAACTTCTGGATCATCAAATAATTCTGGTTCTGTTTCGATTAAACCAACAATACGCTCAGCCGATGCTTGAGCATTTTGGAAATCAGATAAGATGCGTGAAAAAGCCATCACCGGTTCAAAGAAGTTAACTGTATATGCCAAAAACATTTGTAATGTACCGACGGTAATAATAATATCTAAGTTGTCTGATAAGACCGCTAAGCTCCCTTGATACATCGTCAGACCCACAGCAATATAGGCTAAGATCAACATAATGGATGAAAATAGTGCTGATGATAAGACCGCTCTAATGCTGTATTTTTTAAGTAGATGTGCGGTTTCAGAAAATTCTAAATAGTTTTGTTCTTCAATCACTAAGCTCTTTGTCGTTTTGGCTCCTAAGAAACCTTCGCTATATTGTGCTGTCAGTTGTGAATTGTATTTTCTTGCCCGACGATGTTGTTTTAAAATGAGTTTTCTAAATATATAGGCAATAATCAGCATGATTGGGACAATAAATAAAACAATTAAAGCCAATCGTGCATTGGTAACAAACAACACGGTAACAATTAAGATCATGGATAAAAACGCCCAAACGAAATCGACGAGTCCCCAGGAAATAATGAGTGACAAGCGTCTGGCATCTGATGTCATTCTTGCCATAACCCATCCTTGTGGTGTTTTATCAAAATAAGAAAACGATAAGCGTTGTAAGTTTTTAAATGCTTGTCTTCTAAGTTCATAACTGGTTTCAGCTTCAATCATACCAGCCTCATAAATGAAGCCCCAAATGACAAGCCCAAACGCCGCTGCAAAGATGACATTAACAATCACAAAATAGGGCCATGTTGCATAATCGTTTGCGACAAAAAAGGTATCAATGGCGTAACGGTTTAGTAAAGGAATCGCGACATCAAGAATCGCAATCATCGATGCGTAGATTAAAAGAAGCGTGATGTGTTTTTTTGATCGAAACACAATACCCATGATTTTTTTCCATGTATTTAATTTTATTTTATATTGAACATCATGATCATCTTGTTGATGCATCTTTGTCACCTCCTTTGACCAATGATTCAAATTCTTTTTCAAGTTTGCCTTGAATATCCCAAAGTTTTTGATATAAACCTGAGGTTTTGCTTAAAACATCATGTGTCCCAATGGCTTCAACAACACCTTGGTCTAAAACAATAATTTGGTCTGCTTCTTTTGCAGTTGTAATACGGTGTGTAATGATGATGGTTGTTTGTTGTTTGGATTTGTTTTGCAATGCACCACGAATCATTAAATCAGTTTTTGTATCAACAGCACTTAATGCATCATCAAAAATCAAGATCGGTTTATCTTGAATCAAGATACGTGCAATAGCAACCCGTTGTTTTTGTCCGCCTGATAAGGTTGTACCTTTTTCACCGACAACTGTTTCATAGCCTTGTTTAAATGTCTTAATGTCTTTTTCTAGTGCTGCAATTTCAGCGGTTTGATAGACCATGTTTTTATCAACATCTTTATGTGCAATGGCAATGTTTTCAAACACTGTTTTTGAATATAGGAATGGGTCCTGTAAGACAACACCTGAGTTCATACGTATGTGTTTTTTGCTGATATCGCGTAACGAAACACCATCAATTATGATATCACCATCTTGATAGTTATACATTTTTAGTAATAAGTTAACAATGGTTGTCTTTCCACAGCCAGTACGTCCAATAATAGCAACTGTTTGACCTTGTTTGATATGGAAACTGACACCTTTGAGTAAACGTTCTTCTGTGTCATCGAACTTAAATGATACATTTTTAAATTCAATATCTCCTTGGATGGTTGGTGTTTGTGTGCCATCATTTTCATATTCGCTTTTTTGTTCGAAAATATGATGAATACGATCTGAGGCAACCAACGCTTTACCAAAGTCATTAATGATACGACCAAGGCCACGAATCGGCCAAATTAACATGCCCACCAAAGCCAGTGAAGCAATAACACCTGGTGCATCCATTAAACCACGTTGGACAAAATACACGCCCACTGCAATAATGATTAAATATTGAATAATGCCAATAAAGTCCATGGTACCCCAATAAACAGCAACAATTTTGTTGGCTCTTTTGAGTTGTTTTGTGTACTCGGCATTTTTGTTTTCCATTTTTTCAATTTCAAACTTCTCATTGGCAAACGCTCTAACGACGCGTGCAGCTGATAAGTTTTCTTGAATCACGGTCATCATTTTAGATTCTGTTTCTTCGATATTCATAAAGATCTTATCAATCTTAAAGAAATAAATAATAGATGATGCAGCAACAATTGGTACGATCGATAATGTAATCCAAACCATGGTAGAGTTAATAACCATCAATTGGTATGCACCAAAAATCAGCGTCGCAAGCAAATGAATAATATCAATTGTGCGTGTCGCTAAAAAATGGGTGGTTGCTTCAACATCAGATGTCACACGTTGAATCAAGTCACCAGTATCGGCGTTGTTATGAAATGTATAATCCAAATTTTGGATGTGATTGTATAATTTTTTTCTTAAGCGTTCAGCCATTTTTTCTAAAAGCGCACCTTTTGACCACATTTCAACAAAGCGCATAGAAAATCTAAATAGCTGTAGTGTGAGTAGTGAAACGGCAATTCTGATGACGACATTGATGATGTCTGTTCCGTTTTCAAAAAATGTAATTAAAAAGCCAGGCAAATTAACTTGTCTGATCACAACACTCGGATCACCTACACCAGGCTGTTCAAGCAATACCTTAAATAAATACTGTGTAAACAAAGGAACGTTTGAATATGTAAATTGATGAATGATTGTTAGTGTCGATGCAATTAAAAATAATACAACAAATCCTTTAGCTAAGAATAATAATTTTATTAGTCTCATATGATCGCCTCCTTAGCCTATTTAAGTATATAAAAAAAAGCATATTAAGTCAATATCTTTTTTTCAAAAATGGCTTTTTTAAGGCTTTTTTAAGAAAAAGAGAGCCTTTAAGCTCTCCTTTTTTAGTAAGATGGCACGCCTGAACCCGTGAGTGAGTGCATTGTTCGAACATAATGATGCATCACTTTGGTCGCATCTTTATAGAAATGCGACTTAGAAAGACATGCTTGTCCGTCTAATGCCAAATAATTTAAAATAAAGAAATCTTCAACAACCAATGCTTGATTAAAATATTCTCTTTTCAAATACTCAGCAAACATCGATTCGCTTAACTTCATTTTGTTTGTTAAATATAGTTTCAGTTGAAGATCTTCAAACCGTTCTGATTGAAATCCTCTTGAGACTCTGAGTATAATTTCTGGTGCTTGGTTAAGCTTATCTAGTGTTAATAAATAGAGTTGTGTGTGTCGATCGGTATCAAATGGATGTTGACTCATCAATTGAAATACTTTCTCATATTGCTGGTGATGATAATGTGAGCGTGCGAGAATATAATTTTTGGTTGAATCATCCATTTGACATATATGATCCAATTGGTTCGTGATATCAGCAACCGATAGACGTTGTGTTTGATAAATGAGCATTTCAACCTGTATCTCTTTAAGATCATCATATCGATGCGCTTTGGCCAAGCGTTCAAAGAGTTTGTCATATAGATATAGCAGATCTGTGTGCCGATGTAATCTGAAATATAATGCTAATTTGAGTTTATCAGATAAAAGTTTTAATGTCTTATGGTCAACCATATCATATACAGATCGTTTGATCATCATCAGCGCTTGTTCATAAAATCCTTGTTGATACAAGACGCACCCATTGATATAAGTAAATACCGAGACTTCAAAATCAGTAAACTGTGAGACATAAGGTAATAATTCATCATATTTTTGGCTTGCTTCTAGTAAATGACCATGCATATAAGACATAGTCATTAAAATAATCCCTGATTGATAATCTAATTTGTCTTTATAACTTTCAAATAAATGTGATGTATCAATCTTTTTTTCTAAGATCATATCTAAGCATTGTGATAAATCGTTATCCGTTCTTTCATAGACATGAAAATTATAATCTTCTAGCCCCAACCTCTTTAAAAGTTCATCACGAAACTTATCACTCATTTCTACAAGATTATTTTCTAACTTTGATAAATAAGACACACTACATATGTTTTCACACACCTCCTCTAGTGTCCACTTGTTGGCAATTCTTTTGGCTTTCATCGCAGATCCTATGGGTATATAGGCTTGCTTTTTTTCAAACGCTCTTAACTTTAGCTGCTTATCCAGCCTGGTCATAATGTAAGGCATAATTGTTCCCCTTTTTTTTTGAAATCATTGTAAATATGAATCAATTTCCAATGTATTTTTTATTTGAGAAAAATTAAAAAAAGAACGTCAAATCACTTATGATTTGACGTTATATATGTGTTTGTCTTTAAATTGACACATCTCGAATAAAGGACATGTATGGCATTTAGGTTTTTTTGCTAAACAATGATATCGTCCAAAAAATATCAATTGGTGATGGACTTGTTGCCATTTTTCTTTAGGAATTTTACGCATGAGCTTTTGTTCAATTAAAAGGACATCGTCAGTTGTTTTTGCCAATCCAAGCCTTTTAGAAACACGTGCAACATGTGTGTCAACGGCAAGCGCAGGTATCCCAAAAGCATTTGATAAAACAACATTTGCTGTTTTTCTGCCTACACCAGGCAACGCTTCTAGGTTGGCCCTTTCTTCTGGTACATTGCCATCATATAAACTGATCAGATCATGTGCAAGTGCTTGAATGTTTTTAGCTTTATTGCGATACAAACCAATTGTTTGAATGAGTGATTCTAAATGTTTAAGATCAGCGTGTGCCATAGCGTATGGCGTCGGGTAGTGTTTAAATAATTGAGGTGTAACTTTATTGACACTAATGTCTGTTGTTTGTGCACTTAATACAACAGCAACAAGTAATTCAAAATGGTTTTTATGATGAAGTTCAACGTTTGCGTTCGGATACATTCTATCAAGCGTATTTAAAATGATGTTTACTTTACCGGTCATCTGATGTTTTTATAGATAGCGTCAAGCGCTTTATCTACGTCTTGATCAATTTCAATCGGTTTAAATTCTTGTTTGTTTAAAAACCGTTCAACAAACTTAACCGATAATTTTTCTTCTGATTGATGGATCGCATCAACAATAGCTTGATGTGGGTATAAACGCTCTTCGTACCATGATCTGATGTTATCAAGTTCAAAACCCATTAAAGGTCTGCCAAGACCATGTTCAAATAGTTCGATTGTTTTTGTGATATTGGCTGACTCTTGTTGTCTTTGTCGCTCTTTTTCATCTTGAATAAATAAGGTTTCTATTTTTTTAAATGTTTTTTCTAAATCAAAAACTTCACGCTCTTTTTCATCTTTAACCTCAAGAGAGATATCCATAAACCCTTTTTCTTGTAGTGATTCGATGGCCTCACCAATAACGTTGGTATCATATTCCACACGTTTGCCAATAGCAATCATCGAAAATGTCCGGCGTTTTTTATAAATTGAAAAAAGCGCCAATAAGACGATGCTTTCTTTTAAGCTTAAACTCAATCTTTTCTGTTCTTTTAAAATGATTTTTTCAATTGGTAAATCGTAATCTTCAAATAGTTTTTTAAGAATCATAATTCCCCTTCTTTAATGCCTCTTGAGCAGCATTTTGTTCAGCTTCTTTTTTGGTCTTCCCACGTCCGCTGCCTAAGATAATATGTTGATCAAGCTTGACGATGGCCTCAAATTCGCGTTTATGCGAAGGCCCGCGCTCTTCAGTGATTTGGTAAGTGACATTACGTTTTCCACCAATTTGAATGAGTTCTTGTAAAAGTGATTTGTAATCTTTAATGGTTAAAACATCATTTAAGTGTGGTGTAACAATATCAAAAAATAGTTTTTGAGCTGCTAAAAAACCTAAATCAAGATATACAGCACCAAAAAGTGCTTCAAGGGCATCAGCAATCATGGCGTCATTTGGTCCTTTGAGTTGCTCGCCTTTACCTAATTTGATTTCTTTATCTAGCTCTATTTTTTTCGCATAAATAACCAGTGCTTCTTCACGTACAGCTTGTGCGCGTTTTTTGGTCATTTTGCCTTCGGTTGCTTCTAAATCTTTCTTATAAAGATAATCGCTCATTAATAGTTCAATGACTGCATCACCTAAAAATTCTAACCGCTCATTTTTTTCGGTTTGATATTCATAGGCATAGGATGCATGGGTCATCGCGAGTTCATAAAGTGATTGATCCTTATAAGGTAGATTTAGCTTTTCTAAAAAAGCTTTCATCTATTTGGTTTCCTCTTCAATTAATACAGATTTGACTTGAGCGACAACATCAGCTTCAACCATTTCTTTGGCTTGACGAATGCCATTATAAAAGCCATAGGCTTGGGATGCGCCTTGAGCTTTAATAACGATTGAATCAAATCCCATTAAAAGTGCACCACCAATTTCTGATGCATCTAAGGATTTTTTAAAGCGTTTTAAGGCTTTACGCATAAAGAGTGCACCAATCTTTGAGCTTAGAGATGATTTGATTTCTTTTTTAAGAAGTTGGCCCATACCTTTGGCGGTACCTTCCATGGTTTTCATAACAACATTGGCAGTAAAACCATCACTTAATAAGATATCGGCATCAGTTGTAAAGATTTCTTTGGGTTCAATGTTGCCATAAAAATTAATATCTTTGCTTGCTTTTAGCAATGCAAACGTTTCTTTATCAAACTCTCTACCTTTACTGTCTTCAGTACCTATATTGATTAATGCGACTGTTGGTTTTTCTCTTTTTAAAACTTTTTCTGCAACAATGGTTGCATACACAGCAAATTCTAGTAAATGTTCAGGTTTAAAATCGACGTTTGCGCCTGAGTCTAGTAAGATGCGTCCTCTTTGATCATATGAGGGAATGATTGGTGCTATTGCCACACGGTGCATGTTTTTCATGCGTCTAATAATGAAATGACCTCCAGCCACTAATGCTTGTGTAGGCCCCGCACTCACGATGGCATCCGAATGTCCTTCTTTGACATGTTTCATGGCTAAAAACATGGATGCATCTTTGTTTGTTCTATATTGCTTAATGGGATCTTTTTCACCCATCTCCAAATAGTGTGGCGTATGAATCACTTGAAGGCGTTCATGTTGCTTTAAAAAAGGTGCCATTTTTGTTTCATCACCAAACAGCGTGATAAAAACATTATCAAACTTTTCAAGCGCCATTAATGTGCCTTTAACAATGGGCTCTGGTGCGTAATCGCCACCCATACCATCGACTGCTAAACGTATCATATACATCCCTTCTTTCGTTAACATTAATTATATCATATTTTTAGTTGTGTCTCTAGATACTGATGCAAATGCTTGTATTTTGGATTCTTGAAAAAATCGGCTTGTGACATTAATTTTTTGACATCATCATAGGCAGCTTTTAAAATCGCTTGATCTGTTACAAGGTTAAGATAAGAAAAGTTTAAGTATCCACTTTGATCAACCCCTAAAAAATCACCTGGACCACGTGCTTCTAAGTCATAAGCACTGAGTAAAAAACCATCTTCTGTTTGTGTTAACATCTCTAGTCTACCGATATCTTCTTTTTGTGAGATTAAAACACATGTACTTAATCGATGACTACGTCCAACACGACCTCTTAATTGATGGAGTTGGGATAAACCGAAGTGCTCCGCACTATAAATACAAATTAAGGTTGCTGTTGGTATATCAATACCAACTTCAATCATGGTTGTTGAAAGTAAGATGGCACCCTTTGATTGTTTAAAGTCTGTCATGATGTGTTCATGTTGACTGTGTTTGATTTGTCCATGTAAGATAAAGATAGGTGCGTCAAACTGTGCACTTAGTTCTTGATACACCGTTTCGATATTATCATCGGTCTTGGTTGATGTGATGGCGGGTACAACCACATAAATGTGTTCTTTTTTATCCAGTGTGCTTTGAATCATTTTAAAGACTTTGTCTTTTTCTTTGGGTGTTACATAATGCGTATCAATAGGCTTTCTAGATACGGGCTTTTCTCTAATCTCAGAAATATCTGCCTGGTTGAAATATAGCATGGCTAATGTTCTTGGAATCGGCGTAGCAGAGAGATATAACACATCTTGCTCGCGTGCCTTGTCAATTAAGAGTTGTCTGGTTTCAACACCAAATTTATGCTGTTCATCAATAACAACCAATCCTAGATGATTGAAGATGACATCATCAGTAATTAAGGCATGTGTTCCAATAATTAAATCATAATGCTTGTTTAATATATCTGATTTAAAGGCTTTTTTTTCTGGTGTTTGGCTTGTCAGTAAACCCACAGAAACGTCTGATAGAAAGGCTTTAAAAAAATTAAAATGTTGTTTGGCTAAAAGTTCAGTTGGCGCCATAAAGGCTACCTGTTGTCCTGCGGTGATGACTGCATAAATCGCCAGTGCTGACACCATCGTCTTACCAGAACCAACATCACCTAGTAATAATCTATAGCTTGTTTCTTCTTTTTGAAAGTCTTTAAAAATATCATTAACCGCCTTTTTTTGATCGCCCGTTAACTGATAAGGTATATCATGAATACGTTTTTTCACGCTTGCTAGATCATACGCTTTTTTCGGTCTTGGTTTTTTACTTAAATGTTGATCATAGAGTTTCAGTTGTAAAAAGAATGCTTCTTCATATTTTAAACGTCTGTGTGCCTGATGAATATCGTGACTATCTTTTGGTAGATGCAGTTTATAATAGGCATCATATCTTGGTAACAGGTGATAGTGTGATAGTAAATTTGCTGGTAAGGTTTCATATATACTCACTTTTGTTTCATCAAAAATGGTTTTTATAATGTCGTTGACTTTTGAATCGTAAAGTCCATCAAATCCATAGATGGGTTTGATGTGATCGGTTTGGTGTTTTTCTGAAATAACTTGAGCAACAAGTTGTTTTTGATACCGGTTATATTTACCTTTAATTAAATAGTCGTGATCAATCTTTAATTGATTGACCAAATAAGGTCTATTAAAAGCAATCATTTTTAATAAGTGACCACCTGCATCAATGGTCATTGATACCATGGTCACTTTTGCGGTTTTTATCAGTTTCGGTTCTGTTTTTATAGAGCCGATAATAGTGATTGTTTCTTGATCTTTGGCTTCTTCTAAAGACTGGATGACAAATGATTCATAACGTTTAGGGCGTCTTAAAACAAGGTCATAGGTTGACCAAATTTTTTGGGCTTTAAATGATTGATAAAGTTTTGGGCCGACACCTTTGATTTGATCCAGTCTAACTTCCATAGGTATTCCTAACGTTTTTTATTGATACATTTTGTTTAATAAATACATATCTGCACAAACAAGCGCAACAGCATTTTCAATCACAATGCCTGCACGTCTTGCAATACAGACATCATGTCGTCCTTCGATGGCTAATGTTTTTATCTTTTGATCATCTACTGCATAGGTTTGTTGATCTTTTTTTATGCTCGATGTTGGCTTAATAAAAACACGCACAACCAATGGATTACCATTTGAAATGCCGCCAGAGACACCGCCGCTATGATTGGTCAATGTCTTGCCTTGGTCATTGATAATGGCGTCATTAAATTCAGACCCTTTTAAGTGAATGCCTTGAAATCCTGTACCAAATTCAACACCTTTAACAGCTGGTATTGAAAAGAGCATCTGTGCGATTTTCGCATCCAGTTTCTCAAACATGGGTTCGCCTAAGCCAATAGGTAGACCCAACACTGTAACTTCAATGATACCACCAACAGAATCTTTGTTTTCTGTTACTTCTGTTAAGTATTCATCGATGTGACTCAAATCTGTTAACGTACCAACTTGAACGAGCTCGTGACTAAACTGGTAAGGTAACATCATTTTAGCGATGCTGCCTGCAGCAACCAATGGTGCTGTTAAACGTCCTGAAAAACGACCCCCGCCGCGGTGGTCATGGAACTGATTATATTTGATACCTGCAACCAAATCAGCATGCCCAGGACGTGGATGATTTTTTAAGTGATCATAGTCTTTAGAGATCACAGAGACGTTTTTAATGGTTAAATGAATCGGGGAACCGGTGGCAACATCATCTTTTATGCCTGATGTGATTTCAAATGCATCGGGTTCTTTTCTAGGTGTGGTGCCTATGGCCACTGGATTTCTTTTCATTAAATCATCTTTAATCTTTGCTTGGTCAATGGGTGTGCCTGGCGTCACACCATCAATAACGACGCCAATGGCTGGCTGATGTGATTCACCATAAAGTGTGATTTTAAATAAGTGTCCAAAACTATTCATGGAAAACTGCCCCCTTAATTGCCTCTATGTCTGCTTGATCTAATGTCATCTCTTGGTCATACCATAGCGATTGACTATAGACTGCTTGATAAATCAACATATCAATACCATTGATTCGATCTATAAAATGTGACATGGGTTGTGTGATGTGGTGTTGATAATTAATATCAATCATTAGTGCCTCTTTTTGATACTTTAATTCAAATGCTTCAATAACGTCAACACCATTAGAGACAGTATTCACGTAGATATCGAAATCTTCTGCGACATCTTCATAACTGATCATGTTTTTAAATAATGCATGATGATTGTTTGGTTTTCGGCAAGCAACCTTAACTTTAGCACCTAAGTCTGTTAAGACGGCATAACACGCACGTGCTGCACCACCATTACCTAACAGTAAGACATTTTGATCTTTAACATCAACATTATTTGATATCAGTAGTTGTTTAAACCCGTAATAATCAGTGTTATCACCAATCTTTTGTCCATCTTTATAAATGATGGTATTGACTGCGCCCAATCTAAGAGCAATCGGACTGAAATCATCCAACCACTGCATGATGGTAGATTTATAGGGTTTGGTTACATTCAGTCCATGAAGTGTATTAGCTTTTAACGCCAATAAATGAGGTTTGAGTGACTGTTGGTCACCATCTAAGAGCACGTATGTCATCTCTTTTTTTGTTCTTTTGGCTATTTCTTGATGGATTAAAGGCGATAAACTATAGGCAATGTCTTGACCCAATAGACCGAAATGTTTCATTGTTGTATCTCCTTAGACAAACTGATTAAATGTTTGTAAAAAGATAGATAAAATGGCCATAAGGTTTCATTATTTAACTTTTGTTTTTGAAGATCAAATAACGCTTTTTCGCGTTTAGGATCAAAAACGGGTAAGTGTTGTTCTTTTTTGAGTTGGCCAATGTCTTTTGAAATATTCATGCGTTGTTTAAAAAGGTCAAGCATTTGGTCATCAATGGCTTCAATCATTGCGCGCAATTCAGTTAAGTTCTTCATAAGAACCTCCTAAGTGTATAAAGTCTTTTAAAAAGGATGGATATGATTTATTAATCACATGGATATCTTTGATTATAATGGGTTTGTTGCATCGACAAGATGCAATCATAAGCGCCATAGCAATCCGGTGATCGCCATGTGTATCAAAGCTTTGATCGCCTTCAAGCATTGAAACACCTTTGACTTTAAGTGTATCATCTGACAAGGTAACGGGTACCTTAAATTGTTTTAAGACATCATACATCACTTGCAGACGGTCTGACTCTTTAAGTCTTAACCTTTTACCATTGATAAATGTTGTCTCACCTGCGCTTAAAGCTGCTAAAACCATTAAGATTGGTCCAAGGTCAGGAATTTGACTCAAATCAATGGTGATCCCTTGTGTCACTGAAGGTTTTACGTGATAGTAATGTTCAAGATATGATAGTTCTCCGCCCATGGCTTGAATGATATCAATGATGGCACGATCGCCTTGGTGACTCAAATGATTGAGTTGATGTAGTTTGATGGCATTGCCAATTAAACCAGCAACCATGAAAAAGGCCGCTTGTGAAAAATCACCTTCAACATGTACATCTTGTGGATGGTATATCTGATTGCCTTTAATGATATATTGATGATTGTTTTTTTGAATCATGACACCAAATTGCTTTAACACATCAAGTGTTAAGTCAACATAACCTTCTGATTCTAATGGCCCAATAATTTTGATGACTGAATCTTCTTTTAATAATGGACAAGCAAATAAAAGACCAGTAATAAACTGTGAACTGATATTGCCGGGTATTATAAAGGTGCCTCCCTTAAGTGGTCCTTTGACTTCTACAGGTAAATGGTCGTTGGTTTTTCTTTGATAATGGAGACCTTGTGCACAAAATAATTCTTCATAAATATCTAGTGGACGCTCTGGTAAACGATCACGACCCATAAAGGTCACCTTTTGATTGAGTGTCATGGCGATGGGTATTAAAAAACGCACAGTAGATCCTGAGGCATAACAATCAATTGTTGGTGTGATGACCTTCAGGTTACCACCTTTAATTTCCTGATTATTAATCGTTATATTAAGGCTTTTTAAAGCCTTTTTCGTGGCATTTAAATCATCTGAATCTAAGACATTTTGAACATGACTCACACCGTGTGCAAGTCCTGCTGCAATCACATATCGATGTGACAATGATTTAGATGAAATAACATTAATATCGCCACCCAAAGGTCTTGGGAAAACCTTAATATCCATTTATAATTCCTCGTTTTTAATAGTGATGATTAAAGGCGTTCCTATCCCTTTAATGACAATAAAGCGTAAACCACCTTGTAAATTTTTCTTATCTAGTTTGAGATAAGGAATGTAGTCTTTATGATTGAGTAATGGTTCTTTGACCAAGCCTTTTTTTAAAAAGAGTTCTAGAAGTTCATCATATAGTTCTGGTGGCGTAATGCCTTGTTTCACACCATATTTGAGTGCCATAAGCATGCCATAACTAATCGCAACACCATGTTTATATGTTTGATAATCATGCTTGTTTTCAATGGCATGCCCGTAGGTATGACCAAAGTTTAAAAACATGCGTTCTTCTTTATCGTATGGATCTTTTAATACAAATGATTTTTTCACCAATATCGAACGTTCGATATCTCTGGTATTGACTTTGTCATACGTTTTTAAATCTTGATATAACTCCGGATCACCAATCAATCCAGCTTTAATCATTTCCGCAACACCATTTTGATACTCATCTTTCGCAAGTGTTTCTAAAAAGTTGGGATCAATAATGACCCGTTTGGGTGGATAAAAGGATCCCAAAAGGTTTTTTCCGACATTTAAATTAATCCCGGTTTTCGCACCGATACTACTATCAACCATCGCAAGTAATGTGGTTGGCACTTGAATATAGGGTATTCCACGATACAATGTGGATGCAATAAACCCAGCCAAATCACCAACGACTCCACCACCAAAAGCAATAATCAAATCATCTCTTTTAATGTTTAAATCGATTAACTGGTGAATCAATTGCTCATAGTTCTTTAATGATTTTGATTGCTCACCCTCATCTGTTTTAAGGATATGATGTGGCATGTTTTTTAAGGTAGTTTTAAGTTGTTTTTCATAAATGCTAAACACATGTTCATCAGTAATCACGAACAGCGATTGACCATGATAAATGTCTTTAATGAGTGTCTCAAATTGATCAAATAGCCCTGCTTCAATCAGAATATCATAACTCGGCATATGTATATTAATCAAACTGTTTCCTCTTTTCTTTCGCGTTTTTTAAGTACGTTTTTAAAGGTACTTTCGCATCTTTTTCTAACATGTCATCAATGCTTTTAAGTTCTTCAATCATATGATTGATGGCCTCTTTTAAGTATATTTTATTCTCAAAAAACAATTCTGTCCACATATTTTCATTAATATGGGCAATTCGGGTTAATTCTCTAAATGAATCACCGGTTGCTTTTGGTGTATCTTTAAAGGTATCCATATGCATCAAAGCGACCGCCAACACATGTGTCAGTTGTGAGGTATAGGCAATCAACTGATCATGTGTTTTAGGATCTAAAACCATCACATGATTAAACCCTAAATCTGTTGCAAGTCTTTCGATGGTTGAAATATGAGTTGCTTGGCTATCATCTGTTTTAATAATGATAAAGTTCGCCCCTTGAAACATCGATGGCTTTCTATGGTCATAGCCACTTAAAGCGCGTCCCGCCATTGGATGATGAGAAACATAGCCAACACCTTCTGGTAAGATTGATTCAATTGATGAGACCACATCAACTTTGGTGCCACTGATATCAGTGACCAATTGATTTTTTCGAAACAAATGTTGGTGGGATTGTACAAAGTTCACGTTATCTTTAGGATAGAGTGCCAAAATGACCACATCCGCCTGTGTTAATGCTGATAAACTCCCTGTTTGGATGATGTTGTCTTGACGTGCTTTTTCAAGTGTTATAAGATCTTGATCAAACCCATCAACAGCATATCCTTTTTGAGATAATGCTTCAGCATAGGATGCACCCATTAAGCCTAGTCCAACAATAAAGATGTTCATTTGACTTCTTTTAAAAAGATTTCAGAACTTTTAATGAGTTCATCCATCAAATGCTTAAATTTGTGTAGCTTTAAAGATTGTGCACCATCGGATAACGCATGCTCTGGATCATGGTGTACTTCAACCATTAAACCATGTGCACCTAGTGCAAGTGACGCTAACGATAATTTTTCAATCATGCTCCAGCGACCTGAAGCATGTGATGGATCAACAATCACAGGCAAATGAGATAATTCTTGAACAGCCAATACAGCACTAATATCTAAAGTGTTTCTCGTATATTTTTCAAATGTACGAATGCCACGTTCACATAAAATGACTTGATCGTTGCCACCACTCATAATATATTCCGCTGACATGAGCCACTCTTCGATCGTTGCGGTTAATCCGCGTTTTAATAAGATGGGTTTGCTTGATTTACCCAACGCTTTTAGTAAATGAAAGTTTTGCATGTTTCTGGCACCCACTTGAATGACATCCACATACTTTTCAAACAGAGGTAACAAATCTGCACTTGGAATTTCACTCACGACAGCCATATCCACTTTATCAGCTACTTTTCTTAAGATCTCAAGTCCTTCTTCTTCAAGTCCTTGAAATGCGTAAGGTGATGTTCTAGGCTTATATGCCCCACCTCTTAAAACGTTCGCACCGGATGCTTTAACGCTTTTAGCAATTTTTAAAAGTTGATCATATGACTCAACTGAACATGGTCCAGCCATCATAACAAATTGATCCCCGCCGATAGAAACACCCTCTTTAAGCTTAATGATGGTATCACCGTGCTTAAAATTACGACTTGCCTTTTTAAAAGGTGTTTGGATTCTAATGACTTCACCAACACCATCAAAAGCATAGAGATCATGTGGTTCTAATGATGCTGTATCACCAATAATACCAAAAATACGCATTGTTGGACTGCTGGCATCTTTAATTTCAAACTGTTTACTTTCTAAAAATTCAACAATTTTCTCAAACTGTTTTTGTGTTGCTTCTTTCTTCATTCTAACAATCATATGCTTTCTCCTTTATAATAAAAAAATCCTCTGGGAACCCCAAAGGATGACTGTATCATTTTTGGCTGTTCCTTACAGTGAAAAAGGAATGCCGATGTGCAATCCAGTTTCTACGAATATACGTAATAGTAAGTGTTTAAGCCAGTTTTTAACATGAAATTCACCTTTCCTGTTGCAACCATAGTATCATATGTTTTTTTAAAATACAAGATAAGGCATTTTGTTTTACATAAAAAAAGTTAATTTTTGGTATTGTGTTTTGCACACTACTATGATATGCTATTAGTGTGTAATACACAGTAAGGAGTGATTTTATGAATACTCAGTTTAAAAAGGGTATCTTAGAAATGTGTATTTTAAGTCTTATTTCCGAACATGACATGTACGGTTTTGAGATCATTGATAAACTGGCTCATGCCATTGATGTCAATGAAAATACTGTATATCCAATTCTAAGACGACTCACACAACAAGGGTTCTTTGAAACTTATGAAAAACAAACCAACGTGGGTGCACCTAGAAAATATTATCAAATCACAGATTCTGGCCACATGCGCTTTAAAAAGTATCAAAAAGATTGGTCTGAGTTTTTAAAAGGCGTCTATCAAATATTAGGAGGACATAAAGATGAAAGATAAGTATTTAGCTCTGTTAAAACAAGAGCTTACAGAAAAAAACATTGGTAAACATGATATTGCAGACATCATTAAAGATTATAGTCAGTTATATGATGATGCGGTAGATAGTGGAAAATCACCTGAAGACATAGAGGCTCTTTTAGGTGATCCTAAAAAGGTGGCTAAAGAAGTCACTTATGAGTACCAGTGGACAAATCCTCACAAGAACAGAGGTAAGATCATCGCTCTGATGCCTTTTGTTAGTGTGATTATCTTTATGCTGATAGGATTGCTCTATCAGGTTTGGCATCCAACGTGGCTGATCTTTTTAATCATTCCTGTCACCGCGATTGCACTAGAGTCGAAAGGTTTTGAACGCATCATCGCAATATCACCTTTTGTTGCACTGGTATCCTTTATGATATTAGGCACGTATACCAATCTTTGGAATCCTTTATGGTTGATCTTTTTAATCATTCCAATGCTTGCAATTTTAAAAAAGAAAAACATCTTATTGGTCGTTATGTATGAATTATCCTTTGTCCTTGCAATTGGCTTTTACTTATACATGGGATATGTTAACGGCTTATGGTCGTATGGATTGTTTGGATTTATCCTACCGTTATTCTTAGGTCTATGGTTTCAAGATGTTATCGTTATTTTTCCTTTTTCGATTAAAAACTTTAAGAAAAAAGATGCTTATTTTGTATCAATAATCTTGGTCATTATACTTTCCTTTCTTTTATTAGGATTACTATTATCAGGTTGGGGCTATGCATGGCAACTCTTTTTATTCATTCCAATAGCAGCGATTATTATATATGATAAACCCCACCTAGTAGCACTTGCACCTTTTGTTGCAGTGATGATCTTTTACTCATTGGGCTATTTCTTTGGATTGTGGACTGTATCATGGTTGGCCTTCTTATTAATCCCAATGGCAGGTATTTTATTTCCAGACAAATAATAAGGAGTCATTATGCAGAAAACCGTTAAAGAAAACGTCTTTAAAAACAAGAACTTCTCGCTACTGTTTGCTGGCGTTTTGGTTTCAAATATCGCACATATTTTATTTAGTTTCGCGATTAGTTTATACATTTTAAGAATTGCTTATTTGGCCTATGGTGTTGCTCAAGCAGCTTTGATTCAAGCATTCTATTTGGCGTTATCCGGAATTATGTTGGTGATTTTTATGCCCTTGGGTGGTGTCTATGCTGACCAAAAAAACAAGGTACGTATCATGTATCTTACCGACTGGATTAGAGGTGCTGTCATTTTAATGGTTGGTGCGTTCTTATATTTTGAACCCGATGTATCAACAGTGCTAATCGCATTATTTTCAATGAATGTTTTAATTTCGATTAATTCAGCTTTCTTCAATCCTGCCAGTGGGTCTTTATTACGATTTATCGTAAAAAAAGAACACCTGCAACAAGCAACGTCCTATTTAACTGGTTCACAAAACTTGCAATCCATTATTGGTTTAATTTTAGGTGGAATTTTATATGCAACCTTAAATATCTATGTCATTTTTATTATCAATGGCGTTGGATACATCATCTCAGCGATATCAGAGATGTTCATTCGTTATGAAGTGACCCATCAAACAAGAACCCATTCAACATTAAAAGATGTTTTATCAGATATCAAAGTAGGTATATCTTATATCTTTCATGAAAAAGCACTTTTCGTCTTAATGATTATGGCTTTAAGTATCAATTTTTTTGTCACTCCAATTTTTTCCAATGGCTTACCGTATTTCTTTGAGTTCGGTTTAAGTCGCGAACCAGTCTATTTATGGATGAATGTTTTAAAGCCTGAAAATTGGTATTCAATCATTTCAGTGGCCTTTTCAATATCCGCTATCATTATGTCCTTAATCTTATCCAGACAAAAAACAAAAGCCTCTTATGGCCATCATTTAAAAATTGCAATTACGTGGTTTGTTGTTGTCATCTTTATTGTTTCATTTTCAATGATTGGTTATTTTAGCAACTGGTTAACCATTAATCATGTGCTGATCTTAAGTGTCTGTGGTATGTTTTTAGCCGGTCTCGCTTCGGTTTCATTTAATGTGCCTGTAGGGGTTATCATTCAAACGAAGGTCGATCCAAGCCAATTGGGACGTGTGTCTTCAGTGATGGGTGTGATCTCACAAGCTTTAATTCCTTTTGGTGCTTTGACAGCAGGTATATTGATTTCTCAAATATCGATTATCGCTTTATACGTCTTTTCAATGACTGGCATGGTTTTAGTCAATATATTTTATGTGTTTAATAAAAATGCAAACTTAATCTAGTATAAAGATAGAAGCCTGAGTTCTCAGGCTTCTATCTTTTTTAGTTATTGAGTTTAATGTAACCAATCCCAACACCTTTTGGTCCTGAGTGGGCACCAACCACTGGTGTGATGTATGCTGTAATGACCTCGCGGTCTGGATAGATTTTCAATATGTCAGCTTTGAGTCGTGCCGCAGCTTCTTCGTTATGGGCATGAGAAATATACGTTAAGACATTCAATCCCTTGGTTTCTTCGATATATTTATTGAGTAGGGCCTCTTGGGCTTTTTTTGTGGTTCTTATTTTTTCTACTGTCTCAACTTTACCTTCATCACCAATTTGTAAAAGTGGTTTTAATTGGAGCATCGTACCTGCCAAACCAGCAAATTTAGAAAGTCGACCATTTTTAACGAGATATAATAGAGTGTCCACTGCAAAATATAGATTATCATTATCTCTAATGCTTTCAAGATACTCAACAATATCTTTAACTGATTTTCCCGCTTCAACCATTTTGTGTGCTTCTAAAACCATATAGGCTTGCGCGTATGCTAAGGTCTTTGAATCGAATGCTGTCACTTTGATGTTAACTTCACTAGAAAGACGTTTGACGGCCTCATATAGACCGCTTAACTGTGATGAGATGGTAATAACAAGTGCTTCTTCATACCCTTCTTTTTCTAATGCTTCAAAATGTTCAAGCATTTTTCCGGTAGATGCATAAGCTGTCTTAGGAATATCATCTGGTGTTTTTTGAATGCGCTCGTAAAATGTTTGAGCATCCATATCTACAAAGTCTTCATAGGATTCATCAGCTCCAAAGTTAATGACAGATCTTAATATTCTAATATCTTTTGGATAGTCTAAATAATCCAGTCCGGCATTACTACATGCTAAAATGGCAATCTTTTTTGACATGATTAAATCTCCTTTTTTTCGAATTGTTAATTATATTATATCAATTAATGCTTGAAAATGGTCAATGGTTTTATATTTTAATAAGCGGTCTTTATGTTGGTGTCCTTGGGTGTATAAAATCACGTCACACCCCACCATAGATGATAGTTCAGCGTCATGAGTTGTATCACCGATAATTATAGCCTCATCCGCGTTGATGTGGTTGTATTTTAGATAACCAACAAAAACATCTAATTTCGATTGACCAAAAATATTTCTCGTCCCTAAGACATCATCAAATAAATGTTCAATTTCATAGTGTTTGATTTGTTCTTTAAGTCTTGAAATCTCAGATGCTGAAAGTAGCACGTTTTTATACCCTTTTGCTTGTGCATACAAAATGGCTTTGACAACACCTTCATGAAGTTTGAGTTTTAAGCTGCGTTTTTGGTAATGGTGCATAAACTCACTGGCAAGTTCATCAAACGGGGTTTTGCTTAAGTCAAAGACTTGTTGGTAGTACTCAATTACAGGAAATGTGAAAATGTTTAAGTATTGATCCATGGTCACCGTTGGTCTTTGGTGTTTTTGAAGCATTTGATTTAAAATATTAAAACAAAGATCGCGATCATCTAAAATGGTGCCGTTAAAATCCCAAAAAATTATTTTCATGCGTGCACTCCTTACTTGTGGTATGGATGATGTTTTAAGATCATCATGGCGCGATAGATTTGTTCAATTAAGATTAAACGCATCATTTGATGCGGAAATGTCATTTTTGACATGGACAGTTTAAAATCAGCCCTATCTAAAACAGATGGGTCAAGCCCATAAGATCCGCCTATGACAAAGGTAATGTTTTTTTGTTCATAGGTCATTAAAGCATCAAGTTTTTTAGCAAACGCTTCACTATCTAACATGACACCTTTAATCGCAAGGGCAATGACATAATCATTGGGACCAATATGCTTAAAAATGCGTGAAGCCTCTACTGACATGCCGCTTGGCTGTGCTTCATCTTTAACTTCAATCCATACAAAAGATGGTGTGATCTGTTTTTCATAGTGGGCAATCCCTGTTTTTAAATAGCTTTTGCCTAAGTTTCCGACAACAATACATTTCATCATAAATCAATCACCGGCAATCCTTGGTTTGATGCATAATATAAAATCACTTTGGTTGGGTCGTCAAATGTGGCGACAATGGCTTCTTCGACATCAATGATATCATTGCAGTCTTCTGACATGTGTGCAACCACCCAGATGCTTGTTTTTGTTTTAATCCATTGATTCATAAGCCAACAGGCATCTTCATTTGAAAGATGACCTTTTTCACTTAAAATCCTTTTCTTTAATAGGAAGGGGCGTGGTGAATTCATCAACTTGGTTGGATGATGATTGGCCTCTACAATATATAAATCCGCATCGGATAGTAGCGCTTCATAGCTTTGATCAACATAGCCTGTGTCTGTAATTGAAACAATCTTTTTTCCTTCAGCTTTAATTAAAAATCCAACCGGTTCTAGCGCGTCATGCGACACCATAAACGGTGTGATTTCAACCGCCCCCATCATGACTGGCTGATCTGCTTTAATCATGATGACGTTCGTAGGAAAAAAGCTTTTCACATCATCTGTTAACGCTTGATATGTGCCATGCGTTAAGTAAATGGTTTTGATAAACCCTTGTTTTAAAATCATTTTTAACCCCATCGTATGATCATAGTGTTCATGGGTTAAAATGATGGTATCAACATTTTGAATGTCTTGTTGGTAAGCCAACATCTTTTGTTTAACCTTTAAATAGCTGATGCCAGCATCAATAAAAAAGTTTTGATTGTTTGTTTTGATATAGGTCATGTTTCCTTTTGACCCACTTGCGAGTATATGTATTTTCACCTTATCACCTTTTTACCATTTTACCATATAAATATGTGAGATTATCAAATCAATTGAAAGTGGTTGCATTGTGCTTTAAAAAATGCTATATTATACATGCTTGTATGAAATACAATAAAGGAGAGATTGTACATGACGAATCAAATCAAACATGTAAGAAAAATTGCAATACTCGTTTTCGTTTTCGCAACGATACTTACATTAGCCGCTTGTGGGCGTAGCACAGGCACACCCTATGGTGATGTGGGAGACGACCCATACTTAACAGTCGGTGATGTTATAATAACTGAAAGAGAATTATATGAAGAACTGAGATTACAAGGTGCTTCAGTATTGGCTCAAATGGTTGATGAACTCATTTTTGCCGATCAAATCACCAGTGTAACATCCTTATTAAACCAAGGAGATGAATCCTTAAATGAATTTTTAGATGAAGTGATTAATCAAACAATTCACCAATCAGCTGATGAAGACACTTTAGAAAAATTATTTAATGATAATCCTGATCGCTTTTACCGTAATATCGAACAATTTGTTGATTCATTATATTTACTTGATAACACTGTCGATATCACAACCACGTATAACCAAATCGTTAATTTAGCCAATACACAAGATACACCTTATAGTGGGTATGGCTCTATTCCAGCGATGATTGATCAATTTGTCTTACGTGTTGCACAACGTGACTTTGCAAGAGGCCTTTTAGAAGATGAAGTTGTTGATGAAGATCATGTGAACTTTATTTCTGAGGCAAATTTGGTGTCACGTTATATCTCAACACGCCAAGGGCGTTATGATGTTGATGCTTTAGTGGTGCGTTTTATTAACTTAAATGAAGCGAATGCTGCGTTATATCAACAAGGTATCAAAGCTGATTCAAGAGGTTTCTGGTACCAAATTCCTGATATTAGAATTAGTAATGAAGCAGATCCAAATTATGTTGATGTAGAAGATCAAGCCCTTTATGGCCATGTCAACTCTATCTTGTCTGATTTAGGCATCTTAGGCAAAGTCATTGAAGATCGCGCCAACATCAGTTTACTTGATTACCAAAATTATTATCAACGTTATGTCATTAGTACCAACCGTAATAATGGTTTACCTGATGTCGTTTTAACAACTGCACAAGTTAAAGAAAACTTTGTAGCGATTTATAATTTATTAAATCCTGCTGCACAAGTAGAAATTGCAAATGATGGTTCAATTGTTGGAGCAAACGATACTGAGTTTGATTCAACATACACATATGACGATTTAACAGCAATCAATACCAGCTTACGTAGTCATATTTATACAACCTTAACCGCTGAAGACCAAGTAGACCTAGAAGACTCAACGTCAGGTAGACCTTATTCTTCTCGCGTTCAAACATTTGGTAACTCACGCTTCTTAGTCTTTAAATTGACTGATGATAGCGCATCTGAAGAAGGTATTTTAGTTGAAGATAGTGAAGATGAAACCGTTAAGGTTTTCGCAAACACGACAGAAGCTAATGCCATTAAAGATGAATTGTTTGAAGAATTATTAGTTGCAAGATTAACCAACCAATACATTTCTGCTAAAATCAGTGAACTTTATGAAGAAAATGATTTAAGCATCTATGACCCTGTCGTTAGAGCATTCTACGAACAATCGTTTGGTTATGAAGGTGACACTAAACCTATCGATGATGAAACAGTTGCACAAGTTGGCGATAACAAAATATCTGTTAGAGCATTTTATAACCGTCTTGAAGGTTCATTCGGTATTAACTTAGCACTTGACTTGGCTTCAAATATTTTCTTAGTCAATGAAGGTAAATACGAAGTGTCTAGTACTGATCGTGCGGAATTCGAGTCACAATTCAAAGACATTATCGAACAATTTTCAAACAATCAATTCGCATCTGCGGGATATCCTGCAAGTATGGGTAGAGAACAATTCTTATTGCTTGCGTTTGGTGCAACTACCAATCAACAAGCCATTGATAAGATCTTTACATACCCTGAGTTAAGACAACAATACATTGATGATATTGAAAGACATTATGATTTTGAAGGCTATACCATTTATGAAAAATTTGCTGACTTAGCAGCCTTACAATATAACAACTTCAAATCAATTAGTGTCAGTCATATGTTGATCTATTTTGATCCAGATGGCAATGGTACACCTGATAATCCTCAAGAGTATTTAGACACATTAAGTGCTCAAGGACAACAAGATGTCTTAGATGGTTTACTTGAATTATCTGAACTTATTTATGAACTTGTTGGTAATTATAAAGGCTTTGCTGAAGGATTTACTGCCATTGCAAACGAATTTAACAACTCTGGACGTATCGAACGCGGTAGCTTGGTTGCCCCAATTGATTATCAAATCGAATTACAATGGGCGAAATACCGTCAATTAGGTTTCTATTTACGTTTTGAAAATATTGGTAACCCAATTACGAATTCATCAAACTTCACTGGATTTATCCAAAGACAAGGTACACTTGATAAAGTCTTCTTCGATCGTGCATTAGAAATTCATGGTATCTTATCAGAACAAGACGATGATGATTCTAAGTTCCCATATTTAGATTTCTATGATACTGGTATTACTGCTGGTGACTTAGAACAAGTTCAATCAGCATTCGGATGGCATTTGATTTTAGCAACCAATGTTTCTAAACCAAACAGTGCAATCTTCTCGGCATCTGATGATGAAGATGGACGTTATGTCTCTGGATCAGATGACACATTAAATGTTTATAACGAAGATTCTGATACCATTACACCAAGTCAAATCAAATACTTCATTACTGAAGAAAAATCAGATGAAGGTGTGACATTACCAGCAGCAGTTCAAGCAGCCTTTAATTCAAATTTAAATCCTGTATTCACACGTTTCAACTCAACATACATGCAACGTGAATTGGTCTTTAAGTTATTAGAAGATGTCGTATTTGCTGATACAAATGATGTCAATCGATTTGAAACGATTAGACAAATTAACCGTCGTCAATTAAGTGAATACATTTTATCTGATGTCGCTTATTTTGATAACAACTACAACCAATTATATGGTTCATGGTTTGACATTTTAGAAGCAACAAACAAAGCTTAATAAGTTAAAGGGAATGTTCAAATCGAACATTCCCTTTTTTTCATTTTTCTGATTTAATTTTCGGATGATAAAATCGCATTTTATCTAATACAGATACCATTTGTGTAAATGATCCTTCAGGTGTATCTTTTAAGACTTCCCCTAAAACCGTGAATTTAGAATCAATGGAATCAATATACCATAATAACAATGCTTCCCCAATTTGAGGTTTTTTTGGTGAACCGAAGTGTGGCTGACCATGATGTGATAAAATCATATGTTTTAAAAGCAGTACTTCTTCTTTGTCAAGGTGTCCAAGACGTTTAGCAATAAGATCAATATCAATGGTTTGCATGACTAGGTGACCAATGAGTAAGCCTTCTTTGGTGTATTCACCATCAACACCACTGATTTCATCTATTTTTGACATGTCATGCAAAATGGTGCCTGCATAAAGCAGATCTTTATCTAAATAAGGGTAAACCGTTAAGAAAGGTTCACTTAAGCGTAACATCGTTAAGGTGTGATGACTTAATCCGCCCACATATGCGTGATGAAATTTGGTTGCTGCTGGATGCATGTAAAAAGTTTTTTTATTTGCCTGATAAATTGCATCTGTTATCTCTTTAAGTACCGGGTTTTCAATTTGATTTAAGTAAGACTCAATCCCTTTTTTAATATCAAGCATTGGGATAGGTGCGTAAACATAAAAGTGTTCAAGCAGTTTTGCCAGTGTTTCAGAAGATAACACATCTTCTGCTGGAGTAATTGAGACACATTTTAAGATCAACTCATCTTCTGCTCTATAAATCGCTTTGGCTTCAAACTGAAACAATTTGCCCATGGCCAAATGATCGAGTTGTTCAACATCGAGTTTGAGATTAATATGCTCACCATCTTCTGTTAGGATGGTGGTGTTACAAAAATGGGCGCCATGATTGATACTTTCTACTTTACCGACAATGGCATACATTTGATTTTCATTTAGATTCATTGGGGTTCTCCTTGATTTTTAAGATAATTTAGAACATATGTTTTCAAATCTTCTTTGTTGTTTTTTAGTTTTTTATTTAAAATATCAACCACCATGGCTTGTTGAACTTCTTTGAGCCATGCACCTGGTTTTTTACCAGTCATTTTCATCATTTCAAACGGTTTTAGTACCAAATCTAGTTCACTTTTAACTGGCAACTCAGAAAAATCTTTTTCGATTTTTGAGCGTTGATTTTTAGTGCGGTTAAGGATCGTGTTGACTTTATTTGCAAGCAAGCATAAATCAATACCATACGTGTATAGTGTCATGGGATCAAACCGTTGATACTGGTTGGCAAGTTGGCTTGCCATCTCATATTTATGTCTGTGCTTATTTGAAAATGGCCAATAAGGGTCAACACCCTTATTCAAGGCAAATGACAAGGTGAAAAATGCGTCAACAAATGGCATTTCATCCAATTGATTGATATATTCAAATCCTTTTTTAAGTCCTGGTAATACCTCATGAACACCAGTTGAGACAATCGATTGTACGGCACGTTTCAAATACGGACCTTTAAAGGTTTTAATGAGTTCTGTCATGACACGCTCACTTGAAATTTTAAGTAGATCATCTTTATGTGTACTAATGGCCAAGCGTGTTTCGGCATCAATTTGAAAGCCGAGCTTTGCTTGAAAATAAAAAGCTCTTAACATTCTTAAAGCATCTTCATTAAATCTGTCCTTAGGGTCACCGATGGTGCGGATCATTTTCGCATTTAAATCACTTTGTCCACCAACCAAATCAGTCACTAGACCGGTCTCATCCATTAATAGACCATTGATGGTGAAATCACGACGTGAGACATCATCTAAAACTGAATCACTAAAGTTGACATCACTGGGATGGCGATGATCCTTATAACCATTTTCAAGGCGATAGGTTGTCACCTCAAAAATATCTTCACCAATATATACCGATACAGTCCCATATTTAATGCCTGTTGGTTTGGTTTTTTTAAATATCTTTGATACCTCATGGGGTTTCGCATTGGTTGTAATATCAATATCGGTTAAAGGCATACGTAAAAGGTGGTCCCTAACGGCACCGCCTACGATATAACCCTCATATCCGTTTTTTTTAAGTTCTTTTAAGACTATTTTTGCTCGTTTTATATCACTCATGTTATTCACCATATCTATTATACCAATTATGATGCCATTTAAAAAGCATAAACAGTCTATATGACAAAGAAGTTATCACTTGAGAAATCATCTGTGATATACTGAAAATGGGTGATACGATGGTCTATATAAAATCAGATGAACATGCAGAACTTGAGATTCATAAGTCACGATTTATTGGTGTAATCTTTCCTGTTTCTTCTAAAGATGAGTTAAAGATGCTTATTGACTCATTAAAAACCAAATATCCTAAAGCCAATCATTATTGTTACGCCGCCGTTATGGGCGATCAAGGTGATATGCACATGGCATCTGATGATGGTGAGCCACAAAAAACAGCGGGTGTCCCTATTTTAGATGTGATTAAACATCATCAACTAACCAATGTTTGTGTGGTTGTTATCAGGTATTTTGGTGGGATTAAATTAGGATCTGGCGGTTTGATTAGAGCCTATGCCAAATCAGCATCGCTTGTGGTATCAAAGGCCAAACGCTATGATAAGAAAGTATTTGATGTCTATGAAATCACTTTTAATTATCACTTAATCGATACGATGACACAATTTTTTAATGAAAAGGCAATGATTACAGAAAAGACCTTTTTAAAAGACGTATCGTTTCGCGTGATTTTTAATGCCTCAAGCGCAAGCATCCTAGATGACATTAAGCATTTATTGCTTCACGTCAAACCGTTAACACCCGAAGTGTTTTATATCCCCCATCAATCATAATTTTAAGGAGGTATTGATATGCTTAAGCATTTATCAAAAGACAATCAAAATGAAGTCTTTTCAGCAGCAAGGTTGCTGCAGTTAACGTTCCCCTGGACATATGGCGATAAGGAAGATGCCCACAATGAGGTCTTAAGTTTATGTCAAGATGGTTATATTACGTATATTTATGTCCAAAAAGATACGGTGGTTGGTATTATTGGTGCAAGACCACAGTATGGCATGACAGGATGGGAACTCCATCCATTAGCAGTTGACCTAGACTATAGAGGCCAAGGCATTGCCACATTATTAGTTGAGGCGCTAGAAAAAGATGTTGTTGATCATGGTGGCTTAGTGATGTATTTAGGATCTGATGATGAGTTTGATCAAACATCATTATCAAAAGTTGATTTATTTAAAGACCCTTTTGAAGCCATAAAAAATATTAAAAATATGTCTCATCATCCTTATTCCTTCTATCAAAAATGTGGCTATGAGATTGT
>JBLRWW010000004.1:27727-50011 GCA_047921055.1 Acholeplasmataceae bacterium
TAAATAAAACCCTCAGCGTTGTGCTGAGGGTATTTTTTTAGTTGTATTCGCCATCTAAAAATGCTTGACTATTTAATGTGACAAAGAGCCATAGTGAACGTTGTGCAATATATGATTTCACATAATCCACCTGACCTTGATAGGTTTGTGCTGCCAACATCTCTGCTGGGTTTGGCCATATGTATTGTGATAAAATATCCCATCTTTCAAAGTTTCGTGCTGCTGCAGGTGCCATAGCTTCACCGAATTGATCAATCATTAATAACAGTTCTGGTATGATGTCGTAATACACATCATTGTATCTTTCGACAAACTTCACTCTTAATTCTGGTATTTGCATCATTAAATGGAACCAATAATTTTTGTTGGAGGCAAATCCATAAAAATTGTCTGGTCCATAATCAATATAATCGGCATTACCTATTGCAAAATCAAAATCCCAAAGTGGACCCATCTTAACTGGTTGGGATTGTTGTTTATACATAAATACGCTACTAAAGCCAACATCGACATTTTTAAAGAGTTCTTGTGTGACAAAATAATCAAGGAAATTATCAACATCAATTAAATCTTCATACCCACTTTGAGCAATCAATGCTTGCTGGATTTCATAGAAATAGCTGCTGATATAATCGGTGTGTCCTTGTGTGTATTTTAAATTATCAGGATCTGGTCTTTTAATTTCATAGGCCCGTCCTGTTAAATTAAACCACCATAATTGTTCAGGGATGTCCAAATCAAAAATACGCTGATCAAGTTCTAAAAAGAACCCTGCATCCAAACGATCATAATTGACATCTATATATAATTTATTTTCATGACTTTCGACATGTTCAGATAATGTATATACCCCGTGGTATTGATCATTAATATAGAGTTCAACCATTCTGGTTTGAATAACGTGATCCATATGCTTAAGTTTTGATGAAAATTGATGGACAATTGTATTTCTTAAAAGCGATTTATCTGCATATTCTGCAAGTAAGACATAATTTCTTGCCTGAGGCATACCATAAATCGATGTCTCTTCTGAAAACCGGATACGATATGGCTGTTTTGGATAGCTAAACCATGTAGAGTTCCCACGTCCTCTAATTTCAACTGCTTGATCGTAGAGTTCAATATATTCATTATCGTTTTTTGTTTGGAAAAAAGTCATTTCTGCATTTTGATAAATCTCACGTTGGACGGCATCAGCACCGCCTGGTAAATTAATATAGATTTGATTAAGATTAGATGCCGACCCATTGGCTAAAACAAATACAGAGAATGCGTGATCATAGTAAACCTCTTCATTGGAAATCCGTGCCATTAAAATCTTCTCTTGATCATAAAAAGGTGAATGATAAATAAATAGTTCATCAAAAACTTGGTTATCCATACGATAGTTGATGACCAGCCCTTCGACTTTAGGTAAAACAAAATCACCATTGATATTGCGCGGTAGAAGAGACCTAATGGATGTGATTGCAAATTCAAATGCATCGGGTAATTCTGTCACCTCGATGAGCGATGGCGGTGTTGGATCAGGGCTGGGTGGTACATGCTTAACACAAGCGCTTAATACCAAAACACCCATAACCAGAAGTCCTAAACTAAGTATTTTTTTCATATTCACCTTTCAAAAAAGCGCAAGAAAACTTGCGCATTTGTTTTAAAACGTAATCAATTCTGATAATTTCACCATAATTTCAGCCAGCACATGCGCTGTGATTAAAGCAAGTAAAAAGTAGGCTGTCTTAATTTCCCATATCTTCATTTTTTCAAACTTATTCTCAATATGAAGTGCCATTAGTATTTTCAAGTTAATGGCAAAAAATACGAATAAAGAGACAAAATAAATGATTTGATCCATATAAAACTCCTTTTCTTAAACGTGTCCTCCGCCGCCTTTAGCGATGTTTTCTTTAAGTTCTCGTTCAAGCTTAGAAAAGTCAATATTTTCTTTTTTCGTGATTTGAAGTCGTTCATTTTTTGCATGATCGAACGCTTCTTTTGCATGCGCATAGGTTTTACCTATTTGCGCTTCTAGTGCCAAAATGGTTAACTTGTTTTCTTTAAACTCAACAATGGCTTGCTCAACAACTAAGAAGTTTTCAACTTTATCATCAACAAACTTCACATAGCCCTCAGAAACATAAATAATCATAGGTATATGGTTTTCTAAAATAGCCAATTCGCCTTCTTTGTTTCTAATGACTGCATATGCGCATGCATCTTGATGTGTTTGACCCTGTTGGGTGAGCACATGAAACATCATAATGACTTCGCCTTCTTAATCGCATCATCAATGGTACCAACCATATAGAATGCTTCTTCGGGCATGTCATCATGTTTGCCATCTAAGATTTCCTTAAAGCCTCTGACAGATTCTTTAACTGGAACAAATGATCCTGGTTGTCCAGTAAACTGTTCAGCAACATGGGTGTTTTGTGATAAGAACATTTGCAAGCGACGTGCACGGTGCACAATCAATTTATCTTCATCAGTGAGTTCATCCATCCCTAAGATGGCAATAATATCTAGAAGTTCATGGTAACGTTGAATCGTTTTTTGAACACTTCTTGCGACTTCATAATGTTCACGGCCAACGATGTGTGGCGCAAGTGCTCTTGAGGTTGATGCCAATGGATCAACCGCTGGATAAATACCGATTTCAGTTAATTTACGACTTAAGTTAGTGGTCGCGTCCAAATGCGAAAACACTGTTGCAGGCGCAGGATCGGTATAGTCATCAGCTGGTACGTATACCGCTTGAATGGATGTAATTGAACCATTTTTAGTTGATGTGATACGTTCTTGCAGACGACCCATATCGGTTGCTAAGGTTGGTTGATAACCAACCGCTGAAGGCATACGTCCTAAAAGGGCTGAAACCTCACTACCGGCTTGAATAAATCTAAATATGTTATCAATAAATAAAAGCACATCTTGTTTGGCTTCGTCTCTAAAATGTTCAGCCATTGTTAAACCTGTCAAGGCAACACGCATTCTCGCCCCTGGTGGCTCATTCATTTGACCGAAGACAAGCGCTGTTTTATCAACGACACCTGACTCTCTCATTTCATTAAAAAGCTCATAACCCTCACGGGTACGTTCCCCAACACCAGCAAAGACAGAAATACCTTCTTGTTCTTGTGCGATGTTATGAATCAATTCTTGAATTAAGACGGTTTTACCAACACCGGCACCACCGAATAAACCAATTTTACCGCCTTTAATATAAGGCGCTAGTAAGTCAATCACTTTAATCCCTGTTTCTAAGATTTCAACATCACTTGTCAAATCATGAAACGCTGGTGCGGCACGATGGATTGATTTTCTTGGGGTATCTTTTAACGGTTTTCCTTCATCAATCGGTTCCCCTAAAACATTAAAAATACGTCCTAGGACATCTTTACCAACAGGTACAGAGACAGGTCCTCCAGTTGATGTAACAACCATGTCGCGTCTTAAGCCTTCTGTTGCCTCTAAGGCAATGGTTCTGACCACATGATCACCAAGATGTAGAGAAACTTCTAGTGTCACTGTTTTACCTTGATCAGCAGAAACGACTAAAGCGTCATATACCTCAGGCAGTTCGTCTGCGAAGTAAACGTCAACGACTGGACCAATAACTTGTGTAATTTTACCTTCCATAATGTCTGTATCCTTTCTTAGACATTCGAACCGTTGACGACGTCAATCAGTTCGCTTGTAATTTCTTGTTGTCTTGCACGGTGATATACAGTATTTAACTTTTCTACAATATCTTTGGCATTGTCAGTGGCATTTTTCATAGCAACCATGCGTTGGGCATGTTCAGATAACTTCCCGTCAGCCAATGCTTGAAAAATACGACCTTCAACATAAACACTCACTGTTTGGTCTAAGACCACTTCAGCTGGGGCATCATAGAAATAATTTTCTTTATACCCTTTTGATTCAAAATCAAGCGGTAGAATTTGATGTCTTGCCACTTCAGTGGATGCTGTGTTGATGTAGTGATTGTGAAATAAAATCACTTGGTCAACCATCTCATCCATAAAGGCATCTTTGATGATAGAGGCATACCCTCTAAAATACATTGTGAAAATATCGTCACGGTTATAAATAATTTCTTTGTTTATGGTTGGTATACCGCGCTTTAAAGCGAAATAATAGCCTTTTTTACCTAAAACAAAAACTTCATAATCTGATGTTTTTAAAGGCTCAACCTCTTTTAAAAACGCTTTGAATAATTGGTTATGGTAGCTGCCGCATAACCCACGATCGCTAGTAACCAATATATAAAGACGTCTTTTTACCTCTGATGGTGTGGTGAGACGATGTTGATATAATTGTTGATTGGCATCTTCTAAAATACGTGATAACTCTCCCACAAACGCTTCAGAGTGTTTCAGTGTTTGGGTAGATTTTTTGATTTTAGATAATGCAATGTTATGCATGGCCTGTGTAATCGATGATGTCTTTTTAATGGCTTGCATCCTAAGTTTAATATCCTTAAGTGCCATCTAGATCAACCTCTTTAAATCTTTAATGAATATATCAATATCTTTTGACTCTGGTAGTTTTTGAGTATCAACCAATGTTTTTAAAAGCTTTTGTCCACGTTCGCTCATCTTAAGGTTTTGCGAAATTTCTGATTCTAATGCTCTGACTTGTTCTAAATCTAAGTCATCCATAAAGCCATTGGATAATGCATAAAGACTAATGACTTGCGTAGGAATATCAATTAAGTCATGTTCATCTTGTTTTAAGATTTCAACAGTTCTACGACCACGCTCTAAACGTCTTTTAGAGTTCGGGTCTAAGTCTGAACCAAATTGTGCAAATGATTCTAACTCGCGATAATTCGCTAAGCTGATCCGAATCGGTCCAGCAACTTTTTTCATCGCGTTCCACTGTGCAGCACCACCCACACGAGACACACTTAAACCGGCATTAATCGCTGGTCTAATACCTGAATAGAAAAGTTCCGCTTCTAAAAAGATTTGTCCGTCTGTAATTGAGATGACATTGGTTGGAATATAGGCAGAAATATCGCCTGCTTTGGTTTCAATAATAGGCAGTGCAGTAATACTACCGCCACCTAATTTTTCGCTTAATTTCGCTGAACGCTCTAATAATCTTGAATGTAGATAGAATACGTCACCAGGATATGCTTCGCGTCCTGGAGGTCTTCTTAATAGTAATGAAAGTTCACGGTAAGCAACCGCATGTTTCGATAAATCGTCATAAACGATTAAAACATCTTTGCCTTGTTCCATAAAGTATTCTGCCATGGTGACACCAGCAAATGGTGCTAAGTATAACAGTGTACCTTCTTTTGAAGCACCAGCATTGACGACAATGGTATAATCCATGGCTTGTTTTGTTTTAAACAATTGAACCAATGATGACACACTGGATTCTTTTTGACCAATGGCGACATACACACAAATCACATCTTTACCTTTTTGGTTAATGATGGCATCAATAGCGAGTGTTGACTTACCTGTTTGACGGTCACCGATAATAAGTTCTCTTTGCCCTTTACCAATCGGTACTAAGGCATCAATCACTTTTGTGCCCGTTTGCATGCTTTCATTAATCGAACCACGAGACATAACGCCTTTGGCAATCCGTTCTACTGGAAGAAAGCTATCTGTCTTTATAGACCCTAAGCCATCGATGGGTTCACCTAGTGGATTAACAACGCGTCCTAAGAGTGCTTCGCCAACAGGTACCTCAAAAATGCGCTTGGTGGTTTTCACCATGTCGCCTTCTTTAATTAAATGTGTGTCACCTAATAAAATAACACCCACATGATATTCTTCAAGGTTAAAGACTAAGCCCTTGACATTATGAGGGAAAACCAACAACTCGCCCATCATGGCCTTTTGTAGACCATAGACGATTGCGATCCCATCGCCAACGCTTAATACTTTCCCTATATTTTCTAATTTTACGTCTTGTTCAAATGACTCTATTTGTTTTTTAATGACCTCAGTCATTTCTTGAACTTTTATTTTTGACAATTTAGACACCACCTTAAATTAATGTATACAACTCTTCGAGCTCTTTTGCAACCGAACGATCAAGTGATTGTCCGTGATAAATTGTTTTAATACCACCAAGCAATCCTTCATCAATGGTGACATGAAAGGAAATGGTTTTACCTTTGAATCGTGGTAATAATACTTTTTCAAACTGTTTGATTTCTTCATCAGAAATCGGTTTTGCTGAATAAAGATGAATATGTGCAATTTTTTGATGATTTCTTGCTAAATATAACCATTGTTCATGGATGTCATCATAAAGTTGCATATCAGTATTTCTAGCAAGCAACTTTAAAAAAGCCAAAAAGGATGCATCAAATGTAAATGCATCAATGTACGCATACTTTTCTTCTAGCGAAATCATCGGTGAATCCATCATTTTAAACCACGAGTCATATGATGACAACTCGTCTTTAAATGCTTGGAATTCATATGTTAGGCGATCAAGTTTATCGTTTTCGATGGCAATACGATGTAATGCCCTCGCATAATTGATCATCTTCATCTTATTTTTCTCTTTCCTTTAAAACGTCATCAATAATGCTTTGGTGAATGTCTTCATCGATTTCTTTTTTAACGATACGTTTAGCGGCAGTAAAGGCAATTTCTTTAATCGATTGACGAATCTCTTCATTCGCTTTATCAATTTCAAATTGAATGTCTTGTTCTGCTTGTTCCAAACGACGCTTCGCTTCTTTTTTCGCGCTTAAAATCAATGCTTCTTGTTCTTTATAAGCATCTTGCATCAGTCTTTCTTTTAATTGTTTGGTTTCTTCTTTCATGCGTTCATATTCTTTAACCGCATTGTCTTGAAGTTCTTTGGCATGTGCCCGTTCTTTATCAGCATCATCAATGGCTTTTGTGAAAGCGTCTTGTTTTTCATCTAAAAACACAGTCACTTTTTGCCATAAAAATTTGCGGACAAGTAACACCAAAACAATAAAAGCAAGGATATTAAAGATGACCAAATCAGGACGATCAAAAATCGCGTTTAAACCGTCATCAATGATTTGGGTAATTTCTTGAAATATTTCGTTCACTTATCATCAAATCCTTTTTTTTATTATTTTGTTGTTAGAATAAATGCAATAATTAAGCCGTAAAGTGCTGATGTTTCAGCAACTGCTTGACCAATCAACATGGTGGTTGTAATTTTACCTTGAGCTTCTGGTTGTCTACCAACAGCTTCAGCCGCTTTACCAGCAGCAATCCCTTGACCAATCCCTGTACCAAAACCGGTTAATACAGCGATACCAGCGCCTAAGTAAGCCAAACCAGATGCAAATGGTGCATTGTCTACAACAGCTTCTAAAACATTAGGCAAAACTTGAACTATAAATGATAACATACTTTTTTTCTCCTTATATTTTGTGTTTTTTTATTTTTTAAACTATATCTAAATCTGCTTCATCCACTTTGTTCGCCGCGAAAATCACAGTGAGTAATACTAAAACAAGTGTTTGAATCAGTCCAAATCCAATATCGAAAATCAAATGAAACGGTGGGGCAACAATGATTGAGAAAACCCCGGTAGCTCTGTAAACAAGCCCTAAGATCACAGCCCCACTGGCAATATTACCAAACAAACGTAAGGCCATTGAAATGAGTGGTGAAAACTCACTGATCACATTGAGTGGAAACATAAAGGGTAGTGGTTGAAAGAGTCCTAAGAAGTGACGCCAACTTTGGCTAATAAACCCTGTGACTTGAACAATGATAAATGAAATAATGGATAATGAGAATGTAATGGTTGTATATTTTGTTGGCGCATCTAGAGCAATAATACCTGAGATGTTTGACAAAAAGACATACAGTGCCATCGTTAATGTTAATGGTGCTACAAAGCGCCAATGTTTTCCGATATATCCTTTAACAAAACCATTGAAAAAGCCAATAAATTCGATAAAGACGGTATAAAACTTTGCAGGTGTTTCTCTGACATCTAGTCTTTCAACACGTTTGCCGACAACATAAGACAATACTGCAACAACTGTCATTACAAATAAAGAGGTGTAAAAATAAACAGGCAAACTCAAAAAGTAATTAAGAACCGTTTGAAACATCATCATCACCTGCCTTTAAATCAATGGTTTGTTCTTCTTTCTTCTTAATTAAAGGACTTGTATAAATGATGGCGCCAACCTTTACTGCAAAGACACCAAGAAGTAAGAATATATAAGCTTTCGTTAACACTGAGGAATCTGCATTGGGCCCACCTAAGTTAAAATAGGTAAACGCTATGATAATGATATAAAGTAAAAAGCGCGTAGATAAATGCACACCAAGCGTTGCTGCTGTGTATTTACTGTTACTCACTCTGATCATTTGACTATGATTGAATAGCGCTGTTGCTGATCCTAAAATGGCCCAAATGGCATACTCTCTATAAAAGATAAATGCGACCAGTGCCAAAATGACAGCATAAATAAGCGCAATCAGACTAATTATGTGTACGTCTTTCATGTCTTTCCTCACTTTTAATAAACTGCAATAATATCATAAAAGCAACCAAAATCCCTAAGATCAATCCAACCCCTGTTAAAATGGTTGGTAAATTACCTTCAGGATTAATACGATCGCCAATATAATATCCTAGTATGGCTAATCCTGCAACGGTGAAAAACAATTGCATCACCATAATATATGTCATAAATAATTTTTTCTTTTTCTTATTTAGTTCCAAATAACCGGTCCCCACAATCTCCCAAACCAGGTACGATATACCCAACCTCGTTTAAGTGGCTATCCATGGCTGCCAAGTAAATAGCAACATCAGGGTGATCTTCAGTCAGTCTTTTCACACCTTCTGGACATCCCACCAAACCAACGTAACGAATATCGGTTGCACCTTCAGCTTTTAAAATATCAATCGCTTTTGAGGCAGATCCACCGCTTGCAAGCATAGGATCAACAACCAAACAAACACTTTGATCGATACCTTTGGGGAATTTTGAATAATATACATGTGGTATTAATGTTTCTTCATCACGGTAAAGTCCAATATGACCTATTTTAGCTGATGGAATGATGTTATGAATGCCTTCAACCATACCAAGTCCAGCTCTTAGAATTGGAACGATGACCACTTGTTTTTTAAGTTCTAAAACAGTTGTTTCACATATCGGTGTTTCAACAATTTTAGGGATTGTTTCAAAATCTCTGGTGATTTCATATGTAATCAATCCACCAACTTCAGAAACACTTTCTCTAAATGCTTTTGTACCTGTTGTTTTATCACGAATTTTCGCCATTTTATGATTGATTAAGGGGTGATCTAAGATTACAACTTTCGCCATTATGCTTCTCCTTCAATCTGATAAATTTTATCAAGTCTTTTTTGATGTCTATCTTCGAATGCGGTTTTCATATAGGTTTCAATCATTTGAATTGCTTGTTCATTGGTTGTTGTGCGACCACCCATAGCAATCACATTGGCGTTGTTGTGTGCTTTAGACAAATAGGCAGTTTCATCGTTATAAATCAGTGCTGCTCTAATGCCTTTCACTTTATTGGCTGCGATGCTGACGCCAATACCTGTGCCACAAATCAAAATCCCAAAATCTGTTTCATCTTTTAAAACATCTTTGGCTACTTTTTTTGCAAAATCAGGGTAGTCCACTGAATCAACTGAGTGTGTGCCAAAATCAGTCACCTTTATACCTTTGTTTTCAAGATATATTTTGATATATTCTTTTAAATGAAATCCTGCGTGATCACTGCCAATTGCAACTTTCATAATGAGCCTCCTTGTCAATTAAACCTATTTTTTATTATAACATAAAAACGTTGTTTTTATACGCGCATGCCGTCACTTAAAAATGATTTCTCTAACTTTTTTGTGTTATCCTTCTGATCTGGATAAATAATTCGATTTTTTACGTTCATTGGCTTTTAAGATTTTTTTACGTAGGCGAATGTTTAAAGGTGTAATTTCAATAAGTTCGTCTTCGTTAATAAATGATAAACATGCCTCTAAATTCATAATGCGGGCTTTTTTTAATACAACCGTTTGGTCTTTACCTGCAGAACGCATGTTGGTCATTTGTTTTTCTTGTGTAATATTGACGACCAAGTCGCTATCTTTATTGGCTTCACCAATAATCATGCCTTCATAAACCATCGTCCGTGGTGATACAAACATCGTGCCACGTTCTTCTAATTTAAAAATGGCGTAACTAGTCGTCATGCCTTGATTGATCGAGACCAAAGCGCCAAGTTTTCTGGACCCCATAAGGTCTGAGGTCATCGGACGATATTCTTTAAAGACATGGCTTAAAATACCATAGCCTTTGGTTGCTGTTAAAAAGTGTGTCATAAAACCAATTAAACCACGTGATGGCATGATATATTCCATACGGCTATAATCTCTGTTTTGATACATGGTGCCTAAAATAGCGCCACGTTCACCAAGCATTTCCATAATGGTGCCCATATATTCACTTGGACAATCAATTAAAACGTCTTCATACGGTTCTTGTGGCTGTCCACCGTCATTTTTTGTGATAACTTCTGGTCGTGATACTTGAAACTCAAAACCTTCACGACGCATATTTTCAATTAAGATACCCAAATGGAGTTCCCCACGACCAGAGACAACCCATGATTCTGAATAATCCACTCTTACGACGCGTAAAGACACGTCTTTTTGAACTTCTCTATTCAGACGGTCTTCCAATTTAGATGCTGTTACAAATTTGCCTTCTTTACCAGCAAAAGGTGAATTGTTTGTTAAAAATGTCATTTGCACAGTGGGTTCATCAATATGCAGTGGTGTTAACTTTTCTGTCCCACCTAAAACGCCAATCGTTTCACCTACATGAATATCACTTAATCCCGCAACAGAAACAATATCGCCGGCATAAGCAACCTCAACTTCTAGTTTATGCATCCCTTGATTTTGATAGATCTTTTGAATTCTAAAATCCAGTGTTGTGCCATCCAAACGGTGACATGTCACTGTTTCATTAACTTTTAATTGTCCTTGATGAATCTTACCAATGCCCATACGTCCAACATAGTCGTTATACTCAATTAGCGCTGGTTGAAAAATCAATGGTTTTTTAATTTCTTGTTTTGGTTTTGGTACATATTTAATAATACTATCTAAGATGGGTTCCATCTTAAATTGATCATTTAGAATAGGTTCATAGTTGGATAAGCCTTGAAGTCCAGAGGCATAAACAACCGGAAAATCAAGTTGTTCAATATCAGCACCCAAATCGATAAATAAGTCATAAATTTCATTTAATGTTTGATTGATATTGGCAAAAGGACGGTCAATTTTATTGACCACCACAATGGGTAATAAATGTGCTTCTAATGCTTTTTTTAATACGAATCTGGTTTGTGGCATCACGCCTTCATAGGCATCAACAAGCAATAAAACACCGTCAACCATATGCATGATCCGTTCAACTTCCCCACCAAAATCAGCATGACCTGGTGTGTCTAGAATATTAATGCGGTGTTTTTTAAAAACAATCGCGGTGTTTTTAGCTAAGATGGTAATACCACGTTCGCGTTCAATATCGTTGCTATCAAGTGCACGATCACTTAAGATGACATGCTGATCGTAATCATCACTTTGTTTTAAAAGTTGATTGACGAGCGTTGTTTTGCCGTGATCGACGTGTGCGATAATGGCTATATTTCTAATTTCCATAACATTTCCTTCTTTCTAACCTTATTCATTATATACGAAAACTGTCATAATGATGAAAAAAAAGTCTTAAAAACCTAAGACTTTACTTATTCTGTGGTAATGGATCCAAAGTTGCGTCTCCCTGACGTATGATTTTCGGTGGTGTTTGGGTAAAATCCACAATTGAAATCGTTTCAAAGGTTGGTTTGATCTCATCTGTTGCATAAATGGTTTGTGTTTTATGTTGATAAGTATCATATAGTATTTGAAGCGTTTCATCAATGGTTGGTGCCTTGATTTTTGGTAAGGCAACTGCTCTAAAAATACCGAGATGACCAACGGTTTTAAAATGAACGGATGTTTTTAAAAAATAGATGATTACTGTTTTTTCACCTGACATTTGTTCATGCATGGATGATGCGTTTAGTTTCACATAGACAGGATGTTTTAAGTGTTCCAGCCATCTAAAGAGAGCTTTTCTTATAGGCTCAGAAATCATGTCTATTTGAAATGGATTATTATAAATATAACAGATGGGTTCATTGCTTAATTTTTGATACTCATCGATGACTTCAGCGCCTTCTGGATCATATAAATCAGCAGCAATCATATAGCCTTCATATGTTTGAACAATTAGGGTTTCACCTTTATTCATTATGATAATACACCACCTATTCCAATAAATGTAAATCGATCTTTACCTTGAAGATCTTTTTTCTGAATCACAATTGCATCTGGGAAAACCTGTTGAGCAATGTCTAAAATGTGCTTACTTTGTTGGTAGCCATGCTCAAAAGCCAAAAGTGCTGTTGGTTTCAAATAGGCTTTGGCTTCAGTAATGATTTTTTGATAAAAATCAATGCCGAAGTCACCACCATAAAGCGCCACATGAGGTTCATTTAAGACCATTGGGTCTAAGTGTTCATCTTTAGGGATATAAGGCGGATTTGAAACAATGATGTCAAAGACATCTGTGATGTCTTGAAATAAATCACTTTGTTTGATTGTTGCGTGACTTTGAAGGGCTTCGCTGTTTTTTTGAGCAACAAAAAGTGCCTCTTGACTAATATCTGTACACATCACATTTAAAAGGGGTTCTTCTAAATCTAAGGTAATGCCAATACAGCCGCTGCCAGTACCAAGGTCAAGCACATTTAAGTGTTGTCCTTTAAAATAATGGTCGTAGTAATATAAGACATGCTCTACTAATTGTTCGGTTTCGCTTCTGGGAATTAACACATCTTTGTTAACAAAAAATGGATACCCATAAAAGTATGCAAATCCGATTAAGTGTTGAACAGGGATATCGTCATTGATATATGCTTCAAGTAAACTAAGAAAGCGAACTTCCATCTCTTTTGAAACGTCATCTTTTAAATGCATGTAAAAATCATGTGCCTCAAAAGATGACACATGCATGAGTAATAATTTAACTGCTTCTTTTTCTTTTGAAGCTTTTAGCGCGCGACTTGACGCTTTTTTTAATAGCTGTTCAAAGGTCACGTTATTCTCCAATAAGTTGACGCTTTTGGAACTCATTGATTAATGGTTCTAAAACTAAGTCAAGTTTGCCTTCGATAATCGCATCCAACCGTTGTAAGGTTAAGCCAATACGGTGATCAGTCACGCGATTTTGAGGATAGTTATAGGTTCTAATTTTTTCACTACGATCGCCGCGACCAATCAATGCTTTACGCTCAGCACCCTCTTTTTCAAGTTGCTCATTGATCATATTGTCATAAATACGGGTTTTTAATAACCGGTATGCTTTATCACGGTTTTCATGTTGACTCTTACCTTCTTGACAAGAGACACTCATATTGGTTGGTATATGGGTTAAACGTACGGCTGATTTGGTGGTATTCACCGATTGTCCACCTGGACCACTTGAGTTAAATGTATCAAAACGAATATCTTCCCATTTAATATCAAATTCGATTTCTTCAGCTTCTGGCATAACCAAAACGGTTGCTGTTGATGTATGAATACGTCCTTGTGACTCTGTTTCGGGCACACGTTGCACGCGGTGTGTGCCGGACTCATATTTTAATAACGAGTATACCTTTTTACCTGAGATCATAAATTCAATGCTTGTGAACCCACCCATCGATCCTTCCATCGCGTTCAATAACTCGATTTTCCAGCCTTGGGATTCCGCATATTTGGCATACATTTTATAAAGGTCTCCGGCAAAGATATTACCTTCATCGCCGCCTGCAGCGCCTTTAATTTCCATAATAATATTTTTATTATCATTGGGATCTTTCGGCATTAAAAGAATTTTAAGTTTTTCTTCTGTTTTTTCTAATATATCTTCTAATGATGAGATCTCAAGTTGACTCATTTCAATGAGTTCATGATCATCTTCATCTTTAATCATCTCTTTTAAATCATCAAGTTCTTCTTTTTTAGTGCGATAAAAACGGTATGTCTCAACCGTTTCTTCGATGCTTGATAATTCAATTAATAATGGGGTCATTTCTTTGACATCTAATGTGCCTGACGCAAGCTTATCTTGCATCTGTTGATACTGTGTTTCTAATATTTTGAGTCGATCAAACATATTTATCACCTGCCATACAATATTACCATAAAAAGAGGACTTTTTCCATCACTTTCAACCAATAAATTTAATGCGTGTGATTTGGAATAATTATAAAATTGTGGTATAATATGAGTGTATAAAACGAAAGGGAAGGTGTTAGAAATGAAAGAAAAACTTTATAAAGCACTTGACAGACAAGTCGCAAACTTAAGCGTCTTATTCACTAAGTTACATCATTATCATTGGTATGTAACAGGTCCTAACTTCTTTGCATTGCATGCGAAATTTGAAGAACTATATGATCACATTAATGAGCTTTACGATGAATTTGCAGAAAGATTATTAACCATTGGCGGTAAACCTTCATCTACGCAAAAAGCCTATTTAGAATTGGCAACATTAAAAGAAGCAACTGGTATTGAAACTGCTATGGATATGGTTAAAGGCTTATTATCAGACTTTGAACTGATCGTTAAAGAATTAAAAGAAGATTTAAAGATTGCTCAAGCATTAGAAGATGAAGCAACCGCTGATTTATATATTGGCAGCATTGCTGAATTTGAAAAGACCATTTGGATGCTTAAATTCACACTTAAATAAATCGACACAAAAAAACCTCGGAAAACCCAAGGTTTTTTTTGTGCCTGTCTATATTCATATATTTAAGATTAATCACGGTCCTCATAAGATTCACGATCTGATTGAACTCTAAACCGGCTATACTCTGTATCAAAGCGATACGATAAGCGTTTACCAGCAGCACCTTGACGATTTTTTGCGATATGAAGTTCAACTTCATTGGTTTGTTTACTTTCATCTCTAACATAATAGTCATGACGATATAAGAATAAGACGATATCAGCATCTTGCTCAATACTACCAGACTCTCTTAAGTCGGCTAAAACAGGATGTTTATCTTCTCTTTTTTCAACTTCACGCGATAGCTGAGATAATGCAAGAATTGGTATTTTTAATTCTCTTGCCATTTGTTTTAAGCTTCTAGAAATACGCGCAACCTCTTCTTGACGATTGCCTGAGCGTTCATCGCCTTTAATGAGTTGTAAGTAGTCAATGACGACAAAATCAAGTTTTCCCTCTTGAGAAAGTTTACGACATTTCGCTCTAATATCAGCAACCGTCACCGCAGCAGAGTCATCAAAGTGGATATTTAAACGCGATAGTGTTTGCATCCCACTTTCCATCATTTGCCACTCTTTTGGTGTTAAATTGCCTTCTTTAATGCGTTTATTTTCAACGTTTGCTTCAGTTGAGAGCATCCGTTGTGCCAGTTGGTCGTTACTCATTTCTAAACTGAAAATAGCCACGCCTGATGCGCCTTCTTTATTTAAGCGTGCCACGTTAATCGCTAAATTCATCGCGAACGCACTTTTCCCCATCGAAGGACGTGCTGCTAAAATAATGAGTTCTTCTGGTTGAAGACCTGAAGTGATATTATCTAAATTTGAAAATCCAGTTTGAAGGCCGGTAATCCCGCCTTTTTTATCACGATTACGTTCTGTTTTTTCTCGCACCTCATGCATCACATCAGAAAGGAGTACAAACGCACTTGTTTTTCTTTTTTGAGCGAGTGCGAAAATATCTTCTTCAGCTTTGGCCACATAACTGCTGGCATCCATCGCACCGTTATAGCCTTCTTCTAATATTTTAGAAGTGACTTCAATGACTTGACGCTTTAAAGAACCATCTTTAACCAAATCAATATAGGTTTGCAAATGGGCAATGGATGGGACGGCATCAGATAAAGACTGCAAATATGAAAGCCCACCCGCTTTGGCAAGCGATTGCGATTGTTCAAGTTTGGCAGCCACACTGGCATAATCTATTTTTAAGTTTTCAACATTTAAAAGCTTCATGGCTTGATAAATTAAGATGTGACTTTGTTCGAAAAAATCAGAGTCATCCAAATAATCTATCACCGCAGTAATCGTCTTAGGATCTAAAAAGATGGTGCCTAAGACAGATTGCTCAGCCTCTAAATGGTAGGGTAAGTTTTTAGGCATTTTGTCAATCCTACTTTTCTATGATATGAATCTCAAATTGTGCTTTGATGTCTTTGTGGAGTGATACGGTGGCTGTATAAATGCCAACTGAGTTGATTTCACTGGATAATTCAACTTTTTTCTTATCCAAAGTGATGCCGTGTTCTTTTTCAAAGGCTTCTGTAATTTGTTTGGTTGTCACACTACCAAACAATTTACCATCTTGACCAATTTGAATGCCTACAGTGACTTTCTTGTTTTCAATCTCACCTTTAAGCTTATTCATTAACTCTAAATGTTTTTGAGTTTCAGCTTCTTTTTGGTCTTTGGCTTTCTTGAGCTGAGATACATTGTCGTCACTGGCAATGACTGCTTTTTGTTGACCAATTAAAAATTGACCATAGCCGTTGGCAACTTCAATGATTTGATCTTTTGATCCCTTGCCTTTAATATCTTCAAGTAATATAATTTTCATTTTCTCATCTCCTAATCCGTATTCTAATTCTACAATTTGCTTAATTTGTTTTGTCACATCCTCGATGGATGCGCCATCGATTTGTGCGGCTGCACTGTTTAAGTGGCCACCGCCACCAACTTGTTCCATAATGAGCTGAACATTAACATTTTGATAAGATCTTGCGCTCACACCAACTTTGTTTCCATCTAATCGTGCAATTGTAAATGCTGCTTCAATACCGTTGATTTGAAGCGCTGCTTCTGATGCTTGAGCAAGCAAAATACGATCATCATATTGTTCACCAGTTGCGATAAAAGCAAATCTATCTAAAAAGATTTCAACTTCTGCTAACAACTGATTAATCTCTAATGTCCGTACCAAATCACGTCTTAACCATGATTTTACTTCAGTTGGTTCTGCACCTAATTCATTTAATCTTGAGGCCACTTCAAAGGTTCTAGCGCTTGTACGATACGTAAAGTTATTTGTATCAACAATGAGCCCAGCATACATAATGTTTGCTTCAATGGTTTCTAGTTCAAATCCTTCTTCACCTTGATAAAAGTTTAGAAGCTCCATCACCAGTTCAACGGTTGATGACGCGTAAGGTTCAACATAAGAAAACATCGCATTAAAACCTTCATCGCCTGCGCGATGGTGGTCAATAATAATCACTTTTTCGGTTTTTGTTAAGACTTCTGGCGCCATCACCAATGTTGGTGATTGCGAATCAACAACAATTAATAAGGCATCATCATTCATTTGTTCTAACGCTACTTCTGATGTGATAATGTGCTCGGTTAAATCAGGCACTTCTACTTTGATACGTTGAAATATATTATAAACAGATTTATCTAATTTATCTTCATCGATAATAATAAAAGGTGTTTTTTTCGTTGTCTCAGCCATGCGGTAGACACCAATCATTGCACCAAAAGCATCAAGGTCCGCTTGATTATGTCCAATGATATAAATCTTATTGGCCTTAACAATAAAATCTTTAATCGTTTGTGCATTGATTCTAGCACCGACTTTAGAACTTTTTGCAGATGATTCTGACTTAGCACCAAAGTAAGTGATTTTTTGATCTTGGATATTGACTACCACTTGATCACCACCACGACGTTCAGCAAGTTCAAGTGCGTTTTGGGCATAAACACCCAATTCATCATAAACAATATCCCAAGACGCAAATCCAATGGATAGAGTCACTCTGACATTATATTCATTTGATATTTGTCTCACCTTATCTAAAATATTAAACTTATCTAAAACCATTTGAGACAATTGCTTACGATACCCAACAAGCATTAAACGCTCATCACCATAAGGCTTTAAAAACATATCATAAGAGGCTGCCCAATCGGCTAGTGCACCCAAATAAGCACCTTTTAAACTTGATTGTTCTGAGACATCTAAGGTTGCTAATGTTTCATCTAAGTTATCAATATAAATAATACCCAATGCCGGAATTTGCTCATTATATTTTTGGTTAATCAATTCTTTTTCTGTAATGTTAAACAAATAAAAGAAACGATACTCTTGACGATATATAACGTCATAATATGCATCATTGATTTGAACTGAAAAATTCATTTTACCGTTTTGTTGATTTAAATAAAGCGCCAAATGAATATCTTTTAAATGTTTATTGATGATTTTAGTGCCGAAAATTGACTGTGCATGCGGATTTGCCCACTTGACTTCTTCTTGCTCATCAAAAGCTAGGATACCAATCGGTAACTCATTAAATACTTCATCGCCAACTTGGTTCACATGATAAGAAAGTTTTGTCCACATGGATAAACGATTTTGCAAGGTTTTGATCTTTTGAATAAAACGGTGATTCACAAAAAAGTATAATGCCACCATCCATAAACAGACAGCAATAAAAAGCAGTGTTAAGCCAACCAATTGACCACTGCTTGAAATGGATACATAGGGTGCGTATAAAAAGATACTGATGATTAAAACAATCACTGCAATACCCAGCATTATAAAACGTTTCACTTCATCACCTGCTTTACTTAAAATTATATCAATAATGTCATTTTTTTACAACGTAAAAAGTCTCTTTAAAAAATAAAAACTGCAGATTATGCAGTTTTATATATGAACTAGTCTTTAACAAATGGCAATAATGCCATGTGGCGTGCGCGTTTGATTGCAACAGCAAGTGGACGTTGCCATTTTGCAGTTGTGCCTGTTACGCGTCTTGGTAAAATCTTACCGCGATCTGTAATGAAACGTTTCAATAATTCTACATCTTTAAAATCAATATGTTCAACTTTATTTTGTGTGAAGTAGCATACTTTCTTACGTCTCTTAAAGCCACCGCCACCACGTCTTTGGTTTTGCATGGTGTTTCCTCCTTAGAATGGTAGATCATCTTCTGCAGCCAGTTGTTTTGAGGTTTGATAAAACTCATCAACATCTGCATCATCTGATTGGTTATTGTTTTCTTTTTTTACATATGGTGTGTCTTGACTTTGTGTATTTTCAGAACGACTTTCTAAAAATTGTACAGAATCACAGACCACTTCGGTTGTATAACGTGTGGTGCCATCTTCGGCGTCATATTGGCCGGTTTGGATGCGCCCTTCAATGCCTAGTAATGCACCTTTTTTTACATAGGTGTTCATGACTTCGGCTGTTTTTCTCCAAGCGACACACGTGATGAAATCAGCTTGACGCTCACCTTGCGCATCGGTAAATGTGCGATTCACAGCGAGTGTAAATCGACATACTGCGATATTGGTTTGCGTGTATTTGACTTCTGGGTCTTTGGTAATGCGACCCACTAAAATGGTTTTATTGATCATTTTATTCGCCTTCCTTTACAACGATAAAACGAATCACTTCTTCAGTAATTCTTACGACACGGTTGAATTCAGCAACGGCTTCTGATGTTGCTTCAACAAGTAACCATACGTAATAACCTTTTTTGTGATGATCGATTTCGTATGCTAAATCCTTGAGTCCTAACTCTTTAAGTTCGAGCACTTGTGAACTGTGATTAACGAATATATCGTTAAATTGATTCACAATTTTTTTAATGTTCTCACTTTCTACAGTTGGACGGATGATATACATAACTTCGTATTTTTTCATCTGTTCCACCTCCTTCTGGTCTATGGTCTTAATAAGACAAGGATATCTTACGCTTTGTTATTATAACATAATAAACAGTGTATTACAATGATTTGTCATGGTTTTTTCAACCAAGCAAACGCTCAATCATTTGGTAGGTAAATTGAGTCGTTTTTCGGATGGCTTTCAAACGTGATAAGTTATCAAAATGTATGGTTTCAATATGTAGCTTGTCTTTAAAAAGGATTGCAATAAATGCCATGCGTTCATCGCTTTTAGGCTCAAAACTAAAGCCAGCATTTCCGGTAATTGCGACAGTGACATCGGAGTTAAAAATGTATTTTGTCTGATAAACCATCTCAGTCACAATCGCTTGGCTGACTGTACCATGCGTTTTTAATGTCTCTAAGGGAATGCCTAATAGTTTGTGTTTCATTTGATTGCTATAAACGATAAGGCTTCCTAAAATAACTTTGGAAGCCCCTTCATTTTTAATCATTTCGAAGGCCAAAGACCCACCGCTCATACTTTCGGAAAAAGCGATAGTTAGGCCATTATTCATTAATTTTTTACAAACGTTTTTCGCGATCATGATAAGGTAATTGTGACAGTCACTTCCACAAATACATCATTGACTTTTCTGAGCACTGTGACCTCGTGTGTATCACCAAAATCAGCGTCCGCTAACTGTGCTGCAATATCTGCAATTGATGTGATGGCATCACCATTCATACGAATGATTAAATCGTGTATTTGAATCTTGCCATATGCATCTCTTGTTTCATCAAGTCCAATGACAACGACACCGACTGGATTTTCTGGTAGTAATGATGGATCGTTACCTTGTGCAGGATCTAAGAACATTTCAACTTCTTGTACGGTAATACCAAGTCTTGGTCTTCTGACAACAATCTCATAATCTGACTCGATAAATCCTCTAACGATTGGAGCGATTTTATTAATGTTTAATGAGTAGTTTAATCCTTCTGCTGAGATTGTCCCTGTTGATGTTGGAATGACAGCAACCTTGGCCACATTGATCCCAATCAATTCGCCTTTTAGGTTAAAGAGTGGTCCGCCACTGTTGCCAGGATTTAATTCAGCATTATGCATGACCGATAAACCACTGACACCGTTATACATAAATTCAGGTAGTGAGACAATACCATCTGTCACGTAATTAAATTTCTTAATGTCTTGTGGTGTTCCAATGGCATAGACATCTTGACCTTTGATGATTTCAACGCGCACGTTGTCATCAATGGCTGCAGATTTATGAACACGCAAATTGCGTGTCGTTTCAATTCTAACAACTGCAATATCATAAAGTGATGCACTTGCCACATCTTTGACTTTGATATCATCTTGTGATTCACCAAAATGAACACGCATCTCACCACCATCTTCGACCACATGATGATTGGTCATGATGTAGTAAAGATAGGTCGATGTTTCTTCATCAATCAGTTCTCTTTTGTAAATGATCCCTGAACCGTGTCCAGTCTCTGTAATCACGGCAACCACAGAACGTTCAACATCAGCAATCATATTGAGTCTAATGTTTTCATATTCATGAGGTGATTGGTATGGCAATTGAGCACGTAAATCAAAACAACCCGCAAGTGTCACCACGAGTGCTAGAATCATCAATAATCCAAATAATTTCTTTTTCATGTATTACCCTCCTAAGTTAAAGAGCGTGATGGCATTTTGACTCGTCACCTCTTTGATGCTTTCTATTGAAATACCTTTAATGGTTGCTATATCATCAACCACGTATTTTAAATATGCCGGTTCATTACGTTTCCCGCGAAACGGTTTGGGTGCTAGAAACGGACTATCTGTTTCAACCAATAAATGTTTTAAATCAATGTTTTTTACAATCTCATAAATATCTGTTGCGTTTTTAAAGGTGATGGGTCCATCAATACCAATATAAAATCCTAAATCAACGGCCTTTTTTGCATCATCTAAATTTGATGAAAAACAATGAAAGACCCCTTTAACTCGACCTTTATAAGGTAGTAGCATATCATAAATAATGTCAAATGCGTTGCGGTTATGAATCACAAGTGGTAATCCATATGTGACTGCTAAATCAATATGGGCTTGAAAGATCGTTTTTTGCAAGTCTAAATTGTCTTGTCGCCAATAAAGATCAATCCCACATTCTCCGATAGCAACAACCTTTGGATCTTTTAAAAGCACTTCAACTGCTTTCATATCTTGATCATCATCAACATGTGCTGGATGAATACCCGCAGTCGCATAAAGATCAGGACTTTTTCTGGCGATATCAATCGCCCTTTGATTGGATGCTTGATCCATACCAATGACGATAATCTTTTTCACATCTGCTTCGTAAGCACGATCTAAAACATCCTTAATATCTAATTGGAAGTGTTCCATATTTAAATGAGCGTGCGTATCAATAATCATAGCAATCATCCTTTGTCTAATTACCCATATTTTATCATAGAATGATTGAAAATTGTTGATTGTGACTTTTTACCAAAATATAACATAATCTA
>JBLRWW010000005.1:0-49591 GCA_047921055.1 Acholeplasmataceae bacterium
CTACGCACCGACACTCTTATATGCAAGTACTGTTCAAACCATTAAAGACATCATCGCTTAACAAAAAAAACGCCATTGTTTGAAATGGCGTTTTTTGATTACTATAAGTATTGTAAAACAAGTACCAAGGATACAATTAAATAAATCGTTCCCAGTATTAATACCCTGATGCCATAGACTTCTTTATAGTCTTGGCTTTTTGTTTGGTAATAATCATAATAAGTACTATGTTTAGAGCGGAATCTGTTGAATAAGCTCTTATAAACATATCCAATGCCTGTAAATACTTTTGATGCATTACTCACTGTAATAATACCACCGAAAAACATGAAAATACCGATGTAGAAAAATGCATTTGAGGCAGATTCCGATGTCACCACTGTACCATACTGCCAAAAGTGAAAACCTGCGATAAAGGCTGCACTAATTAAAAAGTAAATGAGGAACTTAAGCATTAGACTTTGAGTTCTTTTTTATACTGTTTAAATTCTGCTTCGTTACACAAGATGAAGTGCCCCTTAGTAATTTCTTTTAACGTTGGCAAGTCTTCTTTCGTATAATTATGACTTCTTGGATCATATTTAATACGTTTTGGACGACTCTTTTCAAAGTTTGGATCTGGTACTGGCACAGCAGATAATAATGATCGTGTGTAAGGATGAAATGGATTTTTAAAGAGTTCTTCTTTCGGTGCCAATTCAACAAGTTTACCATAATACATCACACCAATACGGTCACTAAAGTATTTAACGACTGATAAATCATGTGCAATAAACATAATGGTAATATTAAATTCTTCACGTAAATCATTTAATAAGTTAATGACTTGTGCTTGAATGGATACGTCTAGTGCACTAATAGGCTCATCAGCAATAATAAATTCAGGATTGACAACAAGCGCTCTAGCAATACCAATTCTTTGTCGCTGTCCACCACTAAATTCATGAGGATAACGGCTCGCATGCTCTGGTAATAACCCAACTGTTTCTAAAACGCGATTGACTTTTTGCAAAATAACATCATTGTCTTTTTCTCCACCAATTCTAAGACCTTCAGCAATAATTTCTTTGACGGTCATACGTGGATTTAAAGACTCAATTGGATCTTGGAAAATCATTTGCATTTTGCTCATTAATAGTGGGTCAGGATTGAGTGTAATATCTTTTCTGATTTTAACCTCATCTTTAATTTCACTTATTTTTTCTTGAGCTTCAGCTTTTAAGGATTTAATTTGAGCATTTAACGTTTCAATTTCTGCAGTATTTTTTTGTTCGTTTGCAGTCTTTAACTTCGCTTTAACTTCAGCAACGTCATTTGATAATGTTTTTTTAATTTGTTTAATATCACTTTTATTGCCTTCAACACCAGCTGATATTCTAACATTCTTAAAGTATACTTCACCATCCGTTGGGTTATATAATTTGATAATTGCGCGTCCTGTCGTTGTTTTACCACAACCAGACTCACCTACCAAACTAAATACTTCACCTTGGAAAATATCGAAACTAACATCATCAACTGCTTTAATAACCAGTTTGTTTGAACCAATACCGGTTTTAAAATGTTGTTTTAAATTTCTAACACTTAAAATTGCTTGTTCTTGTGCTGGCATTATGCAATCACCTCATTTGTGGTATTTTTCAGACGTGCAATACGTCTTTTAATGACCTCAGGCATCTCAACTTTCGGTGCATCTGGGTGCAACAACCAACTTGCTGCATAATGTGTGTCTGATACTTTAAATAGTGGTGGTTCTTTTTCAAAATCAATTTTCATTGCATACTTACTACGTTCTGCAAATGCATCACCGACTGGTGGAAACAACATATTTGGAGGTGTGCCTGGAATTGCAGTTAAGCGTTCTTTTGAATCAAGGTCTGGCATTGATGACAAGAGTGCCCATGTATATGGATGCTTTGGCTCATAGAAAACTTCATCTGCAGTCCCTAATTCAACAATCTTACCTGCATACATAACTGCAACACGGTCTGCCATATTAGCAACCACGCCCAAGTCATGCGTAATAAAAATGACTGATAAATTTCTTTCAACTTTTAATTGTTTAATCAATTCTAGAATTTGTGCTTGAATTGTTACGTCAAGTGCAGTTGTTGGCTCATCACAAATCAAAATATCTGGATTTGCTGTTAATGCAATCGCGATAACGATTCTTTGTCTCATCCCGCCTGAAAATTGAAATGGATATTGTTTAAGACGTTTATGAGGCTCAGGAATACCAACTTCATCCATAATTGTAATGGCGCGTTCAGTCGCTTCACGTTTCGTAACTTTATAAATACGTCTGAGTTCTTCTTGAAGTTCAGCAATCTCATGGCGTGCTTCTTTTTTGCGCTCAGATGATGCGTTTTTAACGCTATCTTTCACTTGTTTGATTTTAAAAGCATAATCAGCTTTGTGCGCTTCCCACTCGGCTTTAATGGTTGCTTTCGCTTCTTTTTTGTTGACTTTACGCTCAGCTCTTGCTTCTTTTAGTTCAGCTCTATAACCTTTAATTTCTTCTTCTAGTTGTCTCTTAAAAGCCGCATAATCGCTGCTATTCTTATCTAAGTCTTTAACATTTTCTTCAAATGTTTCTCTTGCTGTTCTAATTGCTAACTTAAGATTAGATACACGGATACGCGTTGCATGAATCAAGCTCTTATACTTGTTTTTCATGCGCTTTCCGTTAATTATCATACCTTCAGTAATTTGTTTGCCGATTTTCATAATAGGGTTCAAACTTGACATTGGATCTTGGAAGATCATACCAATTTTATCGCCACGAATTTTGTGAAAATCTTCTTCGGCAATTTTAACTAAATCTTGTCCTTCATAGAAAATGGAACCTTTATCTGTGACAGAGTTACCTGCCAAAATACCCATGATGGCGCGACTTGAAACAGATTTTCCTGATCCAGACTCACCAACAATCGCAAGTGTTTCACCTTCATAAAGATCAAAGCTTACACCACGTACGGCGCGAACCATACCTTGGTTTGTTCTAAAAGATACTGTTAAATTTTTAACAGATAGTTTAACTTTTTTCATTATTTATTCCCCCTTAGTGAAGGATTAAATGCATCACGAAGTGCATTACCAAACATATTAAATGTAATCATTAAAATTGAAATGATAATTGAAGGAATAATTGTCAAGTAAGGTCTTTCAATCATTTCATTACGTCCATCTGATAATAGTACACCTAAAGATACACCAGATAATCTTAATCCAAAGAGATTAATGGTTTGACCGTGACCAATACCATAACCTAAATAAGATAATGTTGATTCCGCAAAAATAACACCAGGAATCATCAAAATACTTGCTGTAATGATGGTACCAATACCATTAGGTAAGATATGTCTAAAGATCAAACGACCATCTTTTGCACCCAAAGTTCTAGATGCTAAAACATATTCTCTTCTCTTATAACGATAGAACTGGGTTCGGGTCACACTGGCAACGCCAATCCATCCCGACACAATCAAGACAAAGACAAGCGTCCAGAAACCAACACCAATTAAGGCCACAAAGATACTTAAAGTTACGAGGAATGGAATACGTCCCACAACTTCAGAGAAACGTTCCATGATAAGGTCGGTTTTACCACCATAATAGCCAGCAATTGATCCATATAAAACACCAATAGTAATGTTAATAGATGCAACAATTAAACCAACCAATAATGAGGTTCTAAGCGCAACCCATGATACTGCAAATAGATCTCTACCTGAAGCAGTTGTTCCAAATAAGAAATAAGGAATGTCATCATAACCCATAAATGCTGCATAATTAACGACAACATCATAGCTTGTAAAGGTTTGTCCATTGATAATGAGTGGTTCTGCTTGTGAATTCACTTTAAGAATCGGACAGTCACCCGCAAAAAGCCATCCAGCAGGATTATCAGGGTCAGCAACCACTGTACAAGCTTCAGGATTATCTGCAATAATACGATTATAAACAGAGCCAGCCATTGATTGAATTCTGCGATCACCAAAGGCATCTTGATAGCTGTCATAGCGGAAGTCAGCGAAAATCATTTCACCACCTTGTCTCACATAACGGCCACCACCAGTGCCACTGACGATGGTAAAGATAGATAGTTCAAAACCGGTTCTTTCTTTAATTAATGTGTCATTTGTTCCATTAAACTGTTTAACACCGCTTAGGATTGCTTGAGAACCAGCAATATCCGATTCAAAGCGAATTCTAAGTCTTGATGAAAAACTTGGGAATGTTGAAAAATCATCATATAAAACTTCCATCGGACTCACTTGATGTGTGCCTTCAGTTGTAAATGTAGCAACTTCTTCAAATCCTTCGCCTTTATCCAATAAAATGATCACTCTTGGGTTTCCTGCACTTGGTAATTCAAAAATATCAAGTTCAAGATATTGATTCAAAAAGCTATCAAATTCAAATGAGTCGAGCTCAGGCGATACAATGGTTACACCTGTAGATGCATTATCAAGCGATATAATATTTTCTCCACCGACACAATCAATGGTTTTATTATTACATTGCTCAATATAGTTTTCTAAAGTGTTGTAATTAATATACTCTGGATTAAATCCACGCGGAATACCTAGACCCGTTTCAGGATCTATGGTCAGACGGTCAATCGGTTGATAAACAACCTTTCTTGTACCATCCATAATGCCCCAACGTTCTATAATTGGAACTCTTGGTGGTAAATAAGCAATCTCTGATTGTAGGGTAGTATAGTTCTTCGTTGTGATCACAGGAATTAAAACTGCCATAAAAATCAGGAAAAATAAGATTAAGCTTGCAACAACGTTGGTTTTATTTTTCGTAAAACGAATCATTGCATCTTTAAAGTAACCAATGGGTTTGGTTTCAAACTTTTTGTCGTAAATTTTTTCGTCGACTTGCATAAACTCAAAATCAGATGGATTAATGTCGAGGTTAACGAGATCTTTGTTTACTTTTTCAATTGCTTTATTATCATCTTTTTTACTCATTATTTCTTCGCCCCCATTCTAATTCTTGGGTCTACAATACCATATGATAAGTCAACCAATAGGACTGCAAATAATCCAATAATTGTATAAAAAGCCGTGGTTACTAATAGCACATTATAGTCAAATGCCCCTGGTGTTAATGCACGCAAGAATACACGTCCTGTACCAGGAATACTATAAATACGTTCAATAATGACCGAACCTGAGAGCAAACCTACAAACGAGCCAATAATACCCGGAACAAGCGGTACCATGGAATTTCTCATCGCATGTCTAACAACAGCTTGTTTGCGTGTTAATCCTTTAGTTCTAGCTAGTAAAACAAATTCTGAAGTCAAAACTTCACTTAATTCAGCACGTGTAACACGTGTTAGACCAGCGATGGTACCAAAAGATAGCCCAAGCACAGGTAAAACAAGCCCTCTAAGTTGTGTTGCTGTACTTTGAATATCCTGGGCCGGAAACTGCGACGGCAGCCAGTTAAGATAATACCCGAAGACCATGACCAGTATCGTCATGACAACAAAACTTGGAACTGAAATAAAGATCATGACACCTAATGTAATGACATTGTCTGTCACACTATTGTTTTTAAGTGCGGCAATAATACCAAGCGCAAAACCAATAGGGATATAGAAAAATAATGCCAATAAATTAAGTCTTAATGTAACAGGCATACGTGTTTTAAGTACATCAAATGCTGGAATATTGACTGATACTCTGGTAGATAAACCCCAGTTCCAATCTAAGACAATATTACGGACCCATCTGAAATACTGGATAATAATAGGAATCGGCTCAAAAATTCTGTACTGAGTCACTTCATCCATATAAAAACACCCATTACATCTTTCAATCGTTTGGTTTCTTAAACCTGCAACAATCTCTGGATCTGTTTCAATACGCACAGTCATATAGCCGTCATTAACTTGTCTGGCATAATAAATTTGTTGCTCATTGACAGTTGTTGGCGGATATTCAGGTGCTAATTTTAATAAGATAAAGTTAAGTGATAAAATGATGGTTAGGACAACGAAGATCCATATAACTCTCACTATGGTGTATCTAAGCACATTAAAACCCTCTTTCTTGGTAGTTTATGTTTAGGATATGAAACGAAAAACCCTGCATCAAAAGTAAGGATAACAGCATTTTTGTTCAAATGACACTAAACAGGTTGATTCTATTATATAACATCTTTAGATGTTACGAAAAAAAAACGAGAAAAAAAAATAAATGATTGAATTTTATAAGGAAATAGATGAAAAATATCACAAAAAACACATAATCAAATCGGATTTATATATTTTATATAAAAAACAAGCAACAAGCAAACCATCTAAGAATTGAGATGGTTTGCTGTTGTGCTTATTTTTATTGATTAAAGTTTTTTGTAACTGTATGGTTCAAATTAGCTTTTTATTCTTCTGGAAGTTCAGCTTCTTGACCATCAACAACATATGCATCACCATTTAATGCAGCCATAATTGCATTGAATGACCAAATTTCGGTTAATGTGACGCCTTCAGCGTTTGTATAAGTTACTTCAATTTCAGGAATATTAGTATCAATACCCCAGTTAAGTGTAAAGCCACTACGGTTATCAGATGTATAAGTATCTAAGAAACTTGATGCATCTAAAGTAGAACCGGAGATACCACCGATTGCAAGGTCAAATTCGCCAGTCATCATATAATCGAAATAAATACCTGGGAATTGTCTTGGAATTGGAGTAATCGTTACTTTAATATGTCTGTCAGTATCATTGAAAGCTGCTTCATATGCGGTCTTCATATATTCACCGAATAATACTTGAGCTTCTGATCCTGAGAAGATATATAATGATAAGTCAATGACTGTTGGGTTTGCAGCAGTACCTGGAGCATAATCGCCACTAGCAATTAATTCATCAAGTGCTTGTTTGTATAATGCTTGTGCAGCATCAAAGTTAAACCCGTTTGTACTTGGTGATAATCCTACAGAAACTGTATCACCTTGAGGTGTTGCACGGAATGGAACACCAGATTCAGCTTCAACTAAGTATGCATCAGTGAATAGATACATTTGAGTTTGTGAAGTTTTTAGAACTTCTTCAGCTAAGAATTGACGATCCACTGCAAAGAACATAGCACGTTTGAAGTTTAGGTTCGCTAATAGTGGTTCTGGGACGTGGGATCCATCTGGGAATTGTTCTCTTTGAGCTTCAACAGTACCTAAACCATTGATCATTAATCTAAATGTTGTTGCACCAGGAACACGTTTAAGACCTGGGTGATTTTTAAAGCTGTCATAACGTGGTGTTGGTAGACCAATACCATCTAATTTACCAGCCAAGAACTCTTGGAATCTGATTTCAGCATCTTCAATCACAACATATGAATAATGAGTGTAGAAATATAGGTCTGCATCTACAAAGTCAGGATTTTTACTGTAACGTAAAATCTTATCTTGTTCAAATACGTCTAAGACGAATTGACCAGTATATGCTGTTGTTTCAGGGCTTGTACCATAAAGGTTGTTCTCATTTTCAGCACCACCAAGCGCTTCATATAAATGAAGGTTGATTGGACTCATAACAAATGAACCTAACCAGTATTTAACATTCCACTGTGACATGTTTGATACAAATTCAAATTCGAATGTGTAGTCATCAATAACTTTCATACCGACATCTGCCCAGTCTACTTCTTCAGTAGTTACGCCAGAAACAAAGTCACGATATGCTTTTGCATTCACGATTTCTTGTGAGTTTGCCCAGAAATGTCCGCCACCAGCAGTAGCTCTAAACCAACCTTGATCAATCGCTAATTTATAAGTATTGATAAAGTCATGAGCAGTAATATTTTCATGACCAGCAGGGAATGATGAAGTATCAGTGTTGGCATTGTAAGCCCATGTGATATCATCTCTAATGCTGATACGCCATGTTTTAGAAACTTCTTTACCACTGTCTAGAACTTCTGAATTAAGTGGTACTGGATCTGCAGCAGCTAATGATGGCGCAAGAACATAACCGTCTTTTGCATCATTGAACTGGTAAGAATATAATGCACCAGTGAATAATGTAATAACGTCAGAACTTGTAGCATCTGTATAAATCCAATGATGTAGTGTATCAGGATTTTGTGCTAAAGAACTTCTGTATGTATATTCGCCAGCATTACCGATGGTGTCATCATCCATAAGGACAGTTGAGTCATCAGCAGACATGGTACTAAAAATAACACCAAATCCTAAAACTGGTAAACTTTCTTCACTCGCTAATTGCATTCTTGAACTATATAATACGAAACCAGCATTTGCAAATAATGGAACGCCAGCTTGCATAGTTAACAATAAATGTCTTTCAGCTGCAGCAAAGAATGTGTGTCTTAACTCTGCATCAGCAAATTTGAAATTGTATTCGCCATTTGCTAATACTGGAACAATTGGTTCTTCCGTAGGTGTAGGTGTTGGTTCTGGTGTAGGTGTTGGAGTTGGCTCAACTGTTGGAATGATTGTTTCAACAGGGTCTTCTCCGTTACACGCAGCAACAGTTACTAAACCGACGATAAGTAAAATAAGTAAAAATAATTTCTTCATATCCTATCTCCTTTTTAAATATGGTTTGTATGCATTTTACTATAAAATTGCTTAATAGTCAATAAAGCACTACAAAATTGGTATGTAAACGTTATCAAATATGGCTCAATGTCTTGGAATGGTTAAAATTCCTTTGAAATAGAGTGTTTTTTTGCTATAATTTCTTTATATTATAGTTTACAAACTATTTAGGAGGCTTAATCATGAAATTTAGTAAAAAGATTTTGTTTTTGTTTTCTGTTTTATTTATTGTATTAGGTGTTGTTGCTTGTCAACCCTCTGAAACACCTGTAGAAACACCGGTACCCACGGTTGAACCCACACCTGAACCCACACCTGAACCTAGCATTGAGGTTCCGGATGGATCTGTCTTAATTGAGTTTGCCTCAGCTGCCGATGTGACACTTGAACATGTCATTATCGAAAGTGGCTCTTTATTAAATCGCCCTGAAGCACCCATAGTGTCAGGTTTAATCTTTGTTGAATATTATACCGATGAAACATTAACGACTCGTTTTGATTTTTCAGAACCTGTGACTGCTTCTACAACAGTATATTTAAGATATGCTGAAGATACCTATGAATCTATGGTTGCTCTAGATGTTGAATTTTTATCAGAGTTAGATGGCACAGTCATTACAGGTGACAGATTTACATTGCCAACCATTGGACAATTTACTTCAAGACTTACATGGTCAAGTTCAAATAGCACCATTTTAACTAGACGCGGATGGGTTATTCCACCAAATCTATTTGATGGTCCTCAAGAAGTCACATTAAGTGTCACTGTCTTAAAAGTCACTGTGAGTGAAGTATTAAATATCACTGTCACTGTTTTGCCTTATACACCATTAGACACTGTATCAAGTCAAGAAGATTTGCCTTTTAATAATTTAACCTCAGAATATGAGGTTTTAGATGGTACATTGACAACATATTTTTTAAATGAATCGAATATTCCTTATGTCGATGTGAAAGATTTCTTACTTCTTCTTGAAGGCGTCATTGAATCATCCGAATTAGAGTTTGTTCAAACAGATCAACTGTTAACTATTTCTTATACCGTTGAATATACTGAAGAAGATGAATTTGGTGTTGAACAACCTTTTACAGAAGAGTATAGTCTAGTCATTGATTTTGAAAACGGTACAATCACTGCTGAAACACTTTCTTTCTTTGGTGGATATATTAAATCAACAGCCACCGATTATAGTGAGGGTTTAACATACTTAGACACCTACACTGAAGATGGTCAACCTGTTGTCTTTGATCTTGGTCGCTATAACATTGATATCTTACTCCATGAAGAGACAGAAACCAAATTTTTATTGCCTTTCCATTTAGTCAATACGCTTTTCATTGGTACCTCTTATTACAACGTCTATTATAATGGTGATGGTTTTTATGGCGTTTATGGTGTGCCAAGCAACGCTGCAAGTGCATCAGATGAAAACAAGATCGCTTATACAACCATTAATAACAGTTCATTTAATAACACAGTCATTCCGCATGACATCGCTGTTCAAACACTACATATGACAGCTTTTGTGATGGATTACTTCTATGGTCTAAAAAATGAACGAGGTATTAAATCGTTCTACGATGTTTTAGAACCATATGCTGATGATCTAGTATCTAATAGTACAAGAAGAACGTCAGAAAGTCTTTTTACCTTCTTAAATAAAGCTGTTGATGACTTGCATACGTCTCACCGCTTCCCAGGATTTTATGAGCCAGCTTCGTTTACTATTCCATTAACAAGTACAGCACAACTAGGTACACGCGTGAATGATTGGTATTATGAACTCTTTGCTGTTCAGGATGCCTTGGAGGCTGCATTCCCAACGAATCCAGATAACACACCACCAAACTATCGTTTTATTGATAACAACAAAACGGCTGTGCTTTATCTTGATGGTTTCTACACAGCAACTGTTGAAGACCCAGATGGTGATGATTCAAACCGCTATATGAGAGAAACGCTAGATGCCATTTTCGCTGAACAACCTGGTGTTGAAAATATTGTTGTTGACTTATCTTATAATACTGGCGGTAACTTAGGTGCACTCTTACGTGTTTTAGGATACTTAACCGAGCAACCCATTGAAATGCACTACCAAAATCCAACAGAAGGTTCAAAAGTCTCATACTTTGTTGAAGTTGAAACGGTTGCTTATGAAGATATCAATTGGTTTATCTTAACTTCTCGTGTAACCTTTAGTGCAGCAAACTTAATGACCTCTATTGCTAAACAACAAGGGTTTGCAACCATCTTAGGGACAACCTCTGGTGGCGGCGCATCATCGATTACACCAATTATTCTTCCAAATGGTACATTCTTTACCATGAGTAGTTTAAATGTCTTAAGCTACCGCACAGGTAACGATGTCGACGGTTGGGAATACTTCAGCATCGAATTGGGTGTCGAACCTGATTATATCGTTGAAATTGAAGATTTATATAATGATGTCGCTTTAGCAGATATCATCAATCAAGCTTTATCCGAACAAACTGAATAACAAAACTTAGGAACGATATCATCGTTCCTTTTTTTTGCATAAAAAAAGACCTGATGTTTTCTTCAGGTCTTTCTATATATATTAGTATTATTCTTGTGTGGTGTAATCCATCGCTAGATAACGTTTGTACATGGTCCAACGACGCTTCGCATCCATTAAGTTTTTATCAAGGAGTTCTGCTGCATGATCTGGATTGACTTGAGCCAATTGTGAATATCTACCTTCACTTAAAAGATAATCATGATATTTGTCCCAAATCGGTTGTTTACTGTCAATCACAAATGGATTTAAGCCTTGTTCTTCACGACGTGGATCAAATCTAAATGTTGGCCAGTAACCACATTCAGTCGCAAGTTTCGCTTGTCTAAATGATTGTGTCATACCGCCTTTAATTTGATGTTCGATACATGGTGCATAGGCTAATATGATTGATGGTCCATCGAAGCTTTCTGCTTCTTTAATGGCTTTAACAACTTGTGCAGGTGATGCACCGTGTGAAATTTGTGCCACATAGACATGCCCATAGCTCATCGCGATAGCAGCCAAGTCTTTTTTCTTCGTGCCTTTACCAGCTGCAGTAAATTTAGCAATCGAGCCAGTTGGTGCGGATTTCGAACTTTGACCGCCCGTATTTGAGTAAACTTCTGTATCAAGGACTAAGATATTAACATTTTCGTTGTTAGCAATCACGTGGTCGATACCACCATATCCAATATCATATGCCCAACCATCGCCACCAATAATCCATTGTGAAATCTTAACGAAGTAGTCTTTGAGGCTTATGAGTTCTTTAGCGAATGGTTTGTCGATTTTTCCAAGTGCTTCTAATATTGGTTTGTGAAGCTTACGTGTAATATCAATATTATGTCTATTGAGTACCCATTCATTGGCCATTTCTTGTAAAGATTTTGGCATTTGATCTAGGTGATCAACAAGTAATGTTTGAACCCGGTCTCTCATCGTTTCATATGCAATACGCATACCAAATCCAAATTCAGCATTGTCTTCAAATAAAGAGTTTGCCCATGCTGGTCCAAAACCTTCTTTATTTTTTGTATATGGTGTTGATGGGAATGATCCACTATAAATGGATGTACATCCTGTCGCATTTGCAATCACTAAGTGATCACCATATAACTGTGTTAATGCCTTAATGTATGGTGTTTCACCACAACCAGCACATGCGCCAGAAAATTCAAAGAGTGGTTGATTAAAGGACATATTTTTAACATTATCTGTGCCCATGTCTTTATATGTAACTTCATTAAAGAAATAATCGGCTGTTTGTTGTGCGCCTTTGGCAAGTTCATCACCAATAGGTACCATGTCTAATGACTTAACTTTGGTCGGACATACTTCAACACAAACACCACATTCTGTACAATCTAATGTCGATACTTGGATTGTAAACTTATAGCCTTCAAATCCTTTACCTTTGGCATCAATAAACTTGGTACCATCAGGTGCGTTTGCATACTCAGTGTCATTTGCTAAGAAAGAACGAATAACACCATGAGGACATGAGAACACACATTGATTACATTGAATACAGTTTTCTTCTTTCCACTCAGGAACGAAATTAGCAATACCGCGTTTTTCATAGGCTGTTGATCCGTTTTCCATATGACCATCTTCATACCCTAAAAAGGCACTGACTGGTAAGGAATCGCCTTCAATCGCGTTAACGATATCTGCGATTTTTTCAATGAAATCTGGACGTTTTTGACTGATGACTTCAACAACATCATCTTCTAGTAAAGCCCACTCAGGTTTAACATCGATTTGAATTAAATGTTTGTATCCGGCATCAATGGCTTCATGATTTAATTGAACGATGGCTTCGCCACGACGTCCATATGTTTTTTCAGCATATTCTTTCATGTATTGATTGGCTAGTTCAGCTGATAGTAAATGTTCGTTAAGTTTGAAGAATGCCGATTGCATAATCGTATTTGTTCTTCTACCTAAGCCGATTTCATATGCCAAATCACCAGCATTAATAATATAGAATTTCGCTTTTTTCTGTGCCAACTGACGTTTCACCTTGCTTGGCAGTAATGATTCAATTTCTTTTGGATCTGTTTGTGTGTTTAGTAAGAATGTCCCGTTTTCTCTAAGCCCTTTTAACATATCATATTTTTGTAAGTATGAGTCTGTTGAACAAGAGACGAAATGCGGATAGTTAACCAAATAAGTTGAACGAATAGGTTTTTCACTAAAACGGACATGCATACGTGTCACGCCACCCGCTTTTTTAGAGTCATATGATGCATAAGCTTGTGAATGTAGTGCCGTATGGTCCCCTAAAATTTTAACGATATTTTTGGTTGCTCCAACAGTACCATCAGAACCCAACCCGTAGAATAATAAATCAGTTGAATCTTCATCGATAGCAACATCTTTATTAACCTTAATAGATGTATGTGTCACATCATCATCAATACCTACAGTGAATTGATCTTTTTGTTCGCCAGCTAAGTTATCAAAGACTGCTAAAATCATTTGTGGTGTGGTATCCTTTGAAGATAGACCATAACGGCCACCAATGATTAAAGGACGATCCTCTTGGTTATAGTAGACAGAACGCACATCTAAATAAAGTGGGTCTCCTGCGCTACCTGGTTCAATTGTACGGTCTAAAACAGCAATGCGCTTCACTGATTTTGGCATCGATTTTAAGAAATAATCAGCACTAAATGGACGATATAAGTGAATGTTTAACAATCCCACTTTTCTGCCTTGTTCAGTTAAATAATCAACTGTTTGTTGTGCTGTATCACATACTGAGCCCATTGCGATGACAATATCAGTTGCATCTTTGTGACCATAATATGTAAATGGTTGATAATCTCTGCCTGTAACTTTTGAAATTTCAGCCATATATTCCGCAACTGTATCAGCAACATCTTGATAATGTGATGCTTGTAATACTTTGGTTTGAAAATAAACGTCATCATTTTGTGCGGTACCACGTGTGATGGGGTGTTGTGGGTTTAAGCCTTTTTCTCTAAACCGTTGAACAGCTTCACGGTCAAGTAAACGATCAAAAACATCATAGTCAATCACTTCAATGGATTGAACTTCATGAGATGTTCTAAACCCATCAAAGAAATGAAGGAATGGTACACCTGTTTTAATTGCTGTCAAGTGAGCAATCCCTGCCAAATCCATAGCAGATTGAACAGATGATGATGCAATCATCGCAAATCCGGTTTGACGCGCAGCATAAATATCTTGATGATCACCAAAGATAGATAACGCTTGAGCCGCAATACTACGTGCAGCGACATGGAAAACACCAGGCAATAATTGTCCAGCAATTTTGTACATGTTTGGTATTTTTAATAATAACCCTTGTGATGCTGTAAATGTTGTCGTTAAGACACCCATTTGTAATGAACCATGCACTGTACCTGCAGCGCCTGCCTCACTTTGCATTTCAACGATTTTAACTGGCATTCCAAATAAATTCTTCTTGCCCTCTGTAGCCCATAGGTCAATATATTGTGCCATAGGCGATGATGGTGTAATTGGGTAAATACCCGCTAATTCTGTAAAAGCATAGGCACAATGTGCTGCTGCTTCGTTACCATCCATTGATTTAATCACTTTTTTAGCTAACATGCTAATTCCTCCAATATCTATTTTAAATTGTTTAATATCTCAATAATTTCTTGTGCATTTGTACTTGGTGATGCCGCTTCAAAGATATGTATAAGATTGAGAGACTCATCTAGAACAAATGTTTTTCTGAAAATACCCATATAGGTTTTTCCATACATTTTCTTTTCACCATACGCATCAAAGTAAGTTGCAACTTCTGCTTTTGGGTCACTTAATAAAACAAATGGTAAATCATATTTTTTAATAAACTTTTGGTGACTTTTTTCATCATCTTTACTAATGCCAATAACAACAACATCACGTGACTTAAATTCATCATACGCATCTCTAAATGCACACGCTTGTGTGGTACATCCTGGTGTATCATCTTTTGGATAGAAATAGATGACTATCTTTTTTCCTTTATAAGATGACAGCTGATGCTTTTGTCCATAGGCATCAAGTAAAACAAAATCTTTGATTTTTTGCCCAATTTCTAACACAATGTCACACTCCTTACGTATAGCCCCTTCGGGTCCATGATTATTATAACGTATTCTGTCAAATAATACACCCCTAAAATGATTTTTTTTTTATAAACCGATAGATATCACGAGTTGCTTAAAAATTATCTAAATAAGTTATGTTTTTTTATCATAATAAAAAAGCGATGTCGCCATCGCTTATAACTAGAGTATTTTTATTATTTGGTACGAACGTATGCCTGATGTCCGCAGTTTTCACATACCAAAACCTCTACAGACATCTCAAGCTGTGACCGCATCGCATCAGGATTAGCTGCTGTTGTCACTCTAGATGCTGATTGACGCATGTGAAGCAACATTTCTGGTTTTTGCTGAACATTTTTATCGAAATCTTGAATATGGTTGCTTTGTGATAAAAGACTCAATGTATGTCCACACTTTTTGCAAACAATTTGAGCACTTCGAATGACCAGAGATCCTAAATATGGAAACAAAATAAAACCAATTAAAATCATGATAAATAATGGGGCTGGTTCAATATTTAACGCACGACCTAAAACAATCGGTGCCACCAGACCAAAAACAATAATAAAGACACCCAAGCTCATGAGAATCAGTCGTTTTTTACGTTTTAATAATGTCATAGTTTTAACCCCTTTGTATTGAGAATTTATGTTAATTATACCATAACAGATATGACGTTTATCTAAAAGATTAAAAAAAGGATGCATCATTGCATCCTTTAAATATCAAGTGGTGCGGGTGACAGGAGTTGAACCTGCACGCCCGAAGGCGCTAGATCCTAAGTCTAGTGCGTCTGCCAATTTCGCCACACCCGCGCAAAAAGAATTATACCTTTTTTTAGCATAGGTGTCAATTCTTTTTGCATTTTTTTATGTTTTTTTAAACCGACGAACCATCAAATAGCCTGAAGCGCCAATCACGATGTTTGCACCAACAATTAAGACCGTCCAAGGGATGGTGTTTTCCTCTTTAACTTCAACCAATATACGTGAGATATATGTCTCTTCGCCAACATCATATTCTAGATACACATAGTAATTGCCCTCTTTGTCTGCTTGTGTGTTATATTCATTAAATGTGATGATAACTTTTTCTGTTTCTAGCCCCTTACTTAGTAATTGGTTTTTAAACCATGTCACTAGTTCTTGTTCTGTTAATGGTGTTTTTGCGCTGACTTCGACAATGAGTTCATTGAGTTCGAAATAAGGCGCACTATTATTCACAACATGAATGTAAAAGTCCTGATATGCTGTGTTTAATTGTTGATCGCGTACCTCTAGTGTCATTAAGTATTTTCCTGGCAATTGCGTCTGATTGTAATTATCAACCGTAAAAGACCACATGACATTTGACCCATCAACATCATCTGTGATATTAAAATAATCATAGATGTCTTGGTGTGTTAAAGGTGTATCTTCTGTATAAATATAAACGTTATATGGCCCTTGGATGTCTGGTGCTTTCAGATCGACCAATGTAATCGGCATCACAAGTGTTGATCGATTGCCACTTAAGTCAAAGATTTCAAATGTGATGCTATAGTTTCCTACAGTGCTTGCTTGTGAATAGGTATCTGCGATGACAACAAGTTGGTCAGAAGATAATGTATCTACGTTATCAACAATTGTTACCAATGCTTTTAGAGTATCAATTGAATATTTATTCGCCAAAGGCACTTCGACGCTTGTGCCTTCAAAAGAGAGCACTGGCGCGGTTAAGTCATGCATGTCTATTTGAATATTTAATACATGGTAAACGTCCATATAAGTAGCCATAAATGATATATGATACTGACCAGGCAATTTTTGACTTGTACTATAATCATCTGAAATGATTTCATAAGTTAAAATGCCGCCTTGGGGGTTTCTTGCCGTAATATATGCTTTGATTTGGTCAATGGTCATTGGTACATCAACATCCATTGACAAATGACCTGTGGTTTCTAAATTTGTATGCGGATATAAATATGGCAAATATCCTGTAAAAGATGCATAATTACCCTTTACTAACGATGCTTGATACCCGTCTGGGCTTGCTGGAATGCCTGACAGATGAATGGTTGCGCTTGTTGGTATAAATTCAACGTAGACTGTCTGTTTAAGATTATCATTGATATATGAGTAAACCGCTTCATTTAAACTTGGAACGCTTGTCACAGTTAGCATCTCGTAATCGATATAACTCACATGATTGCCAAGAAAAGCATGGGATAATATCAAGGTATACATCTGACCGCTTTCAACAGCAATAGGCTCAATGGTATGGGCGATTTCATAACTATCAATCGGTGTCATCAAATTGCTTAATTTCAATAAATTTGGGGGATAATCAAAAGGTTTTACTTCTTGTGCATAACTTGTTGGCATCCAAAAAATGGACACTGATACAAACAACAATAACATTATTAATTTTTTCATGTTCTTTCCTCCTGCATTATGTTAGAAGGTGTGCATGATTTTTACTTTAATAAATAAAAAAAGTCCATAGATGAACTCTTTTGATGTAATGATGGCAGGCCCAGCTGGATTTGAACCAACGATCAGGGAGTCAAAGTCCCTTGCCTTACCCCTTGGCTATGGGCCTAGATATTTAAATGGGGCGGCCGAAGGGAGTTGAACCCTCCAATGTCGGGACCACAACCCGATGCGTTTACCGCTTCGCCACGGCCGCCATATGATAACGCAACTACTATTATACAATAAAAATCAATTTTGTAAAGTGAATTAATTAAATTTTAACGAATTGTTTGTGATTTCTATTTTTTTCTTGTATCCTATGTAAGGAAGGTGATTTTATGTGGAAATGGGTCGGTCGGTCGTTTTATATCATTTTTATTATTTTTGTTACCGCGTGGGTTTATAGCGCGGCATATTTTTCTAAGCTTCAAGCCTATTATGATGATCATATCAGAGATAACATTAATGATTCTGTCATTTTCCTTGAGGGCGTTAATACGTTATTACAAACAGATTATTTCAGAGAATCTCCATTGCTTTTTTCTTATACACAAGATGAGGGTGATTTTCAGTTAAATGTTTCTATATATGCAGTAAGTGCGACTGAGGATAATGTGCGCAATGATGGTTTCATTATTTTCGTGAATCAAGTTTCAGTGAAACACGACGATGAGATTTTAACACAACCAGTCTTAAAAATAACTGTTGGCCTTGACTCTGAAACACTATTAGTCAATGGTGAGCCTAGCCGTGAGGGTACCGTTCAATATGTACCTAGTGATCCTTTTGCATTTTCTAATTTGCCTACTGTCTTTTTGTTTGATAATGACCGCTTTTTAAGAAATTCTGAAACAGGTGATATCGCTGAGCTTGAAAGTATTGCCGTCTATTATTCAGATGGCTCACTTGATCAAGATAATCGATATGTCTATGAATCAAGACCGATATTTTTAGCAACCAAAACACCGAGTGATGAAATCGTCTTAGGCAATAACAAAGTTGGCGATTTGTTGATTGATCAATCACTTTATCAATTACGTAACGATTTTAGCGGTGCGTTTCCCAATGAAGCAGAAATCGCATCATTTAATTTAAATACCAATCGTGAAAGTTTGAATGACTACAATTTTCTTGTCTGGCGTTCCATGGGTATTTATCTTTTATTTGTCAGTGGTTTAACATACTTCTTATTCTTTCATAAATATGTCAAGCTTTTGAGAGCCAAAAAAATCGAGCAAAATACACCTACTAATCAGTCAGCTGATGTGATATTTAAAGATTAAGATATAAAAAATGGAACAGCCGTTCCATTTTTTATATTTATTGATTGATAACTTATTTTAAGTATGTTATACTTATTTATGCGAATTAGGGGTATGGTGTCAATGGTAGCACAGCGGTCTCCAAAACCGTTAGTACGGGTTCAAATCCTGTTACCCCTGCCATTAACTATTAAAACAGTAGATACTGTTTTTTTTATTTTTTACCAATATATTTTTCTAAAAACGTTTTGGTGGGTGTTGGATCACAATTGATTAATACATCGTCTTCGCATATCAAGACTGGCAATGCTAGTATTTGATGTTTTTTGACCAAATCGAGATACGTTTCTTGATCGTCGGCTTGATCAACTAATATAATGTCTTTTTCATATTTATTACTTAAAGCAAACTTTAAAAACATTTTTAGGTTTTGACATTTCGGACAGTTTGGCTTAGTTAACATGTATACTTGGCTCATTTTAAACCTCCAGGCTGGATGATTTTTGGTTTTTTAAAGATAAAATCATTATCCTTAACAGCTTCTGACTTCATCTTTTGATAGCCATTGCCTTTCATTGAGAAAAAATCCATGGTTTTACTTTCAGTATTGAGACCATTTAAGACAACCGGATTAACGGCTTCATTTGGATAAATGGTGTCAAACCCTAGGTTCATTAATGCCTTATTCGCATTGTATCTAATAAAAACTTTAACATCGGTTGATAGATCAACTGGATCATAGATGGTTTCAGCCAGTTCAGCTTGTTCCTTATATAAGCGGTGCAATAAATTATACATCCAGCCTTTGAGTTCTTCTTGTTTATCTTCATCAAATGTTTGAAATACTTCTTGAGCAAGTCGTCCAACATAAAGACCATGGATGCTTTCATCTCTTAGAATAAGATTAATCATCTCACCGGCTTGCATCAATTTGCCTTGACCATAAAAGTAAAGTGGGTAATAAAAACCACTGTAAAATAACCACGACTCTAAAAAGACTGAAGCTGTCATTGCTTTCCATTGTGCTTCGTTAAATTCTTCATCCGTAAAATCAATGTCTTCTGGTTGATATTTATTAATATAGTTGTAGCGATCAAGCGCTTCATAAGTACCTACAATCAGAGACATCATGGTTTGAAGGTTCTTATTTTTTTCGCCCCATTTAAAGAGTTCATCAATTTCTATGTTTGTTAAAAAGGTCATGAAAATATTTGAATAACTTTTGGCGTGAACCGCATTTTCCATAGCTGCCATAAAATTAATAACCGCTTTTCTTTGATGATGTTTTTCATCAAGAGAACGAGAAACAACTGGCATACCGATATCCCCTTGGTATGTGTCTAGAAACGTCAGGACCAATAAGTTTTGTGCATATGCCATCTTGACATCATCATTTAAGATTTGCCATACATTTAAATCTGATTGTAAACTGATATCTTCAGGACGCCAAAATTGACTTAAATTTTGTTCATAGAAAAATTGTGTGTAATCATCATCTGGTAAATTCCAGTTCGCGCCATCAAAGTCTGTTTGTGTGAAAAACGTTTTTGGTTTTGCTTTGGGTTTATTTTTTGTTGTTTGTTTGGGCATGTCATTCTCCTTTTCTAAACCGCGCAGGCTTCACACTCTTCGATTTTTAACTTTTGAGTGCGTGTATAATATAGTGTTTTAATGCCTTGATAATGGGCATAAAAATAGTATTTTTGTAAATCTCTGGTGGTTTCATTTGAGGTGATTGCTAGTTCAAATGATATGCCTTGATCAACATGTTTTTGTGCTGTCGCAATCACATCGATAATTTTGAAATTATCCATTTTATAGGCTGTTTCATACATAAATCCTGCCACATCCGCCGCTGGCATTGGAAAATAGGTTTTTGAATTGCCATATGTGCGTTCTTCAATCACTTGTTTAATTGGGGTTAAAGACGGTGTTGCACTCATGACATAGGCAATACTACCATTGGGTGCGACTGCTAGACGATGTGAATTGTAAAGACCATGTGTCATCACATCTTTTTTGAGTTGTTGCCAGTCTTCATCAGTGGGAATATCGATGTCTTTTAAGATTTCTTGAACTTTTTCTAATTTTGGATAAATGGCGCCTCTTGTATCAAAATATGACCCATCAGCGTACTTAGAAGATTCAAACTTATGGAAGACTTCTTTGGTTTCCTTTGCTTTTTCCATCGAATGTACCAAACTATAGTAATTCACAATATTGAAAAATACATCAATGAGTTCAATATCTTCTTCACTGCCATACATGAGATAATTTTCAGCAATAAATCCGTGATGACCCATAATACCAAACCCAATGCTTCGGTTGAGGCGGTTTGCTTTAGCTACCGCAGGAACATAAGAAATATTGGTATTGGTTGATACTGAATTCATAATATCCATCGCTGAGAATACTGTTTCTTTAATACTGTTGTGCTTAATCATATTGCCCATATGGCCTGATGCCAAATTACATGAAATATCCATGCCAATCTCATCTAAATCGCGCTTATCATAGTCGTTATAATATGATGTAATGGTTGGCTGTAAAATTTCTGTACATAGATTCGAAAACTTCACTTTATCTGCAAGCGGATTTGCTTGGTTGACATTATCGGCATACATGATATATGGATAACCACTTTCCCCTTGTAGCGTAGCGATCATATCAAATAATTTTCTAGGGTTGACTTTGCGTTTACGAACCTTAGGATGCTCAACAAGCTTATCATACCAGTGATCCATATCAATTGAGACATTGGCGAAATTCTCACCAAATGCTTGATAGACTGTATGCGGATAAAATACATACATATCTTTGTTTTCTTTCGCGAGCTCCATCATTTTATTAGGAATGACAACGCCCATTGATAATGTTTTTAAACGAATATCGTCATCAGCATTTAATTTTTTTGTTTGGAGGAAATCTTCAATGTCCGCATGAAAAATGTTTAAATATACCGCGCCAGCGCCCGTTCTTTGACCCATTTGGTCGGCATATCTAAAGTTATTATCTAAAAGTTTAGCGACCCCAACAACGCCTTTAGAAACATTGGGTATATCTTTAATCGTTTCACCTTTGGCTCTCAGGTTGCTTAAATTAATAGAAACCCCACCGCCGATTTTAGATAGTTGCATGGAAAACTCAGAAATTCTGGCAATGTCATTTAATGAATCACCTGCTTCAAGTAAGAAACAAGATACAAACTCGCCTCTTTTTTTCTTACCAGTATTCAAAAGTGTTGGTGTTGCAGGTGTGAAATCTTGAGCGATTAGATGTCTAATGAGTCTTTTAGCCATTTCAAAATCACCATTGGCATGATAAAGTGCATTGACGGCCAAACGGTCTTCATAACGTTCTAAAAAGACTTTGTTATCGCGAGACTTAAGTGCATAATCGTTGTAAAATTTAAATGCACTCATATAGGTTGGAAATCTAAATTTTTTATCATAAGCAATTTGATAAACTTCGCGAATTTGATCCATCGTGTAATTTTTTAAAAAGGCTTCTTCATAATAATCGTTTTCTACTAGATACTCTAGTTTCTCATCAAGCGAATGAAAAAACTGGGTCTTTTTATTAATCTCATTTAAAAAATAGGACTTAACTGCAGCCTTATCTTTGTTTAAATCTTTAATTTGACCTGTTTCATCGATGATTTGATTATTCAGTAAAATCCATTCTGGTATATAATTTCTATCCATCCCTAACTCCCCTTTTTCATGCATTATATAAAACGACAAACCGCTCAGAATGATACGGTTGTAAGTCCATTATACTGATGTTTGATGTTCAAATTAAGTGATATGCTTGTAAGTTTTTTTATATTTATTTTTTTTATAATTTTAAGCTTTAATATCGGTTTGAAATGATAAAAAAAACGACTTAATAATAAGCCGTTTAATCATTTTTGTTGAGCTAAGTATGTGTGTATCCAAGACTTAATGATACCTGCATCGCCTGGCATGCCTGAACCTTCAAATTTAAGAACCAGTGGTATGCCATATTTTTTCTCGATCTTTACGCCAGCAGCCCCAAAATTTTGGCCCCAATTACGGTTTCCTGAAACCGCCACACCTATGACATGTTGATGATATTTAGATAAAAACTGTTGTGTGGTCTCTGGAATTTCACCAAAGTTATAGGACCGTGTAATTAAGAAAACACATGATATATCGGTTTCATCATAATCTTTTATATCATATGACTTAAACCCGAGTTGATCTGCCAGTCGTTTGGCTTGTCCAGTGAGACTATCGTAAATTATGGTCATAACATATCCCCTTATATAAAACATACAGGCTTTTAGCAAACCTGTATGTTTATTATAAACACGATTAAATCATGAAATCAAGATAAACACTTGTGATGTTTAAGCTTGGTCAAATTGAATATGAATGTGTGTACCCTCGTTGACTTTAGATTTTAGCTGTATTTTGCCGTGATATTTGATGACAATATGTTTAACAATTGCCAAGCCAAGACCTGTACCACCATCCGAACGTCCTTTGTCAATCCGATAGAAACGTTCAAAGACACGATTTTGATGACTTGAATCAATACCAAATCCTTGATCTTTAATATGAAAATCAATGTGTTTCTTGTGTTGACTTAATTCGATAGAGATCTGTTTTTTTGGTTCGCTATACTTAATTGCATTTTCAATTAGATTTTTAAATAGCTTATGCATGTCAAGTCGGTCACATACCATATTGACCGGACTACTTTTAACAGTAATATCCATTGATTTTTCTTTTAAAACAGGCGTCAATAGATTTAATGTTTCCTTTAAGATGTCTTCTAAATTTAAAGCCTGACTGGGCACTTCTTTTAAATTTTCTAGCCTGCTTAGCATGAGCATATCTTCAACCAAGGCATCCATATGCTTGCTTTGCGCCATAATGTTTTTAGCAACTTCTTTGACTTGAATGTCTTTGACCATATCTAAGTAAATCAATTCAGCAAATCCCTGTATGGCTGTAACTGGAGATTTCAGTTCATGAGAAACATGTGAGAAAAAATCTTTTTTGGTTTGCTCGAGTTGTCGTTGTAGTGTCACATCTTTAATCGTTACCATTACATGCGCAATCTCAAGTTCATGGTCACTTTCAGATATTTGAAAAACGTCAACAACAAAGGTCTGTGACCCAAACACAACATCAAGCGATTGATGCCCACCGCTTGCACTCACTTGATCAATCGCCGCTTGCATGTTAACGTTACGAATAAATTGATAACTTTCTTGATACATATTTTGATCTTCTAAATGAAAAATATGTTTGGCATCTTCGTTATAATAAATCATGCGTTTCTGATAGTCAAAGAGCATCACACCCTGCTTAATCTCATCAAGCATTTGATTCAGTTGTTTTTTATAAGACTCTAGTTGATATATTTGATTAGATATTTTTAAACTTAAATCATTTGTATAGTATAGTATTTCGTTGATTTCATGATAAGGGCTATCTAAAGACATCATCTGGTATTTACCTTCGCTTAAATTCATCATCGAATCATACATTTTGTGCCATGGTTTAAGCAGATGTTGATTGACCTTAATGAGTCCAACATACGATAATCCTAAAATAATGAATCCAGTAATCACCATGATGGTCATGGCTTGACGATATGAAGACGTTTGAATTTGTGACTCAACGGCAACACGAATAAATCGACCATCATCCATCTGCGCTACCAAATAGAGCATATCATATCCAACGGTTTCAGAATATCTTCTTTGGATGGTGTCTAACTTATCAAATTCTGGCCGGTTTGATTTCACCAATCCAATAGTTGAAGGATCATGTGTATCTAGTAAAACAACCAAATTGTTATCTGTAATGGTGACGCGTCTTTCATCATTTTCTTGGTAATAGATTAAAAGCGTATTTAAATCATCCCGATAATCATAAACTGTTACGACCTCATCCATAATGCGGTGCATAAGGGCATCTTCAGATTTTTGATTTAGACGATAAAGCGTCACAATAGCAATCAAAAAAAACAGTCCTATGGCTGTAAATAATAATATAAGATTGTTTTTGATTAGTGCGTGTTTCATTGTAAGGTGTACCCCACGCCACGTACTGTTTTAATTGTGACATCTGCTTGATGTGCTGTGAATTTTTGACGCAGTGATTTGATATGCATATCTAGTGTGCGTGTTTCACCTATAAAGTCTGTTTCCCAAACATCTTGAAAAATGGTTTCTTTAGAAACGACTTGATTTTGATTTTTAATGAGTAATTTTAAAATATTATATTCTTTATTGGTTAAATATACTTCTTCTTGATTGATTAAACATTGATGCTTTAGATCATCAATGCTCACATTTTTTAATTGATAAAGTTGTTCTTTAACTTTCTTTCTGAGTTTTGCTTGAATGCGCGATGTGAGTTCGAAAACACCAAATGGTTTGGTTAAGTAATCATCAGCACCTAAATCTAAGGCAATGACTTTATCCATTTCACTTTGGAGTGCAGAAATCATCATGACAGGTAAATGATGATCGATTTTCCTAATGATTTTTAAAAGATCAATGCCTGAAACATCTGGCAACATCACATCAAGTAAAACCATATCTGGACGTTTGGTTTTAAAAGCGCTTAAAAAAGCCTCTCCAGTCGAAAAAGCCTGACCAGTTAGTCCAGCGTTTTCAATCGTTTTTTCGATAATATAACTGATTGCTTGATCATCTTCAACAAAATAGATTGTTGCCATATAAACCCCCTAAAAGAGTAGTGTGTTTTTATGCTCTCCACGAACCATAAAAATAATCCACTGTGCAATATTGACCGCATGGTCACCTATACGTTCGATATATTTCGCAACCATTAAGACATAAATGGCTTCGTTTGCATCAATTTTATCATGTTTCAATTCGTTTGTCATTTTATTAACGATTTGAGAGAACAATTCATCGACACGGTCATCTTCTTTAATGACTTCTTCGGCTTTTTTATCATCGACTGCTATTAATGCTTGGATACTTTTTAAGACCATGTCAATGGCGATTTCGGTCATTTGTGTGGTTAGTGGTAATATACGTTTATTGCGTGTGTTTTCAAGATGCAGCGTCATTGAAGCGACATCAGCACCATGATCACCGATACGCTCTAGGTCTGTAATGAGTTTAAGGATACCTGTTACAAGTCTTAAATCACTGGCTAGAGGCTGTTCTTTCCAGATGATTTTTAATGCCTTTTTAGCAATAACTTCTTCAAGGCGATCAACCTCATCATCTTTACTAATTACCACTTTCGCGAGTTCAAAGTCATTTTCTTTAAATGCCTTTAAGCCTAATTTGATATTATCAAGTGCCAAATCGGCCATTAACACAACTTCTTTTTTTAAATCTTCAATAGATTCTAATAATGATTGACGTAAGGTCATAGCATATGTGTCCTTTCATTTTAGCCGAAACGGCCAGTAATATAGTTTTCTGTTTGTTTTTCTTTTGGTGTTGAAAACATAATGGCAGTGTCGTTATATTCAATCAATTCACCAAGCAGAAAGAATGCTGTTTTATCTGAGATTCTCGCAGCTTGTTGCATGTTGTGAGTCACAATCACTATGGTGAAATCCTTCTTTAATTCTACCACAAGGTCTTCAATGCGTTGTGTAGCAATCGGGTCAAGTGCTGAAGTTGGTTCATCCATTAAAATGACTTCTGGCTCCATTGCTATCGTTCTGGCAATGCATAAGCGCTGTTGTTGTCCACCTGATAAAGACATAGCAGATTGTTTTAATCGATCTTTAACTTCATCCCATAATGCCGCTTTATGAAGTGCGTTTTCAACAATTTGATTCAATTGTTTTTTATCTTTAATGCCTTGGCATTTTGGACCATAAGCAACATTATCATAAATGCTCATTGGAAAAGGATTTGGTTTTTGAAAAACCATCCCTACTTTGGTTCTCAGTTCGATGACATCATAACTTTTTTGATAGATATCATTACCCTCAAAATTCACAGAGCCTTCAATGCGGCAAGAATCGATTAAATCATTCATACGGTTTAAGATGCGTAAAAAGGTTGATTTTCCACATCCTGATGGTCCGATAAACGCTGTGACTTTGTTACGTTCAATGTCCAGGCTTATATTTTTAATAGCCTGTGTTTGATCATAATAAAGATCAATATCTTTTAAATTAAATATCATGTTATTTTCCATGTCTGCCTCCTAGTAAATCATTTTGTTTAACTTTTTGGTAAGCATTTTGACCAAGAAGTTAATAATAAATACAACAATAAGAATAATGATGGCGATGGCTGTTGCGAGTTCAAAGTTTGGTTTCTCGCCACCCATGACAACCCAGATGTGCACAGCAAGTGTTGAGGATCTTTCTGATAAAATCACGTTATCTTTAATCGCTGCACCAACAGCGAAAATAAGTGCTGCTGATTCACCGATGATACGTCCAATTCCTAATAACACACCTGTTAATATACCGGGTGTTGCATTGGGTAAAATCACTTTAAAGACGGTTTGCGTTTGGTTGGCTCCAAGCGCAAGTGAGCCTTGTCTTAAGTCATCACTTAAAACTTTTAATGCTTCTTCTGTACTTTTAATAATGGTTGGTAGTAATATAACCGCCAATGTGAGTGCTCCAGAGTATACTGAACCCCCAGCAGTAACATTTAAATTATTAAGTAAAGGTATAAAGATGGCTGCGCCTAACATCCCATAAATAATGGATGGCACACCAGTAAGCAAATCAACCATGTTTCTTAAAACTCTTGTTGGTTTGGTGTTTTTAGCAAATTCATTTAAATAAACTGCTGTTGAGACACCAATTGGAATGGCAATCGCTAATGTCAATCCAATCATCCAAAATGTTGTAATGAGTGACCCTCTAATACCACCACCAACAAGTTGTACAGTTAGTGCTGTGACGGCATTTGCATTTTCAAAAGATGCAATCATCGATTCAGCTTTATTTCTTGCAATTGTAAATCCGTTATCAAAAAAGACTTTTTCGACTGATGATCCAACCCTGACTTCAATAACTCTTGGTTCACCATTTTCATCTGTGTTGTTATTATCTAACGCTAGATTAAACGGTGAATCAGGATGTATATAAGCAACTTCAACAATAGGATTACCTTCTCTGTTTCTTGTATCAATTAAACCAATGCCCCATTTGGGTGAATAGTATATATCATCAGATACATCTGCTTCAAAATTTTGTGGTCCAGTTTCTACTCTGACATCCGCGCTTGTTGTTGCGTGATCCCCTGTCAGCATATCCCAAGAGACAAGTCCAATGCCTGTTGATGTCACATAATAGATAATCATACCCAAAATAAAGACACCAACACTACCCAATGAGTATACAACTCCTTTTGATAGGCGTTCCATCCATTTTCGTTTATTTTTCATCGAGATTACCTATCCTTTTCATGACAAACTTTAAACTGAAATTTGAAATAAGAATCACAGCCATTAAGACTAGACCAACTGAAAATCTAATATCATAATCTAAGCCCGAGGTATCTTTTAACCCCAATAACATGCGAGACGTCAAGGTCGCAGTTGTTGCCAGTGGATTTAATGTCACACCACTAAATGAATTCCCTGAAACCAGTGACACGGCAGTTGCTTCTCCAAGTGCCCGCCCAACACCTAAGATAATGCCTGCAAAAATACCGCTTTTTGCACTGGTTAAAACCACTTTGAAGTAGGTTTGCATCTCCGATGCTCCCAAGGCTAAAGACCCTTCAACAATGGTTTTATCAACCGAACGAATCGATGTTTCTGCTACAGCAGTCATGGTTGGAAGTGTCATAATAAACAAAACCAAAGCTGTACTTAAAAGTGAAAGTCCAGCAGCTGTTTGATAATTAAATATATTGCCTAAGCTAATGGTAATGCCATTGATAATACCTAAACCAAAGACACCATAAATAATTGATGGAATTGCAGCAAGCAATTCAACAACTGTACGCATGGCTGATGCAATTTTCTTAGGTGCAACTTTCGCGATAAAAAGTGCTGTCATGACTGCAACTGGAACTGTCATTAATACTGAGAAAAAAACTGCAATCAATGTGTTAACGATTGCAAAACCAATCGCGTAGTCAGATGAATTCCCCAAAGATCCACCAAGCCATCGCATGCCTGTCAAAAATCTAATCGGATTGACAATAGGCAATAGTGTCGTACCAAATTGATTGTTATACCCCTCATAAGGTCTAATAAAAGGTCCTATCCCCTTAACCGCAATAATCACAACCACCATAATAATAAATGAGGCTGATAAAATAGCACTTAAAAGAAACAATATTTTAATAAGTTGATCCGTTTGATTTTTCTTTTTAATGCTTTTTTTTGTTACATATGCTTGAATTGATGTCATATCATAGCCTTCTTTCTTAACAGTAAAACACTAATCCCGAGGATTAGTGCTTGACATCTTTAATGAACGTGTGTTTTTTATGAAAGTTCGTTCCAGTTAGTGATTTCACCTGCATAAATACGTTTTAATACGGTTGCTGATACACTGATGATAGGATTGTCTTTATGTGTAATTGCAACAATCGCATCAATCGCTACAACACCAACGATACGTCCTGGAGCAAGTTCATTTGCAGTAAATTCTCTTGATGAGAAACCAACATGTATGCTTAAATTGTCTGTTGGTGCACTTGCATCACCATTGGTGCCACGGAAAGCATTTGATGAACCGGTATGATTATGTTCAGGCACGACATTACCACATTTGGCTGCAAAGTCTGGTGAAATCGATGTCGCAAGAGCTTCAACTGAATCAGACCCACCAATTTTTAAGGTATAAGCACTGTTGTCATTGTTGCACACAGGATGAGCCGCTTTAACAGTATCCCAAGGTTGACCTGAAGCGACATCAACAATCCCACCTGCTTGAGCAATACTTGCTAGTCCTTCTGTTGAACTCATATAAGCAACAAACGCTTTAGATAGTGCTTCATATGCCGCTGCATCTGCACCATAAACTGAGTAGTCATCACGTAACATATAGTTAAAGCGTCTTGAGAGTTTATAGTCTCCCGATAAAACATTTTCAATCGTTGGTGCTACACCTTCAAAATATAGGCCATTAAATAGTTCGGTATTAAGTGTTGATAATGATACATAGCCAATCGCATATGGATCTGTTTGAACTGCACCAACTTGTGTTAAGTTACCAGCAACAACAAACCCATCAGCTAAAACTGAGTCATCGCTTCTTGCAGCACTAAAACCAATACCACTAAAGAATCCGTCACGTGTCCCGCTTGATGTATCACGTGTGTATACTGTAATCGATCCATTAAAATCTTGACGTTCAAGTAGTTGCCCCCACGTTGTAATGTCGCCACTATAGATTTGTTTTAAATCAAATCCTGAGACATTTCTTAAAGGATTACTTAAGTGTGTGATCGCAACGATTGCATCAATGGCTACAACACCAACGATACGTCCTGGAGCAAGTTCATTTGCAGTGAATTCTCTTGATGAGAAACCAACATGTATGCTTAAATTGTCTGTTGGTGCACTTGCATCACCATTGGTACCACGGAAAGCATTTGATGAACCGGTATGATTATGTTCAGGCACGACATTACCGCATTTGGCTGCAAAGTCTGGTGAAATGGATGTCGCAATCGCTTCAACAGAATCAGATCCACCAATTTTTAAAGTATAGGCGCTGTTATCGGCATCACAAATTGGATGAGAGGCTTTGACTGTATCCCAAGGTTGACCAGCAGCAACATCAACAATACCGCCAGCTTGTGCAATACTTGCTAGTCCTTCTGATGATCCCATGTATGCTAGAAAGGCATTTGATAATGCTTCATATGCTTGAGCATCTGCACCATAAACAGAGTAATCATCACGTAACATATAATTAAAGCGTCTTGCTAGTTTATAATCACCTGATAAAACATTTTCGATTGTTGGTTCAAATGTATCAAAACTTAAACCATTAAATAACTCGGTATTTAGTGTTGATAATGAAACATAACCAATCGCGTATGGATCGGTTTGAACTGCACCAACTTGTGTTAAGTTGCCTGCAACAACAAATCCATTAACCAAAACTGAGTCATCACTGCGTGCTGCACTAAAACCAATACCACTAAAGAACCCATCACGTGTCCCACTTGATGTGTCACGTGTATAAACGCTAATACTTGCACTACGATCAAAACCATCTTCGGTTTGACCATTTTCGCCTGTATCTCCACAAGCAGCTAAAGTTGCCATAAATAAAACCATTAATATTAAAAAACTTATCTTTTTCATATGTGTTAAATCCTCCTTAACGACTCCATTATAAATAAAACCATTTTTTGGTGTTACCATATAATCGTAAGGGTTATGTAAATTGTATGTAAAACGTGTGAATCATCGCTCAAATAAAAAAAAAGCCACGTCTGTGGCTAGAAAAATTTACGCTTAATTTTAGGATGTGCAAACACTTTAATTTGCTCTTTTAAGACCTTAACATGAATGTTCCCTTTGGTTGATAATTCACCATCAGCATTCCAAACAACTTTTGGATCAGTTTTAATCACAAAAGAACTGCTGACAATTTGATCGTTTTCTTTGAGTTTGCGTCCCCGTTTTAAAAAATAAGATAAAATTTTAAACGTACGGAAATGTTTGACATGCCTAAATAACATCAACTCGAAGACCCCATCATTTAATTTAGGCTTGCTAAAATATTTAAGTCTAAAGCCGCCAACACGGGTTGAACATAACCCTAAGACCATCATATATTCGCCCTTAAGTTTCTTATCATCATAAGCAATTTCAATTGGCATCTTATAATCAGTTAATAAATCTTTAGCCCCTTCAAAAACATAGGCGAGATACCCATATTTTTTTAGCGTTCTTCTAGATATATCATAACTGATGCGTGTTAACACACCAGAAGCGATGGTATAGACAAAATAACGATCATTGATCATATTGACATCCATAAGTACTGGTGTTTCTTTCATAAACATATTGAGTGCGCGTTTATAAAAGCGCGATATCTTTAAAATACCTGCAACATCATTGGCTGTACCAAAAGGTAGCACACCCAAAATGGGTCTAATCTCAGATTTCATTATACCGTTAACCACCTCGTTAACAGTACCATCTCCACCTGCAACCAAAAAAACATCATAGTCTTGAGCAGCTTGATGTGCTTTGTTTTCTAAATCATGTGGTGCTTGAGATTCATAAAAATCAATTTCCACATTTTTCTTATCAAAATATTTTTTTATAGGACGTATGTATTTTTTAATTTTAGCACGCCCACTAACGGGATTATAAAGCAATAAGTATTTCATAAAACACCCCTTAGGGATATCTTACCACACTTTTTCAAACAAAAAAAGGCCATATCTGCTGATATGGCGCTCTTTTAACTTATTTTAAAAATGAATAGGTTTATCGATTGCACCGTGTGCAGCTTCCATAATCATTTCTGAAACAGTTGGATGTGCATGAATGGTACTTGCAATTTCATAAGCTGTACCTTCAAGCTCAATGGCCAATCCGATTTCAGCAATCATTTCTGAAGCATTATACCCTAAGATATGTGCGCCGATGACTTCTTTGTACTGGCTACTTACAATGAGTTTGACAAACCCATCTTTTTCGTTTTCAGCAAGTGCACGTCCGTTGGCAAGCAATGGGAATGTTGATACCTTGTAATCAAGGCCTTGTTCCTTCGCTTCTTTTTCAGTCAGCCCAATCGAGGCAATTTCTGGGAATCCATAAACGGCATTAGGAATGCGGCTATAATTCATTTTTGGCGTATGGTCACTAAATAAATTTTCAGCAACAACAATACCTTCAGCTGAGGCTACATGTGCAAGCATAAATTTGCCATTCACATCGCCAATCGCATAAACACCTTCAACATTGGTTTCTAATACATCATTGGTCACAATGGCACCACGTTCAATGTTTAATTTAAGCGCTTCTAATCCTTGGGTATTGGCTTTCATACCAACAGATAGTAAGACAAGATCAGCTTTAATATCGTGTGATTTGCCTTCATAGGTGTATGTCACACCATCTTTATTGACGGCATCAACACTTGCGTTAGCGAAAATCTTCACACCATCTTTTTTCAAGACCTTCGTATATGCTTGACGAATATCTTCATCCATCATCGGTAAGATGCCATCCATTTTTTCAATGACTGTCACATCAACACCGAGGGTTTGGAACATCGTTGCAAACTCTATACCAATCACGCCTCCGCCAATAACGACGAGTTTTTTAGGCATTTCTTGAACTTGTAACAACTCTCTACTTCTCACAACAAATCCCGATTCTAAACCTTCTTTTAAGCCTGGAATGGGTGGTACGATTGGGCTTGCCCCAGTCGCAATAATCAAATGTTTAGTTTCAAGTGTTTCATCATTGACTTTTACTTGTTTAGGACTTAAAACTTCAGCAAGTCCTTGATACACATCAACGCCGTTTTTCTTAAGTAATCCGCCAACACCCGTGGTCAACTTTTTAACCACTTGGTCTTTGCGTTTGAGCATGTCTTTCCAGTTAACAGAGACATCCCCATCAATGGTCACGCCATAGGCTTTAGCATGCTTTACATAATTATAAACTTTAGCGTTTTTTAGTAATGTTTTTGTTGGAATACATCCATGATTTAAACATATGCCTCCAACAACTTCTTTTTCTATGAGAGCGACTTTAGCGTTTAACTGCGCGGCCTTAATGGCTGCAACATAACCGCCTGGTCCCCCACCAATCACAACAAGATCGTAAGTTTTCATTGATTGTTCACCACCTAGTTTAATAGTAACATCATTGGCTCATTTAATAAAGACTTAATTTTGTTTAAAAAGCGGCCAGCTTCTGCTCCATCAATAATTCGGTGGTCTACAGCTAATGAAAGGGGTAACGTATAAGCAACCGTTAACTCACCATTTCTAACGAAAGGTCTTTGTGCAATCTTACCAATACCTAAAATAGCAACTTCTGGATGGTTAATGATTGGTGTGCCATAACTCACATTAGCAGCACCAAAATTGGTAATTGTAAAGGTTGTGTTTGATAATTGTTCAAGCGTGACTTTACGCTCGATGGTTTGATCAGCAACGGCTCTTAATTCTTTAGCCAAAGTAAAGATTGATTTTTGATCTGCCTGTTTGATATTAGGCACAATCAATCCGTCTGGTGTATCAACAGCCATCCCTAGATTAATGAATTTCTTATATACAATTTGTTCAGCTTCTTGATCGTAGCTTGAATTAAATAAAGGAAATGCTTGCAATGCGATTGTGACGGCTTTCATGACAAATGCCATATACGTTAGTTTAATGCCTTGATCTGCTGCTTGTCCTTTAACATTATTTCTAAGCTCAACCAAGCGGTCAATTTCAACATCATCAATTAAAACGGTATGAGGAATAACTTGTTTTGAAACAGTCATACCTTTAACGATAGCTTTTCTTAACTTCGTAATATTGACGCGTTCAACATCGCCTTTAATCGATAATTTAGGCACATCAACACTTTGAGCAAATGAGCCTTTAGACCCTTTATTTGCAAATGCTTCAATATCATCTTTTAATACACGACCTTGAGGTCCTGTACCTTTGACTTTTTGAATGTCAACACCTAAATCTTTGGCTAATTTTCTTGCCACTGGTGTTGCAAGCACTTTGGTTTGAACATCTGTTTCTTCTGCTCCAGAGCCTTCATCTGAACTTTCCATAACATCAGATGATACTTCGATCTCACCGATAACGCCTGGTGCTGCTTCGCTTTCTTTGACGGGTTCTTTTTCTTCTGTACTAGAAGATTCTTTTGTTTTTTCTTCTTTTTTCTCTTTTGGTGCTTCACCGCCAGTACCATCATCGATGACGACAACAGTTTCACCAACGTGAATGGTTTCGCCTTCTGCTGGTCCGATTTTTACAATTGTCCCATCAACAGGTGATGGCAATTCAGCATTGACTTTATCGGTTTCTACAACAACCAATGTTTCGCCTTCTTTTACTTTATCGCCAACTTTATAGTGCCATTTTAAAATGACACCCTCATGGATACCTTCACCAATATCTGCAAATTTAAAATCATACATAGTCTATTCCTCCTTAAAACTCGAAAACACGTTTTATTTGATCTCTAATACGTTCTGGTGTCACAAAATGGAAATGCTCACCACGTGCCAATGGCACAGTAATGTCAAAACCAGTGACACGTGCAGGTGCTGCTTCTAGATGTAGGAATGCTTTTTCATTCACTAAAGTAATTAATTCTGCACCAGGACCATATGTTTTAACTGCTTCTTGAACAACAACAAATCGGCCAGTTTTTTTCACTGAGTTTAAAATGGTTTCTTCATCAATTGGATTGATGGTTCTAAGGTCGATTAATTCAACACTAATGTTTTGGTCTTCGAGTAGCTTCATCGCTTTTTCTACTTCACGGACAATCGCGCCCCATGCGACAACTGTCACATCTGTACCTTTTTTAACAACTTTCGCTTTTCCAATCGGAATACGATACATTTCTTCAGGTACTTCTTGTTTACCAGAACGATAAATACGTTTAGGTTCCATGAAAATGACAGGATCTGGATCTTCAATTGCTGAGATCAGCAATCCTTTGGCATCATATGGTGTCGATGGTATAACAACTTTTAAACCTGGAATATGTCCAAGTAATGTTTCTAGTGATTCAGAGTGGTGTTCTAACGCACGAATACCGCCACCGACTGGAAATCTAACAACAATAGGTAATCCGTGACGTCCACGTGTACGATTTCTGAAACGTGCCATGTGTGTGACAATTTCAGTATAACCCGGGAAGACAAATCCGTCAAATTGAATTTCAGCAATTGGCACTAAGCCATTGATAGCCATACCAATTGAACTACCCACGATCGCCGCTTCAGCAATCGGTGTATCAAAGACACGATCTTCACCGTATTTTTTTTGTAAACCTGCAGTGACTCTAAACACGCCACCTTCAAAACCTGTATCTTCACCGAAGACAACAACACGAGGGTCATCTTGCAGTTTTTGATCAAGTGCTTGATTAATTGCTTCTAATAGATTTTTTGCTGCCATGATTATTTCCCTCCTTTGTTTGCTTCAACATGTTGTTTGATAAACTCATATTGTTCTGTAAGTTGTGGTGTCATTTCTTTATATGTATACTTAAAGATATCTTCAAGTTTTACTTCACCAGTTTCTGTTTCAACTTTCTTAAATGATTCTAAGACGTGTGCACTGTATTCTTCATCTAATGCAGCATCTTCTTTTTCAGTAAGGTATTTTTTACCAATAAGATATGCTTTAAAACGATCGATTGGATCTTTTGCAGCCCATTCTTCAACTTCTTCATTTTTACGATAAATCGTTGGATCATCTGATGTTGTATGTGGTCCCATACGATAAGTCACAGCTTCAATTAAGACTGGACCTTTACCAGATCTTGCATGATCAGCTGCTGCTTTGGTTGCAACATACATTGCTAAGATGTCATTCCCATCCACTTGAATACCTGGAATACCAAAAGCGACTGCTTTTTGTGCTAACGTTTCTGCTTTGGTTGCTTTTCTACGTGGTGTTGAAATGGCATATTGGTTGTTTTGAATAACTACAACCAATGGTGCATCATAAGATGCAGCAAAGTTTAAACCTTCATAAAAATTACCATGTGATGTACCGCCATCACCGACCATAGCAAGTGCAACTTCTTCTTTTTTTAGAATTTTAGATGCATATGCAATACCTGCAGCATGATTGATTTGTGAACCAATAATGACATTGACAGGCAATACGCGTGACTCTTCAGAAAAATGATTACCCCATTCGTTACCATACCAGTAGAGGAATAGTTGCTCTAATTTAGCACCACGATACAACATCGCGTTTAATTCTCTAAATGATGGTGATAACCAATCTTTTGGTTCTAAAGCCGCCATAGCACCAACTTGTGCTGCCTCTTGGCCGCGGTTTGGTGCATAAGTAAGCATTCTACCTTGTCTTTGAAATTGTAGTGCTTTTGTATCTGCTTGACGCCCTAATTTCATGACTTTATACATATTTAGCAATTCTTCTTTTTTGATCTTAGGTTCTAATTTTTCATTGATGATTTTTCCCTTAGGATCAAGAATTTCTAATTTTTTACCCTTTTGTGGATCATAGTCTTTAAATAACATGATTCCAGCCTCCTTGTTTGTATTTACACTCGTATTATATAAAAATAGGGGACTTTATTCAAAGGCTTTGCATTTATATTTTTTTTAAAAAACAAAGGAGCAGTTGATATGCTCCTAATGTGTGTTTTATCCCTTATTTATTTGTTTTTGTGAAGCAATAATATAAGTTCACGTAGTGATTTGGCTGCAACAGCAGTTGAAGCCCCACTTGGATCGATCATTGGCGCGAGTTCTACCATATCTACAGCCACCAAGTGATTGAGCTTTTCAAATTGATCAAATGCCCATAATAAATCTTTATATTGCATGCCACCTGGTTCAGGCGTACCAGTACCAGGGCATACAGAAGGATCTAAGACGTCTAGGTCAATTGTTATATAAACTGGAACATCTTTTAATTTTTCGCATACGTTATCAAGGCCTTCAAAGTCAAATTTTCTCATGGTAATATGACCTTGATTAGCCCACTCAAATTCAGCCTTATCGCCACTTCTAATACCAAATTGATAGATACGATTATCGCCTAAAAATGTGTGTGCATGTCGCATGAATGTGGCATGTGACAGTTCTCTTCCAAAAAATGATTCTCTTAAATCAGTATGTGCATCTAGGTGAATGACATGCAGATTGGGATATTTTTCATGAACAGCCTTAATGGCTGGGTGGCTCACCAAGTGTTCGCCACCAATCATCATTGGACGCTTGTTATCATTTATGATGGTTTTGGTTGTTTCATAAATAATATCTAAAGCTTTTTCTACATCACCGATTGGTAAATCTAAATCTCCGATATCTGTTGTTTTATAATCTTTTAAATCCATATCTCTATAAGGTGAATACCACTCAACCCCAATAGAGTCAACGCGAATCGCATTGCCAGCAAGGCGTGTCCCTGGTCTAAAGGATGTGGTCGCATCCATTGGCACGCTAAAGATGACAACATCACTTTCTTCATAAGTATCTTGGCAACTTTGAAAAGATAAATCTACTTTATTCATCTTCATGTGTTTCCTCCCACTTGAACCATTGTTCTTTATCTACAATTTTAATTAATCCTGCTTCAGTATCACTTAAGATGGTTGACCCTGATTTTTTATAAAATGCGAAGTCATCGATCATATCTTGTGTAATGATTTCACCTGGAATCACAATTGGAATACCTGGTGGATAGATCATGACTGATTCAGCAGCCACTTCGTTGACAGCTTCGTCTAATGTTACATATTTTTTGGGTGCGTGATATGCTTCACGCGGTCTGGTAAATGATTCTGGATGTGTATATCTAATTTTAGGCATAATTGGTGCTTTATTCAATGGTGCATAGGTCTTAGATAATTGTTCTAATCCTATAATGAGACCATCCAAATCTTTTTGTCTTGTCCCAATTGAAAGGACAGCTAAAATCAAATGCGTTTCTGCTAACTCAAGTTGAATGTTATGGTGATCTCTTAATTCGTTATAAGCATCAAAGCCTGTGATACCTAAGTCTGATACTTTTACGATAATTTTAGTTTGGTCATAATCAAATGCACCATGTGATGTAAAATATGCACCAGATAACGATTTTAATCCTGGAATTTCATTGATGCGTATTCTAGCCTTTTGAGCCATTTCAATAAGTTTTGGTATTTCGGTTGGGGCATTGAAATAAAACGCCTTTCTAGCAACATCCAGGCTCGCTAAAAGCAAACTAGAGGGTGATGTTGATTGAATCATATTGATTGTCGAGCGTAAGCGCACATGGTCAATTCTTGATCCTTGTGTCACTAAAACAGAACTTTGTGTAAAAGATCCGACGGTTTTATGCAATGAGCACGCGCTCATATCAGCACCAGCTTCCATGGCGCTTGGTGGTAACATTTCACTAAAACCGAAATGAGAACCATGTGCTTCGTCTGTCATCACGATCATGTCATTTAAGTGTGCGTAATCAACAATGGCTCGAAGATCACTGACAACACCAAAGTATGTTGGATTAATCACTAGAATAGCTTTGGCATCTGGGTGTTCATCAATGGTCTTAATGACATCTTGAGTTGTAATATGATTGGCGATTCCAAGCGTTTCATCGATGCTTGGTTTGATGAAAATAGGTATGGCACCACTTAAAATAAGGGCGTTAATGGCTGATTTATGAACATTTCGGGGTAGTATAACTTTTTCTTTTGCTCGACAAACTGACATAATCATACTTAAAATACCCATGGTTGTGCCACCGGTTAAAAAGTAAGCCCGTTCAGCAAGCATGGCATCGGCCATTAATTCTGATGCTTCTTTGATGACACCTATTGGACGATTTAAATTATCTAGCCCTCTGGGCGCATTGGCGTCAAGTTTGTATGTGTTTTTTCCTATAAAATCGGAAAGTTCATTCTCAAGTTGCCCAAGTTTATGTCCTGGCACATCGTGTGCAATGACATCTGAAGTTGCATACTCCAATAACTTGGTGTAGAATGGTGTTTTTTGATGATCAAGTCCCATGGATAACCACCTTTCGTGAAACAAATCTATTTTATCATATTTTTGGTTTTTCAATCATTTTATGTGAATAATTTTTCATTTCAATCGTTGATTTTTCTTTACGTGTTCTCTGTGGTATAATTATAGGCAAAGAGAGGCGGTTTTATGATGTTTATGCTATATTTTACAACCCTTGAGAGTACCTTATGGACATTAGGTATTATCATTGGGATTGGCACATTTTTCTACATTGAAAAGCGACTAATGAATAGCTTTGTAGAAACAATGCGTCAGTGGGTCGTTGGTCTGATTTATTTAGTGTCTTTTGCGCTCTTTTTAGGCGGTATTATCGCTATTCTTTGGGCATGGAACATTGAGATTATCACATATTTAAATACTATTTGGGCCAATATTATAGCAGCTATTGAGTCAAGTATTGGTGCAGTCATTGGTTCTTTATTTATCGTATTTATCTCACTACTTATTTTCCGTATTAGCAAAATGATCTTTAAACGTGTTGAATCTAAGGAAGGGCCAAATCAAAAGCGTAAGAAAACCATCGCGAAAGTTACAACAAGTATCATTAAGTATATTGTTGGTATCTTTGCTATTTTAGCGATTTTAGCATTGTGGGGCGTTAATGTTCTACCCGCACTTGCTGGATTGGGTATTTTAGGTTTAATTATCGGTCTTGGTGCACAAAAATTTATCAATGATTTAATTAGTGGGTTTTTCATTATTTTTGAGCATCATTTTGATGTGGGTGATATTATCGAAGCTCAAGGGTTTAAGGGCGAAGTCATCGATATTGGTCTTAAAACAACGAAAATCAGAAATTTTAAAGGTGAAGTTAAGATTTTAGCCAATGGTCAAATTGATAGTTTGGTCAATTATTCTCAAAAATTCTCGTTGGCACTTGTTGAGTTTGGTATTGCTTATAAAGAAAACATTCAACAAACCATTGATCTTTTAAACGAAGAATTACCGAAATTTGCTGAAACATTGCCTGATATCATTGAACCTCCAGTGATTTTAGGTGTCACAGAGTTGGCTAATAGTAGTGTCAATATTCGCGTCATGGCAAGAACACTTACTGAAAAACACTATGGCATTGAAAGAAAATTCAGACAACGTATTAAAGAACTTCTTGATGAGCATGGTATTGAAATTCCATTCCCACAAGTTGTTGTTCATCAACCTGTAAAAAAATAAGCGCTCATGCGTTTATTTTCTTTTTAATAAGAAATAACGTATGAAATACTGACTAAATCATATGATTTCTCACATATTCTTAACCTGATATTATCAATTATTTGTTATCAAATGGTCGATAAATCAAATGTTTATTCAAACAAATTATAAAATGATATACTCTAAATACATAGGAGGATTTTGATATGCTTGATTTTTTAATATTGTTTCTATTAGGTTTTGTTGTGTTCTTTGTGATTGATATGATTTGGCTTGGTTTGATTGCAAAAGACCTCTATCAAAAACAAATTGGACACCTTTTGAAAAAAGATGTGAATTGGGCGGCTGCCATTATATTTTATTTATTGTTCATTGCCGGTTTGGTGTCGTTTGTTATTTTACCCGCAACCAATAGTGGTCAGTTTACTGATGCACTTGTGATGGGCGGACTCTTTGGGTTACTCACCTATGCAACCTATGACTTAACCAATTTGGCAACACTAAAAGATTGGCCAATTAAAATTACAATCATTGATTTAACATGGGGCACATTCTTGGGTGCAAGTACTGCTTCTATCACATATCTACTCTTTCAATTATTTAGCTAAAGGAGACACTTCATGGAATTAACAATTAGTAACGAAAAGCTCTATCAAATGTTTATAATGGGTGCCCGTTCAGTTATAAACGAAAAAAATGAGCTTAATAAAATTAATGTCTTTCCTGTTGCAGATGGTGACACCGGGACAAACTTATCTTCTATGATGCTTGCCATTATCGAAAAAGCTCACTTAGGCACTACACACCATGAGACGATGCAATCGATTAGTGATGCTGCATTATTGGGTGCTCGTGGTAACTCAGGCATTATTTTTGCCCAATATATTTGTGGCATGGCTGAAAGTTTAGCTAAATCAGCAAGCTTAACTGTTGATGCTTTTTCGACAATGATCACCAACGCTGTTAAATATGCTTATAATGCTATTTCCAACCCTGTTGAAGGCACGATGATTACGTTAATGAAAGCATGGGCTCATGCGGTTGATCACTTAAAATCAAAGTCAACAGATGTCACAGATTTGATTAAACAATCATCTGAACATGTGAAGGCTGAACTGGACTTAACCCCTGAAAAATTAGAAATATTAAAGCGCAATAAAGTTGTGGATGCAGGTGCTAAAGGATTTTACCACTTTGTACTAGGCTTTGTTGCAGCGTTAAAAGATGAGGAGATTGAAATGAGCGAACAAAAACCGATTGAATTTAAAGTTGAAGACCACAAACATGGTGAAGAAAGACCAGAAAAAAACCGTTTTTGTACAGAGGCATATCTTAAAGGCGAAGATATCAATATTGATATTCTAAAACGTAAATTAAGCCCTTTAGGTGACTCACTTGTTGTTGCTGGATATGCACAAGCAGTGCGTGTTCACATCCATACGGATACACCAGAAAAAGTATTTGAACTATTGGATGAATATGGATTAATTACCGAACAAAAAGTCGATGATATGCTTAAACAATATGAAGTTGCCAATGCCCGCAAATACAAAATTGCATTGCTTACAGATACCATTGCTGATTTACCGCAATCATTTGTTGATGAACACCAAATTCACCAATATCCAATTAACTTAATGATCAATAACGTTCAATACTTTGATAAGGTAACCATTAAAAATGAACGTCTATATTATTTGATGGACAACTATGAAGTCTATCCAACATCAAGTCAACCCAATTTAAAAATGGTTGAAAACTATTTATCATTTTTAACGACGTATTATGATGAAATCTTAATTCTAGCCGTATCGTCTAAAATGAGTGGTACGTATTCTGTTTTTGAAAAAGCTGCTTCTCTATTTAACGATAAGAAGATCAAAGTCATTGACACATTACAAAATTCAGGTGCAGAAGGCTTATTGGTTTACCATACAGCGCTATGGATTAAAGAGGGTCTACCTTTTGAAACCATTGTTTCAAATATTGAAGATGCCATTAAACGTAGTAAAATTTTAGTGAGTGTCCCCACTTTAAAATATATGGTGCGTTCTGGACGTTTAAGTAAAGTAGGCGGATTTGCTGGTAAAGTATTAAATCTTAAACCTGTCATTTCAATCGATGAAACTGGTACAGGTGTTATCTTTGTCAAGGCGTTAAGTCAAAAGAGTAGTTATAAAAAGATTATGGCACACATTAAAAAAATCAATGACACGTATGGCATTGAATCATATAACATCGTCCACGCAAAAGCAACAGAAGATTTGGTAAAATACCAACAATCATTAAAAGAGATTACTGGAAAAGATCCTGTCTATGTGACTGAGATCTCGGCTGTCGTCGCAATGAATGCCGGTGTTGGATCGATTGCTGTATCTTATATTAGAAAGGACAAATAATATGTCATTATTCTTAGTCAATGCGCTTGTTGTTTTAGGATTCATGACGTTGTTTTTCTTCATTGCACAGTATAAAAAAAACAACGGTATTGCTGATATTGCCTGGGGTCTAGGCTTTGTTGTCATTGCCATATCGTCTTTTATCACTCAAACATTGCGGTTGGGTTTATCTGAAGTCAATATTGCAGCAATCGCGCTTTCAGTATTGGTTTTAATCTGGGGTTCAAGACTCTTCTTCTATTTGGGGTTAAGAAACTGGAATAAAGATGAAGATTATCGTTATGTGGCTATGAAAGAGAAATGGAAAACCAATCTTTTCATTAAAGCCTATGTTTATGTGTTCATCTTGCAAGGCGTCTTAATGTATATTATTTCATTACCGATTCAAATCAGTTATAATCAACCCAATGTCGGTTTTGAACTTACACCCCTTTTAATCATTGGTTTCGGTGTCTTATTGTGGATCATTGGCTTTTATTTTGAAGCTGTTGGTGATGCACAACTTAAAGCCTTTAAAAAAGATCCGAAAAATAAGGGTGAAATTTTACAAACTGGTTTATGGAAATATACAAGACACCCTAATTACTTTGGTGAAACACTGATGTGGTGGGCTGTTTGGATCGTTTCAATAGCTTCTTTATCACTGATGACGTTCGTTGGTGTGGTTGGACCTATCATTATCACGTTATTATTGTTGTTTGTATCGGGTGTACCTTTACTCGAAAAAAAATATAAAGATAATGAAAAGTTTCAAGCTTATGCCAAAAAAACCTCTGTGTTTTTCCCGTTAAAACCTAAAAAATAGTATTAAAAAAACGCGTTCATCATCTCGATAAACGCGTTTTTTTTATAGACCAATAACGAATATGGCCAGTATAATTAAATACACGATAAATAAATAATTAGCACTTTCAAATGTGATGTTTGTGGTACGTAGTTTACGGATGGGATAAAAGTCTTTTTGAATCACATATGTGTAGAGTAATACACCAATACCCACATACAACAAATATTCTAATATGCCTTCTAAACGATACCATGTCACATATGATAAATCGATGTTAAATAATGTTTGTCCAATCAATTGATAGAACACACCGACAAATACACAAAGTGCTGCCAAAATGGTCATGCTTAGATGTTGTTTTATATTTCTTTCAACTTTTAAATCTTGTTTAGGTCCAAACAAGATAGACGAAAACTTAATAAAGTATGTAATGGTTCCTAAATTGATCAATGTGAAGATTGCCATTTTAAGCACATCATCTTTAAAATCATATTTAATCAACGTTTTACTGACATACCCATTAAATAGTGGTGCGCCACTGACTGCAAGCATTGCAACAATTAATAAAATTGCTGTCCAAGGCATGGTCCGAAAGACCCCTTTAATCTCATCAATTTTTTTCGCATGATATACTTTTATCACAACACCAGCACCTAGAAATAACAACGATTTAAAGAACGCGTGGTTGAAAATATGCAAAAGACCACCGAAATGAGATAAGCTAGAGGCTGAGGAAATGCCCATCATCACAATGCCAATTTGTGAGATCGTTGAATAAGCCAAGATTTGTTTTAAGTCTTTTTGTGACAGGGCAAAAGCGACACCGGTTAACGCTGTGACTGCTCCAAGCCAGAAGAAAAAACCGCTGGTGCCATAGTTCGCTAAAGCAAACATTTCGTTATTAATCCTTAAAAACATATAGAGTGCACCTTTAACAATCAACCCAGATAAAAGCGCTGATATCGTTGATTGTGCCACACCATGTGCTTTTGGCAACCAGGTGAATACTGGAAATAGTGCTGCTTTAACACTAATACCCGAAATCATAAAAATATAAGCTAGTTTAACGGTTGTTGTTTCACTATGTAAAGCAATATTAGCCAAAATCCATTGAATATTGATGGTGCCATATGCATAATAAATTAAGATAATGCCAATTAAGAAAATCATCGCACCAACTGTATTTAATAACAGATAATAAATGCCTGCTCTAAACGATGGTCCTGTTTTTTTATACGTAATCAAGATGGTAACTAAAACAGCCATCAATTCTAGAAAAACAAATAGATTAAATAAATCATTGGTTTGAATCAAACCAAGGAAAACCCCTTCTAGAAACATTAAGAAAAAGAGGAATTTGTTTTCTTTTTTGTTGGTATTAAAGGTATACATCAAAATAATAAACCATAATCCAATGGTCAAACCAACAAAAGAAAGTGATAATGTGTCATTATATAAACTAATACGAATACGTTCTTCTGAGCCCCCTAGAATTAAAAGGGCTTGGTCTGGATTATCTCTTAAAAATAGTGCATAAAGTATGAATAAAACAATCATTGTGCCTTGCGCTAAAAAAACAATATTAGAAAACTTTGCATCTTTGACCAAATAGACTAAAAGTGCTGCAAAAATAGGTATAAAAATCAATAGGATTGGAATAATACTCATTATTTTTCCTCCCTATTTAAGACAACTTTCCATTCGATGCTGCCATAATGGTGAAAAATTTTAATACAAAGCATTAAAGCAAGCGATGTAATGGTTGAACCAATAACGATGGTTGTGATCATTAAGGCTTGAGGCAGTGGGTCCACAATATCAATACCTAAACTGGTTAAAATCGGAATGGCACCACCTTCAAGGTTTCCTAAATTTAAAAACAATAAAATAATGCCTGCTTCGATAATGGTGACACAAAACACTGATTTAATAATATTTTTGCTTGTTGCCAAGCCATAAAAGCCAATGAGAATAACAATGAACGTTAAAATAGGATTCATATCATCGGCCCTCCTTTAAAAAGGCTGTAAAAATCGCAACCAAACCAAGTGCCACTTTGGCACCAATGACGATATTTAATAATATTAAGTAAATATACTGATATTCAGGATTTGTAATAAAGTTTGTAAATAACAACCCGTCTTTGGTTGCAAAACTAATCACACCTAGGAAGACCAGCAACATAAATAGAAATTTCTCAATAGTCAAGATGACTTTGACATCTATTGATTTTGATACATCAATATAGTATAAAATCAAAATTGCGGTTGCAACAATCGCACCACCCTGGAAACCACCACCTGGTGATAAATGACCATTAATGATGATATAAAATCCAAAGGCTAACATCACAGGATATAATAGCCTACTAAAGGTTATAAAGAGTTCCGGTGTTTTATATTTATCCAACATAAAATTAGCGTTTTTTTCCTTGATTTTATGCTGGCTAATCCACATCACCCCAGAAACAGCAATCAATAATATGCCTGCTTCAAACAAACTGTCAAACAAACGATAATCTAAATAGATACCGGTGACTAAGTTTCTACTGCCAGTATCCCAAAAGCCATTTTCTAAAAAGAAGGTTTTACCAAAATCGTTATAAATCGCTTCTAAATCTGTCATCGCTGCGATGAAAAAATATAAGATGCCGAAAAGTAAAACCAAAAGCGTCACACGTTTAATCAATGGGATCACCATCCTTAAAGACAATGACATCAATTTTAGGTTGATCTTTACATAAAACAGTTAGTTTAGATAATAACACGCTACTTGACTTACCCTTTAAAATAAATTTTTCTGTTTTAGGATCGGTTGCGATGATGAGATCAACATTGAGTTGGTCAGTCAGATCTTGTTCAGAACCTTCAATGTCACACACCACATTTAATCTTAAATCATATGTTTTTACAAACTCATTTAAAATATCATAAACAACGCCTTCTAAGTCCTCGTCTGGATCAATATATCCATGTCTACTTTTATCTAGGACAATAAATTCTCGTTGCCTAGAAATAGAAATGACATATATCAAAGGAATAATGGCTGATCCAATCGCCACTTCTGCAATGGCAACGTCTGGTGCTTGATTAATTGTATAAAGTGTTGCAGCAATCAAAGAAAAAACTGCGATCAAAATAATGATTGTAAAATTCTTTTCATGCAAAACAATAAACAAGGCAACAATGATTAACATAATTTGTAGTACGAGTGCAAATGACTCTATCGTGAAAAAATCAAACATGTTTGGCCTCCTGAGGAATCACTGGAACACCAGAAAGATAGGCAGAGCGAATATTGACATGCGAACTGATAGGATTGGTAATTAATAAGAAAATGACCAATAAAAGCAAACGAATAATAAATTCAAACGTGCCTCGCCATATGATCAATGCAAACAAAATCAAAAAGCTTCCAACCGTATCAATGGTTGCTGAAGTTAAAATACGTGTATACATATTTTTTAAACTAAAAATAGCAATCATACCAAAAATCATAAATAACCATGCCAATATGAGTAAGAAATAAACAATATAACTCATTTTTCACGTCCTCCAGTCATAATAAACTTAGAGAGCAATGTCATCGTTAAAAATCCGATAATGCCATAAGATATTGCAATATCAAGTAATGTCGTACTGTTTTGTAAAATCGCATAAATAGCAATCATAATAATGACTTTTGCTGAGATTAAATTTAACATTAAAATGCGGTCCCAAATGGTTGGGCCTTTAAGCATACGAATAAATGATGCCACAACAAATACTGCAAGCATAAATAATGTCAAATACAAAAATAAATCATTCATGTTTATGCTCCTTTTGGATCAAGTATTTCTCGAACTTTTCACGAATTGGTCTTTCTAAGATCTCTTGGCTTGTTCCTGGTTTGGCAAGCGTTAAGACATAGATGGTATGATCGACAATATCGACAGTAATCGTCCCTGGTGTCAGTGTAATAGAGTTTGCAACAATACCAACCAATACAGGATCAACCACATCTAGTTCAATTTTAAATACCACCGGCTCAAATTTTCTAGACATTAAATTCCAGATATAGATAAATGCTGACTTAAATATTTCTATAAACAAGAAAAACACATAAAAAATCATATGTGTTAGTTTGACATTATGGTATCTAAACCCTTTTTCATCGTGTAAAACCGGAAAGGCTAAAAGGGTCACCGCAGCCGCAATCAGTACGCCGAAAATAATCGTTTCAATATGAAAGTTGAGGTTAAGTAAAAACCAAAAAAGCAAAATAAAAAGAAATAATTTATAACGTAATTTAATAAATGTCATAAAATCCTCCTTGCTTGTTTTTCTTTGTGATTATATCACAGCATGAGAAAAAAAGCATCAAGATGGTCTCTATTCTGCTTTTTTTTCGATACTACAACCCGATTCACAATGTTTTAAATAGGCACATGATTCACAAGGTGATTTTCTTCTTATAAACATTTTGCAAATGATGATTGCTAAGAGTATGCCTACAACGCCTAAAATAATGCCGTCAGTTAATGTCATATAATCATCCCCACAATCGTAAAGATTTGATAGATTATAACTGCTAAAACCCAGGCTATTCCTGTTTGAAATAAAACGGCTGCCCACATTTGTTTTGCTGAACCTAGTTCTTGTCTCATGGCGCCAATAGCGCCAAAACAAGGTGCGCTAAATAAATTAAAAACCATAAATGCATAGGCACTTGCGGGTGTGAAAAATGCGAAGGCGCTGCCACCAAATAATAATAATCCTTCGCTGTGATTTTCTGATAAACCAGATATAATGGCCATTGATGAAACCACTTGCTCTTTGGCTACCAAACCTTGAATTGCTGAAACACTCGCTTCCCAGCTTAGTGTTCCTAATAATGGGTAAAAAATCCACGATACCATACGCCCTATATGCGATAAAATGCTTTGGTTGATATCAACACCATATGTGAATTGAAGAGAAAAACTGATCAATATCCATAAAACAACAGATGCTAGGAGAATTACTGATCCTGCACGTTCAATAAATGCTTTCGTTTTTCCTAAAACATCATAAAAGATATAACTAAAATTGGGTGTTTTGTATGCTGGAAGTTCTGAGATAAAACTTGATGGCGTGCCTTTAAACATAACCTTTTTCATAATGATAGCTGATAAGATAATAACTATCACTGATAAAAAGTAAAGTGATGCACTCACGAAGCCAGAATGATCTTTAAAAAAGTATCCTGCAAAAAGTGTGATGATTGGCAATTTTGCACTGCAAGGAATAAATGGTGTTAACATAATGGTCATCTTTTTTTCTGTTTCATCGTGTATCGTTCTTGCAGAAAGGATGGCTGGCACACTGCATCCACTACCTATAATAAAAGGAATCAAGGATTTACCTGATAAGCCGACTTTTTGAAACAATCTATCCAGAAAAAAAGCAATACGCGACATATACCCTGATGTTTCCAAAAAGGCAATCATTGTAAATAGCATCATCAATTGAGGTAAAAATCCTAAAATTGCCCCAACACCCTGCATGATGCCATCAACCACAAGACTGATGGACCAATCTGAAGCATTGTTGTTGGATAGAAAAGTCGTCATTTGTGATGATAAAAATGACATGATACCTTCAATGATACCTATACTCCATTGGCCTATTGGTCCAGCTGCAACATAATAAATTA
>JBLRWW010000006.1:0-47250 GCA_047921055.1 Acholeplasmataceae bacterium
TTAAAAAAGAAAAGGCGATTTTATCGCCCTGAGTGAATTTATTCACTTTTGTTCTGATAAGTTATAATGGTTTTCTAAGTCATTTTATGTTAAACTATTCTTGAGGTAATGATGATGAATAAAGATGACCAAAGAACGACCCGCATCCACCTGATGGAAGCCTTATATCAATATGATATATACCAAGAACAATCACTTGATTTTACACCTAATTTAACCGATGAAGATCACTTGAAAGTCTATCATCAAATGGTTGAAAGAATCAGTGAGATTGATCAAATCATTGAAAAGCATTTGTATAATTATCGTCTCAATCGACTGTCTTTTGTCGATCGTGCCATCATACGTTTGGCCGTTTTTGAACTTTTAGAAAAAGTTGTACCTGGACCGATTGTTATTGATGAGGCCATAGAGTTAACAAAAATTTATACCAATTTAGATGATGAAAAACAACATAAATTTAACAATAAATTATTAGATGCAATCTATCAAAGCCTAAAGGACTGATGTTTTGGAATATCTAACGGTAAGTGCCTTAACTAAATATATTAAAACAAAATTAGAAACCGATAAGCACTTGGTTTCTATTTGGCTTAAAGGTGAAATCTCTAACTTTAAAAGACATAGTAGAGGACATCTTTATTTCACTTTAAAAGATGACCAGGCACAAATCAGTGCCATTATGTTTGCATCAACAACACAGGGGTTATCATTTAGTCCTAAAGAAGGCGATCACGTCTTAGTTGAAGGAAAAATAAGTCTTTATGAGCCTTCAGGCAGTTATAGTATTCAAGTGTTTAAGATGACCTTAGACGGCGTCGGAGAGCTTTATTTAAAATATGAACAACTTAAAAAAGACTTAGAAGCTAAAGGGTATTTTAATCAAGAGCATAAAAAAGCTATTCCGATGTTTCCTTCAAAAATCGGGGTCATTACATCACCGACAGGTGCTGTCATTCAAGACATTAAAAATACGGTGTCTAGACGCTATAAACTCACGGAAATCCATTTATACCCGGCCTTGGTTCAAGGCGCAGGTGCCAAAGAAAGTATTGTTGGGCAAATTGAACTCGCCAATCAAAAAAATGACGTTGATGTCTTAATTGTTGGTCGTGGTGGTGGCTCCATTGAAGATTTATGGGGGTTTAATGAACTTGATGTCGTGATGGCCATTTTTCATTCAAAGATACCAATCATTACAGCCATCGGTCATGAGACGGATTATACATTATCAGATTTTGTTTCTGACTTAAGGGCCCCAACGCCTTCAGCTGCCGCAGAACTTGCAACACCATCAACTGCTGATCTTATAGAACAAATCGGTGATCATGTGACGCAACTCAAATATCGTATGGACATCATCATTAGGCAATTAGAAACGCACCTTTTATATCTTGATAAACGTCTTGAGGGTTTTAGCCCAACACATCAATTAAAAACATTAGAAAAAACATATGATGATTTAAAACAGTTACTCAATCGAAATTATCACATTTATCTAGATAATAAAAAAAGAGATGTCACAAGTTTAAAACAAGGACTCATCTCACCACAAGATAAAATTGATCACTATAAAGAAAGATATACCTATTTAAATGGCAGATTAAAAAAAGAAGTAGAAACCCTTTATTTATCCAAACATCATCAATTTCAGTTATTAAAATCAGTGATGATGTCTTTAAACCCACTGTCTGTGATGGACAAGGGATTCGCACTGATTAAAAAAGAAGATGATATCATCACATCGATTAATCAAGTGAAGTTAAATGAAACCTTAACACTTTATTTAAAAGATGGACAACTACAAACCAAAGTTGTCGATAAGAAAGGAAATGACCATGGAAAAAAAATCATTTGAAGAAACATTAAAAGAACTTGAACGTGTTGTTAAAGACTTAGAAAACAAAGACATTCCTCTAGACGAGGCCGTTAAAAAGTATCAATTGGGTCTTGAGTTATCAAAAGCATGTTACGACATGCTTGAAGCTGCTCAAACATTGATCACAAAAGAGATTAAATCATAAGTAAAAATCACTTTAAAGGATTCATGAATGATGCGCATTGATTTATATATGGTTGACAAAAACTTGGTTCAAACACGTAGTCAAGCACGCGATTTAATTATGCGCGGGCTTGTTTTTCATCAGCAAAAACAAGTGACCAAAGCAGGGTATGAGATTGATATTGATGATGAAATTACGGTTCTTGAAGGTATCACCTATGTGAGTCGGGCAGGACTTAAGCTAGAAGATGCACTAACCCATTTTAAGATTGACTTAAAAGATTGCATCATTTTAGATGTTGGCGCATCAACTGGGGGCTTTACTGATTGTGCCTTAGCCCATGGGGCTAAGCATGTTTATGCCTATGATGTGGGTTTGGATCAACTTGATGAAACACTTAAAAACCACCCACAAGTCACCTCATTTGAAAAGACCAATATTTTATCAATAACCCCACCGTTGGTCGATGTGATTTTAATCGATGTGTCATTCACATCGATTAAGCCCATATTAAATCATTTAAAAGATCATGATGGCATCATACTCGCTTTAATCAAACCACAGTTTGAAGCAGGGAAAATCAATATGAAACAAGGTGTTTTAAAGGATAAAAAAATCATTGAAGATATTTTAAAAAACATCATCACTTATTGTAACCAATGTGGCTTTTATGTTGAAGGTATTAAAAAAAGTGATCTCAAAGGTAAAAGTGGCAATCAAGAATATATGTTTTATTTAAAGAAAAACACAGAGAAAACCAATACTATAAGGCGGATTGGAGACTTCATATGATCACACGTTTGCATGTAGAAAATTTCGCGTTAATTGATGACTTAGACATCACATTTCAAGAAGGTCTTATCGCCTTAACAGGTGAAACAGGTGCGGGAAAATCAATTATATTAGAATCACTTTACTTACTTTTTGGTAAGCGCTCAGACCAGCAGATGATTAGACATGGCATGGATCAAGCCATTGTATCTGGTCTTTTTGTCATACCAGAACACATAAGAAGCGTCTATGACTTACCAGAAACATTAGAGATTAAGCGATCAATCGATCAAAGTGGTCGTCATCAAATACGCCTAAACGATCAAATCATCACTTTAAGTAAATTAAAAGAAGTTACACAATCATTAGGTAGTATTCATAGCCAAAATGATACGATGCAACTTTATGACAAGCAAAGTTATTTAGAGTTTGTTGATCAAGTCGATCAAGGGCTCATTACCCCATTACTCAATCAGTATCTAATGGCACGCAGCCAATATCTAGAAAGTGTCAAGCTTTTAGAAACAACCAAAAAGAAAAAAGACATGAGTTTAGAAAAAGAAGAGTTTTTGGTTTATCAAGTGAAAGAAATCAAAGCGCTTGATCTTAAAAAAGGTGAGAAAGAAGCCTTAAATGAACAAATTGAAAAACTTAAAAACTACGATAAAATTGTGTCACAATTAAAAATGGCCTATGACTATTTGTCTGGGGATTACCTTTCCGTTGATCATATTTTTGAATCGGCAAAAGCCTTAGATAAGATTAAAACCTTAGACCATGCATATCTTGAGATTGCTGAACGGTTATCTTCAGCATATTATGACATTGATGATGCCAAGTCTATTTTATTTGACATGCTTAACACCCTTGATTTTGATCAAGATGCATTTAACCAGATGCAAGAACGCAGTTATGAGCTTGAAAAAATCGAACATAAGTATCAAAAGACAGTCGATGAATTATTTCTTTATTTAGAAGAGATTGAACATGAGCTTCACATGATTACAGATTATGATGACTATATCAAAACACTGAAAGCAAAAAGTGATACCGCATTTGAGCATGCCTATCAAAAAGGCTTAGCACTGACCAAAGCACGTCAAAAATTAGCCAAAATTTTATCAACAGAAATTTTAGAAGAATTAAAAGACCTTGATCTTGATAAAGCACAGTTCGAAGTGGTCTTTGAAGCAGTTGATAAAACGCCGCACGCATTATTTGAAACGGGGTTGGATCAATTAGAGTTCTATATTTCACTAAATGAGGGTGAGCCAATTAAACCGCTTGCGAAAGTCGCTTCTGGTGGTGAACGTGCCCGCTTTATGTTCGCGTTAAAAACAGTGTATGCCAAAAAACAACACTTATCCATGCTGATTCTAGATGAAATTGATATCGGTATAAGTGGTAAAACAGCTGCGAAGGTTGCTTTAAAAATGAAAACATTATCACAAACCATGCAATTGATCGTTATTACCCACTTACCTCAAGTCGCTGCTAAAGCAAACCATCACTACGGCATTTATAAACAAAAAGAGAGTAACCGTATGGTTACTCGCATCAAGGTATTAAATGATGATGATCGGGTATTGATGATTGCATCGATGCTTTCGGATGAGAAATTGTCTCATTTCGCCATCGAACAAGCGAAACACCTCTTAGAGAAATAAAAAAAGCATAAGCTTTTCTTATGCTTGACTGTTAATTATAGCCAATACGAATGAAACGACTACCAATCCAACCATTGCGAAAATAATTACCCAAACGACTGCTTTACCCCACCATGTTTCTGCTGGATGTGTAAAGGTTTTAACATCTTGGTATTTTTCTTTGGTTGATCCAGCTGATTTTGCTTTTGTTGCTGGCTTTTTGGATTTTGTTTGTGTTTTGTCTGCCATAAATTCACCTCGTTGAGTTCATCTCTCATTATTATACAATAAAACCTAAAGTAAAGAAAGTGTTTTATATGAAAAACAACGTAAAAATCATCTTTCATATTGACTTAAACGCATTTTACGCCAGTTGTGCGATTATTAAAGAACCTTATTTAAAAGATAAGGTTTTTGTTGTCGGTGGGGGTGTACTGCGTACAGGTATTATTACAACATCATCCTATCCTGCTAGAAAATATGGGATTAAAAGTGCGATGAGTATTGCCGATGCGATGCGGCTATATCCTAAGTTATTGGTTGTGCCAACAGACTTTAATTTGTACCAAAAATATTCTAAATTATTCTTTAATTTTTTAAAACAATACTCGAATCTTATTTTAGCTGGATCGATTGATGAAGCCTATATGGACTTAACAGAACTCTCAGAAAAAAGACATCCTTTAGAGATCGCCAAAGAGATGCAGATGCGTCTACTAAACGAGGTTGGTTTGCCATCATCTATTGGGATTGCACCAACATTATTTTTAGCGAAAATGGCATCAGATATGCAAAAGCCAATGGGCATCACTGTCTTACGTAAAAAAGATATCGTTGAAAAACTATTTCCTTTGCCAGTGCGTGATATTCACGGCATTGGTAAAAAAACCTATCCCAAATTAGAAGCATTGGGTGTTAAAACGATTGGTGATTTTACTAAAGATCAATATAAAACAGACATTTTAACAGTGATGAGTATTCAAAACTATGAAGGCGTCCTAGACCACTTGTTAGGGCATAGTAGTGATATTGTTGACCCTAAAAAATACAGTATTCCTCAATCAGTTAGCCAAGAAACGACACTTAACTATCCTATTGACCATCAACAAACCTTATTTGAATACTTAATTGAGATGTTAGATGCCGCCTATCACAGGCTTATTGATGAGGCTTTGGTCACAAAAACAGTTGGCATTAAACTAAGAGATCAATCATTTCATACAATCACACGCTCATTTTCATTTATTGAACCAACCGATGATTATGATACCATTTACGAACACATTGAATCACTGTTTGAAACCAATTATCAAGGAGAACCTTTAAGATTGGTGGGTGTGTCACTTTCTCAAGTGATGTTAAAAAAAGATTTAAAGGTTGATATTAATTTATTTAATTATCATGAATTAACCAAGCGCGAGGAAAAGATATATCAAGTCATGAAAGACATCAATGAAAAATATCCCAAAGGTGTAAAAAAAGGAGTATCTTCTTAAAAAGTATTTTCATGTTATTTAAACATGTTATAATTAAAAGAAAACAAAGGAATCCTTTATGATTAAAAAAACCATTAAGTTCGTTAAGAAACGTTTGATCACACTTGTTTTTTCGATATCAGTCATTCTTTTTATCATTGTGAGTATGGAATTAATCTCTTTTAAGAACTTTGGGTTATCTGATGCATTAGGGTTAATTGCTGGTCTGAGTGGGGTTTTAGGATTTGTGCGTCTCATTGGAGACTCACAAAAAGCCAAACAACTTAAAGAAGCAGAGTTTCTTTCTGAACTGAACCGCGATTTCATTACCAATCCCATCATTTGTAATCTTTATGAAAAGCTGGAACAAGATTACCGCTTTAAGTCAAAAACATCATGCATTAAAGATGAAGACATTTTGTCTTTTGTCGTTTTTTTTACTTTTTTTGAGACCATTTATGATTGCATCAGAAAAAACATCATTAAAATAGAAAATATTGATGATCTATTTGGATACCGGTTTTTTATTATGACAAACAATAAAAAAATTCAAGACATCGAGCTAACAACGAAAGTCTTAAAATCATCTTATGTTAACATCTTTAAACTCTATGAAATCTGGTCAAACTACCGACTTAAAGCCTTAAAGAAGACAAGTGAATCAGCCAAACATAACATTGCTTATTTTACTGAAAACCTTTATTTAAACCATTATGGTGACATTAAGGCGTATTTAGATAGTCCAAAGTCATTTGTTGGCATTGAGCATGCCAGAAAAAGAGACTTTTTCACAGTTTGTAAAATTCAAAGCAGAGGCTATAAATTCATGAAAAAAGCTGGTAAAAAAGAGCTTTTTCAACCGAGTTCTGCATTTGACTTATATCAATTGATTGCATCTAAACAGATGTATGTTAAAAAAGGATTTTGGGGCATTGAAGGTTATATAGGCTATATGCATATTAACCCTAACAAAGGTTTAGGTAAGCATATGAATGTCGATGGCAAAGGCATTTTACTAGATACCGTCTTTGTCGATACAAGATACCGTGGTCTTGGTATTCAAAAGACATTGATGGACCATGTGTTATCACATCATCAAGAAGCATTTGACTATGCAGTGGCAACCGTTGATCCAGAAAACACATATAGTTCAAAAAATTTTGCTGATCAAGGGTTTAAGGTCTATAAAGAAAATGTTATCCTTTATGGTGGTAAACATCGAAATATTTACTATAAATCACTCGATTAATACATCATTAAGGTGATTCATATGATTTTAAGCCATGACATAAAGCCATGGCTTTTCTTTTGCATCATGGACAATCATCAAGATTTAGATGAAATCACAGAGACATCAAATCATATAAAAATATGGTATAATCTAAAAGGTGATAAAAATGTATATAAAAGAAAAATTAGACGCACTTGGATATGATGATATTACACCCATTCAAAAAGGTGTTTTTAAAGCATTCAAACATAAAAAAAACTTGGTTGGTCTTGCACCAACAGGCACAGGCAAGACACATGCCTATCTTTTACCCTTACTTGAAGCGATTCATGATATTAAGGATCAATTAAGTGCCGTCATATTGGTACCAACCAATGAACTTGTCATTCAAGTCCATCAAATGCTTGAAAAGACAGATGCATCCATTATAGCGAAAGCCTATTATGGTGGCGGTGATAAGCAAAGTGAACTTAAATGGTTATCGAAACGTCAACCACAAGTTATTATTACAACACCTAAGCGTTTTTATGAATATTTATATGATGCCAATGCCATCAAGAGTCAAACAGTTAAATATTTAATACTAGATGAAGCGGATATGATGTTTGATTATGATTTCTTATCCATTATTGACCCCATTTTAACCCGTTTACCAAATGCCAGTTATAAACTGTTTTCAGCATCTATTACCAAAGATATGCAACCTTTTATCTCGCAATATTTTGGACAATATGAATTGATTGATGTCACATCTGAGACAATCTTAAAAATCAGTTATGTTTTGGTCAATATTAAGTATCGTGATCGCACGGAAAGTCTTTTAGAGTTATTAAAAACCTTTCAACCGTATTTGGCCTTTATCTTTGTCTCAAAAAAAGAAGATCAACTACCCATCTTTGAAGCACTATCCCTAAAAGGCTATCAAGTGGTTAATTTAAATGCTGATTTATCAGTCAAACAACGTAAAAAAGTCATTGATGATATTAAGGCTTTAAAATATCAATATGTTGTTGCAAGTGATCTTGCAGCACGTGGTATGGATTTTCAGATATCGCATGTCATTCATTATGATTTGCCACATCACTTAGAATTTTTTATGCATCGTAGTGGTCGGACCGGACGGATGCATGACAATGGGACAGTTTATACCTTTATGAGTGTGACAGACCACCGAAAGGTTGATAAACTTAAAAAACAAGGGATTCCTTTTGTTGCCTATGAACTCAGACAAGGCGCACTTGTGAAAAAAGAGCGTAAACAAAGTCATATGTCAGAAGCAGAAGCCAATGCGATTAAGCAAATCAAAAAACCAACGCAAGTCAAACCAAATTATAAGAAAAAATATAAGGCTTTGGTGACCAAAGCCAAGAAAAAAGCAAGGAGAAAAGCCAATGATTAAAATCGGTAGTCACGTATCCATGTCAGGCGATGACATGTATCTTGGATCAGTCAAAGAAGCATTAAGCTATAAAGCCAATGCGATGATGGTTTATACTGGCGCACCTCAAAACACCATAAGAAAAAAAATCAGTGACTTAAATATTGAACATGCTTTAGCATATATGAAAGAACATGATTTTTCAGTTGATAACGTGGTCGTTCATGCACCATATATTATCAATCTGGCCAATCCTGATCCAGAAAAGCGTGCATTTGCTATTAGCTTTTTATCTGAAGAGGTGAGAAGAACGGCTGCCATGCATGTTACTCAAATCGTCCTACATCCAGGTAGTGCGGTAGGCAAAGACCGTCCTCAAGCCATTTTATGGATTGCTGAAGGTGTGAATCAAGTCATTTCAAACACCCCTGGTTTAAATGTTAAAATTGCCTTAGAAACCATGGCAGGCAAAGGCAATGAAGTTGGGAAGACCTTCGAAGAACTTAAACAAATCATAGATTTGATTGAAGACAAAAGTCGTGTGAGTGTGTGTTTTGACACATGTCATACCCATGATGCTGGTTACGACATCAAAACAGATTTTAAGGGTGTAATGGCGCATTTTGATCAAGTTGTTGACCTTAAATATGTGAGCGTCTTTCACATCAATGATTCTAAAAACCCACAAGGTGCGGCAAAAGACCGTCATGAAAACTTTGGATTTGGCTTTTTGGGATTTGATGCATTGATCAATGTGATCTATGATGAACGATTTAAAGACATTCCTAAAATATTAGAAACACCTTATGTGGATGGACATCCACCGTATCAACATGAAATTGAAATGATTAGACAAAAAGTGTTTAATCCCAATTTAATTGAAGTCATTAAATCAACTTAAAAAAATATCCCAAGCTTTTGGGATATTTTTGTTATATTTGATGATTGATTAACTTTTGGTATAAATCTTCATAAGATTTCGCCATTTTAGGCAAGCTATAATTAACATGCATGGCTTGTTCAATTAAATGATTGATGCTTTCTTTGTCTTCATGAAAAAGTGTGATGGCTTGATTTAAGACATCAGAAAGTTCATTGGCATCATAGTTTTCAAAGCTAAAGCCACACCCAATACCAGTATTGGGATTATAAGGTGTGACGGTGTCTTTTAAACCACCAGTGCGTCTGACGATAGGCAGTGACCCGTAGCGCATGGCAATCATATGATTGAGTCCACATGGTTCAAATAAACTTGGCATCAGAAAAAAATCACTGGCTGCATAAACATGTTGAGATAAAGCGAAATCAAATCCCTTAATGACTTTGACCGAGTGGGGATATGTGTCTTCTAAACGCTCAAAATAGGTTTCATATAGACGATCACCTTTGCCAATCGCGATTAAATTAATGTGATTGTTTTTTAAAAAGGATTCCAAGGCAGCCATCATTAAATCAATGCCTTTTTGTCTGGCAAAGCGACCAATAAAGGCTATTAATGGCTTATCATTATCCATGTTTAGGGTTTCAAGTAAAGCATGTTTATTGTTTTTCTTGCCTTCGATAAAGGTTTTTTCATCATAGTGGTATTTTAGATGCTCTGATGTTTGTGGATTATATAAAGATTGATCTAGACCATTTAAAATGCCGAATAGTTGATGTTTTCTAGATTTCAAGGCACCTTCTAGGCTAAACCCGTAAAACTTCGTCATCGCTTCCTCTTTATAAGATTCACTCACCGTATTGATGGCATCTGCACGCATAATGCCAGATTTTAAGAAGTTGACTTGATCAAAATGGATGTAGGTGTAATTTTTAGCATTAAACAAACGTTCATAATCCAATGCAAAGGCACCTTGTTTTTCAAGGTTATGAATGGATAGCAATGTTTTGATTTTTTTATAGAAAGGATCATGTAAATAGTGGGCATGTAATAAAAACGGAATCATGCCAGTTTGCCAGTCATTTAAGTGAATGATATCTGGACTAAAATCAATGGCTTTTAATGATTCTAAGACAGCAAAATTAAAAAAAGTAAACCGCATGGCATCATCTTCATAATTGTAATATTTGATGCGGTCAAAAAATTCATTGTTTTCAATAAATACATAATCAAGGCCATCATATGTTTTTAAATAGTATGTGGCTTTTTTAATATGATCATCCATTCTGACTATTTTAGAACCTAAATGAATAAAAGAATCGTCTTTCTTGATGTTTTGATACAAAGGGGTCATGATTTTAACGTCATGTCCAAGCTGTTTTAACGCTTTTGGTAACATGTACATCACATCTGCCAGGCCACCAGTTTTACTAAATGGATGGGCTTCCCCACTACAAAATAAAATTTTCATTGTTATCACCATTTTTATTATACATAAAGCATCAGATGATAACAAGGTTATTAGAAAAGAATATTTCGGTTATAGGGGCTTATTTACGTTTGACTAATCACTTGAAACATGCTAAAATCACAGTGGTTAAAAAAGCATTGAATGCTTTAAAAACCAGTCTGGAGAAACCATATGAAACGATTGGTTATAGTTGGTACACAGTGGGGCGATGAAGGCAAAGGTAAGATCACAGATTATTTGGCACAAAAAGCGGATGTTGTCGTACGGTATCAAGGTGGCAACAATGCTGGCCATACAGTGATTTTTGATGGTCAAAAATACAGCCTACATTTATTGCCAAGTGGCATTTTAAATCCAAAGATTGATAATGTATTGGCCAATGGTATGGTCATTAATCCAGAAGCATTATTGGCCGAACTTGGGAATTTAAAAAACACATTTAAAATGCATATTTCTGATCGGGCACATGTGATTTTTCCTTATCACATCTTACTGGATCGTGGATTTGAAGCAACAGGACGGAAAATTGGGACCACACATAAAGGTATTGGACCAGCCTATACCGATAAAATGAGTCGTCAAGGCATTAGAATGTCAACCTTTATCGATGAAGACGCTTTTCCAATCGCTTTAAAAGAGCAGTTGGCCATAAAAAATGTCCAACTGAAATATTTTAATTATGAACCACTCAAATATGAGGATTTAATTGATATTTACACACGTTATGCCAAACAAATCAAACCATTTGTTAAAGATACATCGCGCTTTTTAAATCAAGCGATTCAAGATGATCAAAAGATTTTATTTGAAGGCGCACAAGGTGTGCTCTTATGTGTGGATCATGGCACTTATCCTTATGTCACATCCAGTTCACCAACGGCAGCAAGCGTGCCTTTAAATACAGGCATTGCACCTTGGTTAATTGAAGGTGCCATTGGTGTAACCAAAGCCTATACAACCCGGGTGGGTGAAGGCATACTTCCAAGTGAAATTCATGGTGAATTGGCTGATTTGATTCGCATTAAAGGCCATGAGTTTGGCACAACCACAGGACGTCCTAGACGCATTGGTTGGTTGGATTTATGTGTCTTAAGACATACGAAAAAAGTGAGTGGACTATCCTATTTGGCAGTGACACTATTAGATGTGTTAACCGACCTTGATGAAATTAAGGTGGTCACACACTATCAATACAAAGATGGTATCCTTGATGACCTGCCAGCCGATGATCACGAGCTTGCGCTTTGCAAACCTATTTATCAATCATTTAAAGGTTGGCATGAAGATATTACGCACGTTCAATCGTTTGAGGAACTCCCAAAAGCAGCGCAACATTACCTTCAATTTATTGAAAAAGAGTTAGACATACCCATTGCTATATTTTCTGTCGGACCTGATCGGAAACAAACCATTACAGTTAAAGATATTTTCTAGGAGGCTATTATGATTGATCGTTATCAAACACCACAACTAAAAAAACTGTGGAGTGAGCAAAACAAATACAATACATGGCTTAAACTAGAAATGATGTGCAGTAGAGCATGGCATGAACTGGGTGTTATTTCTAAAGATGATTTTAATCAATTAAGTAAAGCATCGTTTAAACTTTCAGATGTTAGATCATTTGAAGCATCAACCAAACATGATGTGATTGCCTTTATTAAGGCGGTTTCGTTATCGCTTGGTGATGAGCAAAAATGGTTTCATTATGGCTTGACGTCAACCGATGTGGTTGATAGTGCGCAATCGATGATCTTACGTGATGTCAATCAAATCATCATCAAAGATATTGATCGCTTATTAGATGTTTTAAGGGAAAAAGCAATCACTTATAAAACGTTAAAGACGATTGGACGTACGCATGGTATTCATGCTGAACCAACAAGTTTTGGCTTAAAGTTTTTATTGTGGTATAACGATTTAGTACGCTTGAAATCCAGCTTTCTTTTTGCTGCTAAAAATGTTGAGGTCATTAAATTAAGTGGTGCAGTTGGTAATTATGCTGCCAACACCCCAAAACTTCAATCACTTGTCGCATCTTATCTTAAACTCGATCAAACGTTGATTGCGACACAAACCTTACAGCGTGATAGACATGCCAACTATATGGCCAATATCGCACTGATTGGTGCACAATTGGATAAAATGGCCATTGAAATCAGACATCTATCACGTACTGAAGTGGGTGAGGTGATGGAGTATTTTGCTAAAGATCAAAAAGGCTCTAGTGCGATGCCTCATAAAAAAAACCCAATAGCGAGCGAAAATATCAGTGGGTTATCACGGGTTTTAAAAGGATATATGTTAACAGCCTTTGAAAATATTGGGTTGTGGCATGAACGAGATATCTCGCATTCATCGACTGAACGCATTATTTTAGCTGATGGCACATCACTCATTGATTATATGCTGACACGCTTTACAAACGTCTTAGAAAACTTACTTATTAGAGAAGATATTGTGATCAAAAATATTGATCAAACCTATGGCTCAATTTATTCACAACGTCTATTAAGTTATTTGATTAACCATGGTGCCTTAAGAAATGACGCCTATGATTGGGTACAATCACTGGCACAGTTTTCTGTGACGAATCACGTGCATTTAAAGACTTTATGTCTAAAAGATCCTGAGATTTCAAAGATTTTAACAGAGGTCCAAATTGAAGAAGTCTTTGATGATCATTATTACTTAAGATACATCGATGATATCTATCAAAATGTTTTATAAATGAATTGATATAACAGCGGTTCTATGCTATAATTTATAACAGTTTCATATCAGGAGGAATATCATGTTACCAAACAGTAGAAAAGCAACACCAGCACCCAAGGTGCCTAAAGATAAATACGCGAAAGTCACACCTAAAATACCAAAATCAGTGTTGATCAGCATTATTTCTGTCTTTGTCGTCATTATTGCAATCATTATATTAACCACACCATCGAATGAAGGTGCGATTTATACAAGCTATAAAGACAATGCAAATGCAGATTTTACTGAAAATCACCCATTTTACCAAGTCAATTATAACGATCGTCTATTTAGACGTGGTCTAGAAACAATCATCGAAGAAGAAGAGGTTGTCATTATCTTTATTGGATTTGCTACATGTCCCGCATGTCAGCAACATATTGGCGCTTTTGAACGTTACTTTTATAGCGAAGGTATGGATCAATATACAGATACTTTCTACTACCACAATATTGTTGCAGATCAAACAGGCTTTGAAGCCTTCGGTTTAGCGCATGCACAAGTTTCAGGTAGTGTCCCACAACTCTTGGTATTTAAAAACGGTGTCTTTGTCAATGCATTTTCACCAAGCACTACTGGTCAAACCATTAATGCATCAGTGAGAGACTTTTTTAGAGCGGTTAAGACACAACTTGACGCATAAGCTTAAAACACATAAAAATAAAGCACACTGTGCTTTTTTTTAAAGGATGAAACTATGATTGAACACATGAAACAAACCATTAAAAACTTAATCCATAGCACACTTGATATGAGTGATGTTGTCGTGGGTGATTCAAAAAAAGGTGATGCCGATTTGGCCATTCCTTTGTTTGGCATTGCCAAAGACAAAAAGGTATCACCATTGAGTGTTTTTGAGGAGATTAAACCTGTTTTAGAAACCTATGATTATATTCAAAAGATTGATTTCACCAACGGCTTTTTAAATATCTACTTAGATCGCATGATGGTTTCTAAATCTGTTTTAAACACCATTGACCAAGAAGGCTCACATTATGGTGATTTAACTGTTGGTTTGGGTGATACAGTAGTCATGGATTATTCTTCACCAAACATTGCCAAATCGTTTTCTGTGGGACATTTGCGTTCAACAGTGATTGGTAATGCGTTAAAACTTATCTATCAAAAGGCTGGGTATAAAGTGGTTGCTGTCAATCACTTGGGTGATTGGGGCACACAATTTGGTAAAATGATTGTTGCTTATCAAAAATGGGGCAACAAAGAGGATATTAAGAAAAATCCAATTGCTGAACTGCAAAAACTTTATGTAAAATTTCATGATGAAGAGAAAAACGATCCAACCCTTGAACAACAAGCCAGAGATGTGTTTAGAGCATTAGAATTAAACGATCCAAACTATCAAGCATTATGGACCTATTTTAAAGAAGCGTCTTTAGAAGAGTTTAATGATATGTATGAGCTATTGGGTGTATCATTTGATTATTATACAGGTGAATCCTTTTATAATGATAAAATGGATGCCGTTGTTTTAGAACTTGAAGAAAAAAACCTATTACGTATCGATGAAGGTGCAACCATCGTTGATTTAGGCGCAGATATGCCACCCGCATTAATTAAAAGAAGTGATGGCGCGACCCTTTATATGACCAGAGATGTTGCAGCACTTTTATATCGTCATCAAACCTATCATTTTAAAAAGATGCTTTATGTGGTAGGAAATGAACAAAAACTGCATTTCAAACAACTGAAAGCAGTGACTGATCTGATGGGATATCACTTTGATCTAGAACACATTAATTTTGGTCTTGTACTAGTGGATGGTAAAAAGATGTCGACTAGAGGCGGAAAGACAACAACATTACGTGCCGTGATTGAGCAAGCCATTGATATTTGCAAGAAAATGATCGAAGAGAAAAATCCTAATTTAGACGATAAAGCCTATGTCGCTAAAGCTGTTGGTGTTGGCGCCATCATCTTTAATGATTTAAAAAATGAGAAACATTTGGATATCGATTTCAATTTAGAAAACATGCTTAAATTTGAAGGTCAAACAGGACCTTATATCCAATATAGTAGTGTCAGAATTAAATCAATGTTACGTGAAGAAGACATTAAGTTTGCTGATGTCACCTATGAACCTTTTTTAGAAGATCATTATTTTGAAATCATCAAACTTTTAGGGCAATTTCCTCATATCATCATGCGTGCACTTGAAGGCAATCAACCCAATATCATTGCAAGATACTTGCTCAATTTAGCTCAAAGTTTCAATAGTTTTTATGGTAAAGAACGTATTTTAGTTGAAGATAAAGACCGTTTAGCAACCAATTTATTTTTAATTAAGGGCATCCAAACCATCTTAGATGAAGGGTTACGTCTCTTAGGGATTCAGAGTTTAGAAAAAATGTAGGAAAACATTTGATTTTTTAACTAAAGCATGCTATATTAATACTGCTTTTTAATCCCTAGTTGGATTAAAAAGAACCCCCGCGTGATGAAATTGGTAGACGTGCCAGACTCAAAATCTGGTGGTGTAAAAGCCGTGCTGGTTCGAGTCCGGCCGCGGGGACCATTTATAAACAAAAGCATATACCCATATGCTTTTTATTTTTTGGCTAAATAAACCACATCAAAACTTTTTATGATATAATATAAGGCTGTGAAAGGATGAACGCCGCATGACAAAAGACGAAAAGAAAAGACAGTTAATTTTAAAAGACCCCAATATTATTAAAGGGCTTTTTTTGTTGGCGATTCCTTTAATGTTAAACAACTTTATTAAAACAATCCATGATGTGATTGACATGTATTTCGTAAGTGAAATTCCTGGGTTTAGTGCAGAAGCAGTGAGCTCGATTTCTATTACGTTTCCAATCATGTTTATGTTTATTTCCTTGGGCATGGGATTATCGGTTGCCGGTACGGCACTGGTGAGTCAACTGGTTGGATCCAATCAAATGGATCAAGCCAGACGGTATGCCTCTCAATTGGTCTTACTTGCTTTTTTCGTAGGTATTGGTTTAAACATTTTATCTTTTTTTAGTGCACCACTCGTGATGCAACTGATGGGGACCACCGGCTTTATTTTTGATAAAAGCGTTGAGTATTTGAGAATTCGCTCGTTTGAGTTGCCTGTGGTCTTCGTGTTTTTCGCTTTTACCGCCATTAGGCAATCATCAGGTGATACTGTGACACCCGTCATATATGGTGTCATTACAATGGTTTTAAACATCATCTTATCGCCTTTATTAATTACAGTCTTTAACTTTGGTGTTGCTGGCGCAGCCTATGCCACATTGATTGCCAATACCGTGATTATGCCTGTCGGGTTATTACAGTTGTTTCGATCAAAAAATGGTGTAACTATTAAGAAGAGTTATTTAAAGCTTGATCGTGATATTGCTCAACATATCATTAGTATTGCAGTGCCTGCATCGGTTGGGCAAGCCATTACAGCCATTGGGTTTGCACTGATGAATGGTATTATTATATCTTATGGTGTTGAAACGGTTGCTGCCTTTAGTGTGGGTAATCGGATCAGTAGTTTAATTCTTCATCCTGTGATGGCCATTGGAGCTGTTTTGGCGGCTTATATGGGCCAAAACATTGGCAATGGCAATCCGAAAAGGGCCAAAGAAACATTCAAACAAGCCATGTTGTTATCGGTGGGCTTAATGATTGTTGGTAGTTTGATATTCATTAATTTTAGGACATATTTTGCAGCATTTTTTATTAAAGATAATCCTGAGGCATTGGCTTTAACTTCTGAATATATGTTTTATCTGCTTTTAGGATTACCTTTAATGGCCATCTTTCAAACCTATTTGGGAACCTTTAATGGGACAGGTAATACCAAGTATACTTTATTAATGTCTGTTGCACGCTTATGGGTTTTAAGAATTCCATTAATCTATGGCTTTAAACTGTTTACTGATTTGGGTAATAGTGGTATTTGGTATGCGATGTTGGTCAGTAACTTTATCATTATCATTATGGGTATCTATTTATACAAACGCATTGATTTTATGCCCAAAGTACATATTAAAAAAGAAAGACGTTTAACACCTAAACCGATTTAGAGAATAAAGTGAAAAGAGGTTAAGATGATGACACATGATATCATGCCAAAAGTGATTGAAACAAACAGGTGTATTTTAAGACCATTTAAAAAAGGCGATGACAAAGCGATGTTTTTAAACTGGTGTCAAGATCCAAGAGTCACCGAGCATTTGACTTGGTTTCCACATCGCTCAAAAGAAGAAACCAAAGCCATTTTAGAGATGTGGCTCCAAAACTATCAAGATGCACCCTTTTATCATTGGGGTATTGTTTTAAAAGAAAATCAAGCATTGATTGGCTCGATTGGGCTTGTCAAATATAGTGATGCCCATGCGCGTGGTGAAGTTGGCTACTGCATTGCCTATGATTACTGGCATCAGGGCATCACAAGTGAGGCACTAAAAGCCATAATCACTTATTTGTTTACTGACATTGGGTTTAATAAACTCTATGCCAGACACATTAAAGAAAATGGGGCATCAGGTAAAGTGATGCAAAAGTGTGGCATGAAACAAGAAAGCATCATGCGTCAAGATGTCAGACATAAAGATGGACGCTTTGTTGATATGGTCTCTTATGCCATTTTAAAAGAAGACTTTTTAAAGACATATGAGGTTGATACATTTTTCGATTAATATCATAAAAAAATGATACAATAGATGTATGAAATGAAAGGAGCGATTGCATCAATGCAATCCACAGGACACATGAAAAACTTAGACTTAAAAGCATTTTTTATGAAGACACTTAATGGGATGGCTTATGGTTTATTCGCAACACTAATTATTAGTGTCATCATTAGTCAACTTGGTAATATTTTAGGCATTCCTTTCTTATTAAATCCAGTGGCTAGAACACTGTCGATGTTGATGGGTGCCGGTATTGGTTTAGGGATTGGTTTAACGTTAAAGTTAGATGGTTTAAAATTGGTTGTGGCTGTCATTGTTGGGGGCATTTCAACCAGCTTTCGCGTGAGATTTGGTATTGGTATTGAATTACCAAGTGTCACACCAGTCTTTAACAACCCTTTAACAACCTATGTGGTGGTTGTTTTAACCCTTTTAGCGATGAAGCTTTTATTGGTTAAAAGAACACCTGTTGATATTATTATCATTCCTTTGTTTGGTGCACTTGTTGCCACAGGGTTTACATTATTATTAAGCGCACCAATTGAATTTATTGTGACGACCATTCAAGAAGCCATTCGTCAAGCAATGACGCTTGAAGTGGGTTATGTCATTATTATGAGTATTATCATTTCTGTTGTGATGGGGATTTTATTAACCTCACCCTTATCAAGTGCCGCCATTGCCATCACGATTGGCTTAGATGGTCTTGCAGGTGGCGCAGCAGTGGTTGGTTGTACGGTTCAAATGATTGGCTTTGCTGTCCAATCAAGAAAAGATAATAATATTGGTATTGTCTTGTCGATTGCGTTTGGGACATCGATGTTACAGTTTAAAAACATCATTAAAAAACCAATCATATGGTTACCAACCATCATCGCTTCAGCAATCTTAGGTCCAATCTTTGTTTTACTTTTTAATGCGACCTCAACCCCTGCGGGTTCAGGTATGGGATCTAGTGGATTGGTCGGTCAATTACAAACTTTAGAATCAATGAATTACTCAGCCACATCGTTTGTCGTGGTGGCACTTCAATTGGTTTTAGCAGTTGTTTTGGTTTTCGCACTTGACCTTGTTTTTAGAAAATTCGCAATCATCGAAGATGGCGATCTTAAGATTAGTCAGGATATCGCATAATTTTACGGTGTAATGCTATGAAAATCTTTGTGTATTATGTTAAAATATAAATAATATGATTATTTGAAAGTGGTGACTTATATGAATAAACGTGTGTATAATAAGACATTTGGTAAAATTGTAAGAACTTTAGGGTTTTTATTGATTTTGGTATCATCGTTGTTTTTACTTTCACAAGTATTGATTTTTACTGGGTATGAGACGTTACCAGTGGTAGCACCTTTGATTACTTACGGGCAGCTGATTGCTGATAATTTTCAAATGTTGGCATTCTTTAATGCCGGTTATGCCGTAATTGGTCTTTCACTCGGGATAATCTTACTGATTTGGGCCATTAGACAAGGGATACTCTTTAGAGTGATTTTAACGGTTTTATTACTACTCGTTGTCATCATTACTGTTTTAAATGGTTCTGCACTTTTAGTACCACTCAATATTGTTTTTGATCAAGTGATTGCTAACGGTGTTCAATCTATATCAGGCGTTTTAACACCACTGTTTAACATCAGTCCTTATATTGCACCAGGTATCTTTATCGCATCAGCTCTATTGTTTTGGGCAGTATTGGCATATAAAAAACCCAAACGGTTTTCTTTATTCTTATTACGCGTTGGCGCAACCACTTTATTTCTAGCCATGCTGATGATGGCAGTACCAACCGTTTTAGGGTTAACCTTACTCTCAAATGAACTTTATTTAACAGGCGCGATTGGTCTTTATGTGGTAACATTTGTTACCTTTAGTGTTGGATCAGCGTTCGGTGTTGCAGGTTTCTTAAGAAAATAAATGATAAAGGCATCCCAGCTGGGATGCCTTATTTTTTTGTGTCATCTTTAATAAAGACAAACATTTGATTATTCGAATGATCAGGCGCATAATGATAGTGATCAATAACGATGTCTTTAATGGCATCAAGTGTCTTGATATCATATAAGATTAGATGCCTTAAGAATAGACCGCGCATCGTTTTGACATGCATACTGAGTGATTGAAAGGTATCATTTTTTTTGGTTAAAAACTCAAGGGTGACCATGGTATGATTTGACTCAATAAGTTGTGAAAACTCTTTGGATGCTAAGTTAATGATGACATCATCAGGATGTGTATTTCTTAAGTAGTCATTGACTGGTTTTCTCCAATAAGTATAAAGCGAATCAAAGGGATGATGATTAAAGTCTAACCGGTAATAACTGATCCCATCTAAGGGCTTTAAAATGCCATAAAGTGCTGATAAGATGTAGAGGCGTTCTGATAGTAGTTTCATATGGTTATGCGTGAAATGATACACATCTAATGCCTTATAGGCTTGTCCCATATAGCTGTAGATCGCTGGTTTTTTTTCTTTGTTAAATGTCTGATAATAGGTCATAACCGTACTGGTTAATTGATCCGATAAGTGCATCGATTTTTGTAGATGATTTGTAGGGATTTTCTTGATTTTTTTAACCAAATCGAGCGCCTTGTCCTCAAAAACAGGCATGCTTAATGCACGCTCATTGGTTGGTTTAAAGGTTTTGGCTGGCGAAAATAAAATAATCATGGCGTATCCTTTCATTCATCGGTTATAATTATACCAAAATTACAAAAAAAATGATACAATGATTATGTACGTTTAGGAGGTATCGATATGGAGCGAAAACTCAATTTATTGATGGATTTTTATGAACTGACCATGGCTTATGGTTATTTTAATGACCAAAGACATCAGGAAGTCGCTGTGTTTGATGTTTTTTTTAGATCGATACCCGATCAAGGTGGCTACGCCATTTTTGCAGGTTTAGAACAAGTCATCCACTATATCGAACACTTAACATTTTCAGAGGCTGAAATTGCCTTTTTAAGAAAAAAAGCGATATTTTCTGAAGCGTTTCTATCATATTTGCTTGATTTTAAGTTTTCATCAGATGTGTATGCGTTTAAAGAAGGGACACCAATTTTTCCTAATGAACCCATTTTAATTGTTAAAGGACCAATCATTGAGTGTCAATTGATTGAAACAATGATTTTATTAACAATTAATCATCAAAGCTTAATCGCGACCAAGGCAGCGCGTATTGTGTTTGCTGCGAAAGGTCGAGCCGTTCTAGAATTTGGTGCACGTCGTGCCCATGGTTATGATGCAGCTATTTATGGCGCTAGAGCCGCTTATATTGGTGGGGTTGTTGGTTCATCCAATACATATGTTGATTATATGTATGATATTCCAGCAGTGGGTACGATGGCCCATAGTTATGTCCAAAGTTATCCAACCGAATATGAAGCCTTTAAAAAATATGCTGAAACATATCCCAATCAATGTTTATTATTGGTTGATACCTATAACACCTTAAAACAAGGGATCCCTAACGCGATTAAAATCCATCAAGAGGTTTTAGAACCCATGGGTAAACGCCTTAAGGGCATTCGCTTAGATAGTGGTGACTTAACCTATTTAAGTAAAGAAGCACGTAAAATGCTCGATGCAAACGGACTTCATGATGTGAAAATTACAGTGTCTAACTCTTTAGATGAATATTTAATTAAAGAACTCATTCATCAAGGGGCTCAAATTGATGCCTTCGGTGTTGGTGAGCGCTTGGTCACTGCACGCAGTGAAGCGGTCTTTGGCGGTGTCTTTAAATTATCAGCCATTGAAGTTCACGGCACATTAGAACCTAAAATTAAAATTAGCGAAAACATTCAAAAGACGACAACACCAGGCTTTAAACAGGTGTACCGGATGTTTGATCAATCATGCAAGGCGATTGCTGATGTCATTACCTTACATGATGAAGTCATTGATGAAAACGAACCATATTTACTTTTTGACCCTGATTTTCCTTGGAAAAATAAAGAAGTCACCCAATTTAAGGCTGAAAGTATGTTAATACCGATCTTTAAAAAAGGCAAACTGGTTTATCAGAGTCCAACCATTCATGAGATTAGAGATTATGCAAAAACACAAATTCAAACGCTTTGGGATGAAGTTTTAAGACTTGAACGCCCCCATCAATATTATGTTGATTTGAGTTTGAATTTATGGACACTCAAACAAAAACTCATTAAAGAAAACAAATCATAATAAAAAATAGGGTTGTTATCATAACGATAATACCCTATTTAAATGAACGAAACGAGGTTTCTCTGTGAAAAAAACCATCCATATTGTCTTATATGAACCAGAAATTCCACAAAATACCGGTAATATCATGCGGACGTGTGTCGCTATTGGCGCGAAACTCCACTTGATTGAACCCTTAGGATTTTCTTTATCAGATAAATATTTAAAACGTAGTCACTTAGATTATGTGAAAGACCTAGACTTTACTATATATAAAAACTTTGATGACTTTGCATCAAAAAACAAAGGTACTTATTTCTTTTTAACCCGTTATGGTCAAAAAACATATACCGATTTTGAGTATCAATTGCTTGAAGATAATGATATCTATTTGGTCTTTGGTAAAGAATCAACAGGCGTTGATAAATACCTATTAGCCAAACATATTGAAACATGTTACCGTATACCAACCACCGATAAGGTCAGATCTTTAAATTTATCCAATGTCGTGGCGCTTGTCAGTTATGAAGTGTTGCGTCAACTAGATTTTCTTGATTTAGAAAAATTTGAACCAGAAGGTCTTAAGGGTAAATCGTTTTTAGACCAATTTATTAAAGGAGAATCATCATGATGAAAATACATAATGATCAAACCATCGGTGAAGAAATTGCCAATGCCGTTTCGCATGGTGTTATGGCCATCTTTGGCTTAGTAGCCTTGATTTTATTAATTGTACGGGCTGATACAGGACTTGAAGTTGTTGCTGGTATTTTATTTGGATTAAGCATCATTAATCTTTATACCATGAGCACCATTTATCACGCATTAACGCATAAAGGTGCCAAAGGTTTATTTAAACGGTTTGATCATTTATCAATCTATATCTTGATTGGTGGTACGTTTGCACCACCCTTGCTGTTGCTGCCTGATTTAAGAGCCCCTTTATTTGGTATTGAAGGCATGTTAAGCATTGGATTGACACTCTTTACCATTCAATGGATTTTAATTGCTGTTGGCGTTGTTTTTAAATCCATTTGGATTAAAAAATTTGCCAAGTTACACGTATTCTTATATTTGGCCATGGGATGGAGTGCTTTGGTTTTTATTCAGTCACTTTTAGCCTTTAATCAAGCAGCCTTCATCTATGTCTTATTAGGCGGTATTGCCTATAGTGTGGGTGTTATCTTTTATAGTTTACCAAAGATCAAATATTTCCATTTTATTTGGCATTTGTTCACAAGTTTAGGCACTGTGCTACAATTTATCGCTATTTACGGGTATTTATACACATAAAATATGAATAAATGTTCACAGTTATTGAAATTATGATATAAATAAGTTACAATAAGCATATAGGAGCGTGGATGTAGTTATGAAAATTATGGCAGTCAATGCAGGGAGTTCGTCCCTGAAATTTCAGTTATTTGAAATGCCAAGTGAAGATGTTGTAACCTCGGGGATCGTTGAACGGATTGGTTATGATAATGCTTTATTTGCCATTAAAGTAGACGGAAAAAAGATTGAAACAACACAAATGATTTTAGATCATGGGAAAGCTGTTGAGTTGGTTTTAGAAGGTTTAATAAAACATCAAATTATTAAAAGTTTAGATGAAATTAAAGGTGTTGGACACCGTGTGGTTCAAGGTGGCGAAAAATTTAAGGAATCAGCAGTCATTACTGATTTAATGATTGATGTTTTAACAAGCTTAAATGACTTGGCACCACTACACAATCCAGCCAACATTACTGGTATCGAAGCATTTAGAAAGGTATTACCAAATATCAATCAAGTGGCCGTTTTTGATACAACATTCCACCAAACAATGAAACCAGAAGCTTATCTTTATTCAACCCCTTATGAGTGGTATGAAGATTATGGCGTTAGAAAATATGGTTTTCATGGCACATCACACCAATATGTTTCACAAAAAGCCATTCAGTTACTTGATAATCCAAAAGCGAAAATTATTGTTTGTCACTTAGGCAATGGCGCATCTTTATGTGCCGTTGATGGCGGCAAATCAGTGGATACATCGATGGGTTTAACTCCTCTGGAAGGTATCCCTATGGGTACCAGAAGTGGTAATATAGATCCAGCAATCTTATCGATTGTTGCCAATAAAGAAAAAAGAACAGTTGAAGCAATTTTAGATGACTTAAACAAGCGTTCAGGCTATTTAGGGGTATCAGGGTTATCCAATGACTCTAGAGATATCATTAAGGGCATGAAGGCTGGGAATATGCGTGCGAAGTTGGCCCATGATATACAAATGAAACGGATTGCTGATTATATCGGTAGTTATTATGTGTATATGGGCGGGCTTGACGCAATTGTCTTTACAGCTGGTATTGGCGAAAACGAATCTTTAGTACGTGCACATATCCTAGAACGAATCAAAGTTTTAGGTGTTGATATCGATTATGATGCCAATCAGTTACGTGGTGAACATGAGATCACAGCCAAAGGATCTAAGGTGAGAGCCTTTGTGATACCAACCAATGAAGAAGTGATGATTGCCAGAGCAGTCATGGATGTCAACGGACATTAAAACACACAAAGTGCGTCAGATGATGCACTTTTTCTTTTTAAAAAACACGTCAAAAGATGGTATAATAAAAGTAGGTTTTTAGAAAAAAGAGGTTAATATGAAACAAAACGTGAATGTATCAGATCAAATCACATTGCATATCGAAAAGATGGGCATTAATGGCGAAGGCATTGGGTATCATGACCAATTGGCCATTTTTGTTGATTTTGCATTGCCTGAAGAAGATTGCTTAGTCGAGATCACAGAAGTCTTTGACAATCGCGCGGTTGCTAAAGTGATTGAAATATATAAAGAAAGCAAGTATCGTATCACCCCAATTTGTCCTGTTTATGGACGTTGTGGTGGTTGTCAAACACAGCATTTTGACTATGATATGATGTTAAATCATAAAAAAGAGATGATTATCAACGCCTATAAGCGTTATATTAAATCACCCATCGACCAAGAGATTATTAAAGATGTGATTCAAAGTCCAAAAATATATCATTATCGCAATAAGGCCGCATTACCTGTGCGCAAGCTTAATGGTAAAAACCGTTTTGGTATGTATATGAAGCATTCTAATGTCTTTATTCCCATTGATGATTGCCCGATTCAAAATGAAACCATCAATGAGATTTTACAATCAACGGTTTTACTGATGGACCAAATTAGACTAGATGCCTATGATCCTAAAACAAAAAAAGGTGCCATGCACTCGATTATCGTCAGAATTGCTGAGTATTCAAATGAAGTTCAAGTGTCCTTTATTTTATTAAAGGCAGACGACAGAACAAAACGCTTAGCCAAGCTTTTGGTAGGCCGTCACCCAATGATTGAATCGGTTTTTGAAGTCATTCATAAAAACTCACGTAAGCAATCGTTTTTTGATGGTGATATTTACTTACTTTATGGTAAGCAAGCCATTGTTGAACACTTAAATGAGCAAGAATTTTTATTAAGACCTGAAGCATTTTTCCAATTAAACACACCACAAGCTGATATGTTTTATCGGGAGATGAAACGTATGGCAGGATTGAAAAAATATGAAGTCGCGATTGATGCTTATGCAGGGATTGCGCCTGTGAGTCATTATATTCATGACGCAGTGCATCAAGTCTATGCCATTGAAATTGATGAAGATGCATGTCAAAGTGCCAAACTCAGTTTAGAACGCAATGACATTAAAAATGTGACCGTGTTACGGTCAGATTTCCATAAAGCACTCGTTGGTTTAAAAAATAAAAAAGTTGATGTGATGTTTTTTGACCCACCACGTAGTGGTCTGGGTGAAAAAACCATTGAAAGCATTATCGGCTTTTTACCAAAACGATTGGTTTACGGGTCATGTAATCCATCAACTTTAGCAAAAGATTTAAATTTATTATTAGAACATTATGACTTAATTGAAACACAGCCACTGGATATGTTTCCTCAAACATCTTTGGTTGAAAGCATTAGTTTATTGGTTAGAAAACCACTTTAGTTTGATGATGTTGATCATTCATAGTGATGTGAGGCTGTCATGATTATTACTTATTTTAATACAACACAAAAGCATCGTTACGATGTTTTTAGTGACAAAAAAGTCAATCTTTTTACAATGATAAAAAAGCTTTGGAAAAAAACACATGTGATTTATGATGTGTTGCAAAAAGAGCCGCTTTTTATATTAAAGAAAAAAGCTGGATTGGCCTATGTGCTTTATGATATCAATAAAGTTAAAGTTGCTAAAGTGATGTTAAACAGACGCAATCGCTTTTATAAAGAAGTGATGATTATACCTTACTTGAAAGACTATAAGGATCGCACATGCACTGCATTTGGTGATATCAAAGGCTACTTGTTTTCGATATTAATGGATAACGAAGTTTATTTAACCATGAAGGCACATTTTGATAATCCATATGAACGTAAAATTGAACTCTATGATGAGACTGATGAAACCTATGCACTTGGATTGATGTTTGCTGTGTTTTTATTATCATTAGATGTCGAAGCATTTATTAAGCGTAAAGAAAAAAGAAGAAAAGAAAATTTTGAAAAGGCCCTAAAGAAAAAAATATGAGAATTATGGTGATTGGTTATAGTGGTGCAGGTAAATCAACCTTGGCTAAAACACTCTCAAATGTTTATGAGATTCCAGTACTTTTTATGGATAAATTGCAATTTGAGGCCAACTGGGTCGAACGTGACCCAAGGTTACGTGATCAAGATCTTTTAACATTTTTAAAGACGCATGAAAATTGGGTCATTGATGGCAACTATAGTGCCTCACATTTTATGGATCGCGTTGACTTGGCCGATCATATTTATATTTTAGATTATCCTAGAGTCACGTGTTTGAAACAAGTCATTAAACGGTATAGGACTTACCGCAAAAAAACCAGAGAAAGTATCGCAGATGGATGTACCGAAAAACTTGATTGGGCTTTTATCTGGTGGGTTATTTATAAAGGTCGATCAAAAAGAAGACAAAGACATTATTTATGGCTTAGAAAGACTTATCCCGAAAAAACAATGTCATTTAAAAATTTAAAACAACTGAATGTGCATTTAAACACGTTAGGCATTCATACTGAATAACAAAGCGATCCATCGATCGCTTTTTATTATAAGTGATTCATATAAATGTAAGTATGTCGCTGATAATGTCTCTGGTATGTTTTTTCATTTTAAATTTCATGATAAAATAAAGGTGATAGGAGTTGATACTATGTCATTTCAACAATTGGTAGAAAAAAGGGAAAGTTGCAGAAGTTTTAACGAAAAACCTGTAGAGATAAAACATCTAGAAGCATTAATAGAAACGGCGCGATTGGCACCGTCTGCATGCAATGGTCAACCATGGCATTTTACGGTCATTACAAAAAAGGAAGTATTAAAAGATGTTTCAAGTTCGATGCAAGCCTTTAATGAAAAGGCAGGGGCCTTAATCGTTATTACAGAAGATGACACAAAAGTGATTGCTAGGGCAGGAGAAATCGTTAAAGATCAATGTTATCGCTCAATTGATATTGGGATTGCTACAGCCTTCATTACCTTAAAAGCCACCGAATTAGGACTCTCTAGCTGCATTATTGGCTGGTTCAATGAAACAAAAGTTAAAAAGACCTTAGGGATACCGAAACGTAAACGCATACGTCTCATTATTAGTCTTGGGTATACCGATACTAAAGACGTACGTGTGAAAAAAAGAAAAGACTTAAAAGATATTGTAACCTATATCAAAGAATAGAGGTATTTTAATGACAGCACAAACCTTTTTAATCACTGGCGGATCAAATGGTATTGGTAGATACTTGGTAAAATCACTTGTGAATCTTGGTCATCACGTCATCTTTATTGACTGTGATGAAGATCAAGGATTGGATTTAATGGCAGAGCTTGATAATCATCTTGTGACGTTTATTTACAGTGATTTAAAAGAAGAATCGGCAATAAACGCTATATCTAGAAACATAGCTGACCTCAATATTAAAATAGATACAATTATTCATAACGCGATGATATCTAAAGGTGGTATCTTTGATGCCACATATGAAGATTTTATAGATGTCATGAAAGTCGGTCTTGCAGCACCGTTTTATTTAACAAAAATCTTGTTGCCTTATTTAAATAACGATGCAAATATCATCAATATGGCATCAACTAGAGCGTTTCAGTCACAAAAAAATACTGAAGCTTATAGTGCAGCCAAAGGTGGATTGATTGCTTTAACACATGCACTCAGTGTGTCATTAGCAGGTGTTGCTAGAGTCAATAGCATTTCACCAGGTTGGATAGATACACATCATCCAATCGATCAATCAGATCCTTTTGATGATAGCCAACATCCCTCAAAAAGACGTGGAATACCACAAGATATATTAAAAGCTGTTTTATATATATCAGATAAAGAAAATACATTTTTAAACGGCGAAAATATCACGATTGATGGTGGCATGAGTAAAGTCATGATTTATCATAAAGATGAGGGATGGAAAAAAGATCTTTAAGAATCATAAACTAAAAAAAATGCTTACCTAAGCCACAAATAAACATGCATATGTTATAATTATAACAAACACATATGCATAGGAGATTCGATGAGAAAAAGTATCATTGTCTATTATTCTTGGCAGGGTAATACTGAAGTCGTCGCGACAGAACTTAATCGCCAAACACAGTTTCCCATGGAAAAATTAGAAGAAGTTAATTTTAGAAAACCAAAGACATATATTAAGGCTGCTGTTGAGGCGCTTTTTGGCGTTAGAACCAAACTCAAAAGTTTTCAGATGGATATGCATCAATATGGCAATATCTTTTTAGGCACACAAGTTTGGGCAAACCATTTTTCTCCTGCCGTCAAATCGTTTATTAAAAAAGTTGATCTTAAGCATAAAAAAGTATATATGTTTATTACCAAAGCAGACGATTCAGTGCCTGAATCGGCCTTAAGACGGATGCGCAGACGCATCAAGCGTAAAGGTGGTCAATTGGTTGATGTCTTAATCTTAAAGTCAAAATGGTCACCCAGAGAGTTTGATCTTATTAAATTTGAAGACGTCAAAGATAAAATCAGAGGATGGATTGAAAAAAATCAACTCTCAACACTATAGTATCTCTAAAAAAGATGTGATAAACACCAGACATCTTTTTTTATATACCATAACAATGGTATAATCAAAAAGAAGTAGGTGAACGTCTATGAACATATGTATCACAGGTATGAATGGCACGATTGCGCCAGTGGTTGCTAATCATTTGGCAACACTAGGGCATACCATTATCCCTTTAAATAGAAATTATATCGATATTACAAAGATATCAGAAGTTAAAGCATTTTTTCAAAGTGTGTCACCAGATTGGGTGCTTCATTTTGGTTTGGGCGCACTAGAATGGTCAGAGATGTTGGCAATGCTCACCCACGAACTAAAGATTGATTACATGTATATTAGCACCGTTATGGTCTTTGATGGCATGACACAACAAGGCCCGCACCATTTAAAAGATATACCAAACCCTAAAGAGACATATGGTCACCATAAATATCAAAGTGAGCAAGCTGTAATGAAAGCCAATCCTAAGACAACGATTGTTCGCTTAGGCTGGCAAATTGGTGATTTGCCAGGGAGCAATCAAATGATTAATTTCTTAGCATTAGAAATGGCAGAAAAAGGGGTTGTTTCAGCATCTACAAAAGCTTATCCAGCATCTTCGTTCTTATCTGATACAGCCAAAGCAATTGCAGATATCCTTGACATGCCAAAAGATCTTTACATGGTTGATAGTAACGATGGACTTTCCTTAGCAGAAATCATCACATACTTAAAAAAAATCCATCCCTGGATTCAACTTAAAACACATGATCAAGAAGCCTGGAACAATCAAATGATTGATCCACGCATAAAAATTCGCAAGTTTTCACAAATGATGAAATGAGTATAAATTGTTATGAAAAAAAATAAAACATTCCAAAATCTTTATCATTTTAATAATGATCAAAGTGCGTATATGATTGAGGTCTCTTTAGAAGACTATTCAGAATTATTCAATGGCTGGGATGCATCACCCTTAAGACGCAAGGATTTAGAGCCTGAGCTGGTTGATTATCTTGAGCAAGCCGGTACAGAGATTCCCTTAAAAGAAGCCGTAGAACTTGTTTTTTATTTGCCTGTCGCCTTAAAGGATAGTGATAAAGAACAAAAAAGTATGACTGGCATCAAAAACCACTTAAAAGTGGTCTTGATGTTTATTGATAAGACGTTATACCGAAGCTATCGTCAAGTTGTGACGTATATATCCTTAAGCATTTTATTTTTATTAGGAGCTTACCTTTTAAGAAATAGTGCTGATGTTTCTTTGCTTTTTTCGATTATGGTTGAAGGTCTATTTATTGGGGGCTGGTTTTTATTATGGAATGCCTTTTCAACATTCTTCTTTACAAGCCATGAAACCAGACAGCGTAGAAAAATCTTTAAACGTTTTTTAAATTGTAATATTACCTTTAAAGATTCATAGGAGGGCTTATGGTTTTCATCTATGGATTGCTATCCGTTTTCGTGATTACGTTATTTATTTATATGATGTTAAAAGAAAAATCGCTCATGGCTTTTTTTCTTAAGGGTCTAGCCAGCTTTTCATTTATTGGTTTTTTTGGACTCATCTTTTTAATGCGCTTTGATGAACTGCCGTTATCACAAATCTTTCAAGTTCTCTTGATTTTTGATGTTTTATTAGGCATTGTTTTAATTTTATTAGGCTTAATATCAGGACTTATCGGGGATTTATTTTTGGCATTAAGACCATTAAGGCCAAAAACAGAAGATCATTTGATTATCAACGCTGGGTTGATTGCTTTTATGATTGGACATATCTTTTATGTCAGTGCCTTAATTGAGTTTGGTGCTTTTTCATGGTGGGCCATAGGCTTTGGAGTCGTTGTTGCTATCATGGTTTATATCTTTGGCCAGAAAATGAAACTAAAGTTGGGCATGATGACATGGCTCATCGTTTTTTACAGCTTTTTGATTAGTCTTTTTTTAGGGTTAACCATTAGTTTTCTTTTCATATCAACAGTAAGTATGCAGTCATATTTACTTATCATAGGTGCAACTCTCTTTTTGATATCCAATGTGATGATAGCACCCGTCTATTTTTTTGAAGTTGATCATAAGTTATGGCGTATCTTTGGTTTAGCGAGTTACTATCTTGCGCAATTTATGATTGCTGCTTCAATCTATTATGTGATTTAAGGGTGATGATGATGTATCAATTACGCTTTTTAGAAAAAAAAGATGAAAAAAATTATTTGAATTATATAAACGCATGGCGTGATGAAACAATGATTCCACGCGGAGCATCTTTGGGTGATCGCACCTTTGATGCGTTTTTAGTCTATCTTGATCAAAGAAAAGCAGGCAATGCTGAGGCACATTTGGTGCCTGATCATTTGTATGTGTTATCAGATAACGATGATCACATCTTAGGTGTCTTAAATTTAAGACTTCAATTAAATGATCATTTGCTTAAATATGATGGTCATATTGGTTATGGCATTCATCCAGAGTATCGTGGTCAAGGTTTAGGAAAAATGATTTTTAAATTAGGGTTAGAAAAATGTTTTGAATTAGGTATCTATCAAGTGCTTTTATCATGTAACGAAGAAAATGGGCGCAGTAGAGGTGTTATTTTATCTCAAGGTGGCGTTTTTGAAAATAAAGTCTACAAGACCGATGGATATATCGAACGTTATTGGATCGATTTAAAAAAGGATGAAAAAAAATGATCAAAGTACTTGTTTCTGGTTTAATCAATATCGAGCATTCAACAAAAGTCGATCGATTTCCAATACCCTATGACCCTATACACTATGGCTTTCATAAAAATACATTAACGATTTCCGGTGTTGGCTATAATGTCATGATGGCGATGCATACGCTTGGTGCTGATGTCATACCTTATGGTTTGATTGGTCAGGATTTGGCGGGAACGATGATTAAGCATGCGTTAAACGCACGCGGTTTGAATCAAACCTATATCCATCAGGTGCTTAAAGAGACACCGACATCAACCGTCTTAGTTGATGAGACCGGTAAAAGAAGCATTTATTGTGATTTAAAAGATATCCAGGATCATTTTATACCTTTTAAAGATGATTTAAGTGAGGTTGACATGGTGATCCTTGGTAACATTAATTTTTCTAGAAATTTAATCAAGGCATCAAAAAAAGCTCTAAAATTAATTGCGGTTGATGTGCATACATTACATGATTATGATGACCCCTATAACAAAGAATTTTTAATGAGTGCTGATATTGTGTTTTTTAGTCATGAATCGTTAAATGAAGAACCAGAGGTCTTTATGAAGCGGTTAATCAAGACTTATGATATCAATGTTTTGGTTTGCACACAAGGTGAAAAAGGATTGTTATACTATACCAAGCAAACAGAGATGATTAGGCATCTTGATGCCATCAAAGTGCCTAAAATGAAAAGTACTGTTGGTGCTGGAGATGCTTTATTTGCAAGTTTTCTTTACTTTTTCTTAAAAGGACATCCTGTCGAACAAGCATTAAGACATGCCACCTATTTTGCCAGTTATAAACTTCAATTTTCTGGAGGCTCCATTGGCTTTTTAAGTGAAAGAGACTTGATCACATGGATGAAAGAGGATAAAGATAATGGATTATATTAAAAAAAATAAACAGGCATGGGAAGATGCCTATGATAAAAAAACAGATGCGTTTGAAAAAGATATGGTTGAACACCTTTGGCATGTCAAAGACGCTTATTTAACCGAACATATGATTAAAACACTGGATCAATTGGACTTAAAGGGAAAAACAATTGGTCAGTTTTGTACGAATAATGGTAGAGAGTTACTCTCAATCTCTAGACGTGGTGTAAAACGTGCTATTGGCTTTGATATTGCATCTAATATGGTTTTAAATGCCAATCAGATGGCTAAGACTTTGGGGTATCCTGTCACATTTGTTGAAACCAATATTTTAGATGTTGATCAAACCTATCATGATTTATTTGATGTTGTTATTATCACTGTGGGTGCACTGTGTTGGTTTCGTGATTTAAATGCATTATTTAAAATTGTTGGTGCATGTTTAAAGGCTGATGGTGTCATCATTATCGAAGAGACACATCCTTTAATTAATATGCTTGCAACCAAAGATGAACATAACTTTAATGAAAATCATCCCAAAGACAATGTGAATGATTATTTTAAATTAGAGCCGTGGACAGATATTGAAGGTATGGGGTATATGACCAATGAAAAAACGAAAAATACCTTTGTGAGTTTTTCTCACACATTATCTGATATGATTAATGCCATGATTATCAATAAAATTCAAATTGAGCATATTGAAGAATATGATCAATGCATTGCCAATTTATTTGACCATTTAAATCAACAAGGGATCCCTCTTTCAATTTTAATACAAGGTAGGAAAATGACATGAAATCGCTTATTTTAGTTTCAGGACATGTTGCAGCTTATAAATCGACATTATCCAATCGGTTAAGCAAAGATTTAGGCATTGTGTGTTTGAATAAAGATTTGATCAAAGAAATTTTAGGTGACACCGCTGGGTATCAAAACCGTGAAGAAAATTACCGATTAAGTATCGCAACCTTTGAAATCATGCTGCATGTTGCAATCAAGCATTTAGACCATCATGAGAGTATTATACTAGAATCAAATTTTAGACCACACGAAGTTGAAAAAATAAAAGAAACATTTAAAGATAAAGATGTTCAAATCATTACCGTGTGGCTCACAGGTGATCCATTAACACTTTATGAACGTTATGTTAAAAGAGAACCAGAAAGACACCATGTCCATCGATCAACAAAGATGATGTCAAAAGAAGTTTTTTTAAATGCGGTTGCCCCTTTTGATGAAACTGTATATGAACCACCTGTGGTGATGCTAGACACAACACATTTTACTGATGAAAAGTATCATGATTTGGTCCAAAAATTAAAGGTTTATTTATAATATTTGTTATTTAAAGTAAAATAATGCATAAAAAACACATGATAAAGCCTTAGTTATGCTATGCTATTATTAGAGATGGAGTGATCTTTATGAACTTAGTCTACATTATTCAAGTCAATGTATTCGCGTTTGCTATTCTTTTAATCATATTGTTTGGCATGCAAAGAAAAAATGAAGGTATGAGTGTATTAAAACGCATATTTAAATGGATTGTTTTAGTTAACATGCTTTTAATCATCTTTGACTTTGGTGTTGATTTACTCAGTTATTTCAATTATTCTCATTTGGTCATACCGCTTATCATCACTGGCACGTTATTGTTTTTCTTTGTGCCGATTGCACCATTCTTGTGGTTGCTTTATGTTGAATACTTTATTTTTAAAGATTTAAAACGCGTAAGAGACTGGGCGAAGTTCTTTGGTATCCCTATTGTTATTAACACAATCATGGTGTTAATCAATTTATTTACCCCTATTATTTTTAGTGTCTCAAGTGAAGGCATCTATCAAAGAGAACCACTGTTTGCAGTGGTAGCCTCGATTGCATTTTCATATATCTTTTTAGCTATTTTCCATATCATGACGTATCGTAAGAAGATTAGAAGAAGAGATTTCTTGCCAATGATTTTATTTGCAATGCCTGTGCTTATTGGTGGTCTTGTGCAAACCATTGTTTTTGGCATTTCATCAACTTGGACAAGTCTGGCTATTTCTGTACTTTTGGTCTATTTATTTATTCAATCTAAAATCATTCAAACCGATTATTTAACTGGCTTATATAATCGTCGCGAGTTTGATGTTAAGTTATCTGAAATGTCTAAACGTGACTTAAGACATATGACGTTTGGTTTACTGATGATGGATATTGATGACTTTAAGCATATCAATGATAAATACGGTCATGCCATGGGTGATTTAGCCCTTCAGGCAGTGAGTAACGTCTTAAGACAAAATTTTAGATTAGATGATTTTGTCGCGAGACTTGGCGGCGATGAGTTCGCTGCGATTTTAGAACTTGATAAAATTAAAGACATTGATTTGGTCATTCAAAGATTGAATGAAAGTTTGAACATTTATAATTTAAACAACCATTTACCTTTTGAACTTCATATAAGTATTGGACAAGGCATTTTTGAAGGCAAGAAAAATCAGTCACTTCATGAGTTCGTTAAAATGGTTGATCAACGCATGTATGATGAGAAGTATCAAAAAAAATCAGAACCGGATGTTGTCAATGAAACAGGAAATCATTACTAAAAGTGCACAAACCAAGTTACATGATATAGAACTATTGTTTGTCCATGGCGCCGCAGCTGGCGCCTGGACTTTTTCACTTTATCAGGACTATTTTTCTAAACATGGTTATCATACACACGCGTTAAGCCTACAAACCCATGGTAAGAGTGAAGGGTTGCCGATTGATGAGATTACATTAAATGATTATGTGTCTGATGTGATTAAAGCCATTCGATTAATGAATAGACCTTTGGTTGTGATAGGGCATTCCATGGGTGGTGCTGTGGTCCTAAAAGCATTAGAAAAAAAGCCACATGCATTTAGTCATGTGATATGTTTATCACCACCACCTTTTTGGGGCATTGATCCTAAATCACCTTTGGGTTTATTCTTTGGTGATATGATGACTTTTATGAGAGAGATGCGTCAAAACCCAGTCTATCAAGGATTAAACCTAGAAGGACTTCTTAGAAAGACGATGTTTAATGACTTAATTGATTTGGATGCATTAAAAGTTGTTAGGAAAAAACTGGTTAAAGAGTCTCAGTTGGTCAGATATTCTTTATTAAAGCCATATTTAGATGATCCCAAGCGATTAAAAAAATGTGTGACCTTAATTGGGTCTTATGAAGATCAACTTGTTTCATATAAAGATGTCTTAGCGATGGGAAAAGTCTTTATGGGGCAAACCATTTTACTAGATGACGCACCTCATTTCATGATGCTTGCACCAAACTGGGAAAAAAGTGCCAAGGAAATTTTAAAATATCTAGACAAGATAATGGCTTTGTAAGTCATTTTTTTGACTATTTTTACAATAATTATGATATAATAATAAGGATTCTCAGTGAAGACATTCATTGATTGAAATGAGGGGCAACATGCAGGAAAAATTGTTTAGCAAAAAAGCATATCTTTTTATCAAATACATGTTTTTAGACGCACTCATTTTATTTGTCACCTACTTTTTTTCCATGGTCTTATTAGACTTTTTAGGACTTGACCTAGATATGAATCGTATTACCCGGTTGCTACCGGTATTGATTGCTTATAAAATTGCAGTCTTTTTATTGTTTGGGTTTTATAATACATTGGTTGAACATTTTGGCTTTGAAGATCTCATTAAAATGGTTTTAATCATTGCCTTTAGTAATGCCTTTGCAGTCATGATTATTTGGCTATTAAATATGGACTATATCATTAAGTCAACCTTTATCTTCATTACACCATTTGAAATTGCGATGTTATCTATTCCAAGAGTTTATCCGAGAATTGTGAACTATTTTAGAACCAACATTGCGTGGGGTCGCGCCTTAGGTAAAAGAACGTTGGTTATTGGTGCTGGCGCTGCTGGTGAAATGGTTGTTAAAGAAGTGTATCGAAATAAAGATTTAAACAATATTCCGATTGCCTTTGTAGATGATGATATCTTAAAGATTGGTAACCGTTTGATGGGTATTAAAATTATTGGACCTTTAAAAGATATTACTAAGTTTATTCGTCAAATGATGATCGAAGAAGTCATTATTGCCATTTCTGATTTGCCACATGATGTTGAGCAAAAACTCTTACAAGATGTGTCTAAATCTAATGTTAGAATTAAAAAATTGATTTCAATTTCTGATATGGATTCTAAATCTAAACCCATTATTAGAGATATCAATGTTGAAGATTTATTAAATCGTGATCCAATTGTATTAGATAATCAAGGGATTTTAGAATTTATTAGTCATGAAGTTGTTTTGGTCACTGGTGGTGGTGGGTCTATTGGATCAGAACTTTGTCGCCAAATTGCAGAGTTGAATCCTAAAATGTTAATCATTTATGATATCTATGAAAACAATGCTTATGATATTCAAATGGAGTTATTGCGTAAGTATCAAAAAAGCCATGAAACCATGCCTTTTGAGTTAAAGGTCTTAATTGGTAGTGTTTATAACTATAAACGCCTTGATGATGTCTTTAAAGCTTATAAACCGACCATCGTCTTTCATGCGGCAGCGTACAAACATGTGCCATTGATGGAAGATAGTCCTGTTGAGGCTGTTAGAACCAATGTCATTGGGACACAAAATACCGCCAAGTTATCAAGTTTATATGATGTTAAAAAATTCGTATTGGTTTCTAGTGATAAAGCTGTGCGCTCGACCAATATTATGGGTGCGACCAAACGTTACGCCGAACTTGTTGTTCAATGTGAAAACAACCTAGGAAAAACCAAGTTTTCAGCAGTCCGTTTTGGTAACGTTTTAGGGTCAAATGGTAGTGTGATTCCACTCTTTAAAAAACAAATTGATGATGGTGGACCAGTGACTGTGACGCATAAAGATATTACACGGTTTTTCATGACCATACCAGAAGCGGTTGGCCTCATATTACAATCAGCAGTTTATGCCAATGGTGGCGAAATCTTTATTCTTGATATGGGTGAGCCTGTGCGTATTGTAGAACTTGCAGAAAAGATGATCAAGCTCGCTGGATATATCCCTTATGAAGATATTAATATTGAATTTACTGGCCTGCGTCCAGGCGAAAAACTTTTTGAAGAACTATTGGTTGATCAAGAGATCGGTGACCATAAAAAGACTGACAATGAAAAAATCTATATTGAAAGTCAAAATGGTATTGATCAAACAAGTTTAAACATTGAAGAAATGAAGACGGTTTATGAAGAATTAACCGACCATGAAATTAAAGAAATGGTTGCTGAAGTGATTGGGAGTTATACCATCAACGGCAATGGATTAAAATCATAATGACCCATTTATTGGGTCTTTTTTTATGGTATACTAGAAATAGAAATGGCGGTGAGTTAAGATGTATGAATTACTGATTCATTATCGTGTTGATAAAGACGTTAAAATGACGCATGTAAGTAATGATGATTTAAGCGTTAAGCATGTCATTCATGAGGTTTCCTTTGGTGCCAATCATGAGTTGACGATTATTCCCCATACCAAAATTACATTACTTAAAGTGGTCTTAGAAAAATCGATTGAATTACATAAAGATTCAAAGGTATTATTCAATGGCTATCAATCATGGACACAAACCAAATGGTTAAGTTTAAAAGATCGAATGCGAGGTCTTGATCACTTGCCAGAAAAACTGATTCAAAAGTATGCCTTAAGACCATATGGCGATTATCACTTTACGACATACCATAAAGATTTATGGCATGGGTTTACGTTTGCTAAGTTTAAAGACGGTGCTGATATGAGACTTATTGGCTCAAAAAATGCATCAAAGGCCTTCTTAATCATTTATGTCAACAAAAAGAAAAAACGGTTATTCTTAGAGTCTGATGTTTCTAATCTAGAGATCAATGCGCCTTTTAAAGCTTATGACTTTATCGATTATGTGGGTGATGAAAAAACCATCGAAAAAGCATATGTCGATCAACTACCAGAGGTAGGAAAAAAGCCTAAAATAAAAGGGTATACATCATGGTATCGTCATTATCAAGACATTAATCATGATCTTTTATTAAACGACTTAAAAGGCATTGACCATAAAGATTATGATTTATTTCAAATCGATGATGGTTATCAAGCACATATTGGCGATTGGATGATCATCGATCATGAGAAATTCGCAAAAGGTTTATCACCTTTGGTCAAAGCCATTAAGAAAAAAGGCTTAACACCTGGGTTATGGATGGCACCATTTGTCTGTGAAACCGATAGTGATCTTTTTATCAATCATAAAGATTATCTTGCCTATGACGATGACTTAAATCCGATTGAGGCCGGATCTAATTGGAGTGGCTTTTATGCGCTTGATTGGCAAAAGGATGCGGTTAAGGAATATATCAAATCATGTTTATTACATTATGTTCATATGGGATTTACATTTTTTAAACTGGACTTTTTATATGCAGCAGCACTATCACATAAACCCAATCAAACGAGAGCACAAGCGATGCATGAAGCCATGGTCTTTTTAAGATCAGTTTTAAAAGACCAAGTGATCTTAGGGTGTGGTGTGCCACTCTCGTCAAGTTTTGGTTTGGTTGATTATATGCGTATTGGACCAGATGTCTCGTTATCTTTTGATGACAAGTGGTTTATGAAGTGGATTCATCGGGAACGCATCTCAACCAAAGAAACCATCCTAAACACGATCAATAGACATTTTTTAGATGGGCATGTCTTTTATAATGATCCTGATGTCTATCTTTTAAGAAACGAGGGAAACACCTTAAGTTTCAAACAAAAAGAAGCGCTTGTTAGTATCAATTGTTTGTTTGGATCGCTGATTTTAACAAGTGATGACGTAGCAAATTACACAGATAGTGAAAAAGAAGTTTATCAAAAAGCATTAAAGCTATTGGATGCTAAAGATGTTAGAGTCAGTCAGGATAAACATATTATTCAGATTTTATATCAACTGGATGGACATGAAAGAAAGCTTACTTATCACATCAAAAAAGGCATCTTTATCACATGACAAAGCGTTCATATATATATTTAGTTCTATCACTTTTAATGACTTCTTTGATTTGGTTTAATTCGAGTTTAAATGCAGAACTATCAAGCATACAAAGCGGTTTTATCACAGGACTTATTGATGATATCTTAAAGACGTTTAGGATTGAGGTTTCTAGTGAAAACTTATCGTTTATCATTAGAAAAGGGGCGCACTTCGGGCAATTTTTTATCCTGGGGGCCTTATGGTTTAAAACCTTTGATGAGATGAAAAAGCCTCATATAAAGCCTTGGGTTAGTGCCCTTGGGATTGGTGTGATCACAGCCATCATTGATGAAAGCATTCAACTTTATACACCAGGGCGTGCCTTTATGGTTTTTGATATCATCATTGATACACTTGGTTTAATTGCAGGAATCCTTGGGGTTATACTTATTAAACAAATCTTATTGAATCGAAAAAAAACAGGTCGTCACATCGAGTGATGACCTGTTTTATGTGATGGATGTGATAGACCCGTGTGAGAGTTCAATTAAACCATCAGGAGTCATGACTTCTAGGTGACCTTTAAAGGTAATACCTTTAACACGTCCTGTGATTTCTAATTGATTAACCAATACGGTAACTGTTTTAGCCTTAAGGGCATTATAGTGATTTAAATATTCGAAATAAGCCATGGATCCACGCTTAAAGGCTTTGATTTCATCTTTAAGTGCTATGACACATTTTTTTATAATCATCGGTATGACATATGTATGATGTGTCATGAGCGTTAATGAGGTTGCATCTTTGGTTAAAGGGGACTTAAATGACTTTTGATTGATATTAATCCCTATACCAATAATAAGCGCTTTAATGTCTTGGCCATAAGTGATGGACTCACATAAAATACCAGCAAGTTTTTTTTGGTTATATAAAAGATCATTCGGCCATTTAATGGTTAAACTATGATCATAGTGGTATAAAACCTTATGCACGGCAATCGCAGCCAATAAAGGCATTAATGAGGCTTGTTCAAGCGTGATATCTTTTTTTAGTAATAATGAGAAGGTTGCAGAATCTTTGGTGCTTACCCATGGTGTGTGTTTTCGACCATAGCCTTCTTTTTGTTCATCAGATGTGATGAGTGTCATATGTTTTAAGTCTTGGTAATGTGTTTTTAAATAAGCATTGGTTGAATCTAGGGTCTTAAAATGGATATGTCTCATAGGTTAGTTAAAAAACATTAAAAATAATCCAGCAGCAATCGCGCTACCAATGACACCAGCAACATTCGGTCCCATGGCATGCATTAATAAGAAATTGGTTTGATCGGTTTTTTGACCTTCTAAATGGACGACACGTGCAGCCATAGGGACTGCTGAGACACCAGCAGCACCAATCATTGGATTAACCTTACCACCAGTCATCTGATACATAATCTTGCCGCCTAGGACGCCTGAGGCGGTTGCTAGGGCAAAGGCGAATAAGCCTAGACCGATAATGGCTAAGGTTTCAAAGCGTAAGAAGGCATCACCCATGGTGGTCGCACCAATCGATAGTCCTAATAAAATGGTGACGATATATAATAATGCTTTACCAGCTGTGTCGACCAAACCAGGGACAACACCGGATTCTTTAATCAAATTACCAAGCATGAGCATCCCAATAATGGGTGCAGAAGAAGGGATGAGTAAGATACAGACAAGACTGACGATAATCGGAAATGCGATCTTTTCGGTTTTTTTAACAGGACGCAATTGTTCCATTTTAACTGCCCGTTCTTTTTTTGTTGTAAGTAATCTAATGATAGGTGGTTGAATGACAGGCACTAAGGCCATGTAAGAATAAGCCGCGACTGAAATCGCACCAATTAAATGTGGGGCCAGTTGACTCGATAGTAGGATTGATGTGGGGCCATCGGCACCACCAATAATCCCGATAGAAGCTGATTCTGGTCCAGTAAAGCCAAGTAAAAGCGCACCTAAGAAGGTTAAAAAGATCCCAACTTGGGCAGCCGCACCTAATAACATGCTTTTAGGATTCGCAATTAATGGTCCAAAATCAGTTGTGGCACCAATGCCTAAAAAGATTAAGGATGGATATATCGCCCATTTCACACCATAATATAAATAGCCTAAAAAGCCACTATAAGATGTGACTTCAACCCCATTAACGATTTCTTTGGTTTCAATAAATAAACCTGAACCAGGTAGATTGACTAAAAGCATGGAAAAACCAATGGGAATTAATAAATAAGGTTCAAACTTTTTAAAGATAGCAAGATATAAAAGGATTAAAGCAATGATGATCATCACTAAAAATTTCCAGCCACCTTGACTCAAAAATCCTGCAATGCCAGTGCCATCAAAAAATTCATATAAGGCTTCAAACATAGGACTCACCCGATAATCAACATCAGTTGATTAAGCTCGACTTTCTCGCCTTCTTTGATTAAGACTTGTGAGACATAACCATCAGATGGTGATAAGATATCATTTTCTAGTTTCATGGCTTCTAAGACAAAAAGCACATCACCTTTTTTAACTTCGCTGCCAACACCAACATTAAGTTTTAAGATGTTACCTTGCATAGGTGCTAAGATTTGTAGTTTGGTATCATTGGATGGGGATTCTTTTTTAGGCACTGGGGTTGATTTGATGTCATCAACAGATTCAACTTCAACCTCATAAAGTTTGCCATTGACTTTGATTTTATAGAGTTTCATAGGATGCTCCTTTAGCCTTGTATTTTTCTGATGCGCGTCACGCGCACATCTTCTTTCGTTTGTTCTTGGTAGTCGATAGAAGCGACCAGTGCCGCAACCATCATGTCATCATCGGTGATATCATCGATTGAAAATGGTATTTCATCAGGGGTGCTTGGTAAGGTGATCTTTGGTGGGTTTTCATGAATGTATTTGAGCGAATAAATCGCAAGCGCGATGACTGATAAAATAGCAAAGACAATCAAGACACTAAAGATAGAGATGAAAATACCTTCTGTAAATGTGGTATAAATCATGAAGACTGACCTCCAATTTCAACACTAAACGCATAAACTTCAGGGTTTTGTTGTGTTTCTTTCGGTTTTGCTTGATATTTTTTCTCCAAAAATTTAATCGCAACCGGGCCAAATAAGGCAATGGATAAGACATCTTCATCTGATTGGACTAAATCTTTATGTTTTAATTTTAAGGCCTCAAATTCAGGGGCGAGATCATCTGCCGGACGGTGGGTGATGATTGGTTCATCACCGATGATTCTAGCAATCATTAATTTGTTGATTTTAGCAGGTGGCCTACCATATAACCCTTTAACATAATCTTTAACTTCTTTAGGGACAAGCTTATAACGATCACCTGACATCACATTCATTAAAGCTTGAGTACCTACCATTTGTGAAAGTGGCGTCACTAGCGGTGGATAGCCTAAATCTTTTCTTACCACAGGAATTTCTTTTAAAACCTCTTCATAGTCATCCATCGCATTTTGTTCTTTGAGCTGACTCATTAAGTTAGAGAGCATCCCGCCAGGGACTTGATAGGTTAAAATAGAAGGATTGACTGTTAAGGCTTTAGGATTGAGCAATCCTGATTTTAAGGCATCATCTTTGATTGTTGTTAAAAGGCTTGCGGCTTGGTCTAATAAAGAAAGACTTAAATGCGGATCATGTGGCGTATTTGCTAACATATGTTGAAATGTTTCAGTTGCTGGTTGTGAGGTACCACCAGAGAGTGGTGATAAGGCGGTATCAATGATATCAACACCAGCTTCAATGGCTTTCATATAAGTGGCTTCACTCACGCCAGCTGTGGCGTGTGTGTGTAAATTGATTGGGATTGAAATGGTTTCTTTAAGCTTTGTAATGAGTTCAAAACAGACGTTAGGCAGTAAAATACCGGCCATATCTTTAATACATAAGGAATCAGCACCCATATCTTCGACGTCTTTAGCAAGCTTAACATAATAGTCTACTGTATGGACAGGGCTTGTGGTATAACTGAGAGCGATTTGACAATGCCCACCGTATTTCTTAGTGGCATCAACAGCTGATTTTAAGTTTCTAATATCATTTAAAGCATCAAAGACTCTAATAATATCAATACCGTTTTCTAATGATTTTTGGACAAACTTATCAACGATATCGTCAGGATAATGACGATATCCTAAAATATTTTGGCCACGAAACAACATCTGAAGTTTCGTATTAGGTGCAAGTGCTTTGATTTGTCTTAAACGTTCCCAGGGATCTTCATTTAAGAAGCGTAAGCACGCATCAAAGGTTGCACCACCCCATACTTCAAGGGCATGATAACCTGCTTGATCAAGTAGTGGCACAAGTTTTAGAATTTGTTCAGTTGTCATACGTGTGGCAAGTAGTGATTGATGACCATCACGTAGTGAGGTCTCAACTATTTTTAAGGGCATAAGGTCATCTCCTTGATGAATTGACATAAAAAAAAGGTGGGTATTTTCATAAAATGTAAGGGATTACATTGATTCATACCTATTATATAATAGATTACCAAATAAATCGAGGATTATTTAAAGCTTTTACTATGAGAATAAAAAAAAGACAGAACCGTCTTCGCGGTTCTATCTGTTAAAATTTCTATGATTCAATATTAATAAAAAGATAACCAACAATAAAATCATCATCTAATTGAATTTGGTAGGATAAGATAACACTTTTTCTATCGGGATTTTCATTAAGTATCTGTTCAACAAATAAAGGATTAATAATCAATGTATCATCACTAAAGTGATAATCATTTGATGTGATATTGTTGCCTGATAAACCAAGGAACTGAGCACCCAGCAAATTGAAAATAAAAACCATATCTGTGCCACCAAACGTCATAGAAGCAGCAGTAATTAAACTTGGATTATCTTGATCTATCTCTACAAGAATTTCGATTGATTCAGAAAAAGGGGAACTCGAAAATTCTGAATTTGCACGCACACTTGCTAAATAAGTACCATTGGGTAAGTCTTTTATAACAAACGATGTTGATTCTACTTGATATTCATGATCACCTATTTTAATTGTGTAATATTCAGCGGTCAAAACTGATTCCCAGCTCAATAGGTGATATGCATAACTTAAGTTTTGTGGAATCTGATGTGTTGGTTCAGTCATTGAAGGTGTTTCAATGGGTGCTTCAATCGGAGAAGATGTCGCGGGCTCTTTAGAATCACCATTGCTACAAGCAAAAAGCAGCGAAACTAAAGATAATATGTAGAGTAGAGTTTGTATATTTCTTTTAACTGTCATGTGATGGCCTCTTTACGAAATAGTTTTGTAATATTCTTCATTAAAATGGAATATTTAAGTTTCCATATCTATGAATTATTATAACATATCATAAGTAAATTAAATAAAAAAAAGAAGGTCGAATGACCTTCTAGCTTTTGTAATGTACATGATTAAAATAAATCAATTCTAGTAAGTGTGGGTAATCAATAAATGGGTTTCGATTGTTTTGATAAGTGTAGATAACATCGTTTCTATTTTGTTCAAAGGCATCGACCACATCAAGCTCATGCCAACTGATTAAAGTGTCTAACATGGCCATTTGATAAGTTATTGGTGTACCGTTAATGAGTTCCAAATAATCATACATAATTGTCATATAGAATAAGATTCTTGCAATATCACCCTTAACTTCATCTCTTGGCACATAAGCCTCTGTGGTAGCTACATCATCAAAATATTTATTTCCTCTAGAAGAGTTTTCAGAAGGGTTTGCTGGTTTTAAGTTATGAAGGTCTGCACCAACGTGTCTACTAGATGGTTGTGTATCAACATCTAAGAGTGATTGTGGCCATACATGTTCTCTGTTCCAAGTTGTGCCACCTAATACCCACATAGATTCAATCGATGTACCTAAGTAAACCAAAATGAGATTATCAGGATTATCAGGATCTTCATCACTTTCTTGTAAGATTGTTTTAGCATCTTCATATGTTTGCATCGTCACATCTGTATTAATAATATCACGAAGTACAGCAATCAAATCATTACCCCATAAACCTTCAGCATCAGCATAATAGGCATCAAGTGTAACATCTAAGATTGAAGCATCCCTTAAAACAACGTATTTAACCTCAAGGGTTGTAACATTATAAGAAGCATCTTCAGCAGTGTATATGATGATGTATTCACCAATTTCATCTGTATTGATTACACCTGACCAGTCGCATGTAATTTCTCCATCAACATCATCAATGGCTGTGCAGCCAATTGTTGGTGTAGGGTCCCCTACAGAGAATGATAACACCTCGATGTGAGGTGTTATCTCTGGAGCTATTAAGTCTTCAGTAGGGGGTATTACTCCGAGGATAAATAAGATAAATCAGGACTATTAATAAATTCGAAATCTGCAGAATTGTCATTAGTATCTAGTAATGCTTTTCTTCTGATAGACCTTGAATTGCTTGGTGCAACTGCCGGTCCACTTCCCTCGAATCCATCAGCAGTGCCGAATCCAACAAAATCAACAACAGAAGGGTCATTTGATGGATTTGAACCTGTTAAAGCCGTTGTACTATTAACTAATGCAACTTTACCGTTTGTCGCACTCATATTTATAGTACCGGTAATGTTTGGCGTTGGTAAAGCAATTCCATTAGAACCACCAGATGCCAGTTGGATTAAATAGTAGTTACCAGATTCAATTGATCCATTTAGATTTAATCTATTAGTCCAACTTGTACCTGTTGCACTAGTATATTGAATTGAGTAACCAGTTAAGTTTATAGTATTTGATGTGCCATTATATAAAACAATATAATCATGTGTATATGTTGCACCTGAATTTCCTCCGCCACCATAAACTTCATAGATCATTAATTTGCCATCCCATTTCGCGAATAGTGAAACGTCTTCAGTTATTACATTGGAGAAATTAAATTCATTTAGGAAAGTGACATCATCTGTAAACCAACCTTTAAATTCAAATCCTGATTTCACGGGATTAGTAGGCTCAATTGCGGTTTGTCCATCCAATATTGTTTGTGCAGCAACAGCACTACCCCCATTCGAATCAAATGATACAGTAAACTCTTCATCCCAACGACCATTAATTATAATATCTTCAACAACTTGATATGTTAGGAAGTCAAATGGTGTTTCAGAACCATCTA
>JBLRWW010000007.1:0-41124 GCA_047921055.1 Acholeplasmataceae bacterium
ACTATACTTTATTGGCTCGCTTATTCGCATTTGCTGACGAAGCTGTTAAATAAGTAAACTAAAACAAAAATAAAAGGCAATCACTCAATTGAGTTGATGCCTTTTTTATTTATTCACTTAAAATTTTTACAATCACATCAATCACACGTTTTTCGTCTGCATTGATAATTGAAACATGCAAATTTTTATAAATAAACTGCTCACCAATTTCAGGTATCTTACCCATTTGTTCCATGACCCAGCCATTAATCGTGACATGTTCAACTGGATCAATTAAACCGACAACTTCGAAAAAGGTTTCTAAATCGGCTTGTCCTTTGACTTGATACGCATCATCGCTTAAACGGGTAATTTCTTCAACGATTTCATCATGTTCATCCCAAATATCGCCAACCAATTCTTCTAAGATATCTTCCATCGTTACAACCCCTTGAGTGCCACCAAACTCATCTCTTACAATGGCCATATGTGCTTTATTTTCTTTTAATAAAGCGAGCAAGTTAGGGATTTTCATATATTCAGTGACATAAACTGGTTCATTAATAATAGATTCAATCTTTTGATTTTCAAGTAAAACAAGTTGATAAAAGTCTTTGTGGTTGATGGTGCCGACGATGTGATCAATATCTTTATCATAAACAGGTAATCTTGAATAACCCGTTTCTTTAAAGACATCGGCAATGTCTTGTTCTGAGTCATCAATTTGTATCGCAATCACATCAACACGTGGTGTCAAGATATCTTCAACAGTTAATTCATCAAAATCAATGACACTGCGTATGAGTTGTCTTTCGTTTTCGTTAATACCACCTTCTTCTTTGGCTTCTTCAACTAAAGTTAAAATCTCATCTTCTGTGATACCATCTTCTTTTTTAAAGTCAAAGAGTCGATTCATTAATTTTTGCCAGTAGCCAAAAATCATAATTAAAGGTGTTAAAATCCATATTAACAAAATTAAAATCGGTGAAACTGCAATCGCAAAGCGCTCCGGAATTTGCTTGGCCAAGCTCTTGGGTGTGATTTCCCCAAAAATCAAGACCAAAACGGTCATGACCGCAGTTGAAATCGTAACACCTAAGTCACCCCAATACTGTACAAATAATACTGTGGCAAGCGATGCAGCAGCAATGTTAACAATGTTATTGCCAATCAATATCGCAATCAGCAAGCGATCAAAACGTTCAGTTAATTTAAGTGCACGGAGTGCGCCAGAATGTCCTTGTTGCCTTAAACTCTTTAATTTGATTGGGTTAGCTGATGAATATGCTGTCTCAGTTGCTGAAAAAAATGATGACATAAGGATCAGTACACCCAATATGATAATTTGAATTATTTCTTCTCTACCCATATCGTTATCCCTTATTCATCTAAGGGAGGTTCATCCACCTCTTTGGTTTCAATATGTCTAACTGCCAATACTTTCGATATCACTTTATCTTGAATTTCTAATACTTTAAATGTGAAATGATGATAATCAAACTCAATCGCTTCATCTTCTTCTGGGAATCGCCCCAAATAACCGAGAATAAAGCCACTTAATGTGTCATAATCATCTACAGGTAAGTTGGCATGAATAATATCATCAATATCATCAATACTTGCAAGACCATCAATCACATAGGTATGTTCATCTGTCTGAACGACTTCTTCTTCGACTTCGTCGTACTCATCAAAAATATTTCCAACAATTTCTTCAATCATGTCTTCAATGGTGATGATACCTGCGGTTCCACCGTATTCATCAATCACAATAGCGATGTGGTTTTTTGATTTTTTCATTTCATAAAACAATTCTCTAATACGTTTTGAATCAGGAATATAATATGCTTTTCGGATAATGCTGTTTAAATCAAATGCTTCTTCAGTATTTTCGATATATTTAAGTAAATCTTTGACGTGTAATGTGCCTACAATGTCATCAATATCGTTATCATAAACAGGAAAACGTGTAAACTTTTCATTGGTTACAAATGATATAACATCATGTTTTGAAATATTGATTTGAATCGCTGAGATTTCCGTTCTATGGGTCATAATTTGATCGACAGTTGTTTCATCAAAATCAAAAATATTATGAATCATTTCACTTTCTTGCGCGTCAATAACGCCTTTTTTACCGCTAGCTTCAACAAGTGTTCTGATTTCTTCTTCGGTGACATTACGGATGCCTTCATCAAATCTCATGCCAAATAACATCTTTGTCATACCTTTTGAAATGCGATCAAATAAGAATGTTATAGGTGAAACAATTAATGTAAAGAACATCGCAATATTCACTGTTTTATATGCCACTTGATCGGTCCACTTAATGGCGATACGTCTAGGAATCATATGACCAAAGATCATATAAATTGCAAAGCTTAAAAACACCCAAAGTACGAATAATAAAACATCCATAAACTCAGCGCCTTGGGTCCAAAGACCTGTTTGTGTAATAATGGTATTAAATGTTAATCCTAAAATTAATAATATTAATAGGTGTAGTACTTGTATATTTGCTAAATACTTTTGCCCATTTAACGTAAACTTTTGAATTCTAAGGGCTTTTTTATTACCCATTTGTGAATCTTCTTCAACTTTCGCATCACTGATCGCAACCAACGCAACTTCAGCAGCAGCAATCAATCCAGTTAAAAAAATGAGCGCTATAAACAAAAAAATGCTTAAGCCCATAAAATCACCTCGCGACTAAAACAAAAAAAGACACCAAAAAAAGCGTTTGGTTTGCCTTTTATATCACACAAGTATTCGGGATCGTCGATCCTCGTACTGCAATCTTCCATTTTTTTCTTATTTCCTCCATCATATGATGATGATATTATCATACACTTTTTTTGCAAAAAAGTCAATATATCACAGTTGTCTCTCTCTTTTCTTGTTTCATGTTGTTTGGTTTTCGTTTCTGTGCTAAAATATGTTTGTATGTATCAAAGACGACAACATAACTTGAGGAGTTTGCTATGCAAATATTACTATATAGTATCGTATTAATTATTGGCTTTATCTTTTTAATCAAAGGTGCAGATTACTTTGTTGATGCATCAAGCTCTATTGCCAGACGTGCGCGTATTTCACCACTTGTGATTGGTCTGACATTGGTCGCTTTTGGTACAAGTTTACCTGAATTGGCGGTGAGTTTTGCTGCCTCAATCACAGCTGCTCAACAAGGCTTGACAGCAGACATTGCATTAGGGAATGTTGTCGGGTCTAATATTGCCAATATCACCCTGATTTTAGGCACTAGTGCATTGATGATGCCAATACTCATAAAAAAATCAATGAATCGATCAGAGTTTCCTTTTCTTATTGGTATTACGATATTAATTGCCGTATTGGCGTCATTTTTCCAATCAGATTTGATCATTACTCGCTTTGAAGCATTTATTTTACTTATTTGTTTTGCCTTTTATATGTTCTTAATGTTTAAAACCTCAAAAAATTTAGAGGATTATCCCATAGAAATTAAGCAATTGCCAGTAAAAACAGCGGTTATTCTTCTGATTTTAGGGTTAATTGGTGTTTCACTCGGTGGTTTTATGGTCACAAGAGGCGCTGAGTTTATCGCAACGACACTTTTGGTTGAAGGACTCAATATGACATTAACCAAAGCCACAACGCTTGTGGGCTTAAGTATTGTCTCTTTAGGAACATCATTACCTGAACTTGTCACCTCAGTGATTGCGGCCAAAAAGGGTGAAAACGAAATTGCCATGGGTAATGTGATTGGATCGAATATATTCAATACCTTGCTCATTATTGGCTTATCGGGTCTTGTCACACCACTGGGTGTCAATGGTGATGTCAGAAACGACTTATGGTTTGTTGCTATCCTTACTGTTGTTGTGGTCTTATTATCCATCCACAAACAAACCTTATCTAAACTTAAAGGTGGTTTTCTCGTCTTTATTTATGTGGCTTATATTACATTTATTATCATACGTGCTTTAGCCGTCATCTAGTAAAAAATCCCAATTTGGGATTTTTTTTATAAAAGAAAGGTCTTGATATAAGGTGCTAAATAGTCACTATCAACGACATAATCTTCATGTCTAGCCGCTGGTATAATGATGAGCATTGCATATTTTAATTGTTTAACAATCATCTTTGCATGTTTTCTTAAAATCAAATCTTTTTCACCAATAAAGCTTAGTACTGGCACTTTGATACGTCTTAAATCACTTTTTTTAATAAAAGGCTCTGTAATCATCAACTTATAATAAAGACTTTTGGTTTCATTATATTTACGTTTCATCGCTTGAACCACTTTATAGCGCATACCACTAGGACGTGTGTTGGTACCAGCAATGATCAGTTTATCAAGCATATCAGGGTATTGAATCGCCAGCATCAATCCAACAATACCACCATCACTAAAACCAAATAGTGATGGTTTTTTAATATCTAGCGCTTCTATAAAAGAATGCACATCTTGTGTCATCAGTTCATAACCTAAAGGCATATTATGACTGCTTTTCCCATGGTTTCTAGAGTCTAGTCGGTAAATCTTAAAAGATGACTTTAACGTCTTAGTTAAGACATCAAATATCTCTAAACTTTCCTGGTTTCCATGAATGAGTATCAGTGGCTGTCCACTACCAGTAACGTCATAGTTTAACGTCACATTTTTTAATTTCAGTTCCATAAATCCTCCGATTGAAAAAGGCCCCAAAGGACCTTTTTTTATCAACGTGCATAAGCCATGTTCTGTTCCCTAAAAGGGTGTGACCATTTATCTCTACTTAAGTAGCATATGGTTGCTTGAGTTCGCACTCATATGTGCCCCTACCAAAATTTGGGTTGCTAGCTTGAGGGGTTTACCGCGTTTCACCCACTTATTTCTAAGTGATTCGTCACTGTGGCACGTTACGATCAACGATCATAGATTACTCCTTAGATGTTGATACGCCGTTACATGTTACCATGTACCCTAAGTTATGATTTCCTTAGGCACAAACACTACATTCATCTCAGAATGTGCTAGCATGGACTTTCCTAACCTACACGATGGTAGGCTCGATCACCTTCTGTTGACATGCCTATTTTAGCATGTTTGAACGCATTTAACAAGGTAAAACAAATAAATAAAAACCACCCAAGTAGGGTGGTTGATATGATTAAGCTTCTTCTGATTCTTTTGGTTCATCAGAAACGAGTTCTGGTTCCATTTCGTCTTCAACTTCTTCAGTTTCTAAGACTTCTTCTGGTGCAGCTACTTGTTCTTTAACTTGGAATACCATTTGATCAGGATCATGATGGATCTTAAGTTTATCTGAAACTTCTAAATCCTTAATATAAACCGTAAACCCAATCTCTGCCTCTGAAACATCAAATGTAAAATTATCAAGGCCTTGGCCAGCATAATACTCACATTCAATCCCTGGTAAATATGTTTGAACAAACTTACGATCTTTATCCAATTGTTCTTTGCCTTCAAAGACCAATGGAATTACTGCAGTGATGGTTTCATCATCAGCAATACGGTGTAGATCAAAGTGAATGATATCATTTGGTTTCAATACTTTTGTTTGTACATTTTTAATGTAAACGTTGTGTTTCTTACCTGATAGAGTCACCTGGAAGGTACGGCTTTTACCATACGCCTTTAGGGCATCTTTAAGTGCTTTATCATCGACTTCAACCGATGTTGACTCAATCGATTTACCGAAGATAACGCCAGGTACCATTAAATCTTTTCTAACTTCGTTTAATGGTCTGTTTCTTAATTTTAGTTTCATAGTTTCTCTCCTTTAAAAATTCCTTAACCATATTGTATCACAAAATGGCTTTATTGTCTATTTATTGGGTCGCATCGAGGATCTCGACTTTAAATCATTATTTCTTATCGTTTTGTAATGCATCTTTTCTCGATAAGTCAATACGACCTTTGTCATCGATGCCAATACACTTCACTAAAATTTGATCGCCAACAGAAACAATCGATTCAACTTTTTCAACACGTTCTTTCGCAAGTCTAGAAATATGTACCAAACCTTCAGTACCTGGCCATAATTGGACAAAGCAACCGAATTTTTCAACACGCATAACTTTACCTTCATAAATCTCGCCAACTTTAGCTTCACGCGCAAGATCGATGATACGTTGTGCTGCTTTTTCAATCCATTGTCTGTCTTGATGCATTAAGAATACGCGTCCATCTTGTTCGATGTCAATTTTAACTTGATTGTGGTCTTCAATGATTTGAGTGATGATTTTACCACCGCCACCAATAACGTCTCTAATTTTTTCTGGATTGATGCGAATCATTTTAACTTTTGGTGCATAATCTGATAACTCAGGACGGACAACAGCTATGGTTTCGTTCATGTGATCTAGAATATGCAATCGCGCAAGTCGTGCTTGTTCAAGGGCTTCACCAAGTATTTCTTCAGTAATGCCAGCAATTTTAATATCCATTTGTAGGGCAGTAATTCCTTTGCTAGAACCTGCAACCTTAAAGTCCATATCGCCTTCGTGGTCTTCCATACCTTGAATATCAGATAAGATGGTGTAATCTTTACCTTCCATAATAAGTCCCATCGCGATACCTGCAATTGGTGCCTTAATGGGCACGCCCGCTGCCATTAATGCAAGTGACCCTGCACAAATTGTCGCTTGTGAACTTGAACCATTAGATTCTAAGATTTCAGAAACGATACGAATGGTATAAGGAAACTCTTCTTCATTTGGTAAGACTTGAATTAGCGCACGTTCGCCAAGCGCTCCATGACCAACTTCACGACGTCCGACAAAGCCGTAACGTCCTGTTTCACCCACACTAAATGGTGGGAAATTATAATGGAGCATAAAGCGTTTTGAATCTTCTAAGCCTAGGCCATCAATAATTTGATTTTCACCAAGCGCACCTAAGGTTACGACACCCAATGCTTGTGTTTGGCCGCGTGTAAATAATGCTGAACCATGTGTACGTTTTAAGACATCAACACGTGATGCAAGTGGTCTGATTTCATCAACCTTACGTCCATCAACACGAATCTTATCTTGCGTAATCAAGCGTCTTAATTCCGCTGTAATGATATGGTCTAAATGTGTTTTTACTTGTTTTAAATAGTGTTTTTGAGCAGCTTCATCATAAACCTTCACACCATCAATCTCGTTAAAAAATGCTTTTTTCGAGCACACTTCAATGGTTTCTTCAGTAATTTTATCAATGGCTTGATAACGTTCAATCTTATCAAAAATAGAAATGGCTTTTAATAATTTGGCTTTAGCAAGTTGATCAACTTCAACTTTCACATCTTCACTAATCGTAAAGACGTCAATGGCCATCTTTTCTAAACCAACTTCTTTGATAATATTTTCTTGGAATTTAACCAAAGCTTTAATTTCTTCGTGTGCAAATAAAATGGCTTTGAGCATGTCAGCTTCAACCACTTCTTTCGCGCCAGCCTCAACCATGTTAACAGCATCTTTGGTCCCAGCAACGATCAAATCGATGTCACTTAATTCAAGTTGTTCTGGTGTTGGATTGACAATGAGTTCACCGTCGATACGTCCTACATGAACGCTAGCAACTGGACCATTAAAAGGAATATCAGAAATACCAACAACAAGTGATGCACCTAGCATCGCAGACATTTCTGGGGTTGCATTTGGATCACTCGATAGTACTGTATTAATGATTTGAACATCATTTTTAAAACCTTCTGGAAATAAAGGACGTAATGGACGGTCAATTAAACGTGAAGTCAATGTTTCATGTTCAGATGGACGTCCTTCTCTTCTTAAAAATCCTCCAGGAATTTTACCTGCTGCGTAAAGCTTTTCTTGATATACGACCATTAAAGGAAAAAAATCTTGAGTGGACGCTTCACGTTTCGCGGTAACAACACTTAATACTGTAGAGTCACCATAGGATATAACAGCAGCACCATTTGCTTGCTTTGCCATTTCTCCAACTTCAACACGTAGGACTCTACCGCCAACGGTTGTTTCATATACTTTTTTTTGCATGTGATATAAAATCTCCTTCATTTTATATGTCTTTTTTCTTATTTTATAACCTTATTAATTATACCACATAATCTTTATTTTCAAAGAAAAGTCGTTTTTCATTTGCTTTTTAGTGAAATAGCCTCACTTATACGTCTTTTTCATCTTATGCCAATGATAAGACACCTTTTGATATGTTATAATAATGATATAAGTGTAGGTGCTTGATATGAAAAAAACGCTTAATTTACTCATCAACAATTTAACTTACAATTTAAAAACATTGCTCATATTTGAGCTCATCTATCGGACTTTGGGTATTTTATTAATCTATCCTTTGACACGATATCTTTTTAATCTGTCCATTATTCTATCTGGTGAATCATATATTACCAATCGTTTTTTAATTGCTTACCTAACAAGACCTACCACACTCCTTGTTTTTCTTATACTGCTTATATTATTTACACTATATATTTCAATCGAACTTATATTTTTAGCCATTATTTATGATTTCGGCTATCACGAACAAGATTTGAGTTTGCGTGTTTTATTCAATTATGGCCTAACTAGAATCCCTTTGGTTTTAAAGAAATATCATGTGGCACTCATTATCCCTACGTTATTTTTCTGGATCTTAGTTGAATTCGTCCATATTGTTGGGATTGCATCAACCATTGAAATCCCCTCATTTGTTACAAATCAAGTGCAAATGCTACCGCTACTTAACATTGTATTTATCAGTATGATTGGACTCATCGCACTGGGCTATCTTGAATCCACATTAACGATGCACAGCTACGTTTTAGATGGGTTAACCATCAAGCACACGTTTAAGAAAAACAGACTGTTACTTAGACGAAAACGTCTTAAATATATTATCGAATTTATTTTATTAAATGCACTACTTAATGGTGTTTTATATCTGTTTTATACACTTATCATTTTACTGATTGCATTGTTGGTTTTCATTACCCGCGGACAAGCACTCGTTCTTGGAGTATTACTGACAGTATTATATACCTTATATTCGGCCTTTGTTTATGTATCAACACTTGTCTTAATTCCAATAAACTTTGCTCTATTAAGCGCTTGGCACTATCAAAATAAAGAGGAATCCGGGCAGAAAAAACAACTTTTAAAATTTTCTAAAATCATTAGAAAACCCTTTGAATCAACACTGGTTAAAAGAACATTAATCGCGACCCTTGCCGTTGTTTTCGCGCTTAATATTTCAATTGTTTTTGGTGCGATTCGGTCACCTCAAAATCAAATAGAATTTTTAAGTTATGCTGAAATTATTGCCCACCGAGGGGCATCCAAACAAGCACCAGAAAACACGATTGCTGCCATTGAGTTGGCGTTAGAACAAGGTGCTGATGCAGTTGAATTTGATGTTAGACTGTCTAAAGACTTAATCGCTGTTTTGGTTCACGACACAACACTTGGACGCACCACAAATGATACGTTAAATCGAAGAGTCGATCAACTGACCTATGAAGAACTCAGTATATTAGATGCTGGCTCATGGTTTTCTAGTGATTTTGCACATGAACGCATACCTACACTAGAAGATGCGCTTATTGTGATTCAAAATAGAGGTGTCGCCTTTATTGAGCTTAAAGTCAATAGTCTCGCCTTAGAATATCAAGTTGTTAATCTCGTAGAAACACTCAATATGACAGATCAAGTTGTTGTTCTTTCTTTTTACAGGGATCAACTTACCCGTATTAAAAATGCGAATGCTGATATTAAAACACTACTGCTCATGCCTTCATTTATCGGTAATACATCAAGTTTAATCAACGATGCAAATATTGATTTTTATGGATTTGAACGATCATTTATTATCAGCAGACCCGAACTTATTGAACAACTTCACCAAAACAATAAAGGTGTTTATGTATGGACATTATCTAATACAGAACAAATCAGTCAAGCGACGAACTTTGACTTTACTGGTTTGATTACAAGCCTACCCGTTGAAGCAAGAGAAATTGAGTATGCCAAAAACAGGCAATTTGAATTTTTAGAAATACTTGCATCACTATTCAATTAAAAAACTATAAAAAAAAGATTGCCGAAGCAATCTTTTTTTATCGACGTAATCCTAGTTTTTTAATTAACTCTTGATAACGATTCACATCACTGTTACGTAAGTAATTTAACAAGCGACGTCTTTGTCCGATTTTCATATACAAACCGCGACGTGAGTGAAAATCATGAATGTGTTGTTGTAAATGTCCATTTAATTCTTGAATTTCATGGGTTAAAATAGCAACTTGCACTTCTGGAGAACCAGTATCGCCTTCTTTTGTTTGATAGGCTTTGATGATTTCACTTTTTTGATCTTTTGTTAATGCCATAGTTTTTCCTCCTGATCGAATAACTAAAGAAAGGGTTGGCATGCCACTATCCTTGTTACCGCCTTATATATTTTATCATGTTTCGATATAAATGCAATGATTTTGTTAAATTTTAATAAATTGATCGACGTTTAAAATAAATACGGTGGCGCCACCAACTTCAACTTCAATGGGCAATGCTGAAAAGGATCCAAACTCATTGACGATTGTATTGGGAACCAATTTGGTTCTCTTTTTACTATGAGCCTCAATAATCTCAAGCACTTCAGAAACTTTTTCATCATTAATACCAATTAAAAATGTTGAATTACCAGCACGTAAAAAACCACCAGTGGTTTGTAAGCGGGTTGCGAAAAACTTGTTTTTTACCAATCCACGTTGTACTTTGTTCGCATCATCATTTGAGACAACTGCAATAATAAGTTTCATATTTACTCACCTCATCTATTATTATTTTATCATATTTTTATGAAAGTGTTAACTTTCTGATGACTTGTTCATCATTTTTTAATTGCGCAATCAACGCATCTTTATTTTCAAATTTTTGTTCTGCTCTTAAATAATGATAAAACTTCACAGAAACTTGTTGGCCGTAAATATTTTGATTGAAATCAAGAATATAAATTTCTAGTCGTTTTTTTAAACTATAATTGAGTGTCGGATTGTTGCCGATATTGGCCATGGCATCATAAAATTCACCGTGAATGCCCACTTTAACATAATAAACACCATTGGCAGGTAAATAATAATGATCATAATCAATATTGGCTGTTGGAAATCCAAGTGATTTTCCGATATGGTTGCCATGCACAATTTGCCCTTTGATTTCAAAGTGTCTCGTCAGTAATTTACGCACCTCACCGATATGTGCTTGATCAAGCAAATCTTTAATGTAGGTTGAAGAAATGCGCATTTGATTATACAAAATATCTTCAACGATTACCACATCAAAGTGTGCTTTTAAGTCTTCAATAGACCCTGAGCCTTTTGTTGCAAACCTGAAATCTCTACCCAATACCAAGCGTATGACAGATAAGTCCTTTAAAAAGGCAATAAATCCATCGATAGAGAGCATTTGTAAGGCTTGTGAAAAGTCAACTAGGAAAAAAACATCCAAAGAAAATGACTTTAAAATATCGATTTTATCTTCTGGTTTTGTCAAAATATAAAACGGTTTTTTTCTTAAAACTGTCATCGGATGTGGGTCAAATGTTAAGACACCGTGATGTGAATCATGAAACGATTGAACGGTTTCAATCAATTTTTGATGTCCCAAATGAAGACCATCAAAATTACCAATCGTTAATGTAAGATTGTGATCATATGTCATTTTTTCGTATGGTTTTCTTATGATTTTCATAATCGAACTCCTTATAATATAAGTACTGGCTTGTATGTGTGATTGCCACAAACATCATAAAATGCAATCATGTGTCCTTCTTCATCATAGACGACAAAAGGTTGATCTGTTTTGATTTGACGCGCATCTAAATAAATACCATTTTTAACCAAATGAATTAAATATGGGCTTAAGATCAGTTTCTCATAGCGCTCTAAATACGTCTCTAAAGGATAGATGTCTTCTTCTGTGACATGAGATAAGTCTTTAGCTAAATCAAGGCTGTATGCGCCAATTGAGGTGCGTTTTAAGGTATTTAACGTCGCGATTGTGCCTAAATGTTTGGCTAAGTCAACGACGAGACTACGAATATAGGTACCTTTGGACACATGAACATAAAAATCGATGTGTTGATCTTCGTAAGGTGATATCGCTTTAAAATCATAGATTGAGACAGACCTTGTCTCAAGGGTAAATGTAGCCCCTTTTCTTGCCATGTCATAAGATTTTTGACCATCCACTTTAATGGCTGAATAATTAGGAGGACGCTGATCATATGTGGTTGTGAAGTGACGCATGCCATTTAAAATATCTTTTTCTAACAAGCCAACGTCAACTTTATTTAATATGTTGCCGGTGATATCAAAGGTATCAGTATGTGTACCAAAAAGGATTGTACCTTCATAACTTTTATCTTGTTGTGTGATATAGTCACTAAGTTTGGTTGCTTTTCCGAGACATAAAATAAGCAAACCGGTTGCAAATGGATCCAATGTTCCGGTATGCCCTATTTTTTGAATCTTTAATTGTTTTTTTACTCGATAAACAACATCATGCGATGTCATACCTTTTGGTTTGTTAATAAATAAAAACCCATCCATAGAATCACCACTCATATTATACGCTATTTTGGACATAAAAAAAAGCACAGCGTGCTTTTATTTATGATTACCAATCCATTGTGCAATTTTGTCTTTTGGTTGATAACCGCTTGTGCGATCGACTTCTTCGCCATCTTTATATAAGACGACAGTCGGTACACTACGAATACCTGATTGTATCGCTTGATCACGATATTGATCAATATCAACTCGGTAAAAGTCAATATCTTTTTCATCTTGAGCGACAGCTTCTAAAACGGGTTTCAACATTTTACAGGGTCCACACCATGTTGCATAGTACTGAACAGCAACCAAACCTTGTTTTCCAATTACATCTGTGTAATTTTCGCCTTGATATTCAATCATTAAATTTCCCTCATTTCTTTACTCAAATTTCACTTTTCATTATAGTCTATATGATGACTTTATTCAAGCCTTTAGCATTATTTTAGTGTGATAATAGTCACACCGTTTAGCCCTTCTCCTTCACCACCAAATCGACTAGATTCGATATGTGGGGCGTCTTTGATATAGGCATAAACAGCTTTTCTAACTGCGCCTGTCCCAAATCCATGAATAATTCTTAGTGTTCTCATACCTGACAAGATGGCCTGGTCGATGGCTTGATCAAGTGCTGGATATACTTCTTCATAACGATACCCTCTTAAATCAATTTCTAGTTTGCCTTGTTTTTGTGGGGTTTCTGTTGTTGACGAAGCTTTTTTTCTTGTCACTGTTTTTGATTTTTCTTTGGGTTGACTAAAATCTTTTTTTAGTATCTTTAGGTCAAACCATAAGTCAAATTGTCCGAAAACCACGCGTGCTTGATTTTCTTTGAGTGCAACAATGTTGCCAATTTGTTGATACGATGTAATAAAAACCTCATCGCCAACCTTAAATGCTTCATCAGATGCTGTATAATCTTGATGATGACTTGGTTGCTTGTTTAATTGATTTTTAATGGATGCATATTCGGGTTGTGTCAACACTTTTTTAGAAGAAAGTTCATTTAAAATATCTTGAGCTTGTTCTTTTAAGTCTTGCCACTTCGCTTCTTCTCTTTTTTTGGTTTGCTCGATGATTGATGTTTGCTCGGTTGCTAATTTTTCTTTTAATGCACGATAATGTTTTTGAAGCTGATGTGCTGATTCAATTTCCTGCACCAATGCCTCTTTTTGTTCTTCAAGTGCCAGCATCTCTTCATTGAGTTTTTCCATAATCTTAGCCAAGTCAGATTGTCTACCGGCATAAAGTGTCTGTGCCTGGTCTAAAATGGTTTTAGGTAAGCCTAATTTTTGGGCAATTAAAAACGCATGAGATGACCCTGTTGTTTTCATTTGTAAATAATAAAGCGGCTTTAATGTGTTTTTGTCAAAAGCAACACTTGCTGTTGTTACAAATCTTTTTTCATACGCATACATTTTAAGTTCAGAATAATGGGTTGTTACCATCATTCTTATGTCTTTTTCCATAAACGCATCAAGCATTGAAATGGCTAAACAGACACCTTCATTTGGATCTGTTCCACTACCAATTTCATCTAATAAGACCAACATCTTATCATCAAGATGTTCAAGCATATTGATGATTTTTTTCATGTGTGATGAGAATGTCGATAAAGACTGCATGATGGACTGTTCATCACCGATATCAGCATATACTGCATTAAAAATCGATAACGTTGAAGCCTCAGCTGCAGGAATTAAAAGTCCTGATTGCATCATGATCGTTAAAAGACCCAGTGTTTTAAGCGCAACCGTCTTTCCACCAGTATTTGGACCTGTAATTAAAATGGTCTTTTGATGTTCATCTAAGGCTAGGCTGATCGGCACCACTTCTTTTGGATCAAGTAAGGGGTGTCTGGCATGCTTAAGATCAATGGTTTGTTCTTGATTAACCAAGGGTTTAATGGCATTAATATCTCTTGCATAACGTGCTTTGGCTGTAATTGTATCAAGGATGAAAAAGATATTTAAATTTTTGGATATGGTTTCGATTTCTAAAATAATGTCTAAACATAGCGTGCGAATGATACGTTCGATTTCATTTTTCTCTAGTGCTTTTAAAGTTTCAATGTCTTGCGTGATTTGTCTGGTTTGTTCAGGTTCGATATATATTGTTTGCTTGCTTGCTGAAACATCATGAATCACACCTTTAACTTTGTTTTTAAAGGCTTCTTTAACCGGAATACAAAAGCGTTCATTACGCAAAACAATCATTGGTTCGTTTAAATAACTACCATAATCAGATAACATTTTTTGTAGTTTTTCTTGTAACTGCTTATCAAGTTTAATAACCGCTTTTCGAATACGGTAAAGCTCATCTGAAGCACGATCAACGATTTGACCATGATCATCAATAATATCTTGCATTTTACCCAATAAAAGATGATGTGATGTGAGTTGATCGCGATAGACACCTAATTGATTTAAAGGAATATTGAGTTTTTTAAGTTCATTTAAATAATTGAAAACATCTTTTTCCATGCTTAAAAATAGTTTGACAACCATCAGTTCATTTAATCCCAAATATTGCTGGACAGATAATGTTTTAAGTAATCCTGAAATATCATAATCCTCAATTAAAGGCAGCGGACTTAAACGATTGATAATGTGAACCATAGATTCAGTTTCACTTAACATTGTCTCAATCTGTTGAATATCTGTCGTGGGTGATAGCGATAAAATAACGTGCTTTGTATGCTCGGTTTTCGCATAAACACTCACACGTGTTAATATTTGATCAAATTCAAGGGTTTTTGTCATGAATGCATTCATCAGTGTCTCCTTATGAATTCGTGGCAATTCGTTAAATAATATGATATAATTATATTTAGGAAGGGTAGGACCCACATGAAACATTATACCATTAGCGTTACTCAAACTGAATTAGAAAAACTAGCAAAAGCTTATAGACATCATACCATTGAAGATGAGAATCCTCATCTCCTTTTTCATGCTGTCCATAATGATATCCATATCATGGGTTACCAAACAGGCAAAGTGCTTCTGCAAGGTAGCGAGGTCTCTCAAGAGCTGATTGGCATCAAAACAATGCTTAATAAATATGACTATGAAGCCATTGGTTCTGATGAAGTAGGTACAGGCGATGTCTTTGGACCGATTGTCGTGTGCGCGTTATATGCCAGTGAATCTGATATTTTATTTTTAGAATCTTTAAATGTTAAAGACTCTAAAAATATGACGGATAAATCCATTTTAACCATTGCACCAAAAATTGCGAAAAAGCTCACGCACTCACTTTTAATTCTTCATCCAAAACAGTATAACGATTTAACAGCAAAAGGCTATAATTTAAATAAAATGAAAGCTCTCTTACATAATCAGGCCATTATTAAAACCGCATCGAAGCTTAATCATACAGTGCCTGTGATTATTGATCAATTTTGTACACCACAGCTTTATTTTAATTATTTAAAAGATGAAACCTTAATCCATCGTGATTTAAACTTTTATACAAAAGCTGAAAGTGTGCACATCAGTGTTGCTGCTGCATCCATTGTTGCACGCTATGCCTTTTTAGTAAAAATGCATCAATATTCAAAAAAATTGGGTATCTCTTTGAAAAAAGGTGCATCCAAACTTGTGGATGAACAAGTCTTGCAAATTTTCGAACAAAAAGGCTTAGATAAACTTAAAATAGTCACTAAAATGAATTTTAAAAATGTGACCAAACAAGAACTTACTTAAGTATCTCTAAAAAATCTTTAAATACTTTGGGAATGGTTGCCGTAAAGGTCATCATTTCTTTTTTTATAGGGTGTAAAAAGGTTAATTTTTCTGCATGTAAAAATTGCCCTGTTGAGCCAACAACATCTTTTGGGCCATAAAGCGGATCACCCACAACAGGATGACCAATATAAGATAGATGTACACGTATTTGGTGTGTACGTCCAGTTTCAAGTTCACAACGAATCAGTGTATATTTTTCATAGGATGCAACCACTTTAAAATGGGTCACTGCATCTTTACCACCTTTAATCACTGACATTTTTAGACGTTGTTTGGGGTGTCTTTTTATTGGTGCATCGATCACACCTTCACGTTCAGTAAAATGACCATAAACAAGTGCCATATATTCACGCTTGATTTCATGCTCTTTTAAATCAAGACTTAATGCTTGATGTGCTCTATTTGTTTTAGCAACAACCAATAGCCCACTGGTATCTTTATCAATACGGTGTACGATACCAGGTCTGATCACACCATTAATATCACTTAAGTTTGATTGATCATATAAAAGACCGTGAACAAGTGTAGGTTCATGATAACTAGAAGCCGGATGCACAACAAGTCCCGATGGTTTATTGATGACCATCAGTTCGTCATCTTCATAGACAACTTCTAAATTTAAGTCAACCGGTGTTAAATCCATGGCCTTCGGTGCTTCTTCGGTCATTTCAATAACATCATCATGCTTAAGGATATATCCAGCTTTGACTTGACTTTGATTGACTTTAATCAATCCTAATTTAATTTGATTGCCGATATAACTGCGTGATTGGTCAGGCAGTGTGCTTGTTAAAAAAACATCCAATCTTTGACCAATATCTTCAGGCTTAATGTGAATGATTTTCATCAGATGACACCTCTTTTTTTGTACGTTTGGGTTCAAAAACAAACATGTCAATCGCAAAAAGCACAATTGCAACACTTAAAACCATGTCTGCAATATTGTTATAAAAATTATTTAGACCAATTAATCTTAACGGAGCATCTAAAAATGGATAATGCAGAAAATCGATGACAAAGCCATAAATCAGACGATCAATGGCGTTACCAAGTGTCCCTGCAATAAATAAAACAATTGACCAACTATACATTTTCTTGGTTTTAAAGGAAATATCTTTAAATAAATAGCCAAAAATCAGTAAAGCAATAACGGTGACCACTGCAAATAACGCTTGTTGTCCTGAAAATAGACCAAATGACATGCCGTCGTTTTCATGATATTGAATCTCAAGCAAACGTGGAATCCAAATGAGCTTTTCACCAGATGCCATCAAAAAAATCCGAGCAAGTTGCTTGGTTAGTTGATCAAATATGATAAATAGGAAAATAAGTATATAACCAAGTAACATTTTAACACTCCTTAAAATAGTGCAATCAACAATATCGCAGTTATGATGACCATAATGGCAGAAACAATGCTTGTTTCCGTCCATTTTAATAACCTGATATTGAGTTGCTTAACTTTATCATGATACGTTTGAATCAATACATAATAAAAATGATAATAACTCATAATAAAGCCAACAGCAATCACACCCAGTAAAATAGATAAAAAAATCATAAGTTTACTATATATAAACAAATTGATAATGACCAATGTTGGAACGAGCATCAATAAACTGCTGATCAGTATTGAAAATAAAGTTGATTTAAGTACGCTTTTCATGCTCACCATTCGATCTAACCTGCGACTTAATGTACGGTATCGTTTATAGTGGCTAGATATGGTCTTACCCAATGCGTTGATGTAGTTCATCTATGGCCTCCTCTAGCGTTTCTACTAGAATGATATCAAAGTCAAAATCATCATTTGGAATTTGATTTTGTAGTGATTTTGGCATGAAAAACATGTCTGCTTTTTCACGTTGTGCTGCATAAATTTTTTGTGCAACACCACCCACTGGACCGATGATTCCACCAAATTCTATCGTGCCTGTACCCACAATTTTTAGATCACCTGTGTTTATATTTACTAAACTTGCGTAAATACTAAGGGTTTGCATCAGGCCTCCACTTGGACCACCGGTAATGGCGTCAAGCCCAGGAAATTGGTACGTCGGATATGCTTGTGTAATCGTATACTTTGGATAAAAGAGCATGCGTTGATCACTGTCTTGGTAGATGTAGGTCACTTCTTTTATTTGGTCGTTACCTTGACTATCTTGATATAAAACACTCAGTGTAACCACTGTTTCATATGCCAAATTAAGAAACGAAGTATGCGTATGGTCATCAGCGCTTTGGCCATTGATTGCTACAATAATATCACCAATATCCAATACACTGAAATGGCTGGGGCGGTAATACACGATTAACCCGTCATATTGATACGCAATTTCAATGGTGTCATCAATTTGTTTTGCCATCTCATAAGCTTGAATCACAGCCATATGATAAGATACTTCTTTGGTAATTTGTCCTTGTCTGTATGCTTCTATGAGCGTTGTATCTCTTTGACGTAATGACAAAGGACGTGTAATACTTTTCTTATCCAACTCAATAATCATCGATTGAAAGGGTGTGATTGGGCGGAAACTAATGACAGAAACCGTATAAAAATCGTCATTCATCTGAATGCCGTCAATGGTGATAACTTGTTCAACCTTTGTAATCTCTCCAGGTGTAATGGCCTGATAAGATCTCGGAAAAACCAACATTAATATGACATAAAGATATGCAAAAGAAAGAACAACTAAGATGTTTTTGTGCGCTTTAATCCACGTGATCATAGGTCACATCTCCAACCTTGATTTGCTCAAATGTCACCCCAGCAGCCTTTAACATTTTAATGGCTGCTTGGTGCGGTTCACCTTGTTCATATTTGTTTGAGACATAATAAATGTGTTTAATACCACTTTGAATGATAAGCTTTGCACACTCATTGCATGGAAAGAGTGTGACATAAATACTTGCATTTTTTAGTGATGTTGTGGCGTTCAATATAGCGTTTGCTTCTGCATGAACAACATAAGGATATTTGGTATCTAACAATTGTCCATCATTATGCCAAGGGAACGTACGGTCATCACATCCCATAGGAAAGCCATTATAGCCAATCCCTATGATGCGCTTATCAGTATTTACAATGCATGCACCAACCTGTGTGCTTGGATCCTTACTTCTTAATGCTGATAATTGTGCAACACCCATGAAATATTGGTCCCATGTGATATATTCTTTACGCATTACTTTTTCTCCTCATCTTGTGCCAGCCCTAAATTAATATGGCAATAGCCGTTTGGATTTTTATCCAAATAGTTTTGATGATATGTTTCAGCCAAATCATAATCGAGGCATGCCTTAACTTTGGTTTGTACGCGTTCAAGTTGAGCTTCATTAAAATGAGACTTTAAAAAATCTTTAATCTTAATTTCATCAGATGCATCATAAAAATAGATGCCGCTACGATATTGACTCCCCACATCATTGCCTTGACGATTGATGCTATATGGATTAATGATTCTAAAAAAGTGATCTAGAATGAGTTCAAGAGATATGATTGTCGTGTCAAAAACGACTTCTGTTGCTTCTGCGTGCGTCGCACCACTGCCACATACCTCTTTATATGTTGGATTGCGCTTATTGCCATCAACATAACCGACAGACGTTGCAATGACACCTTTAAGCTGTTTAAAATAGGCTTCAACACCCCAAAAACAGCCACCTGCTAATACAATTTTCTTTTCCATTATTTTTCCACCTTTATATTTAAGTCATGTAATTGTAATGCATCAACTTCTGTTGGTGCATCCATCATTAAGTCACGGGCACTTTGAGTCTTTGGAAATGCAATGACATCTTTGATGTTTTGTGTGCCTGTCATCAGCATCACCATGCGGTCAAGACCAAGTGCGATACCACCATGTGGTGGTGTGCCATATTTTAAGGCATCCACAAAAAAGCCAAATCGACTTTGAATGTCTGCTTTGGTGAGTCCCAATGTTTCAAACATTAACTGTTGTACATCTTGGTCATAAATACGCATACTACCGCCACCCATTTCATAACCGTTTAAGACAACGTCATAGGCATTCGCAAGTGCATCCTTCGGATGATGTTTAAGTGCGTTGACATCACTTGGTTGTGTGAATGGATGGTGTTTTGCATAAAAGCGTTGGTCTTCTTCACTGTATTCTAATAATGGCCATTCAGTGACCCATAAAAAGCGATAAGTATCCTTAGGGATTGCATCACATAATTCAGCAACCTTTATTCTTAGTGCACCTAAGCTTTGTGAGACATTATCATAATCTCCTGGCACAATGAGCGCCATGTGACCCTCTGGAATTGCAAGTGCTTTTAGCATATCTTCATCCACATACTTGGACAAACTGCCTGTCACTTGGCCATCTTGATGTTTAACATATCCTAGCGCTTTACCGTGATGTTTTTTAACAAGTTCTGTTAATTGATCCAACTGTTTTCTAGAAAAAAGCTCTAAGTGATCAACGACGATCCCTTTAATGACCGAGGCACCTTGAAATAAGGGAATATCTTTATCTTTAAATATTTCAGTATAATCTTTTAGTAAATAGTCATAACGCATATCAGGCTTATCTGTGCCATAAAGATCCATAGCCTCTTGATATGACATGCGTAAAAACGGTGTCTTGATATCAATATCCAAGACATCTTTAAAGGTATCTTTGATAACGGTTTCTGTTAAGGTCATAATATCGTCTGCTTTTATAAAGGATGCTTCGATATCAATTTGTGTAAATTCAGGCTGTCTATCAGCTCTTAAGTCTTCATCTCTAAAGCATTTTGCGACTTGAAAGTATTTCTCAAAACCAGCAACCATAAAGAGTTGTTTATAAATTTGTGGTGATTGTGGCAACGCATAAAACTGTTTTGGATAAAGACGTGATGGTACCAAGTAATCTCTGGCACCTTCTGGTGTTGATTTTCCTAAAATTGGTGTTTCAAGTTCATAAAAAGATGCACGCAAAAGTGACCGTCTAATGGCTTGTGTGATTTCATGGCGCTTAATCATGTAGTTTTGCATCACAGGACGTCTTAAATCAAGATAACGATATCTAAGTCGTGTATCTTCTAATGCATCTGAGTCATTTGAAATCATGATTGGCGGTGTTTCAGCACGGCTTAAAATCAAAAGTTCACTGACTTCAACTTCGATGTCACCTGTCACTAAGAGTTTGTTTTTACTTTCACGTTCAATGACTTTACCTTTGGCTTCAATGACGTATTCATTTCTCAGTTTAAGTGCTTCTTGATAGCACGCATCTTCTGGTTTGATCATCAACTGTGTGACACCAAAGCGGTCGCGCAAATCAACAAAAAGCAAGCCACCAAGGTTTCTAACTTTGCCAACCCAGCCTTTAAGGTATACACTTTGATTAATATGTTCTAAAGTTAATGCGTTGTTATGATGTGTGTATGTCATGGTTTATCTCTCCAATTGCTTTTTTAAGTGTGCAATCACTAAGTGAAGGGGTATATTTTCTTGTGCTTCAGTTTGTGTGTCTTTAATGCCAACAACGCCATTTTTAAGTTCTTCTTCGCCTAAAATAACGAGATATTTAGCACCAAGTCGTAAGGCTTGTTTCAGTTGTCCTTTAAAACTTTTTTGTGTGTAATTCATATCTGAGATAATGTTTTCTTTTCTCAGTTGATAGAGTAAATCAAGGGCTTGTGGGTGATGTGCTTCATTAAAGGTCATCACATAGACATCCAGTTGATCTTCTATGGATAATTCAATGGATTCTGCCTCAAGTGCCATCAGTAGGCGTTCCATTCCAAAAGCAAATCCGATGCCACCCAAATCAGGTCCACCAAGTTCTTTAACAAGGTTTTGATAGCGTCCACCGCCACCTAAAACATTTTGTGCACCAAAGCCTTCGATATCTGCTTCGATTTCAAAAACTGTATGGCTGTAATAATCAAGTCCACGTACCAGTTTTGGTTGAACCTCGTAATCAATTTTAGCATAATCCAAATGTGCTTTAACTGACTCGAAATAACTAAGCGCTGATGCAGATAAAAAATCAAGCGGTGATGGTGCGTCATTCACAAATGGTTTTTTTCCATCAATTTTACAATCTAAAATACGTAATGGATTTTTATTTAAGCGTGTTTGACAATCTGTGCATAAGTTATCTAAATGTGGTTTAAAATAACTTGTCAAATGTTCTCTAAATTGTTGTTGCGAGGCAACATCACCCAATGAATTTATTTTGACTTTAACGCCTTTTAGACCCAATCGTTTAATAAAATCATAAGCAAGCATAATCGTCTCAGCATCCAAACTTGGATTTAAGCTCCCTATGGCTTCAATGCCAAATTGATAAAATTGACGATAGCGCCCTTTTTGTGGACGTTCATAACGGAAATTTGGCCCCATATAATAGACTTTTTCAAGTTCGCCAGATGCATACAATTTATGTTCAACAAAACTTCTGATAATACCAGCTGTGCCTTCAGGGCGTAAGGTCACACGACGATCACCACGATCCATAAAATCATAGGTTTCTTTAGTCACCATGTCAGATGCTTCAGTGTTACGATGAAAAACATCACTATATTCCATGATTGGTGTCCGCATTTCTTTAATATGGTAGAGTTTTAAAATCGCTCTTATGTTTGTTTCTAATGCTTGCCATTTATATGATTCTTGTGGCAATACATCATATGTTCCTTTGACTTTATTCATCTGATACGTCCTTTCTTATCACCTTTTATGGCCATAATTTCACTCAATACCATTTTACACCAAAAAGGTCTTAAATCCGTTGTTTTTAAATAAAAAAACGTCCTTAAAAATGCTAAGGACGTAATCAACTTACGCGGTGCCACCTTAGTTCTAGAAATATATCTAGCCCTCATTATGTGTTTTTATCTCCTAAGGCTGTCACCATGGATTGCCATGCACCTTAATCTTCGATATCATTTAATTATAAAAATATCTTATCTTAAAACCTTATAAATGTCAATTAAATCTCATAGATTATGGTGACAGGACCATCATTGACTTGATGGATGGTCATATGTGCGCCAAAAACGCCGTGTGCTACATGAATTTTATCGCCTAAATATTTAAGCATAGATTGGTAAAGATCTTCTGCATCTTTTAAAGGCATCGCTTCTGTAAATGATGGCCGATTGCCTTTAGTTGCATTGCCATATAGGGTAAATTGTGAAATAATCATCAAAGATCCTTTATGGTCTTCTACACTTAAATTCATTTTACCGGCCTGATCTTCAAATACACGCAGATTCAAAAGCTTTTCAGCCATTTTTGGAATCATATCTAAGGTGTCGTTAACACCAATACCTAAATATACCAAAAGACCATGATGAATCATACCAACAGTCTTTTGATCGACTTCAACTGTCGCATGTTTAACGCGTTGTATGACGGCTCTCATTTGACTGCACGCTCTACTGTATATATATCTGTGATTTTTCTAATGTTTAAAATAAGATTTTGTAACGCGCTATAATTGGTCACTGATATTTTAATTTTAATAATCATCTCTAAATTTGAATTCGTAATGGCATTAACTTCAGCAATCGAAAAACCATTAGCATTAACCACTGTGACAACATCAGATAGCAAATTGGGTTTGTTGCTACCGACAACTTTGAGCCAGGCTGCATATTTACGTGTAATATCACTTGCCCAAAAAGCATCAATTAATCGATTTTCCTCTAATTGGCCATAATTAGGACAAAAAAGTGTGTGAATCACAATACCGCCATGTTTAGAAACATAGCCTTTGATCTGATCGCCTGGAATGGGTGAACAACAATTGGCCAATTTGATTTGTGGGCTTGTCAGACCTTCAATCACCACACCGGTTTCACTATGGGTTGTGAGTTGTTTAGATGCTTTTTCCATCTGTTTTTGAAGCATTAAATCTTTATCAACTTCTGTGCCAAGCATTTTTGCAACAACTGTTTTAGGACTGATAATACCTTTACCAATTTCATGATAAAGTTCTTCAGTTGTGTTGACCATATTCTTTTCAAAAAATTTTCTAACAAAATGGTCATCTGGCAAAGCCTGCAAACGATGTGTTTGCATTTCTTTTTCCAGAGATTCTTTACCAGATTGAATCAGTTGATCTTTATTTTGTTTATTTAAAAAACTCTTGATTTTATTTTTTGCATGTGATGATTTCGCAATTTTTAACCAATCGTCACTTGGACCATTGGAATTTTTGTTGATTTTAACACTGACAATATCGCCTGTCTTTAGCTCATAATCTAGTGTCACAATACGATTATTAACAATAGCGCCTACCATTTTATGGCCAATATCGGTATGAATGCGATATGCAAAATCAATGGGATTGGCACCCTTAGGTAGTTCAATAACTTCGCCTTTTGGTGTAAACACATACACATTGGCATCTAAGATATCACCTTTAATGGTATCAACGAATTCTTTTGCGCCAGCATCGGTATCATCGGTATCTTCACTCATCTTTAGGAGTTCACCATACCACTTTAATTTTTGAGCAATTTCAAACTGTTCACGTTCTTTAGAATAGACTTTGTTTTCTTTATATGCCCAGTGTGCAGCAACCCCGTATTCAGCCACTTGATCCATCATATTGGTCCGAATTTGCACTTCAAAAAGTGTGCCGTCTTCTGATAAAACCGTTGTATGAAGCGATTGATACATGTTGGGCTTTGGTACAGCAATATAGTCTTTAAACCGTCTTGGGATGGGTGTGAAATTGGCATGAATAATGCCAAGTGCTTGATAACATGTTTCAATCTTATCCACCACAATACGGACAGCTAACAAATCGTAAATATCTTCAAATGAACGACTTTGATTGACCATTTTCTTATAAATGCTATAGATGTTTTTAATGCGTCCCTTGATCTCAAAGTTTTTTAGTTCACTTTCTTCAAAGAGTTCGTTGACATATGTAATTACATTTTCAATCGATTTTTCACGTTCACTACGTTTGGCTTGAATTAAATTTGATACACGATAATACATCGGTGGATCAGTATATCTTAATGATCTGTCTTCAAGTTCTGCTTTAATTCTAAAAATCCCTAGACGATGTGCAAGGGGCGCATATATTTCAAGCGTTTCTTTGGCAATTCGGTATTGTTTTTCAGGTGCCATCGAATCCAGTGTACGCACATTATGCAACCGGTCAGCAATCTTAATTAAAATAACACGAATGTCTTTGGCCATGGCCAAAAGCATTTTTTGATGATTATCTGCTTGGGAAATCAAACCATTATTAAATGATAATTTTGATATTTTTGTGACACCATCAACTAACGTACGCACCTCAACACCAAAAATAGACTCAACTTCTTTTAATGTTAAGTCTGTATCTTCAACAGTATCATGCAAAAGTGCAGCGATTAAGCTGTGGGGTCCGGATCCTAAATCTGCCAAAATTTTGGCAACTGCGACTGGATGGGTAATATATGGATCTCCACTTTTGCGTGTTTGTCCTTGGTGACGTTCTTTAGCAATATCGTAGGCTTTATGAATCAGTTCGACATCTGATTCACGCTTAATATACGATTGAAATGATTCAACTAAAGCGTCATAGAGTGCATCTTTTGGCATAGCATCCCTCTTTTAATATTGGATGAGCGATAAAACCTCATAATCTTTTAATTTATCAATACCCTTTAAATCGACGAGTTCAATTAAAAAAGCGCATCCGACAACAATACCACCAAGATCTTCAACCAGTTTGATGGTTGCATCTATTGTACCACCAGTTGCGAGTAAGTCATCAACGATGAGCACACGATCTCCAGGTTTAACACTATCTTTATGCATACAAAGTTCATTTGATCCATATTCTAAGTCATAAGAAATACTGACATATTCACGTGGTAACTTACCAGGTTTACGCACAGGGACAAATCCGATCCCTAAATTGTTCGCGACTGGACAGCCAAAAATAAACCCTCGTGCTTCTGGTCCAACGACCAAAGTCACTTCTTTATCCGCTGCAAAACGGGTGATTTGATCACTGGCATATTGAAATGCTTTTCCATTTGACATTAACGGTGTAATATCCCGAAATAATATGCCGGGTTTTGGAAAATCTGGTACATCTGCAATAAAATCTTTTAAATTCATTATTTTCCTCCAAAAAAACCGATTATAAAACAAAAAAAGGCATTTGCTCTACTTCATTATTTTATCTTATTTCCTTGATTTTATCAAGTAAAAGTCACGCATCATGTTATAATATGACTGGTGATAAAATGAAACCTCTAGCACATCGCATCAGACCTCAAAATTTTGATGAAGTTTATGGACAAGACCACTTGGTGGGACCACGTGGTGTTTTAACTGCTATGCTTGAAAAGAATAAGCTGTTGTCTTTTATTTTGCACGGCCCCCCTGGGACTGGCAAAACAACGATTGCTCAGTTATTTGCTCAAAAAGCCGGACTTGATCACTATGTTTTTAATGCTTCAACTGATAACAAACAAAAACTTAAAGACATCCTAGATACCACAGGCTATCATGATATTTTAGTCATTGTTGATGAAATCCATCGTATGAAAACAGATGTTCAAGACTATTTGTTACCCTTTATGGAAAACGGCAAAGCAACTGTGATTGGTTTAACAACATTAAACCCCTATCAAAGCATTAACATGGCGATTCGTTCACGCTGTCATTTATATGAAGTGCATAAATTAACCGACACCGATTTAGAAAAAGCCGTTCTTAACGGCATTAAATCATTAGATGTTGATTTAAAAATCGATCAAAATGCGCTACGTGCCATCACAAGATATGCCAATCATGAGGTCAGAACTGCTTTAAACATTTTAGAAAGCACTGCGTTGATTTTAGAAGATGGCGATACCATCACAGCATCGATTGTTTATCGTGTGGCTGGCAAAATCAAACATGACCTTGACGATCATGAAGATCATTTTTATACACTTTTAAGTGCCCTTCAAAAATCGATACGTGGCTCAGATGTGGATGCTGCCATTCATTATCTTGCGCGCTTAATTACTTTAGGCGATTTGCCTGCCATTATTAGAAGATTAATCGTGATCGCTTATGAAGATGTTGGCTTGGCCAATCCAATGATTGGACCCAAAGTTTTAGCAGCCTGTGATGCAGCGATAAGGGTAGGGTTTCCTGAAGCACGTATTATATTAAGTGTGATCGTCATCGATATGGCACTCTCACCAAAATCAAATACTGCCATTTCAGCCATTGATTCTGCTTTAAATGATTATCAAGACATCGATACTGGCAATGTGCCAGATCATGCTGATAACAGAAAGATCAAAATCAATCCTGATATTTACCACTACCCGCATCAAGACAAAGGCAGTATTAACGATCAAACCTATTTGCCACTAGAAATAAAAGATAAGGTCTATTATTTGCCGAAAGATGAAAGCACCTATGAAAAAGCTTTAAAAGATCGCTTAAAATTGCTTGATCAAATGAAACATAAAAAAAGATAAAAGAAAACTGCTTCAACTGAAGCAGTTATTTTTTTATAATTCAGTAGAAATAATCACAGGAATGGTAATGGGACTACGCCGCATTTCTTGATAAACAAATCGATTGATTTCGTTTCTCGCATCGCGCTTATAATCATTCCAATTGATATATTTGCCCTCTAAATGTTTTTGACTAATCTCAATAAATAACGCCTTGACTTTATTTAAAAAATCTTCTGATTCCTTCACATAGACAAATCCCTTTGTAACAACTTCAATGTCGCCTAAAATCTTCTTTTGTTTTGGACTGACGTGTGCGACTAATATGAGCGCACCATCTTCAGCTAAAAGTTCACGATCTCTCATAACAAAGTCATTCACATCACCTACTGCAGTACCATCAATTAAAATTTCACCCACATTGATTTCTTTTTGAGCAACATAAACATCTTGATCAGAAAATGTTAAAACATCTCCATTATCAAGTAAAAAGATATGGTCATCGTCATAACCAATTTGATTGGCCAAACGTTTTACCCCAATTTGATGACGATATTCGCCAATCGTTGGTATGATATATTGTGGTTTTAATAGATTCATCATCATTTTTAATTCTTCAGCTGTTGCGTGAGCACTTGTTAATAGACGTTTATCCATCATTTTTACTTGTGTATCGCTACGATACAATATATCCAGCGTCCGAGCTGCCATTTTTTCTGTACCAGGTACAGGCGGTGTTAATAAAATTACTGTATCTTCTTCAGAGATGTGAATCAAGCGATCTGCTTTTTTACACATGCGCTGAAGCATAAAAAATGGTTCATGACGATTGCCTGTCACAAGACAAACCAAATCGTTATCATCATTTTTATTTTTTTCATCAATATATCTTAAGTTAACCAATGCTTCTTTTGGTATTTTTAAATAGCCTGAGTCTATGGCGATATCAACAATGCGTTGTGCACGTCTACCAATAATGGCTATTTTCTTTTTATGTTCTAATGAAATATCGATAATGCGTTGGATTCTCAGTAAATCAGAGGAAAATAGTGATACAATAATGCGCCCTTCTGCACTGGCATAAATACTGTTTAAGCGGTGGATTAATGTTTGTGTCACACCACCATTTAAAATCAATGTTGAACCAAGTGACTCTGTTAGTAAAGCAAGCACGTTTTTTTCAGCCAACTCATTAATCTTTTTAAAATCTGTTTGGTACTGCAAGTCACCACTTTGATCAAAGGTGAAATCACTCGTATAAACAATAACCCCTGCCATCGTGTGAATCGCTATACCAACTGATTCAGGAATCGAGTGGGTGGTATTAAAAAAGGTCACTCTAACATTACCAAACTTAATAATACTATTTTGAGTAATGACATTTAACGTTAAGTCATCAAGCTTATAACCTTCATCTTTTAAGGTGTCCTTAATGATTGCCATCGTAAAAGGTGTTGCATACACAGGCACATTTAAATCTTTTAGAATATGGGGTAACGCGCCAATATGATCCTCATGGGCATGTGTCATAAAAATACCTTTAATACGGTCTTTTGCGCGAATTAAAACACGGTAGTCTGGAATGATTTCATCCACACCATAAAGCTCTGAACTAGGATACTTAATCCCGGCATCCAATATAAACAGGTGCTTTTCAACTTCAACGACATACATGTTCTTGCCGTTTTCGCCTAGTCCACCTAAAGCAAAAAATCGTATTTTATCCACTATAACACTTCCTTTGAGCAACGTTTTTAACTGCTTGTATTATAACATGTTTTTCTGAAATCACAATCAATTTGGCTTAAATATGGTATCATAAACTTAGGTGATAATGATGAACTACCCAACCAAAAGAAAGCCACAAACCAAAATCAATCAATATGCCAATTTAGGGATGACTCTAGAATCTGATATTGAGGCAACCAACACATACTACCTCAATCATAACATCGCTGTGATACATAAAAAACCGACCCCAGTACAAGTTGTCAATGTCAGCTATCCAGCCCGTAATAAGGCTAAAATTACGGAAGCATATTATAAAACGCCCTCGACAACCGACTTTAACGGTATTTATCAAGGACGTTATATTGATTTTGATGCAAAAGAAACAAATTCAAAGACATCTATGCCCTTAAAAAACATTCATAAACATCAAATGGATCATCTTGAAAACGTCGCAAACCATGGTGGGATCGCGTTTTTAATCGTCCATTTTAAACAATATCATGAATATTTCTTGTTGCCTTACAAAATCCTTAAAAGCTATTGGGATCTTCAGCTAACAGATGAGGGCCGTAAATCAATACCCTATCAAACATTTAAAGACGACGCTATTTTAATTCAGTTTGGCTACCATCCACGACTCGATTATATAAAAGCCATTGATATCTTATTGAGCAAGTAAATTATTTTGTACAGCCAAAAGTAAAATTTGTTTTCTAATCAATAACCCAATAATCAGACACAGTGCAGTACTTGATGCCATATAAGGTAAATTATATAAAACAAATGAATAAAACCATGGATTGACACCTTCTGGTGCAAACTCAGCAAATAAAACAACACCGCCGATACTATGCGATAAATATCTTAGGAACCCAACGACTAGTACGGCAATAACAAACGTTTTGTTACTTTTCAAGCCATTTTTAAATAGTCCTGTTAATCCTAAAAAACCAAACGCGATTAAATAATCGGTAAATAGTGATGCCCAATGATATAAAATACCATCTAATAAAAGTGAAACAACGCCATATAACATCCCACCAATGATGCCATATCTGACACCGAAAATCATACCTATAAACATAATAGGTAACATAGCGATGCCGAAAACCGAACCACCTTGTGGCATTTGTAAATTAAGTCCTGGAACAAATTTTGTTAAAAGACTAAATACAAACGCTAAAGCGACAAAAATCGATGTTAATGCCACTTTTTGTAACTCTTTTTGTTGCATTTTGTGCTCCTCCTTATAAAATAAAAAAATTCTATGGAGTCCACAGAATGATAGATACGTAATAAATAAATTATTAGTACACTATTCCTCCGCTGGTATCATCCAGATCAGGTTCGCGGGTCGAATTAATCCTCTCAGCCAATGGCTCCCCGTAGTGATCACATCAATCATATCAATTATTCATCTCAATGTCAATTTATGCGACATAAAAGAATTATAATTAAAAATAATTTTTTGTAATTATATTGCAAAACAAAAAATTCAGGTGTATAATGTAATCATAAGGAGTTGATATGATGGGTATTACATGGTTTAACGAAAAGCCAAAAATGGGTGTAGCAACGCTCACAGATCATAATATTACACTAAATAAAGCAGCCACCTCATATTTTGAAAACGCCTATAGCGTCATGCTAGGAATATCAGAAGATGCCGAGTCAATTGTCATTAGACCTCTTGATAAAGAGGAAGCCATGCGACATGATATCCCTGATAACAAAAAGTATCGCATTACTGTCAGATCATCATATAGTCGTGTCAGTAATAAAGCATTTATGGAAGAAATCAGTGAACGATTTCATGTTGATTTAAAATCCGAGGCGCTTAAGTATCCAACGACTTGGGACAAAAAAGAACATATCTTGTATGTTCAATTAAGGGGGTCTATCGAATGATCGAACTAATGATTTGGATATGGATTGGCATTTTGGTTGTTGCAGCGGTATTCGAGTTTGCGACGTTGGATTTGGTAAGTATTTGGTTTGCAATTTCTGCCATACCAAGTTTGATTTTATCGATTATTGGTGTGCCACCTGTGTATCAAATTGTGACATTTATCGTTATAGCGGTTCTACTGCTTGGTGTCACACGCCCCATTGTTATGCGTTATTTTAAGACCAATGAGATTAAAACCAATGTTGATTCATATGTTGGTGCTACCGGCATCGTTTTGGGTCGTATTACACCAGGCAAAGCCGGATTGGTTAAAGTTAAAAATTTAGAATGGACAGCCGTCAGTAATGAGGTCATCGAAGTGGATGAAACCATTCGCGTCCTTGATATTGAAGGCGTCAAGTTAATTGTTGAAAAAAAATAATATAAAAGGAGACTTATTATGGGATGGATTTATGCATTAATAGCACTTGGAGCGTTAACGCTCGTTGTCGTTGCATTTAATTTTAGATTAGTAACACAAACAAAAAAATATGTGGTGGAACGTCTTGGCGGTTATTATACCACTTGGGGTGTAGGCTTACACTTTCTAGTACCATTTATTGACCGTATTGCTGCCATTGTTTCACTTAAAGAACAGGTTAAAGATTTTGAGCCTCAACCTGTAATTACAAAAGATAATGTCACCATGCAAATTGATACCGTTGTCTTTTTCCAAATCACTGATCCAAAGTTATTTGCTTATGGGGTTGAAAACCCACTGGCTGCCATTGAAAACTTATCAGCAACAACGCTACGTAATATCATCGGTGATCTAGACTTAGACCAAACATTAACCTCAAGAGATTTAATCAATACAACCATGCGTGCCATCTTAGATGAAGCCACTGATCCATGGGGAATTAAAGTTAACCGTGTTGAAGTTAAAAACATCTTACCACCAAAAGACATTCGTGAATCGATGGAAAAACAAATGCGTGCTGAACGTGAAAGACGTCAAACCATTTTGATTGCTGAAGGTGAAAAACGTGCACAGATTTTACGTGCCGAAGGGGATGCTGAAGCCGTTGTCTTAAGAGCGAACGCAAGAAAAGAACAATTGATTCGTGAAGCTGAAGGGGATGCTGAAGCATTGCTTAAAGTTAAAGATGCTGAAGCTAAAGGTATCGAACTGATTAAAGGTGCGAAAGCAGATCATGCTGTCTTAACCATTAAAGCATATGAAGCTTTAGCAAAAGTTGCTGATGGACAAGCAACCAAGATCATTGTACCTACAAACATCACTGATTTGGCATCAACAGTATTAACCGCAGCAGAAATCTCACGTCCTGATGCTGCTGTCAAACCAAAAAAATCGTCTTAAAAATGTAAAAGCGTCTTTCTTAGAAAAGACGCTTTTTTTTATCGTTATTTGTTTTTATATCGTTTTACAATATCCGAAAAATGCATTGGACGAGCAAATAGGTATCCTTGTGCATAATCACACTCTAATTCCTTTAAAATCGCTTCAGTATCTTTATTTTCAATGCCTTCAGCAACCACTTTAAATCCTAAATTATGAGCCATCGAAATGGTTGATTTAATAATTTCAAGTGCGACTTGATTGCTTGTTAATTGACTGATGAAAAAGCGGTCAATTTTAATGGTATCAATTGGAAATTTTTCCAAATATGATAGTGATGAATAACCAATACCAAAGTCATCTAACGATATCTTAATGCCTTTAGATTTAAACAAACTTAAGAGTTCTTGACTTTGTTCAGGGTTTTTCATTAAGACCGATTCAGTAATTTCTAACTCAATACGATCAGGACTAATCTTATGTGAATCAATAATTTCAAGTGTCCGTTTTGCAAAATCTGGATTCATGAGATTATTGGCAGAGACGTTAATGGATATTTTCAAGTTCATGTTTTCTTTATCCAAATCAATGATACGATGAGCAGCTTGATGAATGACCCAATCGGTGAGTTCATGAATGAGTTTGGTTGCTTCAACAAGCGGAATAAACTGATTAGGCATAATCAATCCTTTTTCGGGATGTTCCCATCTGATCAGTGCTTCAATGGCTTGTATGGATTGATCTTTTAAGCTAATGACTGGTTGGAAAAGCTGATACATCTCACCTGCATTTAATGCATCTGAAAATGTTCCTAGTAGTTCGAAATCTTGTTTTTGAACAATCATTTTCTCATCATAAATGACATATTTTTGACTGTTGACTTGTGCAAAGCGTGCAGCAATATCTGATTCATTATACTTAGAAATACTTGGAAACAAATTATCTTTAGGAATCAATGAAGCGCCAATCGCATAATCCACATAAAAGGGCACATCATCAACTTCGGTTGGCAAGTTAAGCTCTTCAGCAATCCTTTCGACAAAAGTTTTAATGTGATCACCTATGATAAATAACTGAAACTTATTGGCATCATCTTGAATGATGAGTGCATCTTCTGGCGTGGACAATTTGAGTGCTTCATAGGTTTGTGATAAAAACCGGTAATAAACAGCGACACCAAAGACATCGATAATACTTTGGAAATTATTAATAATCACAGTCACCATAGTGAGTTGTGATGCTTGATATTTCTTTTGATTGACAATCGATAAACTTCTAATATTGGGTATTTCAGTTTCTTGGTTTTGACTCCATAAACGCCTGATAATATAGTTTCTGGATTTTAAAAGTTCTGATGAAACGCCAATAAATCCACCAATCACAACAAACATAAATGTTCTAAAAATCCATGAGAATAGTGGTTGCTGGTCCCCTATAAGGCGATCAAGTGGCATGATTGGACCTAACATAAAACCACCAATAATAGCGATCAAAACAGCAAATTTCGCACTATAAAAAATACCAGTAAGCACAATGGGAATATACATCAGATGTGTAAACCCAAATTTTGTGCCGCCAGAAAAATAGACAATCAAATAGACCACGGGTAATAGGACCGCGGTAAAGAGGACAAACAGTATATTTTTATGATCAAACCATGCTTCGATGGTTTGTTTGATATCTATTTTTTTCATTAGAGAAACCTCAATCAATCATTTATATCTATTATATAAAATTTTTGCCTATTTAGCAATTTTTCGCATAGATTATCAGTGGAACACGCAACTCCGCATCAGTAAGTCCTGCGTGATGTGCCTTAAATGGTGTGCCCTTAGAAAGTCCAAACATATAAGAACCCTTAGCAATGGCCATAAAATCGCCAATAAAATCATCAATTAAAGGATGTTTTTCACCAGTTCCTAATAAACCAGAGTTATATAAGGCTTTTTTAGAATAGAGTTTAAAATAACGTTTATATGTTTTATTAAAATGCTTTTTAAAGTTGGTATGATGGTCTTCATGTACATAAAAATTGGTTGCTCTTGGTTCAATGGATGGCATCCGCTTTAAACAAGACATTAATAACGCATCTTTTAATAAGTCAATGGAGGTCACATCAATCAACCCATGATCAGCAATCACTACCAAAAGCACATCATCATCGAAACTGTGTGCTAAAGTTTCTACCTGATGGTTTAAATCGGTAATCACATCTTTGATTTTTTCATGTCCAATACCAAAGTCATGTTGACTTAAATCTGGTTCGGTCCAATAAACATATGTGAATGATGCATCATATGTTTTGATAATTGATTTAATCTTTGTCACATGTTCGCTAAAAGTCTTAGAACCGTTAGGCATAAAATCCGGAAAAAGTTCGCTCACATAAACATCTTGATGTTTTTGCTCTATTTTTTTAGTGATGGACTCATAAGATAAGTATTTTTCACGTAGATTGTACTCGGATTTTTTGCCTGTATAAAAATCGGTATCTAAAAACACCATGGCATGCATATCTTCTGTCTTAAAGTATTGTGTCCAACCGACATACCCAGTGGTGTATGGCGGGTTTGCTGCAAGCACAGCATTGGTTGCAGCAACCGTTGTTGGTGGAAATACAGAAGTGATTTGGTCTTTTAAATGCTTTCTCAAAAAATCCTTTGGTTCTAAGTGTTTTTTAATGACATTAACGCCCAATCCATCTAAAAGCATATAAACAATATGCTGATACCCCTTGCTTAAAACCTGATCAAGTGCCTTATGTGTATCAGATTTCTCATAAAGTTGGTAGTGCTTTAAAAAAGATTTTGAGATATTAATAATCGAATGTTTATAATTAGGCTTTCTCATTAATGGATAACACGCTTAATTAAGTCAATGCTTACTTTTTTATCACCAAAAACAAGTGCGTTTAATAGCAATGTTTCTGCTTCATCAACACCTTTATTGCCCGTATATAATGTAGCCAGTGTATCCCCTTTTTCTACATAGTCGCCAATTTTTTTATGTAGATCAACACCAACTTTTAAATCAATGACATCTTCTTTGGTGGCGCGTCCTGCCCCTAAGCGCATGGCTGCTCGGCCAATATCTAATGCATTCATTTCAATCAAATAGCCAGATTGTGGACTGAGTACAGCTTTTGTTTTTGAAGACAGCAGTTTTTCAGGGTGGTCAATGACATCTAGGTCGCCGCCTTGATATGTGACTAGGTCCTTAAATGTATCAAATGCTTTACCACTTTTCAATTGTTTTTCTAAAATGAGTTTGGCTTCATTGGTATCCTTAGCTAAGAGAGCATGCACCAACAGGTGTGATCCAATTTCAACAACAACAGTCACCAAATCTTTTGGTCCTTGACCCTTTAGTGTTTCAATGGCTTCATATACCTCAAGTCCGTTACCAATCTTATGACCAAGTGGTTCATCCATACCAGTTAAAATAGCTGTCATTTTTTTACCACTGAGTTTGCCGATAGAAACCATCAACTCAGCCAATTTGGTTGCTTCGTCAACGGTTTTCATAAATGCCCCGTGGCCAACTTTAACATCTAGGCATATCGCATCGGCCCCACTTGCTAGTTTTTTAGACATAATACTAGAGGCAATCAATGGAATGATATCGACTGTTGAAGTGACATCTCTTAATGCGTAAAGTTTCTTATCTGCTGGTGTGATATCACCACTTTGTCCAACAATTGAAATACCTATATCGTTGACTTGTTCAATAAAATCTTTTACTTGACGTTCAACTTGAAAACCAGGAATACTTTCTAATTTGTCAATGGTGCCACCTGTATGACCCAAGCCACGGCCACTCATTTTGGCAACTTTAGCGCCAAGGCTTGCTAAAAGTGGCCCTAAAATGAGTGTCACCTTATCGCCAACACCACCTGTTGAATGTTTATCTACTTTAATCCCAGGAATCTCTGATAAATCAATGACATCGCCTGAATCACGCATCTCTAATGCTAAGGCTGTGGCTTCTTCATCAGTCATGCCTTTGAAATAAATCGCCATCAGTAAACTACTCACCTGGTAATCAGGAATATCACCATTGGTATATCCTTTAATAAAAAATGAAATTTCTTCTGAAGATAATGCTAATCCTTCTTTTTTCTTTGTAATAATATCTATCATGTGCATAAGATTCATCTCCTTTAGTCTATTTTATCATAATATAAACCATATTATGTTATAATATAAAAAGTGAAAAGAGGGCTTTACTATGATACTTGCATTGATTCGTCATGGTCAAACTGATTACAATCAAAAACAACTCATACAAGGACATATTGATAATCCTTTAAATGAAACCGGCCGAACACAAGCCAAAGAGTTTGCCGACACATTAATTGAACTTGATATCACATATGACAACATTCTTTCATCACCCTTAAAAAGGGCTTTTGAAACAGCTGATATCATCAGAGAGCATATCAATCATGAATCAAAGGTCATCGTTAATCCTATATTAATTGAGCGTCGCTTTGGTAAGTTTGATGGTTTGACCATCCAAGAAGCATTTCCAATCATTGAAAAAAACATTCAATCCGATGATTATGAATCCGATGAAGACCTTGTTAAACGTGTCATTGATGGCATCTTTGAACTCGAAAAAACGTATGGCGAACAACACCTATTAGCTGTCACGCATTCACAAGTTATCAAAGCCATTTATGTCTACTTAAATCCTAAAAAATATACATTTACCAACTTTACCATTCATAATGCAGAGTTGGTGTGCTTTAAAGTGTCAAAAAACAAAATCAAACCACTAGACGAATAAAAAAGGCGATGATTCGCCTTTTTTTTATGTTATTTTTGATTGATCACTTTTAAAACCAAGTCGGCAACCTCAGATGTTGGTTTATCCTTGAACGACTCAAAAGGAATAACCTTTGAAATCACCACTTTGATTTTTGTAGGTCGAAAAGGTGCGCGATGTTTAATTTCTGTCGTTCCAATCATCCTAATGGGTAATATGTCAGCCCCTGCCTTAACCGGCACTTTAAAGGCACCAGCACGCAAAGCAACCAAATCTTCTTGATCACGGTCTTTAATGCCGCCTTCAGGAAAAATCATCATTGCATTACCTTTTTTTACTTCCTTAATGGCATCAATCATGGCACGTGCAGTGTTTCGATCGCTTTGACGATCAATTGGAAATGCACCCATGGTTTTTAGCCAGCTGCCCATCCAAAACATTTGATACACACTCATTTTTGGTGTAAATGTTAAAGGACGCTTAATGACTTGAAGTAAGATAAAGGGATCTGCATTTGATTTATGATTGGCATAAACTGTTAAAACACCCTCTTTTGGAATGTTTTCAAGACCTTCAATTTGAATGCGCAACCGCAATATAAAACGATTTAAAAACGTTGCTGCTGAGGTATTTATATAGGCTTTGTAAGGATGTGTTGTTGAAATCAATTTCATGAATGGCAAATGTACCATCACAAGCAAAACAGTGAGTACTAATCCTAAAAAATAGCCAAGAACAATCCATAACGGCAACCAATAAAGTGATAATTCTGTTGCTAACGTTACAACTAGAACAGATGAAATCCATATTAGAATAAAGAATGCACTAATCATAACGATCTCCTCTCATAGACACTAAATATTAATTTATCAAGTGTACGATACGATTTTATTTTAAACGGTGACATATCAAATGAAGGGAAAAACACATTGCCTTCATGGCGATCAAGCACATAAGTGATGTATAAATGTGTGGCATACTCAATGGATAAAAGATAAATCATCAAGCCACCAATAATAAACACATCTTCATCGCATGTTTTTAAGAATGCCACCAAATCATTCACACAAATCGCATCCCGATAACAATGCTCTTTATGATTGGCCACATAAATCTTTTTAAAAGGCAGTGGTCTTTTTTTATAATAGGATTTTAGTGATTGATATGTCAAATCACCCATCAAGACTGTTTTGCCGTGTGTGACTGATTTAAAATATTCTAAATCTGCCTTATAATGCCATGGTAAGCGATTGTCTTTGCCAATCAAACGGTTTTCATCCATGGCCCAAATGAGTGCGATCATACAGCAACAACCCCTTTAATTGGGGGGTGTGGGTCATAGCCTTCTAACTTGAAATCTTCATATTTAAAATCAAAGAGTGATGTTACCTCTGGATTGATTTTCATCACTGGTAATACTTTGGGTGTTCTGGTTAACTGCAAACTAATTTGTTCGAAATGGTTTTGATAAATATGTGCATCACCTAATGTATGAATAAATTCACCCACCTGATATCCTGTCACTTGGGCAACCATCATCAATAACAGGCTATAAGATGCAATATTAAAAGGCACACCTAAAAAGATGTCAGCACTTCTTTGATAAAGTTGCAGCGAAAGTCGATTGTTAGAGACATAAAACTGAATCAATGTATGGCATGGTGGTAACGCCATGTCATGTATTTTTGATGGATCCCATGCGCTTAAAATCATGCGTCTTGAGTTGGGATTTTCTTTTAAATCCTTCAAAATGGCACTGATTTGGTCGACACCATTAAAATTACGCCACTGAGCGCCATAGACTGGACCCAAATCGCCATATTTTTTCGCAAATGCTTCATCGCTTTTTATTTTTTCAACAAATTGATCCATTGATTCGCCTTGATAATCTGTTGATTTTTGATAGATTTGATATGGCCATTCATTCCAAATCCTAACACCGTGATCGACAAGATATTTAATGTTTGTGTCGCCTTTGATAAACCATAAAAGCTCATAAATAATCGATTTTAAATGAACTTTTTTAGTGGTTAATAACGGAAACCCTTCATTAAGATCAAATCGCATTTGATAACCAAAAACACTTTTAGTGCCTGTGTGTGTACGATCATCTTTATAGGTGCCAGCATTCATCACATGTTGACATAATGCTAAATATTGCTTCATGTTGTACCTCTTTTATTTTGCTAACTCATAAAGTGCTTCTGTATATATAATGGTTGCTTTGATTAATTGATCGAGATCAATGTGTTCATCTTTTTGGTGAATATACGTTGGTGTCCCTGAAAAGTGTGGTCCAAAAGCAACACTGTTAGACATTGCTCTAGCAAACGTACCACCACCAATAGTAAATGCTTGGCCTTCATGGTCATTGGTATGTTTACGATAAACATCAAGCAGCGTCTTAACCAAATGGGAGTTGGGGTCTTGATAAAGCAGTTTTTGATGACGGCTTACCTCACCTTTTGCGCCATAAGATTTCACGCTTTGATTGATGCTTTCTACCAGTGTATCATAATCAACACCATTGGGATATCTAACATTGAGTTTGATTTCATATGCGTCATTTGCAAAATCAAGCACACCCAAATTAATGGTCAATGGGCCCATTTCTGCATCATGATAATCAACACCTAACTTCTGACCATGAACGTCATCAAAAAACTTATCTTCAACTAAACTTAATAACTCATGTTTAAAGCCAATATATTTAAAGTATTCAAAAAGTCTCACAATGGCATTTTCACCCATTTCAGGTGTTGATCCATGTGCAGATACACCATGCATTTTAACTTCATAGTGGTCTTCAAATGACATGATATCACCTTGATAATGATGTTCTGCCAAAAAGTTTTGATACAGTAACACATGATCAAAATCAGCATGTTTACGTATGGTTGCAGTCGCATAGTCTGGCACCATATTGTCTCTAAATCCCCCATGAACTGAAATGATATCGCTTGGTTCGCAAACGCCTTTGACATGCATTCTAAAAATACCTTTTTCAGCATAAATCAACGGAAAATCCGCATCAGGGATAAAGCCTGAAACTGGTTGTTCTGGATACTTACTGAAATAATGTCTCATACAACGCCAATCGGTTTCTTCATCATTGCCTAAGATAAGCTTGACGCGTTTACTTAATGGCACATTAAGTTCTTTAAGAATTTTTAAAGCATAATAGGCTGCAATGGTAGGGCCTTTATCATCTTCAGTCCCGCGACCATACATTTTGTTATCAACGATGTCGCCACCATATGGCGCGTGACTCCAGCCATTGCCTGCAGGCACAACATCTAAGTGACCAATCATGCCAACAAATGGTTTTTGATCGCCATAAACAATATGACCAGCATATCCTTCTAGATTTTCTGTCACAAAGCCATCATTTGCACCTAAACGTAGCATATAATCGAGTGCTTCTTTGGTACCTTCTCCAAATGGTGCACCTTTTCGATTGGGATCAAAGGTTGTCAATTCAGAATTAATTTGAATCAATCCTTTTAAATCTTTAATTAATGCCTCTTTGCGTTTAAGAACTTCATCTTTAAAGTTTATTTTCATAGTATCATCTCCATGGTAATATTTTAGCATATATCAAAAGATATAAAAAGCCAATCACGTATAAAAAAAGGAGATCTCTCTCCTTTTATGTACTAT
>JBLRWW010000008.1:0-39435 GCA_047921055.1 Acholeplasmataceae bacterium
TTTTGGGGAGTAATCAAAGATAACTTTGGTGTCATAGGAGCACAAATAAACTCGCATTTTTTAGCGAAAACACTTAAAAGTGTTCTTTTGTCCATCAACATACCTTTTAGAGGACAATGGAGGAAAGTATAGGACAATAAAAGAAAAGTGTTCTTTTGTCCACCAACATACCCTTTGGAGGACATGGTGGGAAAGTAGAGGACATAGTTCATCGTTTATTTATTAAATATATTTTTCGGTACGTCTGTAAACAGTGAATAGCATAGGAAATGACAACAATGTTAAATATCTATTCTTAGTGTTTTTTTATAACTAATCGTTAATAATAATGCACTTCCAACAAGATAAAACAAAATCAAAATTGCATATGAAATTTGAGTAAAACTTAGATTACTAACTTGTGAATTGATGAAAACAAAATATTTTTTAACAATTTCGGATACAACATCATTATTAATAATGAGTGTAACAACACTGAATATTCCTATGACAAAAACCACGCATCCGATAGTGGTAAATCCTGCCAAATAGCTATTTTTAATCAGTGTCCTAATGTAAATGCTCATTGATGCAATGAATAAACCGATGAAGAGATTCATAACAATTTTGGATAGAAAAAAGGTAGTGGTACTTATGGTTTTAACAACACCAGTGGTTATGTTAACGATTAAGGTGCTTGTATCTGGTAGTGATGAAGCTACTAGTATCGCAGCTATAGCATACAGCAACACAACCGATAGGATTGTTATTCCAGTGAATATCAACTTTCCTCGGAATATTGACTTTCTATCTATTTTTGTTTGAATTAGATTTTTTATATTTCCATTACTATAGTCTGAGTAGTTAATACTTAACGATAAGACGATACTTAAAAACCCAATAAAGTAGAAGTTTAAGTTCCCCAATATGACAAGAAAAACACCGCCTTCTAAGCCTCTTGATGAACTAAGTGGATAGGTAAGATTCACATAATTGCAACTACTAGTTGATGTACTAACGTAGTGGTTATATTTCAGATATTCCATATGATATATTTCTTTATCAGCATCTAGGTTGGGTGGAAACACGTATCCCTCAGGGACATCAGTATTAATACCATATGCATACTCATACAATGCTTTATAGTAATCCCGTTGCTCTATATAATAAGTTTGTGTGCTTTCCGAACCACAGGTTACATTAGGTAGAATAATAACATTTCTATAAGCATATGCTGCTAAAAACAAAAACAAGATCATCAAAAATAGATAAATAATTTTTACCTTGTTTTTAAGGATTTTATGAAATTCATATTGAACAACCTTAAATGTATCTTTCACAAAATACCCCCACTAAAAATCAATCTTTTGAAATTTTCTTTTTTGTATTATATAGAAGATTATTGCGAAAATCGAATATCCTAATGTCCAGAAAAATGTTCTAAGTTGAGTGTATCTATAAAAATACTCAATATTGATAAATAATGCGTAATCTGCTGGATTGACGACATTATTCAAGTTGCCAATTTCAATGCTTTTTTCCATAAATAGGTAGAATAAAAATAACCCCAAAATTAACCAGAATATTATTGAAATGGTATATGTAAGATTTCTTGTTATTAATATGAGTAGATTTGTAATCAATGAAACAACTAAAACCAATATGATCAATCCCATCGATTGAAATAGAAAAGAGGTTAAACAGTTCAGGGCATAGTAGTCACCATTTATACTAACTAAAAACTCTGCTTGTGGACTCTGCAAACCAAATATGATGGCGATAAATAATGCGATGAATAAAACGCCATATACTGCACTCATTTGGAAAGCGAATTTCCCTAAAAAGACATTCTTTCTAGTTTCTTCTGAAGCCAAGATATTTTTAATGGTCCCACTTTGTATATCAAATAAAAATGTATAAATTGAGATGAATACTGTAAATAAAAGTATTAGTATATAAGTAGAATTGAATAGGTAAAACATCAACGATGTACCTTGGTGGATATTGAGTTTTCTTCCCGAATCGGTGATGTCAAGGTATTCATTTTCTATAGTCTGGGTTAGTAGTAAAAACTCAAGTTTATTCTTTTCGATGCGTAGGTTTTGTTTATGATAGTCAGATAATTCTTCATCTTCAAGTTCTTCATAAATTCTATTCAAGTTCACTTGGTAACCTGACAAAACTTGTTCTTTTGTTATTGATTGATTTGGGGATGAAAACGAAGTGAATGAGAATATCATTATTAAAATAGTGATAATAATGATAATCGAACCAATTAATGTAAAAAACAAGATTTTGTTTCCTCGCAACTTTTGGTATTCAAACTTGAAAATTTTCATTGTGCTAATCCATCAGTGGTAACTTTGGATAAAAACAGTTTTTCTAGGTTCTCACTTTCATTTAGATTGCTATCATATACAACATTTCCTTTGTCAATAATCACGACTTTGTCACAGATTTCATGAATATCTGATATAACATGACTAGATACAATGATTGTGCATCCTTGTTTTGCTAAATTTAAGATGAGGTCTTTGAATAATCTTGAAGTTACCGGATCAATTCCATTAAACGGTTCATCAAGGATTAATATTTCTGGATTATTGAGAATGGAATATGCAAAATATAATCGTTGTTTCATTCCAAGTGAATAATTTGAAACAAGTGAATTCTTTACATCGTCCAAACCTACTTCACATAAGACTTGATCTACTCTATCTTCTTTTACGGTATCGTAAAGTGCTGAAAGAATTTTTAGGTTATTTCTTCCTGATAGATCCTTGTAAAACGCAGGCGATTCAATCATGTACCCTAGAGGAACGGTATTATCATCCTTATTGTACACATTCCCATTGTATTTGATTTCTCCAGAATCTTTAAACGCAAGGGAGGTAACGATTTTCATCAATGTTGATTTCCCTGCACCATTTAATCCCAATAATCCACATACTGTACCAGATGCAACGCTAAAAGTAACATCATGTAGAACCTTTTTTTGTCCGTACTTCTTGTTGATATTAATAATTTCAAGCATATGTAATCTCCTTATAAACGTAAAATATTTCTTCTTGTTTGCAAAAAAACCACCTATTTTCAATTCATCTTATGAAAATAGAATAATAATTGCATAAAAAAATTATGTTAATTTGATACAATTCATTTCAGTGAGGTTTAGTTCTTTTTGAAAATTAGTCTAGTACCATCTAAAGATTAATTGCACACATTGAATTATCAAACCTAGTGATAGTACCAGACTTCAAATTTATAATTAAAAATAAGCATAAATTATCTATATTCTTTTCTATATATTCCATAAAAATAGGGTTCAACTGTTTCTATTCTATCATGACTATCTGGTCTTGTCACCATTATGTCACTAGTTCTCAATATTGCATTAGCTTGTTCGGAACCACGTCACCCCATATAAGTCGGTTCAAAATGAAGTTCAAGTCTCACCTTACCCTATAGAAAAAGACCAATTCTCGTTAGAAAATTGGTCTAATATCTCATAATTTTGTGCCGATAACCAATAGTGAACGCCCACGGCAACATACCTTTTAGAGGACAGCAGAGGACACTGTAGCCCATTAGCAATCAAACATAAAGTTGGTGCGGACGAGGAGACTTGAACTCCTACGACATTGCTGCCACATGCCCCTCAAGCATGCGTGTCTACCATTCCACCACGCCCGCTAATAAAAAAGGTGCTAGGCACCTTTTTGATTATTCGACTGCGATAATATAGGTGTAAATATCTTGCTTGCCCTCAATCGTTTCAACTTCGATATCAGGATTTAATTTTTTAATATGAGCGACCACTTCGTCAAGTTCATCTTCTGTTGCATCATTACCGAAAAATACAGTAACAATTTCGCGATTTTCATCAACCATATCATCTAATAGCTTTTGAGTGGTTTCCAATCTTGATGGTGTTGATACTTTAATTTCACCTGCAGTGATACCGATGAAGTCACCATTTTTAATTTGGATGCCTTTAATTTCAGTATCTCTGACTGCATAAGTCACTTCACCTGAACGCATGTTTGAAACAACGTCTGTCATTTGTTCGAAATTATCATCTAGATCACCTGTTGGATCAAACGCCATCAGTGATGCATAGCCTTGAGCAATACTCTTAGTCTTTAAGACGCGAATGCTTTGATCAGGACATAAATCAAGGGTTTGTTCCGCTGATAAAATAATGTTTTTATTGTTTGGTAGAATGACAATGTGATCAGCATTTAATGATTCAATCGCTTTAACAAAGGATTCTGTTGATGGATTCATGGTTTGACCACCGTCAATAATCAAATCAACACCCAATTCTTTAAAGGCATCATGAATACCAGCACCTGAAGCGACAGCAATGATCGCATATTTCGCTTTTGGCTTTTGGACCTTAGTTGGTTGAGGTGCTTGATGCACATCATCACCCATAATGGTATTGTGTTGAACACGCATGTTCTCAATTTTAATGGTTTGTAAATCGCCATATTTTTGAGCCAATGTCAAGGCAACCCCTGGTTGATTGGTATGTACGTGTACTTTTAATAAATCATCATCAGAAACAACCACCAATGAATCACCCATTTGTGATAGTGGCTCTTTCATGAAATCTTCGCTAAATTGTTCAGGTTTGTGTAATTTGACAATAAACTCAGTACAAAAACCGTATTTAATTTCAATATCACCTAAAGCATGTGCACCAACATACTCTGTTTGTGGCATGTGGTTATGTGCTTGAGTTGATGATTGATCTTCTTGAACCAATGTTTGACCATTGAGTGCCATGATCCAGCCTTCGATGATTTTAATAAATCCTGCGCCGCCGCTATCGACAACACCGGCCTCTTTTAATACTGGTAATAAATCTGGTGTTTTTATTAATGTTTCATTGGCTTGTGCCAAATACATGGTTAAAACTTCTTCAACACTATTTAAATTTGGTTGTTCACGGAGAACTTTTTCAGCAGCTTCTCTAACCACTGTTAAGATGGTACCTTCAACAGGATCCATCACAGCACGGTAAGCCATTTGGTAACCACCAACAAGTGCTTGAATAAATTCTTGAACACTTGCAGAACCGTTATTAATTTTTGCTATTTCTGAATAAACCCCGCGGAAAAATTGGGACAAGATAACACCTGAGTTACCTCTGGCTCCCATAAGTAGACCACGTGATAAAATTTTTGAAATATCAACAATTGATTGAGATTCTAAGTTAGTTACTTCTTTAACGCCGGCCATCATTGTCATTTGCATGTTGGTTCCGGTATCACCATCTGGGACCGGGAATACATTTAAATGATCAATTTCTTTGTGATTATTTTTAAGATTGACTGCTCCGTTTGTTACCATTTTTTTAAATAGAGATCCACTGACTGTTTGATTCGCCATTGTAATCCTCCTCATATTTTTCAAAATGACTTATATATATATAAATAATAGATAAATGTCTTTTTTAAGTGTGATGCCATAAAATACTTGAGTAGTATAACACCTTTACTTTGAATTTGCAACTATAAATAAATGAATAGCGGTTTCATACTTCTCAGAATCACTTATATTATATCATAAAATCAAAAAAACAAGTATTTTGCCCACCTATTTTCTTGTTTTGCATCTTTTTAAAGATAAATAAGAATATGTGTTGCTTTTTACCTTTTTTATGATAAAATAGTTCATGCAGTTAGGAGTGAGGAATATGGCTGAATGCTATGTAACAGGTAAAAAAACGCTATCCGGAAATAAGAGAAGTCATGCATTAAATGCAACACGTCGCACATGGAAAGCGAACCTTCAAACCGTTCGAATTAAATTAGAAGACGGCACAATTAAAAAAGTAAAAGTTTCTGCTCGTGCACTTAAGAAAAACAAACTTGAACGCGTTTAAAAAATAAAAAGGCCTAGACCTTTTATTTTTTTGTCAAAAATACTAAAATTGCGCCTTCATGGACATGTATGTCGCCTTTTTGGGCTGTTAATTCATTGCTGATGCCCAAGGGATCATAAGTGTTTAAATCATAGCTTAGCAAGGGATATTTAAACCCTTTAAGACTAATCAATGCCCTAGGGTATGCAAATATCGAGATATGCCCATCAAATGTGGTGTGAAAAACGCCTTGATCAATGCGTCTGATTTCCGTTAATTCATCTTTCATAATGAGTTTTGGGTAAAGATCAAACAAAAGCGTGTGTGCAAAAAAATGCTCGATGCGATCACCACCCATACCACCTATCAAATAGATGGCATCGGGATTTTTAGCCATGGCTTTTATTAAGGCATAATGTGTATCTGTCACATCTTTAATGACATTGAGTTTTTCGCAATTGATATCATTGAGAATACTTAAGTCATTTAATGAATCAAAATCACCCACAGCCAAATCAATGTCAATGCCTTGTTGTTTGGCATGTGCGGTTGCTTGGTCGACTGAAATGATGTAATCATCTGCGTTTATGCTGATGATTTTTTTAATGTCTTTGGGGGTAGGGTATGTAATGATGATAACATTCATGAAAGCTCACGAATGCCTTTATCACGGTCTTTTTGGTTAAATAAATGACTGCCAACAACACAAATATCAACACCTGAAGCTTTCGCATCTAGAATTGTTTTTTCGTTGATGCCACCATCAACTTCAATTTCAAATGATAAATTGTATTTTGTTTTATAGTCTTTTAAAAAACGTACTTTTTTTAGCATGTCATGCATAAATCGCTGTCCCCCAAATCCGGGCTCAACGGTCATAATTAAGACAAGATCAATATGATATAAATAAGGTATTAAAACCGAAACATCTGTTTTAGGTTTGACTGAAAGTCCTGCTTTTAGCCCACGTTCTTTAATCATTTGTAAAGCTTGATTAAAGGCTTGTGACTCATAATGAACGGTGATATACTTTGTGTTTTCAAAATGGAACGCTTCAATCCAGTCGCATGGCTTTTCGACCATTAAATGGACATCTAGAGGTATTTTTGAAACCTTAGATACGCTTTTTGTAATGGCTGGACCAAATGATATGTTTGGAACAAAATGGCCATCCATAATATCAATATGAAGCAAATCTGCGGACATCACAGACTCAATTTCAGCCTTTAAATGATTAAAATTTGCTGTTAAGATAGAGGGTGCTATTTTCATAGGAATACCTTTCTTAATACATGGGTTTTTGTTCTTTAATCTCTTGATAAAACTGAAGGTAATGTTCATATCTTGATGCTAGAATATCACCTTCTAAAACAGCTTTTTTAACAGCACAGGAAGGTTCGTTAATGTGTTGACACGAACGAAACTTGCATTCAGATGCATAGGCATCAAAATCTGGAAATAATGCTCTTAAATCTTCTGTATTAAATATCTTGAATTCAATTTTAGAAAAGCCAGGTGTATCAACAATATATCCTTCATTAAATAAGTATAGTTCTGTATGTCTGGTGGTATGCTTCCCACGTCCAAGCGCTTTTGAGATTTCTTGTGTTTTAAGTCCTAAATGAGGCATCAATGCGTTTAATAAAGTTGATTTTCCGACACCTGTTTGACCCGCTAAAACAGTAATTTTATCTTTAAAAACATGTTCTAAGACATCAAACCCAACTTTTTGTTTGCTGTTGACATAATAGACATCATATCCCAATGATTCTTCATAATACTTTAAATCCTTTTTAATGTTTTCTAAGATGTCTTCTTCCGCCAAATCAATCTTTGAAACGATAATGACAGGTGTTAAGTTTTGTTGTTTTAAAATCACTAGAAACTTATCTAATAAATGAAAGCTAAAGTCTGGATTGACACTTGAAAAAACGAGCAACACTTGATCAACATTACATACATCTGGTCTGGCCAAGTCGTTTTTGCGTGGCAAAATCTCTGTGATTACCACTTGATCTTCGCGATCATCATAGATGACGTAATCACCAACCTTTGGACTAATCATCATAATCTTTTGCTCGATTTTAGTCCTTTTTGTTTCTTGCTGACTAAAAGAAGATGATTGATCGATTTTCATATAGCGAAATTTTCCCTTTGCTTGGGCAATAACCTCATCTTTGGTTTCAAGGTCGACCACTGTATAGTGATTGGATATTGATTTTTTAATAAACCCTTTTTTCAAATGAACCTCCTAGAGATGTTGACTTCGAAGCTGCCCGCAAGCAGCATTGATGTCATGACCTTGTTCTTTTCTTAATGTGACTTGTATATTATGTTTTTTTAAAACATCATAAAATGCTTCCATGGTTTCAGTTTGAGAACGCTTATAAGGTGCTTCTAGGACTTCGTTATAAGGTATCAAATTAACATAGACATTAAGTCCTCTTAAAACACGTACCAGTTCAAGGGCGACTGCCTCACTATCATTTAACCCATCAATTAAGATATATTCAATGGTGACACGTCTTTTAGCAACTGCTAAATAGTACTTAATGGCGCCAATCACTTCTTCAACAGGATATACTTTATTAATTTTCATTAGTTTCGAGCGAATCTCGTTATTCGGTGCATGCAAACTAATCGCGAGATTGACTTGCAGTCCCATATGGGCATATGTTTTAATCTTTGGGACGATGCCTGAGGTTGACACCGTAATGTGTCTGGCCCCAATCGCTAAACCTTTGGGATGGTTGATGGTATGCAAAAAAGCCATCAAGTGATCATAGTTGTCAAATGGTTCACCAATACCCATCACCACAATATAACTAATACGCTCACCCAACAACTTTTCAGTTTGAATGACTTGAGCGATAATTTCCCCAGATGTTAAGTCGCGTTTTTTTGTTAAAAGTCCTGATGCACAAAAAGAACATCCAATGTTACATCCAACTTGTGTGGTCACACAAATGGAATTACCATAATGCTGTCTCATCAAGACAGATTCGATCAAATGGCCATCATGAAGGGCATATAAGCATTTGAGTGTACCATCTTGACTCTCATGCTTTAAAACCAATTCTAATGCATTTAAATGAAAGTTTTCAGATAGACAATCAATGACATCTTTGGGCACATTGACCATGTCTTGAAATGATTCAATTTTTTGAACATAAAGCCAATGCCAAACTTGTTCAGCACGGTATTTTTTAAACCCTTGAGACTCAATAAATGTCACTAAAGCTTCAAAGGTTAAGTCGTAAATCAACATGTTATCACCTATATCCATATTTTACACATTTTTAAATCATTTATCAAATACAAATCATCTATTTGATGATGATTGCTTGCATGTTATTATATCATATGATGATGATATTAAAGGGCCAATAGATAAAACATGACATGTTTTTTATGCATGTCATGTTTTTTTATTCTATTTTCTAATCATGCTGATCCTTATATCATCAATACCGATTATCTAATCACTGCCTGAAATGAAAATCCCAATCGATTGGTAATCTTTTTCATGACTTTATCAACATCTTCTGCTAGCAATGTTTTTTGTTGATCATTAAAGACACATCTAAAGGCCATAGATTTTTTGCCAGGTTCAATGGATGCACCACTATAGATGTCAAAAATTTGTACATCTGTTAATATCGGACGCCCCGTTTGTTTGATCATCTCAATGATGGTTGACGCATGAATTTTGTCATCAACAAGGATTGCAACGTCTCTGGTTATGGTTGGAAATTTTGAAATGAGTTGGTACTCAAATGCTTGCTCTCTATTTAAAATATCTTCTAAATTAAGTTCACACACAAATGTTTCATCAATGTCATAGGCACGGCACACATTTGGATGTACTTGAGCAATATGACCAATGACTTTGTCGTTAAACAAAATATTAGCTTGACGGTGTGGATGATAACGATCATTTAAATCCGCTGGTTCAAATGTAAATGCGATACCTAAAGGCAAAAATACTGCTTCAAGCATACCTTTTAAGACATAAAAATCGGCTTTTAGTGCTTGTTTTTGCCATAGGCTATCATATAATGATCCACTCATCGCCATCCCTAAGTAAGGCACTTCGATATCTTTGGCAAACACATGACCTACTTCAAAAATATTGACATCCTGATTTTGACGGCTTTGATTGTACTTAACTGTTTGTAATAATCCGTTAATTAAGCTTTGTCTTAATGCTTTTTTATCTTCACTTAAAGGCGATAAAACCATTTCTACTTCACCAATGTGATGAAATGCTTGTACTTCAGGTACTGAGACCAAACTATAGGTGATGACTTCATATAACCCTTTGGATGCAAGTGTATGTCTTAAGTATCTTAAGCGCTTTTGTTGATGCGTTAATTGACCTTTTTGCTCGACCGGATGACGCTTGGTTTCGATATGATTGAGGCCATAGATACGCGCAATTTCTTCGTAAATATCAGCAGGTATTTCAATATCAAGTCGATGACTTGGTGGTATGACGGCAAACGTATCTTGTTCTTGTTTAATTTCATATCCATAACGTTTGAAAAATCCATAGATGGTTTGACTGTCTAAAGAGGTTCCTAATGCGTTATTGATTTGATCAGTTGAAACCTTAATACCTTCTTTTTTAGGCAATGGTTTTTCTGCTTTATTGATATCTTTGCTAAGCTTTGCATCAGCGAGTTGAACGAGCAGCTCCATCGCTCTTTGTAAGCCTAATAAGACACGCGAGGGATCAACACCGCGCTCAAATCTTAAAGATGAATCTGAACGCAAATTTAAGCGTTTGCTTGTCTTTTGAATGCGTTTTGGATCAAAATAAGCAGCTTCAATAATCACATGGTTTGTGTCATCATCAATCATGGTGTTGGCACAACCCATGACACCGGCAATCGCAACCACATCTTTCCCATTAGTAATGACAACATCTTCACTCGTTAAGTGACGTTTGATATCATCAAGTGTCACAACTGCTTCATTTGGTTTCGCATCTCTAATGACGACACTTTGCGTATCAAATTTCTTAGCATCAAACATATGCAGTGGTGTCCCATATTCCAGCATCACGTAATTACTAATATCAATCACATTATTGATTGGCTTAATATCATTGGCAATCAACGCACTTTTTAACCACCATGGCGATGGCTTAATGGTAACATCCAAAGCATATCCAGCATAGTATAATGGGCATCCATCCGTTAATGACTTAACGTCAATCGGATTTTGATCTTTGGTTACAGTATAGTGAATATCTGGTGTGATTAAGGGGTTTTCAATCATGGCAGATAAATCAAAAGCAAACCCGTAAGACGATAATAAATCGCCACGATTTGGTGTGAGTGCTGGTTCTAAAACCATACCCTCTAGTCCAAGTGGCTCCAATGGATCTGATCCAATGTCAACAGGTTCATCGTAGTAAAAAATGCCCCCTTGATATACTTTTGGTATCACTTTTTCTTCAAATCCAAGCTCATTAAGAGAGCAAATCATACCTTGTGATTCAATGCCTCTGATTTTCGCATTTTTAATTTTAAAATCACCTGGTAATACCGCACCAACTTTAGCAACAATAACATATTGACCTTTAGCAACATTAGGCGCACCACATATGATTTGTAAAACCTCATCACCAACATCAACGGTTGTGACACTTAATGTATCAGCATTCGGATGTTTTTCGCATGTTAAAACGTGACCGATAGTAATTTCAGTCGCATCAACAACTTTGCCGTAAGATTCAACTTCAATAATATGTTGGTTGGTCACTTCAAAAAGATTGCGTGGCACAGAAATAAAGCGTTTAAGCATTGCAGTTGTTAGTTTCATTTCCCTACCCCCTTAAATTGACTTAAAAAGCGTAAATCATTGGTATAAAAATGACGAATGTCATCAATATGATATTTTAAAATAGCAATACGTTCGACACCAATACCAAAAGCAAAGCCACTATAAACCAAAGGATCATAGCCGCCCATCCTTAAGACATTGGGATGCACACGTCCTGCACCAAGAATTTCAATATAACCCTTACTACCATCTTTTTTTACATAAGAAACATCAACTTCTACTGACGGTTCCGTAAATGGAAAATAAGACGGTCTTAAGCGAATTTCGCGATCATCACCAAAAAGGTGTTTAACCATGGTTAAAAGGGCCCCTTTGAGATGCGCAAAAGAAATGTCTTTATCAATCACAAGGCCTTCTATTTGCATGAACTGATGACTGTGTGTTAAATCATCATCATCACGTCTGTAAACCTTACCTGGACAAATAATACTTAAGGGTTGTCCTTTTTTTTCCAGCATCGTACGCGCCTGAACAGGCGATGTGTGGGTTCTTAATAACAACCGATCATTCACATAAAACGAATCTTGCATCGCTCTGGCTGGATGATCTTTATCTAAGTTCATCATTTCAAAGTTATAATAATCGTTTTCTAGTTCTGGTCCAGTCGCAATCTCATAGCCCATACCAACAAATAAATCTTCGACATCTTCAATCACTTGATTGAGTGGATGAATACCCCCTTGATAAAGTTGATATCCAGGGAGTGTCACATCAATTTTTTCTGTTTCTAATTGTTTGATCAGTTCAATGTTTTCAAGTGCTTGTTTTTTATTGTACAATGCTTCTTCTAGCTCTTTTTTTAAGTCATTCACACCTTGGCCAAATGCTGGTCTTACTGCTGGGTCAAGATGTCTTAATTCCCCCATTAATAGACTTACAGAGCCTTTTTTACTTAAATACTTGATACGCACATCATCTAATGCTTCTAGTGTCTCACACGTTTTAATGTCGATTAACGCATCTGTCTTTAACTGTTCTAAATTTGTCATTACAAGTCTCCTTTAATTAAAAATAAAGCGCCCTTAGAATAATCTAAGGACGCAAATATACGCGGTACCACCTTAGTTCTAGCAATTGCTAGCCCTTTAAGCATCTTTAACGCAGATGATTCGGGTGTGATTAGCACCTCTCAAAGCTGAATTCGTTAAACCGTATTGGCATAGATTCCACCATCCTATGCTCTCTATACAACCGTTTTTTAACTACTTTGTCTTATCAATGAGTTTCTATTAACTTCTACGACTTGATAAAATTAAAATTAATCTTAAGATTTCAAAATAGATCCAAACCAAAGTAACCATAAGTCCTAAGGCGACGACCCACTCATAACGCTTATCTGCGCCACTTGATACAATCGATTCTGCACGATCAAAATCTAAGGCCAGCATCAAAGCGCCAAAGATGATTAAAAATACGCTAATACCAATCATTAAACCGATGCTTGCGCCAGCAAAAATGGCTGGATTGACTAAGTTAATGATGGTCACTGTAATAATCACCAATAAAATTGAAATCAAAACGCTAAACATAATGGTTCTGAATCGTGATGTCACACGTATGGTTCTACTAGAATATAAGAACAGCATCACACCAAAAATAGTTGCTGTACCAATGATTGCCGTATAAGCCGCACCTGGTGCATACCAGTTGGCAATCGCGGTGACTAAGCCTAAAATAATCCCTTCAGCCAGAGCATATAAAATCGCAAATGGCATGGCGAGTCTTGGGACGAATGTTGCGACCATCACAGAGATTAGTGCCACAATAAATGCTGGAATTAATAAGGTGATTAATAAATTAGCATCAATCGATGTAATCGCGAAAAATCCGGTGCCGGCTGCCAATAATAACATAAATGCAGTCTTTATTGTAATGCCTTGATAACTTGCTTGTTCAGCTGTAGATGCATAAGATGCACTACGTTCAATATTTCCAAACACGGGGTTTGAACTACGCATATAAAATCATCTCCTTTGTGTAATCACTTATGGATTTCATAAGATATTATAATCCATATTATTTTAAAGTGCAAACAAACCATGTTCAATCACATCATTTTCCTCATTTAAATCTTTAAATGCGCCATAATTTTCCATTTTTTCAAACACGGTCTTATTAATTTTGGTTCTAACTTTGACATCTTCTTTACTTGTAAAAGGTTTTAACACTCGATTTTCTATGATATCAAGTGCAACCGATGCACCAAGTCCATCAATGGCGCTAAAGGGCATCCGCAATCCTGTTTTTTCCATTTTAAATGTTGTTGCTTCTGAAAGATTGATATCAACCGGTAAAAACTGAAACCCTCTTTTTGTCATTTCTAGGGCGACACCAAGAGTAACAATCAATTGATCATCTTTAACCTTTAAGTTCTTTTCTTTGCCTAATTCAAGTAATTTGTTTCGCATGGCATTTGAGCCTAGCATCATCAGTTCATAATCAAACTGAACAGCGCGCTTCGAGAAAAACCCACTGTAAAACAAAAGGGGTTTATATACCTTAAACCACGCGATGCGCATCGCCATAATGACATATGCTGTCGCATGCGCTTTAGGAAACATATACTTAATTTGTCCCGCTGACCAAATGTACCATTCAGGGACATTGTATTTTCGCATTTCTTGTTCATAAGTGAGCCATCTGGCATGATCTTTACTTGGTTTGCCTTTTCTAACAAACTCCATAATATCAAATGCTTTTAATGGCTCAAGACCACGTTGTGATAACTGAACCATAATATCATCACGACAGGCAATGATTTGTTCAAACGCAATCTTACCGTATGGTGTTGTGCCATTGACCAATGACTGAGCATTTTTAATCCAAACATCTGTCCCATGGGACAACCCAGAGATTTTTACTAGACCTGCAAATGTGTTTGGTTTGGTGTCTGATAACATTTGACGCGTAAAAGGTGTGCCAAACTCAGGAATCGCATATGATGCCACATCACTTAACACATCGTTTTGTGTTAAGCCTATGACTTGTGTGCCTGAAAATAGTTTATAAACCTTTGGATCGTCTAAAGGAATATCTTGTGCTTCTTTAAAAGGGAATTCCGCGGGATGTGCCTTGACATAATCCATTAAGTATTTAATCATCGTCGGATCATCATGGCCTAATATATCTAGTTTTAGTAAATTGGCTTCAAATGAGTGATAATCAAAATGTGTTGTCTTCCAAGTCGATGTAACATCATCCGCTGGAAACTGGATGGGTGTGACATCATAAATGGTTTTATGTTTGGGCACGACAACAATGCCGCCAGGGTGTTGACCGGTTGATCGTTTAACCCCTTCAATTTTATTGGCTAAGCGCTCAATTTGAGCGTTGCGTGCTTCGATATGCTTGTCTTCTAAATAGCCTTTGACATAGCCATAGGCATTCCGTTCAGCAACCGTTTGAATGGTGCCAGCTCTAAATGTGAAGTCTTCACCTAAAAGTTCTCTAACATATTCATGTGCAATGGCTTGATAATCGCCTGAAAAGTTTAAATCGATATCAGGCACTTTATCACCATCAAACCCTAAAAATGTTTCAAAGGGAATGTCGTGTCCATCTTTATGCAGTTGACTACCACATAAAGGACATACATGTGTTGGTAAATCATAGCCTGATTGAATGTCTTTAAAATATGATTGAAACGCTTTTTGTTCTGGTGTTAGCCCGTATTGATGAATTTCTTCTTCATTTAAATAAAATGCTTGAAAATCACCTGAAGGACAGCGGTAATGCGGTCTTAAAGGGTTGACTTCTGTAATCTCTAGTAGGGTTGCGACCAAGCTGGATCCGACAGACCCACGTGAACCAACCAAATAGCCGTCTTCTAATGATTTTTTAACCAAAAGGTGTGACATATAATACACAGGTGCAAACTCATTTTCAATGATGTTTTTCAATTCGCGTGATACACGTTCTAAGACCATTGGGTGTGGTGTCTCGCCATAAAGTTCATGCATCTTTAAAGACACCAACCGCTCGACTTCGGCACTGATACTTTCGATATTAAGTAAATCTTTAAAGGCATCATCACTGATGGAATAAAGTGTTTGTGGGAAAGCATCAATCGGATCAATTAAATCATTGAGTTTTTGTGTGTTTGCAACAGTAATTTCGTATGCCAACTCTTTGCCTAAAAACGCCATAGCTTTTAGCATTTCATCGGTGGTTAATAAATAATGTTCTGGCATTTTACTGGTTTTATTTAAATCATGAACACCACCACCAACCAAAGGTGTTCTAATATAAATCTCACGGTATAAAACATCTGATTTTTCTAAGTAATGCACATCGCCACTGGCAATGATGATTTTGTTTAATTTTTTAGCTGTTAAGACAATTTTATGTAGTGTTGCTTGAATGATATCTTTGGCATAACTACCTAAATTTTCAAACAAGTGAAAATAAGCTTCAACTGGTTGAATTTCAACATAATCATAAAATGACATGACTTCAGCCAAGTCATCATCACTTCTGTTAATGGCTGCTTCAAACACTTCGCCTTTATAACAACCACTACCGATAAGCAAGCCTTCTCGGTATGTATTAACAACACCTTTTAAGGCTCTTGCACCATGATGAAAATGCGTTGTTAAAGCATCAGAAACGAGTTTAAACAGATTTTTATAGCCAACTTGATTGGCTGTTAAAATATTGATATGTGAAGGAATAATATGCTTATATGCAAGCATTGGATCAATGGCTTCATTGATTTGGTCAAATCGTTTAATGCCCATGGATGATAAATCACTTAACATTTGAAGCCAAATCTGTGCAGTGGCTTGTGCATCATCAATGGCACGGTGATGATTATCGAGTTTTACCTTAAATAGTTTAGAGACTGCTTTTAAGTTAAAACGTTTTAACTGATCGGCATAAAAATAGCGTGCCAAATTCAGTGTGTCAATGGCTTTTGAATCATCAAATGCTAAGTCTAACTGACGTGCTTTTTCCCGAATGTGCCCAATATCAAATAAAGCGTTATGTGCCACCAAGACAGACCCCTTAATAAATGCTAAAAATTCTGGCAATACAGTGTCTATGAGTGGTTGATCTTTAAGCATGTCATCGGTGATGCTCGTTAAATTGGTAATGAGATCAGAGATAGCTTCTTCAGGATTAACAAATTGTTGGTATGTCTCAGTCACTTGTCCGGATTGAATTTTAACAGCACCAATTTCGATGATCTTGTCACGCATGGCAGATAGGCCGGTTGTTTCAATGTCAAAAACGACATATGTCGCATTTTTGAGTTCAATGTCTTCATTGGCTTCTGATGTAATCTTAAATATCGTTTCATCAACAAAATCCAACTCAACCCCGTAAATGGGCTTAATCGGTTTGCCTTTGGTCTGTTTAAAGATATCAGGATACGCATATAAACCATTATGGTCTGTAAATGCGATGGCCTTATGACCCCATTTGATGGCTTGATCAATATACGATTTGACATCTGTTACAGCATCCATATTAGACATTTTTGTGTGCACATGAAACTCAATACGCTTTTCTTTAGCTTTATCTAAGCGTTCAAGTTTTTTAGGCTTTTCAACAAAATAAATTTGGTTAGCAAACAATACAACATCTTTGATAAACGTATCAAAATTGGCATTGCCTTCCACTTGAACCAAGTCGCCTTCTTTCAGTTGATCAACGATTTGAAAGTCTTTTTCACGTCTTAAAAAACGTTTGACATAAATGGCATCTTCTTCATCGCCTAAAACAAACGTTAATAACGATGTATTGGTAAGTTTTCTAACATCTATTTTTGAAATTTGGCCTTCAACTAAAAATTGTGTGTCACCTTTTTCATTTTTATATTGATCTAAACGATACTGATCAATAGGAATATCTTTAATATCAATTTTCTCTGGATTACTTTTTCTTGTAAACCCATATTTTGCTGGTTTTTCATTTTGTTTTTGACGTTTTGCCTGCTTGGCTTGCTCAGCTAAAACATCATCTTTTTCTTTAATCAAATGTTCGATTTCTTTAGATACAGTCATCATATCTTTAACGATTTCTGTTTTAAATTGGACGATAAATCCAAAGCGCGCAAAACGCATTTGGATGAGTTTGAAAAACTGATTGATGTATGTACTATCTTCATCGATAGCAAATGTATAGGTTTGGTTTTCGTAAGTCGCTTTAAAGTTTTTAAGTGATATGGCGCTTGGTTTTTCTTTAGATACTTCATAAATCACATAGTCTAGATATTTTAGTGCCAGTGGTTCAAATCCTTCAGGGTGATCATAAGATAGTTGAACAAAGACTTTTTTGACGACTTTGGGAATTAAAAAGTAGGTTTTAATCTGGTCTAAAAAAAGTGGCAACAACTCTGTATCGATCACTTCTGGTAGATGGATATGAAAGGTCCATGTGCTTTGTTTCGTATCAATTTCAACATGCTTTAAAACTGACTTATTGATACTTTTTGCGTTAAATTTTGATTGCTCTAAAAAGAGTTTATACTTGTTGTTTTCCATGGTGTTACTCCTTTGGCAAGACTTTAACCGAGCGATATGCCCAAATATGATACAGATACACAATAACGGTTGAAATAAAGGATAACTCTCTTAAATCAAATAAGGCCAATAAAAGTTCGGAAAAAACCCATACGGTTGTTAAGTAAACCGAGATTTTAAAACGATAGCGGTATGGGATGGGCACGTTGACCATAAATAACATGGTCATCAAAGAAATGAGTAAAACCATACTGACGTAATTAAATAAGCCATCAAAATAAATATAAAAAAAGTCAACGAAGACGACCAAAGGTTCTTGATCAGTGATCTGTTTAAATGCTAAGGCTAAGGCTTTAGAACTTTGGATGCTTAAGTCATTAAAATCATAATTATAAAGACCAAGTTCTTCATAGGCGATGCGTTGAAGTTCGTAATCTTGTGCGTAAAGGACCAAGTCATATGTATCAAAGAAAAGGCCCATTGCAATTAATGGATCATTGGTGGGTCCAATGTGGAAAGTTACGTATTCATAAATCATGGTGGCACTAGAGGATCCGGTTAAAACTCCATCAACAATTAAAACGCCATCTACTCTAAAGTTTGCATTGATGCGGGTTGATAAAAAATCAACTTCTTCAATCGACATATCTGTTGAAATTAATGATGTCATCACAAATGGTAACAACAAAAACAGTGGCACAAAAAAAACGTAGAGTAAAACGCGTGTCCACTTGTCTTTCATGAAAAAAATGATGAGAGGAGGTTCTGTTAAACTGACTTTCATTCTCTTAAACATATGCTAAACTCCTTTGAGTTTAATTATAACATACCTCTTAACTTATGGTAAAATAATGTTGGTGAAATCTATGAACTTAATGACCCATGAGAAACATTATGTGACGCTTCATAATTACTATTTACACAGATACAACAAAAAAGTTTATAAAATCCCCTTAAATGGTGGGTTTACATGCCCAAATATCGATGGTACAGTCGCCCGTGGTGGATGTACGTTTTGTTCATTTATGGGTAGTGGTGATTTTGCTGGCGATAAGAAAAAAAGTTTGAAAGAGCAGTTTGAAACTATCAAACATATGATGCAACAAAAATGGGATGAAGGCGATTATATTGTTTATTTCCAAGCCAACACCAATACCCATGCACCCCTACACCGCCTTAAAGAGCTTTATGAAGAAGCCATACAATTAGATCCAAACATTCGCATGCTAAGCATCGCGACACGACCAGATGTTTTACCTGATGATGTGATTGATTACCTAGGAGAACTCAACACAAGAATGCCTTTACAAGTGGAGTTAGGCCTGCAAACCATTCATGAGAAAACATCTCTGATCATTAACCGCGCACATGACCTAAAATGCTTTGATGATGCTGTTTTACGTCTAAGAAGTAAAGGGATTGAAGTGGTTGTTCACATCATTAATGGTTTGCCCTATGAAACCAAAGAGATGATGGTAGAAACCGTTAAACATATTAACACACTAGATGTCCAAGGCATTAAAATTCATATGCTCCATCTGATGGAAAAAACAAAGATGGGCCATGATTATTTAAAAAATCCTTGGCCAATGCTTTCCTTAGAAGACTATGTTGATGTCGTCACAACTCAAATTGGCTGGTTAAGAAAAGATATCGTCATTCATAGACTCACAGGTGATGCACCAGCACATATGCTTATAGCACCACATTGGACAAAAAAGAAATTTGTTGTTTCAAATGAGATCGATAAGTGTTTACGTAAACTTGATTTATATCAAGGAGATACCTATGAAAAATCTCTCAGTCGTTGAATCGTTACATCAGTTAATAAAACCCTTAATTTCAACAGATGATATTGTTGTTGATGCGACCATGGGACAAGGCTATGACACCGTTTTTTTGGCTCAACACGCACGCTTTGTTTATGCTTTTGATATTCAAGAAGTCGCTTTAATCAATACGCAAAAACGGTGTGATGATTTAGGCATCAATAACGTTAAACTAATCCTTGACTCACATGAACATATCTTTAATTATATTGATGATTTTAAACTGGTTATCTTTAACCTTGGATACCTGCCTTTGGGTGATAAAAGCATTACAACACAAAAAGAGACAACACTTTTAGCCCTAAAAAGTTGTATAAATCATCTGAAAAAAGATAGATATATTGTGATGACCATGTATCCTGGTCATCCGGCAGGACGGGTTGAATCAGAGGCTATTTGTGCATTTTTAGAAACACTTGATCCAAAAATATACAAAATACTAAGGTTGGATGTTCCTTTTGCTGCTAATCATCCACCCTTTAGTTATATAATAAAAACATAAGATATATAAAAAGGAAAAGAGGAAAAGGTTATCATGGATTATGTCTTCGCATTTTTATTAACACTGTTTGCTGGACTAGCAACAGGTATTGGTGGGCTGCTGGCATTTCATAAAAGAGCAGCCAGCAAGAAATTTCTAACATTTGCGCTAGGATTTAGTGCCGGTGTGATGATTTACGTATCCTTTGTGGAAATATTACCGAAATCTATTGATTCGTTATCGTCTATTTTTGGCGATTCATTAGGGTATCTATATGCCACCATTGCTTTTTTCGTGGGGATTGCGACTATCGGTTTTATTGATTTCATTGTCCCAAGTGCCGAAAATCCACATGAGATTCCTGATCTTGATTTATCTGATGAGGATCGTGAAAAGAAAAACTTACTGAGAATGGGTGTTTTCTCGGCGTTGGCTATTGCCATTCATAATTTCCCTGAAGGTTTAGCTACTTTTATTGCCGCCTTAGAAAGTCCAGCACTTGGTATTGGGATTGCCATTGCAATCGCCATCCATAACATCCCTGAAGGGATTGCCGTTGCCATTCCTATTTATCAAGCGACAGGATCTAAGAAAAAAGCATTTATGTATGCCTTCTTATCTGGTCTAGCAGAACCCATCGGTGCACTTGTTGGCTATTTCATTTTATTTTCGATTTTTGGTGAACTGACCTTTGGTTTTGTCTTCGCGTTTGTCGCTGGTATTATGGTCTACATTTCATTAGATGAGCTCTTACCAACCTCAGAGAAATATGGAAAGCACCATATTTCAATGATTGGATTGGTTACCGGTATGGCCCTGATGGCATTAAGTTTAATTTTGTTTATGTAGCTTGCAATAAAAAAACGCCTTTGCAATGGCGTTTTTTTATTTGTTTAATACTACTTATTCTGCTTCGTCTTCAACAGGTTCTTCAGTTTCTACTGGATTGTTTCCATTGCGTCTATTTTGGAACTCTTCAATAGCTTCTCTCATGTGTTCTCTTCTAGCATCAGCATTATCCATAAATTCATCGACTGCTTCTTGATGCATTTCTTTACGTTCTTGATGTCTTAAACGCATTTGTTGTGCAAGTAATTGTGTTTGTTCAACAAATTCTTCACGGATTAACGCGATTTCTTCACGCATTGCAGTTTGAAGTGTTTCAAGTTCTGCTGTTAGAGCTTCAACATCAGCATCTTCTGCTTCAAGTTGTGCTTCAATGGCTTCAATTTGAGGTTGATATTCTGCAATAATAGCATCTCTTTGTGTATGGAATGCTTCTCTAACACTAAACATTAACTGTTTGTTTGCTTCTTGATTTTCCTTAAGCATTGTTGTGAGTTCTTCATGTGTCATCTCAAGTAATTCTTCAAGGGTGTATGTATCTTGAATCAACAACACTGATGTTGCAAGCTTTAAGAAGCCTGGTGTGACACCATGTGTTTCTGCTTCAGCTACATCTTCTTGATCAAAAGCCTTGTCATTGGCACGTCCAACCATGGCACGTTTAATAAAAGCATTATTGACATGTTCTTTTGCACGTTCATGGATACGTTCGCCTGCTTCTAATTTCCCTGAAATCGTTGAAACTTCGATATTGATTTCTTCATCTGTTGTATCAATGAAACCTAAATAAATGGCTTCTTCGATAATTAAGTCAAGGGCGTCTTCTAAATCAAGGCCGATGATTTCTAGGCCGGCAAGTAATAACTCACCATCTTCATTTAACGCACCTGCGTAAATGACTTTTTCTCTTGGTGATACAACCAATTCAATACTTGGATTAATATCTAATGTAACATACGCATCTTCTTGTGCGTTGGCATCTAATGCACACGCACTAAGCGTGATGACGCCTAATAGTACAACTAACAAACTGAATATTTTAAGTTTTCTCATATGTGAAAACCTCCTTTTCACTCTTTATACTGTTTTGGGTAGCTTTTTATTGGTGATTGACTCAATTTTGTGTTTTATTAATCACTAAATGGTCCTCTAGGTGGGGTTGGTCTTGGGGTTGGTCTTGGTGGCGTCGGCTCACGTTCTTCTTCTCGATTAAACGGTGTTCCACCTTGTGGTCTTACATCAATTTCATATAATGTTGGCATATTCTCACGTGGCGTGATTGAAATATTGATACGTCCTGTTTCACTGATGTTTTCCTTAACAATGGCATAACTAACGCCTAATACCTTATCTTCGGTCTGTCTAAAACGGTAAGTGCCGTTCATTGTCCCTTTTTCAAAGTTAAGATCAATGACTTGATTAAGTGCATCTTTTTTTAGCATAAGACTTTTAATGACGGTATCGCGATCAAGTAGTTGTAATCGATATGATGCTTCATTGTTTGATTTTTCGTATAGTATTTCAATGGTTTGTTCATCTTCTAGCAATGATGTCATTAAAAAGTGTTCTGGTTGATTTTGGTTAAATTCAATAATGATTGGATATGTATCATCTGAAAATGAAATATAGCCTTCGATGATAATGTTTTCGCCTAATTTTATAACGGTATCTAGTAATTTGAGTTCGTAGTCTATAAAAACATTAGACGATGTCTTTGAAGAAAATTTTAAATGATAGAGATAGTTGGTGCCTTCGACACTCAAGACTTCTTTATCAAAATTGGCGTTGCTTTCAAAAAATTGTTCGATTAATGGGAAATAAGTATTTAGACCCTCGAGTTGATCTTCAATTAAATATGTACTATCCAATGAAATAGACTGTAACAGTGATACTTGTTGATTGACTTCTATATCATACGCATAAATCATTGAAACAGATGAAACCATCATGGCTTGGTCGTAGGCTTCGATGACAAATGGATCATCAGAAAGCGAAGGTGTCCATAAGAATGCAAGCACAAAGGTTGTTACTAAAGCGAGGGATAAAGCAAAGATAGGTTTTAAGCGTAAACGAAACGATTGTTTTTCTATAACACTTGGTTCATTGACTTGCATTTTAGCTTTTTCAATGATTTCTAAAGAAAAATCTTTGATGGTGACATCATTGGCTTTATCTTTAATGAATTGTTTGAGTGCTTTATTTTTCATATGTAGTCACCTACTTTCTCTTTAAGTTTTTTTAATGCTTTTTGGTAAAGCCATAAGACTGTACCGAGTGGTTTATCCATCATGTCAGCAATTTCTCTAAACTTTAAATCATTGATGATGTGTAATGAAACCACTTCTTTTTCATCTGATTCAAGCATGTCTAAAATTTCGAATATGTCTTCTTGATGTTTTTCTTCTTCAGCTGGTATGGTTTCAAATATCTCATTGCCATAGACTTCTTTTTTTCGTTGATTGTATAAATCAATGGCTAAATTTCTAGCAATACGCTGTAAGTACGCTGAGACGTTACCGTCAGATTTGACTTTATCAATGTTTTTTAAAAACTTTAAATAGGTTTCTTGCATAACATCATCGACCAAAGATTCATCTTTGATAATATTAATCACAGCAAAAAACACCTTTTGTTTTGTCTGATTGTAAAAGATATCAAATGACTGATAATCTTTTTGTTTAAATTGTCTGATCATTTGTTTTAGAGTCACCATGGTATCTTCTCTACTTACTATACGGATTTTAAAGGCCCTTTATTGGTCTTTGGTTCCATTTTACATCTATTTATACATTTTTAAACGATGGAGTGTGATTTCAAATGCTATTTCTTGGTGTATATCTATTTGCATGAAGTAATTAAAGAACTTCTTTTATTGCCTCTAGTCATCTCAGTGGATATGTCTGTCTTCGTTATTAATACTGTCAATCTTTGTTTATTATTGGTGATTACCATAAAAAAATCCCTAGACATCAAAAGATGTTCTAGGGAAAGTGTGTATATCTAGGATTATAAAACTTATTTAGCAACAATATTAACGAGCTTATCAGGAACGACAATGACCTTTAGTACGGTTAGTCCTTCTAAATGTTTGACAACATTTTCATGGTTTATGGCCAGTGTTTCAGCTTCTTTTTTACTTAAACCGCGTTTGGTTTGAATTTTCGCACGTAATTTACCATTGACTTGAACAACAAATTCAACGTCATCAACAACCAACTGTGACTCATCATAGGTTGGCCATTCTGAATAGATGAGTTCTTCATTTTGTTTTAAGACCTCAAAGTTTAACTCTTCGGTGATATGTGGACAAATTGGATTTAATAGTTTTAAGAAGGTTTTTGCTTGTGCTTTTCCAATCGATCCTTTTTTATAAACTTCATTGACAAAAATCATCATTTGGCTAATCGCTGTATTAAAGGCTAATTTTTCGTAATCTTCAGTCACTTTTTTAATGGTTTGATGATAAACAAATGCTAGGTCTTCATTGGGTTGATCTGTAACGAGTTCAAACATCCGCCATACGCGATCTAAAAACTTTTTAGAGCCGTGAAGACTTTCAGTCGACCATGGCTTTTCTGCTTCTAATGGTCCCATAAACATTTCAAATAATCTTAAGGCGTCTGCCCCTAAGTCTTTAATCACATCATCTGGATTGACAACATTGCCTCTTGATTTACTCATCCGCGAGTGATCAGGACCTAGGATCATCCCTTGATTAAATAGTTTTGTAAATGGTTCTTTGACTGAAACCAATCCTAAATCATATAAGAATTTCGTGAAAAACCGTGCGTAAAGCAAATGCCCTACAGCATGTTCTGTCCCGCCGATATATAAATCAACTGGTAACCATTGATCAAGTTCTTTTTTCGCTTCAGGTTGATTTAAAGGGATCATGCCTAAATGATGTTTTAAAATATAGCCCATAAAGTACCAAGAGCTACCTGCGAGTTGTGGCATGGTGTTGGTTTCTCTGCGTCCTTTAACCCCTTTATAGGTTACATAAAGCCAATCGTGTGCATGGACAAGTGGTGATTCACCTGTGCCACTTGGCTTGATGTTATTAAGTTTAGGCAAATCAAGTGGTAGATCGTCATCATCTAAAAGTATAATGTTTTGATCATCATCAAAAATGACTGGGAATGGTTCGCCCCAATAACGTTGTCTTGAAAAGACCCAATCTCTTAATTTATAGGTTGCATGCGCATACCCTTGTTTGGTAATCTCTAAATGTTCAATAATTTTTTTTATGGCATCATCGTTATAAAGACCATCAATAATACCACTGTTATAATGCAGGCCATCGCCAATAAATGCACCACCATCAGTTTCGTTTTTAATGACTTCAATAATATCTAGCCCGTGTGTTTGAGCAAACTCAAAATCACGCTCATCATGCGCTGGCACCGCCATCACAGCACCCGTGCCGTAATGCGGCAGCACATAATCTGCTATCCAAATTGGTATTTTTTTATGAGTTAATGGATTGATTGCATAAGCACCTGTGAAGACGCCTGTTTTTTCTTTATCTGTTTGACGATCCATCTCATTTTTTTGTTTGGTCGTTTCAATATAAGCTTTGACGCTTTCAAGTTCATCACCACTGGTAATATCTAATACAAGTGGATGTTCTGGTGCTAAGACGGCATAGGTTGCGCCATAAATTGTATCTGGACGTGTGGTAAACACCTCAAAATCAAGTGATGTTTGGTTGACATTAAATGTGATCATTGCCCCGTGACTCTTACCAATCCAATTGCGTTGCATTTCTTTTAAGTGTTCTGGCCAATCAAGGGCATCTAAATCATCAAGTAGCCGGTCAGCATATTGGGTAATTCTTAAAACCCATTGACGCATGGCTTTTTTAACAACTGGATATGACCCTCTCTCAGACACCATCTTGCCATCAATGATTTTAAGTTCGTCATTGGCTAAAACAGTGCCTAAACCTTCGCACCAATTGACTTCAACATCTTTTAAAACTGCCAACCCGTTTTCAACCATCTTTTTAAAAATCCATTGGGTCCATTTAAAGTACTCCGGGTCAGCAGTCGCAAACTCGCGATCCCAATCGATGCCTTTACCTGATTCAATGATTTGACGCTTAAAATTGGCGATATTTTTATATGTAAATGTCCGTGGATCTTGTCCTGTTGATAGTGCATATTGTTCTGCTGGCAAGCCAAACGCATCCCATCCCATTGGATGTAAGACATTAAAACCTTGCATACGCTTAAAACGCGACACAATATCTGTCGCGGTATACCCTTCAATGTGCCCAACGTGAAGTCCTTGAGCGCTTGGATAAGGAAACATATCCAAACAATAATAGGTTGGTTTTGAGTTGTCTCTTTCTGTTTTGAAAAGTTTTTGTTCAAACCAATGGGTTTGCCACTTTTTTTCTATGGTGCTAAAATCATATATTTTCATAGTGTATAAGATGATTTTTCAAAAAATCATCATGCTCCTTATGCTTTTTATATCTCCTACTATTATAATCTATATTTGCTGATTTTTCAAAGAAGTTCGATAGAACCAAGAAAAAAAGGGATATTCTCCCTTTTGATTGTTACTTCTGAGCTTCGATGTAGTTTACAAGGTCGCCAACTGTTTTAATGTTTTGAGCTTCTTCATCACTGACTTGAATTGAAAATTCATCTTCAATATTCATGATGAGCTCGACTGCATCAATTGAATCTGCGCCTAGGTCTTCAGAAAGACGAGCTTCTAAGGTGATTTTTTCTTCAGGAACGTTTAATTCTTCAATGATCATTTCTTTAACGCGTTCGAATACCATGTTTCTTCCTCCTTGTTTTTGCGAATTTAGTATAAGCCATTTTTATGTTTTTGTCAATCTTTATATCTTTTTTTTTGATGTTCAAACTTTCTATTCAGTTTTTTTGTTTTCACGACCATACAATTGTGTCCATAATTGTATGCGTGCTGCCCTGCTTTTTGAAAAGTCTGATCGTTTGGCACGCCATGCCCAATTATTGCCTAATGTTGATGGAATGTTCATACGTGCTTCTTCAGTTAGTCTTAAATAGTCTTGATAAGGAATAATGGCCGTATCTGAGATGCTTAAGAGTGTTGCTTTAATTAAACTATCGACATATCGTGTTTTTGATCCGCTATGATTGATATAATTTAAACAATATTTAAGTGATTCTTCTGATAAGTGATTAAACCATGTTTGTGTGGTTTCGTTATCGTGTGTGCCTGTGTAAACGATTGTATTACGTGTATAGTTGTGTGGTAAATAATCGCTTGGTTCTTTAGGATCAAATGCAAATTGCATGATTTTCATGCCCGGAAAACCTGACGCTTTTAAGACATCTCTGACTTCATCAGTGATGGCACCCAAGTCTTCAGCGATGATATTGACATGCCCTAGCGCTTGTCGGATGGCTTCAAAGACTTTAAGTCCTGGACCTTTAATCCAAAGACCATGTTTAGCTGTCTGTTCACCAAAGGGCACACGATAATAATTAACAAACCCAATGAAGTGATCGATTCTTACCCAGTCAAACATGATTTGTGCCGCTTTGACACGTTTGATCCACCAGGCATAACCATTGGCTTCCATGACAGGCCAACGATACAGTGGGTTTCCCCATAGCTGTCCATCTTTTGTAAAGTTATCTGGCGGTACCCCTGCCACATAATTTGGTCGTTTTTGCTCATCTAAATCAAAGAGCTCTGCATTCGCCCAAACATCACTACTATCATATGAAACATAAATTGGCATATCCCCAACAATTAATATACCTTGTTCATTGGCATATTTTTTTAATGCCATCCATTGTTGATCTGCTTTAAATTGTAAGAATAAATGAAAATTCATCTCATCTCTAAATGCCATTTTGGCATAAGCGACCGCTGCTTGATCATAAGTTCTAATAGGTTCGTCCCAAAAACTCCAAGAAACACCTTGATAATGGGCCTTAATGGCCATAAAAAGTGCGTAGTCTGTTACCCAGTCTTTGTTTTCGTTGACAAATAAGATAAACCTTGGGTCATTTAAATCAAAACGCTTGAACGCTTTTTTTAAGACATCAAAACGCTCTTGATAAAGTGTTGCGTAATCGACACGTCTTAAATCTTTAACGGTCGCTTTAATTTCACTTTTTCTTAATAACTTCTCACTGACCAAAATATCTAAGTCAATAAAATAAGGGTTATTGGCAAACGCTGAAAATGTTTGATAAGGCGAATCACCATAAGACGTTGGTCCTAAAGGTAATATTTGCCAATATGTCTGTCCTGTTTTTTTTAAAAAATCAACAAAGTCATAGGCTGATTGACCATAGGTGCCAATGCCGTATTTACTTGGTAGACTTGAGATATGTAATAAAATGCCACTTGCTCTCATATGCGCTCCTTTACGGATAAGACAATTGCCTCATAAGGGTTTAATGTGATTGTTTGTCCGTTAATTTTTAAGTGTTTGTCGTTGTGTAACACGACTTCAATGATGTCATATGTCTTTAAATCATAAGTCTGAATATCTTCGCTAAATGACGAGATAACCAGTAATATTTGATGATTAAGACACCTTATATAAGTATATAGATTTGGATGCTCAAAGTCAAGGATTTTATAAGACCCATAGATAATGGTTTCGCGATAGTTTGAAAAGCGTCTTAAGTGGATGACTTTTTGATAATAAGACCATAATGAATCAGGATCATTGATTTGATTTTCGAGGTTGATGTCACGATAATTAGGGTTTACGGAAAGCCATGGATTACCCTTAGTAAATCCCGCATGAGGTGCATCTGACCATTGATAAGGCGTTCGCGGGTGATCTCTGGTTGTTTTTGCGAGTTCTTTGATGAGTTTTTCTTCTGGCATATTTGGATGTTTTTTTCTTTTATCGTGATACGCGTATAGAGTTGCGACATCATTAAACTCTTCGATTTTTTTAAATGGATAATTGGTCATCCCAATTTCTTCACCTTGATAAATAAAGGGTATGCCGCGCATAAAATAGAGTGCTGTCGCAAGCATTTTTCCTGATTTTTTAGGATAAACGGTTGATCCGTAATGACTCATCAGTCTGGGTTGATCGTGATTGAGCCAGTTTAATGGTAGAAACCCTTTTGATTCAAATGCGTCATGCCACTTTTTAAATGCTTTTTTTAAACAAATGACATCGGTTTTTAAGTTGCTTAAATCATCTATATCCCAAAGGTTATTACACCAATTGTGGTCAAAATTAAATACTGTATCTAGGGCGTCTGCTTTAAAAGCAGCAAACTTTAATGCTTCTGTAATGGTGGCTTCTCCACCAACTTCTCCTATGGTAAAACTATTGCTTGGTTTAAATACTTCTTGATTAAGTTCTTTAAGATAGGTCATCACACGTGGTAAGTTACTGAACTTTTTCCAATCTAAGATGATATCATCGGGTTGCCCTATAGTGTCTTTAAAATCACCTCGATCTAAATGTGAAACAGCATCAATTCTAAATCCATCAATTCCTAAGTCAATATAGTATTGAGCAATGGCTTTCATTTCATGTCTTACCTTGGGATTTTCCCAATTTAAATCAGGCATTTTATTAGAAAATATTTTCATGTAATATTGATCTGTCTCGGCATCATATTGCCACGCTGATCCACCAAAAAATGAACCCCAGTTATTGGGTGGTATCTGTTTGCCCTGATGCATGCGGCCACGCCGCCAAATGTAGTAATCACGATAAGGATTATCTTTTGATTTTTTTGACTCAATAAACCATGGATGCTCATCACTTGTATGATTGAGTACAAAATCAAGCATGATTTTAAATCCCAATTGATGTGCTTTATCAATGAGCGTTTTTAAATCATTAAGGTCGCCAAACATTGGTGACACTTTATAAAAGTCTCTCACATCATAACCGTTATCATCCATTGGTGAATCATAAAAAGGGCATATCCAAATCAAATTGATGCCAAGATGTTTCAACTGATCTAGTTTTTGTGTGATACCTTTTAAATCCCCAATACCGTCATCATTACTATCAAAAAAGCTTTTGGGATATATTTGATATCCAACACTTTCCATCCACCATTTTTTTTGCATCGTGATATCCTCTTTCATCACTCATATTTTAACATACTCCACCTTGATTCGTCTTTATGTTAGCGGTTTCATAATATATGAATGTGGTGTCACGTGTTATAATTGATTTGGTGATAAAATGAACGAACATGCACTCTGGCACAGAGCCAAATCTGAATTTTCATATGCCTATGATCAAAACACACTCCATTTGGTACTTCGTACAGAAAAAAACGATGTAACAAGCGCGCGTGTGCTTTTTGGTGACCCTTTTCAATGGGAAAACCTTGATGGTACTCAAACATGGGTTAATGAGACAAAATCTTTGGAAAAACGATATAGTAATAACCTTTATGATTATTATTTTATCGCCATTCATCCGCCTTTTTATAGAACCAAATATATCTTTATCCTCTCATCTAATGAAAAGACATACGCCTCTGGTTCAAGACGTCTTTTTTCAATTGATATCAATCAACCTTTTTATGATCAATTTGATTTAAGTGATTTCTATAATTTCCCTTATATTAACGATGAAGATCTTCACCAAACGCCCTCTTGGGTTAAAGATACTATCTGGTATCAAATTTTTCCTGACCGTTTTTATAATAAAGACAATAAGACCGATCACACATGGGGTCATCTGCCAGTAAAAAACCATGAGTTTTATGGCGGCAACATCAACGGTATCATAGAAAAAATACCTTACCTAAAAGATTTAGGGATTAATGGTATTTATTTTACCCCAATGTTTGAATCCCCTTCTGCACATAAATATGATACGACAGACTATTTTAAAATAGATCCTCAATTTGGAACCAACGAAGACTTTAAAAGACTGGTAGAGATTGCGCATGAAAACGGCATTAAAGTCATGCTAGATGGCGTTTTTAACCATGCTGGTTTTTATCATCCATTCTTTCAAGATGTCATTTTACATGGTGAAAAAAGCGTGTATAAAGATTGTTTTTATATTAAACGTTTTCCGGTGGTTAATTTTGATGTCACTGATCTTAAGAAAAGACATCAAATTAAACCTGGTGATTTAAACTATAGTACATTTGCGTTTGCACCTTATATGCCCAAATGGCGTACTGATCATCCTTTGGTTAAAAAACATTTATTAGACTGTGTCCGCTATTGGATAGAGTCCTATGATATTGATGGGTGGCGTTTGGATGTCTCAAATGAAATTAGTCATACATTTTTGCGCGATATTAAAGATGTCAGTCGACAAGCCAAAAAAGATGTCTTTATTTTAGGTGAGAACTGGGATAACTCTACACCTTGGTTACTAGGTGATCAAATGGATGCTGTGATGAATTATGAACTTGCATTTCCATTATGGAAGTATTTAGAACATCAGATTGATTTAAACACATTTAAAGAACTGATGATTAATTATATGGCATTAACCCCTAAAAACATTATGGAAAACATGTTTAATTTGGTTGGTAGTCATGATACTGTGCGCATTAAAAGACGCCTTGATGATGATCCGAGACGCGTTAAGTTGGCTTATTTGCTGCTCTTCTTATCTTCTGGAGCACCCACCATTTATTATGGTGATGAAATTGGTTTAACTGGTAATCATGATCCCGATAACAGACGCTGCATGCTTTGGGATGCGCGTGATCATGACATGGATTTCTATTACTTTATGAAAAAGCTCATTGGGTTAAGAAAAACAGAGCCGATCTTTAAAGATTATGATTTTAAGTTTATTGAAAGTGATCTTTTAGCATTTCACAAGGGCGCTCATAAAGAACTTTTAGTTCTGATTAACAATAGTGATCAAGATGTTCATATCACCCATGATGTCTGTGTTGGTCATTATCTTGATTTAATTACAAACAAACCCGTCACACTTTATGATAAAATACATTTAGAAGCGTATCAATTTTTACTTCTAAAAAGGATGTGACGTTATTGAAACCAACCATTAGAGATGTTGCTAAAAAAGCCAACGTGAGTGTTTCAACTGTTTCTAGAGTCATTAATGAAAAAGGGTATGTGCATGAAGATACCAAAGTTTTGGTACATAAAATCATTGATGAACTGGGATTTATTCCCAACCAATTGGCGCGCAGCTTAACATCACGGAGTTCAAAAATCATTGGTGTGATTGTGCCACATATCGGACCATCTTTTTACGGTGAACTTTTAGAGGGCATCGAATCTCAAGCCAGCGCGTATGGCTATAAAATTATGTTTTGCCATACACAAGACGATCCTGATCGTGAATTAGAATATTTAAAGTTTTTTGAAACGTATAATGTTGAAGGTCTCATCATTGCTTCAAATTTCTCAAATACCAGCAAACTATCAGAACTTGCCATACCAGTCATTACTGTTGATCATATTTTAGATGAAAATATTCCTTCGATTACTTCTGATAATATTAAAGGTGGCATGTTGGCGGCTCAAGAGCTTGTCAACAATGGCTGTAAAAATATTATTTTATTAAGAGGGCCATCTTTTCTTCTTACAACGATGGAGCGTACCATCGGTTTTCTAAAAGTCATTAAACAATATGATTTGTTTGCTGATATTTATGATTTCGATTTGGTCAACCCAGATCTAAAGTTGGTTGAAGAAATTTTAAAAAACAACCCTACAGTTGACGGTATCTTCGCGTTTTCTGATACATTAGCCTTTGTGACCTCAAGCATTTTGCAAAAACTCGGTAAAAAAATTCCGGAAGATGTGAGCTTGATTGGCTTTGATGATACACCGTTTAGCAATTGGATGACCCCATCAATCACCTCGATTCATCAACCGGTTAATTATATGGGTAAGCAATCATTCATTCATTTGACCAGATTGATTCGCGGTGTAGAGCTTGAAGCACTGCATGACATCATTGATGTTAAGCTCATTAAACGTGATTCAACAAAAAAATGAACACCATCATAAAAGAAAAAAAACTAACTCAGCTGAGTTAGTTTTATTTTTTACCTTTGTATTTTAAGATGATACCTGTTAAAGGACCGATGGTGACTGGTATGTGGTAAGGTTGTCCATTTCTAGATGCCTTAACTGATTGTATGGGAAGTCCGTTATATAGATCACTGCCTTGATAAAGATCTTTATCGCTATTTAATATTTCTTCATAAACACCTTCAAAAGGCACACCTATTTCATAGTTATGGTGCACATTTGGTGTCATATTTAAAACCACAACCAAATGCTCTTCATCACTACTTCTTAAATAAGCGAAAACCGATTGATCTTGATCATCAACCACCAACCATGTAAATGTTTTTGGGTCGTGATCATAGAGGTATAAAGCAGGATGATGTTTATACACTTTTGCAAGATCTTTAAAATATCTGTTGGCCATTTGATGGGCTGGATAACTGTATAAATGCCAATCAATTTCTTTTTTAAAGTTCCATTCACTAAACTGAGCAAACTCTTGGCCCATGAACAATAATTTTTTACCTGGATGCGTCATCCAAAGTGTCATTAAAAGGCGCCAGTTGGCGAATTTCTGCCAGTAGTCACCTGGCATTTTATTGATCAAACTACCCTTCAAATGAACCACTTCGTCATGTGAAAATGGTAATACAAATTGTTCGTTAAACGCGTAAACCAGACCAAACGTAATTTTATCATGATGATACTTTCGATGAATTGGATCTTCTTTAAAATATCTTAAAACATCATTCATAAACCCCATGTTCCACTTATAGTTAAAGCCAACACCACCTGATGAAATTGGATGCGTGACTTGTGGGAAATCAGTGGAGTCTTCGGCCATTAACAACACGCGATCATCTTTACCAAAAAGGTGATAAGAAAGTTGTTTAATGAAATTAATTGCCTCTTGATTAACGCCGTTGTCGCGATTGCCTAAATAGTATATCAAATTGGATACAGCATCAATTCTAAAGCCATCCATATGGAAATAATCAACCCAAAAATTGAGTGCTGATAACATAAAGCTTCTGGTAATGCCTTTCGAAAAATCAAGGTTATTTGTGCCCCATGTGATGTTTTCTCTTCTAAATTGATCTTCAAATTCATAAAGCGGTGTCCCATCAAAATATGAAATACCATGAGCATCTTTACATATGTGACCTAAAACCCAGTCCATAATGACACCAATGCCTTCTTGATGCATCCGGTCAACAAAATACATTAAATCTTTTGGTACACCATAACGAGAGGTTGCTGCAAAAAATCCTGTGCCTTGATATCCCCAAGAATCATCTAAGGGGTATTCATAAATCGGCATTAATTCAACATGTGTAAAGCCTTGATCTTTGACATACTTAATCAAATTTTCTACCACTTCATTATATGTTTTAAACGCCCCAAAGGTTTGTTGCCATGACCCAAGATGGACTTCATAGATTAATACGGGTTCTTGATAAGGCTTCTTCTTGGTATATAAGAAACCTTGGTCACTCCATAAATAGTAGTTAATATCATAAACTTTGCTTGCTGTTTGTGGTCTAACTTCTGCAAAAAAAGCGAAAGGGTCTGCTTTGAACAAGATATCACCAGAAGGTAAATGAAGTTCATATTTATACGTCACCCACTCGAGGTTTTCTGGAATCGTGATACTAAATATACCACTGTGATGGATGCGTGTTAAGACATGTTTCCATCCTTCATAGTTGTTGTGTTCTGAAATTAATCTGACTTCTTTGGCATGTGGTGCATAGACTGTAAATCTTGTTGCTGTGATACTGCCTGCTTCATCTCTTAATAAATGCGCACCAAAAATCTTATACAATTGATGGTGTCTACCGAGCAAAAATTCATTAATATCATGATCAGTAATGTGTTGCATCATAGCAAATCTCCTTTTATTTTTTATATAATAGTATATAAATGCCGGGTTGATCTACAACGATGAAGTGGTCTTCAGCAAGGGCATACTGTGAAGGGAAAATCAGACTACCACCGTCAAGTGTGAGCTTTTGTAACCCATAATGACTTTTAATATAGTGTTTGAGTATCACGTTGTCATCTTCTAGAGTATAGATTAAAATGTCGTGATCTTTTTCAACGCGCGCTTGATGGCTATATGCGGTTTGACGATATAATGCATATTTTTTACGTATGCTTAAAAGTTTTCGTAACTTTTTAATTGACTCTTGATGAATGCTCCAATGTATTTTATTAATTTCATCTGGACAATTGTATGAATTTTCAACGCCTTTTTTACTTCTGTAAAACTCTTGTCCTGCGTGATAGAAAGGTATCCCTTGAGAGATGGCAATCAAATGATTGGCAAAATCTTGTGCATATTTAAAGTCAGGATTTTGGAAGCCACAAGATAAAAGCATTTTATCATAAAAGGTTAAATTGTCATGACACTCCACATAATTAATGCTTTGATTGGGTGATGTGAAAAGATGTGGAGATCCTAAAAGTAAAGGCATTGATTTTGTGATTAACGCTTTATTGCCCGTAGCAAATCCCATACCAGGGCCATGAAGTTCACCTTTAATGACATTTCTGAATTGATCATTAAAATGTGCAAATGATGTGAATTGTGCTTGATTCGACATATTGCTGCGCTTTTTAGGTGTAACTTCTGATGTCATATTCCAACCTTCACCATAAAGCATGATATAAGGATTGATTTTTTTAAGTGCGTCCTCAATGGCAAGCATTGTATCAATGTCTAGTAAGCCCATTAAATCAAATCTAAAGCCGTCGATTTGATAGTGTGTTACCCAATGCATCAAGTTATCAACAATGAGTTTTCTGACCATATAATGTCTGGTTTCGACATCATTACCAACAAAGGCAGCGTCTGTCATTTGGAAATTTTTGTCGTGTCTGAAAAAATATCCTGGGACAAGATCATCATAAGGAAATGTCTGATGTTGATACACATGATTAAATACCACATCCACAATGATACCGAGTTTTTTCTCGTGTGCCTCAAAGATGAGGTTTTTAAATTCTGAAATACGGGCATATGGGTCATTAGGGTTTCGGCTAAACCAACCTTCTACACAAAAATATTGAGAAGGATTGTAGCCCCAATTATATAGTGCATCTTTTTTTAAATCGTCAACCCCTTCAAAGTCATAGACAGGCAAGAGTTGAAGATGCGTCATGCCAAGCTTTTTAATATAAGAAAGTACTGACTGTTTTAAGTATGGACTTTCTTCAATGATACCCTCAAAAAGCCCTGGTGATTCCACATCTAAGCCAATACTCATGTCACGAATGTGTCCTTCATAAATGACCGCATCCACATAGTTTTTCACCTTAATGGGTGTTTTTTTAAGTTTTAATGTCTTATCCCAATCGATGATGATGTTGTGATCCACGGTTGCACCAACGGCATAAGGGTCTTTAACGTCTTTAAATTGGTCGACCAATCTGACATGATAGTGATAGCTCAGCCCTTCTAAATCGCCTTTTAGTGTCAGATGATAAATAGGCAGTTCATAGCTCATTTGATGATAAGTGCCATCAATCACAACATATACTTCTTTGGCTACAGGTGAAAAGAGTCTAAAGGTTGTTTCTGATTTGGAATAGAGTGCACCAAGTGCACCATCATATCGATACTTTTTGTCAAAAGCATCTTTTAATGTGACAAGCCCAATCTCTAGGGGATATATGGCATGATTGATTCTGATTTTATCTGTTAAGTGTAGTTCAAGTGCTTTAGAAGATTCGAAGTACTGAAAAAAACCTTCGGTGGACTTAAAGGTTAGTGGTTCGCCTTCTATGGATATGTCGTGAATGAATTGATCAGATTCGATGCGTATGATATTTAAATCATCAATAAATGCTCTCATATGATAAGGTTTTCCTTTGTTGTTTTAATGATGATTGGTGCTTCATTCAAGTCAATTGACTGGTTTTTGATGGTAACAACTTGATCATTGACTAAATTGATGTATCTGCCATCTTTTAGGGGAACAGATAAAGATTTTAAATGCTCTAAGTTGAATATACCTATGATTGAAGCGGTTTGATCATGATATGACATCATCGCACAGTGATCCTTATGATGCATATTAAAATGGCCATGAACAAATAACGGATCTTTTTTGATAGATGAAAGTTTTCTAATCAAGGGTTCAACAGAACGTTCTTTATCCCACGTGATCAGGTCAACTTCAAATAACGATGGTGCATGGGTTGCTTGATGTTCTTGACCGGCATAAATCATTGGCGTGCCTTTAATAAAAAACATTAAAGAAAGCATCTGTTTAAAGTGATGATCATCTCTTGTTTTAGAACGCAATCTCACTTGATCATGGTTTTCAAAGCTGCGCAACTTCACATAGTTTTTTGGATAGACCATATCTTGTCTTTCGATTTCTTCTAACCATCTATTTAAATGCTTAGGGTTATCTAAATACGCCAACATATAATCATGAATATCATAGTCATAACATAAATCAAAGACTTGATACATCTCACTATCGGTATGTGCATCATAATCCATTTGTCTTAAATGTTTAATAAATCCCGGGTGAACAGACTCAGTTAACCAAATCAAATTTGGGTATGAGACATCTAATTGTGCCCGTGCCTTTGCCCAAAAACCAAGGGGTAGGAGTGGTGCGACATCGCATCTAAAACCATCTACCAAGGGTGCCCAGTATGAGAGTACATCGATAAAATATGGCCATACATCATGGTTTTCAAAGTTGATATCTGTAATATCCGACCAATCACCAACGCGATTGGCAAACAAACCATTTTTATCTTTATAAAACCATTCTGGCCTTTGCTTGGTTAATACTGAATCTCTTGATGTATGATTAAACACAATATCAATCATCACTTTTAAGCCTTTTTCATGTGCTTTATCAATGAGCATTTTAAAATCATCTAGTGTCCCTAAATCAGGATGAATGGCATAATAATCAACAATAGAATAAGGACTGCCTGCAGTCCCTTTTCTTTTTAATTGCCCAATCGGATGAATGGGCAAAAGGTAAATCATATCAACACCCAACGACTTTATGCGATCGAGATCATGTATGACACCCAAAAAATCACCACTTTGGGTGTGTTGTCTTGGGAAAATCTGATAGATGATCTTTGATCTTAAATGAATATCCGTGTGGTGTGCCATCTTAAAAGCCCCTTATTTTTTATAACTAATTGGCGTTAAATGCCAAATATCGTTGTTATACTGTGCAATGGTTCTATCAGATGTGAATTTGCCTGAATTCGCAATGTTAATTAGTGATTTCTTTAACCATAACTCGCGATTTTTATATGTTTCATTGGCCAATTCATGTGCTTTAACATATGCATCAAAATCTTTTAAGACGAGGAAATAATCGCTATTTAATAAATTATTCATAATATAATCAAAATGTGTTGGATTGTAATGGAGGTGACGCATGAAATCAAAAATATCTTTAAGACGTTGATCGCTTTCATAAATCTCACGTGGCTTGTAGCCGTTATATTTATATAAATTGGTCACTTCTTCAGCGTTCAATCCAAAGATAAATGCATTTTCAATGCCCGCTTCTTCAGCGATTTCAACATTGGCGCCATCAAGTGTACCAATGGTTAACGCACCGTTCATCATAAATTTCATATTGCCAGTACCACTTGCTTCTTTAGTGGCTGTTGAGATTTGTTCAGAAAGATCTGCTGCAGGCATAATGTATTCTGCATAGGTCACATTATAGTTTCTAACGAAAACAACTTTTAGTAAATGATTGGTCTCATGATCATTATTGATCAATTCAGCTGCGGTATCAATGAGTTCGATAATGGCTTTTGCCATTTGATAACTTGGTGCCGCTTTTGCACCAAAAATAAATGAATGTGGATAATAATTTGCTTTAAAATCAGGATCTTTTTTAAGTCTTAAATACACATAAATGATATGCATAATATTCATAAGTTGGCGCTTGTATTCATGCAAACGTTTCACTTGAATATCAAAAATACTATCGACATCAAGACGAATGCCTTGAGATTCGTTAATACGATCTGCCAATGCTTGTTTTTTCGCGCGTTTCATAGCATCAACTTCTGCTAATACCTTTGGATCATCTTGAAACGCTTCTAGTTTCTTAAGTTGGGTTAAATCACGACGCCACGCTGAGCCAATGT
>JBLRWW010000009.1:0-39137 GCA_047921055.1 Acholeplasmataceae bacterium
TTACCTCAAGAATAGTTTAACATAAAATGACTTAGAAAACCATTATAACTTATCATAAAAAAATGGCATCTCACCAAGGAGATGCCATCATCATTTAAACCAATTAAGACGCTCTTACACGAATCCAAGCTTGTTCAATTTTTGATTTTAATTGTGTATCATATCTAAAGAATTCATCTTTTTCTGATAAGGTTACGACATATGATTGTGGATCATATTCTTCATTTTCGACAATATAGTCAATCACATCAGCAAATGGTGATGTATATCCCACATATAGTGCATTATTTAAAGCCACCTCATAGAAAGAAAAATACTCAATAAATGTATACGCTAAGTCAACTTCTACAGCATTTTTTGGAATAACAAATGCATCAACCCAGACATTGGTGCCTTCACTTGGTACAAAGTATCCTAAGTTTTCATTTTCAGACATCAAGTAAACACCATCACCGCTATAAACAACAGCCATGTCATATTGTGCAGGGTCTAGCATGACATCAAAAACTTCATCAGTTAAAAAGTCTGCATTTGGACCACTGGCTTCAATTAACCATGCTTCAGCAGCGGCTATGTTGTCATCAGATGGGCTATTAATTGAAACAGTATCACCATATAATGCCTTAAGGGCGATCATAAACATATCACGTGATGAATCATATAACATCACATCATAGCTATCATCTTTTAATGCATTCCAACCATTTTCAATTAAAAAAGATTCAGCAACTGTGTTTGTATCATATAAGATACCAACATTACCCCAAAAATAAGGCATGCCGTATTCTAATAAATCAAAGCCGTCATCAGCCAATTGGTCTAACACATTTTCTAGGCCATCATCAAAATCATCTTTCGAAAACCCATCAATACGACCGTAGTCAAGTGGTTGTAATAAATCTTTATCAACCAATTCTTCAATGGCATAATCACTTGGAATCACCAAGTCATAACTATTTGATTGCATTTGTGTCACAGCAATCTCATTTGAGTCAAACGTAATGATTTGAACACGAACGTTAAATTCTTTTTCAAAGTCACGGACCAAGTCTTCATCGATATATTCACCTGGCATAAACACTTTGAGTGTTTGTCTGCCTTCACAAGCAGCCAATACAAACCCAAAAATCAATACGGTTATAATAAGTACTATTTTTTTCATTCTTTATTCCTCCACTTTCATTTTTTTATTTTTTATATAGTCATGAGTAATTTTTAACCCAATGACCAATACAATTAAGGTTGATAGTGCATTAATGGTTGGTTCTACCCCACGCTTAAGGGTGTATAAGTAAATCGAGATGTTTTTAATTGCACTACCACTGACTGCAAAATATGAAATCACAAAGTCATCGAATGACATGGTAAACGCAATGGCTGCACCAGCGATAATGGCGACTTTAATTTGCGGCAATATCACTTTAAATAATGCTTGTGCGGGTGTCGCACCCAAATCATAAGCGGCATCCGCAATATTGGGATCCAAGCTTTTAACTTTAGGATAAACTGTAATCACTACATAAGGTGTACTAAAGGCTATATGGGCAAGAATCATCGTGACAAGCCCACGATCAATGGCAAATGTACCAAATAAAACGAAAAACGCAATCGCAGTGACAATTTCCGGATTAACAATCGGAATATTATTCGCACTTAAAGCGAACTCTCTTAAGGTCTTTCTTTGCTTGGTTAAGGCAATGGCTGCAAATGTTCCTACAAATGTTGAAATGACTGTAGAAATCACAGCAACCAAAAATGTAATCATCACAGCCGTCATAATTTCACGACTTTGAAATAACTTCACATACCATTCCAAACTAAACCCTGTCCATCTGGTTAATGATTTCCCGCTGTTAAATGAAAAGATGACCAGTGATATGATTGGAATATACGTAAATGCTAAAACACCAAATATAAAGGCTTTACCAAAGGGGTTCTTCTTAGTCATTTTGATTCACCCCCTGATACTTATCGGTCTTCTTGATGACATATAAAAATGCCATAATCACTAAAGATAAGACAATCGCGATGGCTGATCCGTATCCGAATCTGCCTTGTTGAATCATCGCATTTTCAATCAAATTACCGATCAAATAGCGTCCCTTACCTAAATATTTTGGCACAACCAGTGTGGTTGCTGCTGGTAGAAAAACCATCATAATGCCTGATAAAATACCTGTTAGTGATAAAGGAATAATGACTTTAACAATGGTTTGAAGCTTGTTTGCACCAAGATCTGCAGCAGATTCAAACAAATTTGGGTCAATCTTATTTAAAACGGTAAAGATTGGTAAAACCATAAACGGTAAGAAGATATAGACCATCCCAACAATGATGGCAAAGTCAGTGCCTAAAAAATTCGGACCTACCATTTCAAAGACTTGTTGAAGTGCCCTGGTTCTTAAAAGCATATTGATCCACATAGGTGCCGTTATGAGTAATATCAATAGGAGTTGAATGCGTGGTTGGCTGCGTGAAATGATGTATGCCAATGGATATCCAATCGCCAAGGTGATTAACGTTGACACGGCTGCCAAATAAAGTGAATCAAGCATTAATGAAACAAATTGTCCTTCTGATAAAAAACTATAATAATGCTCGAGTGTTAACCTAATGGTAAACACACCAGTGATGCGTTCTTCTTGAAAAGAATATAAAACCATCATTAATATTGGAATTAAAATCATACCAACAAGTAAGATCACATAGGGTATACCTAAAATCGTTTCTGTTGACCATTTTTTCTTTGAGGGTTTGTTTTTGGGTTTAATTAAAATGACGCGATTCATCTTAAACCCACTTTTCCATCACATGAATATCTTCAGGACCAAAGGTGATGTCAACGGCTTGTCCTTCACTATGATAATCTGTGGTATGAATGGTGTACGTACGGTTTTTCGTTTTAACGTCAATTTCATAGTAGACACCTTTAAAGGCCACACTATCAACCACACCTGTAAATAATCCAGAACTGGCCTCAACAATGTCAATATCTTCCGGACGAATGACAATATCAACAGCTTCGTTGCGTGCAAACCCTTTGTCCACGCATGTATGCTTGATACCATCAAATGTGACCAGATAATCATCTTCCATCACACCATAAATAATGTTTGATTCACCGATGAATGTTGCAACAAATGTATTAATCGGTTCATTATATATATCTTCTGGTGTGCCAATTTGCTGGATTTCACCATGGTTCATCACAACAATTTTATCACTCATGGTTAATGCTTCTTCTTGGTCATGGGTGACAAAGATAAAGGTAATCCCTGCATTTCTTTGAATCTCTTTAAGTTCATATTGCATTTCTTGTCTTAACTTTAAGTCAAGTGCTGCTAAAGGTTCATCTAGGAGTAATACTTTAGGTTCATTGATTAAGGCTCTGGCAATGGCCACACGTTGCTGTTGGCCACCAGAAAGTTTGTGGATGGACCTGTTTTCATAGCCTTCTAGTCCAACCATTTTTAAATATTTATTGACTTTATCTTTTAAGTCTTGTTCTATGGATTGTCGTGTAATCCATTTTTCCTTTAATTGTGATATTTTATCTGTATATTTAGCATGAATAATGTCTTGATCTTGAGGGTTATCTTTTAACGCTTTTTTATAGGTTTGTTTTAAGAGCATGCGCTCTTTTTTTAACGCTTCATTGGGATCTCTTAATGCTTTAATTTCTTGTTTAAGTTCGAATTTAAGTGCCTTTTTTTCTGATTTATCTGAAACAGATTTGATCTGCTTCTCATAAGATGCCTGCAAGGCTTTGATTTTAATCAATGTCGAAAACGTTTCATTTTTAACCCTTAAACCAAATGCAACATTTTCAAACACATCTAGGTGCGGAAAAAGGGCATACCGTTGAAACACTGTATTGGTTGGCCTCTTATGTGCCGGTGTGTCTAGAATTGACATGCCATCAAATAGGACCTCACCAGCACTCGGTTCAACAAACCCACCGATAATTCTTAAGGTGGTTGTTTTACCGCATCCCGAAGGTCCTAAGAGCGTAACAAATTCATTTTGTTCAATGGTCAAGTCAATGCCACGCAAGACAACTTGACCATTAAATTCTTTTGTAACATCTTTTAATTCAATTAATGCTGCCATGTTGTCTCCTTTTCTTGTTTACTCAGTATAAGTATGTTGGGATATATTAAGTCTATTGTTTAGTAATTATAAACTACAAGTTCAACTATTTTAAACATAACACATATATTATATAATATATGCTTTTGATGTCAACCATTTTAATCATTTTTATCTCATTCCTATACCCTGTGCAAATTGAATTAAAGAATCATTTGGGTGTGCTATAATTATTTTAGGTGATATTTATGATTAAAGAAGCATTCTTAATGCAAAAACAAAAAAAATCAATCATTCAAGGACTATTATTCTTTTCTGTCTTTATGCTGATTTTTACAATGGTTGATGGATTGAATATGAGTTACCCTTTAATGGCAGAAACGTATGGTACATATTTGGTGATTCTTAATATTACACTCAATATTATCATGTCATTGGCGAGCGCTCTTTTAATGAACTTAAGTACAGCAATGGTCATCTTAAAAGGCACTGAGGGCAAATCAACGAATTTCGGCTTCTTCTCTGTCCTTTTTGGGATCTTAACTTATGGATGTACCAGTTGTGTCATCGCGTTTTTCGCAGTCATTGGCATTGGGTTTTCGGTGGTTGCACTGCCTTTAGCAGGGCTGCCTTATAAACTTATTTCGCTCATCTTAATTGGCTTAGGTCTAGCCTTTATGTTTTACGAGCTCAAACACGGAAAATGCAAGGTTAATTTAAAAGAAGCTTAAAACACATCGGCGGATGTGTTTTTTTTATTGACATTTGATTTAAAAGGGTGTAAACTATCAATATGACAACCTTGTCACATTAGGAGTATGCCATGCCTCATCCAACGTTTTTTAACTTACCTAAGGAAAAACAAGACTTCATTATGAATGCTGTTCTAGATGAATTAAGCATTCATGATTATGAAGCTTTTAACATTTCAAACATCATCAGAGCAACCGGTATTGCTCGGGGGAGTTTTTATCAGTACTTTAAAGATAAAGATGATCTTTATGCTTATTTTTATACTTATATTGGTCAGTTAAAATATCAATATTATGGCAATCTTTTTGATCCCACACACGATATCCCTTTAATTGAACGGCTCAATTTAATTTTTGAAAAAGGTCTACTCTTTCGCAAGGATTACCCAAAACTTGTGGATGTTGCACGATTGATGCTTCATTCATCATTTATAAGAAATGATCCGAATTATCACAAAAACTTGTCTTTAGCACTCGATTTATATGAATCTTTTGTAAAGCGCGATATCGAACTTGGAATCATCAGAAACGATTTGGATTCAAGAACATTAGCAGAACTGATTATGGTTGTCTTTAACCACTTAACCCAGGATAAACTCATCAATCAAACGCTTGATGATCTGAGCATCAAAATGATGCTTAACCATATACTCAATATTATAGAAAAAGGAGTCACACCACATGTTTAAAGTCGAAAACTTGCATTTTACCTATCCAAAGAATCATGAAGAAACACTGAAAGGTTTGTCTTTTCAAATCGAAGAGGGTGAAATCTTTGGCTTTCTAGGGCCATCCGGTGCCGGAAAATCAACAACGCAAAAGATTTTAATTAAGCTGCTCGATCGCTTTGATGGCGTCATTACCTATAAGGGTAAAGATTTGGCATCATACCATGATGATTTTTATGAAGATATTGGTGTGAGTTTTGAAATGCCCATTCATTTTTCTAAAATGACAGCCATGGAAAATGTTCACTTTTTCCAAAAATTATATCAACGTCACGCTGATATTGAGCACCTCATGACATCCGTTGGGCTTTGGCAAGACCGTGATAAAATGGTCTCTGAGTATTCTAAAGGCATGAAAATTCGCCTTAATTTTGTCAGAGCCATGCTCAATGACCCTAAAATGCTTTTTTTAGATGAACCAACCAACGGGCTTGATCCAACCAACGCCATGATTTTAAAAGATATGATTCGCGTTTTCAAACAACAAGGTGGTACAGTCTTTATTACATCACATATTATGTCTGATATTGATCAACTTTGTGATCGTGTCGCGTTTATCGTTGATGGTGTCATCAAAGAAATTGATAGCCCAAGAAATTTAAAAATCAAATATGGTAAAAAGACCATTAAAGTTGATTATCATGAACAAGGATTGTTAAAAACCGAAGAGTTCCCGATGCAAAAGATTGGATCAAATGAAGCATTCATCAAACTGATTCAAACCAAACCGATTGAAACCATTCACAGTGGTGAAACCACCTTAGAAGAAATTTTCATAAAAGTGACTGGTGTAGGACTTAACCATGAACAGTAAACTTTTGGTCTTAGTAAAAGGTGAACTGACTCGGTTAAATAAATATGGTGTCACAACCATTTCGGTGTTAACAGCGTTTTTATGGTTTTTATTGTTATTCTTTATTGATGATCGAGATATTTTGGCACAAATGTTACCGTTTGTGATTATGATTGATGCGACGATGATGTCAGCCATTTATGTTGGTGCCATCATGTATTATGAAAAAACAGAAAAGACGATTTCCACGCTTTTGGTAACACCTGTTAAAAAAAGTGATTTGATATTATCTAAAGTCATTGCCAACACCATCACACAGTTTTCTTCAACGATGCTTGTTGTCTTGGTCTTCTTCTTTGTCAAACAAGTTGAGGTCTCTTGGTTGATTTTAAGTACGATTTTACTAATCTCTATTGTCTTTCATAGTTTGTTAGGTTTTGTCTTTTCCTATGATTCTAAAGATTTCACATCGATGCTGATGAATTTAATGATTTATGTCTTTGTCTTTATGCTTCCTAGTGTTTTATTCTTCTTTGGTATTGTCTTTAAAGGGGAAGCTTTTAAATACATTTTACTGTTATCGCCTGCACATAATACCTTGATTTTAATCGGGGCAGGCTTTGGAGCGGCTTTATCATTAGAATTTTATTTGGCACTGGCGATATTGGTTTCTGGCATTGTGTTGGGTTATAGATATTATATTTATCCTAAATTCAAGACGTATGCCATTAAAGAAAGTGGGGTTTAAGATGTTTAAACGTGTATTTAAACAAGAACTCAACAACGTATTAAGAGATAAAATGTACCGCTTTTTCGCACTTTATCCGATTGTGATCAGTGTTGCAGCATTCTTTTTAATGCCTTATCTAGAAAATGAGGCTGATCCTTTGGCAACACAAATCTTAATTTTGGTCTTCATTTTAATGAATGGCTTTATTTATGGTGCGATTACAGGATTCACCTTATTAGATGATCGAGATGACCATGTCTTGACATCATTAAAGGTCAGTCCGATTAATGTCGATATGTATGTCAGAGTTAAACTATTGTTTGCGTATATTTTCGGTATATTTTCGACTGTATTACTTCTTGTAGTAACTAACTTTTTAGGTAACGGTGATTTCTTGACCTTTCTCATGATTGCACTTTTAAGTCCGATGCAAGGTCCGATGGTGGCTTTAATTGTCAATACCTTTGCTTCAAACAAAGTCGAAGGCTTTGTGATTATGAAGTTAAGTGGATTGATTTTGTTGATTCCGATTGCGGCGATTTTTCTAACTGATTGGAAAGAAATCTTTTTATTTATTGTGCCAGGCTTTTGGTCTGCTAGATTAATTCTGGCTGATTTAATGCCTATCGACTATTTTTTAGGTGCGACAAGGGTTTACTTTATCTTAGGTCTTTTGGTGTCATTTTTGATTTTTCAACTATTATTTAAAGTCTATCAACGTAAAATTATAATTATATAAAAGGAGCATAACAATGTTATATTTGGCTTGGTTTTTAATCATTTATGGTGCATTTTTATTGGTTGGTTTTATTTTGCAGTTTCCCTTTTTATACAACAACTTAAAATCAAAAGCGATGATCAAGTGGATGGGTTTAAAAGCCTTTAATGGTGTCTTAATTTTTGTTGCGTTGTTATTGATTGTTATTGGCATTTTAATTCTTCCATGATCAAACGCATCTTAAAAATTATTGTTGGTGTTTTCTTTTCACTTGTTATTCTTTTATTTGTGCTCTTCTACCGTCCTGATCGCTCGATTGCATCATTAGAAGAGACTTATTTTACAACGCAATCTCATTATCAAGATATAGAGATTACTTCATTAGATGATGACATATTATCCATAAAAATCCATTATCAGGATTACGGGCAATCTCTTGACCCTGTGGTTGTTTTGCTGCATGGGGCGTTTGCTTCATCACATACCTTTGATCCTTGGGCATTGATGCTTGTTGATGCTGGTTATCGTGTGATCACCATAGATTTGCCCTATCACGGTTTAAGTGGTGGTTTTTCTGATCACATCACCTCTTTGCGTCGTTCAGCTGCAGTCGTTCATGAACTTTTACAAACACTGGAAATCCATTCATTTTTTATCGGTGGAAATTCCATGGGTGGTGGTGTGAGTTGGTTTTACGCAAGCAGCTATCACGGTGTTGATGATGTCTTTATAGAAGGGCTTATCTTAATTGATGCTGTCCCACCAACATTATCATCTGGTGGTTCACGCTTTAGATCACCCTTTTTGACACATCCACTCGTTTCACCCATTGCCAGTAAAATGACACCTAGGTTTTTATTACGTACCATTTTAAATGGTGTTTATGGCTCTGATTCTAATGTATCTGATGATACTGTCACACGCTATTATGAACTTATTTTAAAAGAGGGATATCGTGAGAGCATCTTAAAAAATACAACAGAAATCATCCCTTTAACTTCACCTACATCCATTGAACGTATGACAATCATAAAAGATTTTAATATCCCAATTTTAGTGATGTGGGGCATTGAAGACAGTTGGATCCCAGTTGATACGGTATCTATTTTTGAAGATTTATTGGCATTATCAGATGATGATATCGTTATTTATGACGGTCTTGGACATGTGCCGATGGAAGAAAATCCGACATTAACATTTGTTGACCTGATTGACTTTTTAGATCGACATCAATAAAAATGTGCCATTTGATGGCACATTTTTTTATGGGTTTAATTTGATTTCGATAACAACCGGATTATGGTCACTATATAAAAAGTCATGGTCTATCGTGACTGCACCTGGTGTTATACCTAAGGATTCAAAGGTTTCAATGGATATATTATCTGAAACAATAAAGCCATCGATAATATAATAGAAGGTTAAGTCATCTTCTGGATCATAAGGTTGATTGAGTAAGCGACACGTTGGTGCACTTAAATCAACTTTAAAGTCAAAGCCTGATGGTAAAAAATCATCTTCAATCGGAAATGCTTGATAATAGGCACTATCAACTTCATAGATGCCAACGGCTTCAGGAAATGTTTGATTAAAATCGCCACCGATAATCACATAGTTACCAAGCGCATACTCAGCTGCCATGAAATCTTTTAAGTAGGCCATTTCTTGGTTTCTTAGATTGCCATCTGCATCATAGGCTGACATGTGCAAATTAACCACCACAAGCTCTTTATCTGACTCATTAATACTGAGTCTAGACACAAGCATTGCACGTTTTAAATTAGCTGCTCTTAGGGGCCAAGAAAATGCACCGGGAAACTGATGACGTTCCGATGTACTCACTTCATAAGGCATTAAAGTCATAAGTCCACTTTTTACATAACCAATATGATCTGTAACAGACAATGGAAATGGTACAAAAAGCACATTAAAATTATAGGCATATTGTTGACTCATTGACATGCCCAAGGCATCGCTGATATGAGCCACTTGATCCATATGATAACTACGTCTGGCTTTAAGATCTACTTCTTGCAGGAGATAGATATCAATAGGATACGATGTTAATAAATCTGTAATGCCATCTAAATATCCCAAAACAACTTCTTTGCTATCTGCCCGTCCTTTGGTCCCGCCATCTAAGATGAAATCTTCATCAGCGCCAAGCCCAGCATATCCTATGTTAAAGGTCATGATGCGTATCGGTTCATCGAGTTCAATCACACTAGATTGTTCATTATTTATGGCAATGGTTTCAATCGGTTTGGGTCTATACTCAAACACTGTCAAAACTAAAACCAAACCAACCGGTATAATACATATGATGAGTAGCAAAAATAACACTTTTTTTATGATCCGCATAAGGCACCTCTTTTTTTTATAACTCTATTATATCAAAAAAAGACAAACACATGATAGTGTTTGTCTACTCAAATATATCAATGGTTAAACGGTTAAATATTGAGACAACGCCAATTGACCGAATACCAGCCAAAGAGCCGTTTAAGTCATCAACAATAATGTCTTCCATAATTAAGACATCATCAATCCAAATTGAAATGCTATTGGTTGATACTGTATCAATATCGACCTTTAATGTGATACTGTGTTCTAACATCCACCAAGGGTCTGATGAGACTAAAGGCAACCATGCGAAATCGCTGTGATTAACACTTTCAATAATATTCCCATTGGCACCACTGGTGCGTTCAATCAGTTCAATACGATTGTTTGTACGATTAAAATTAATTGCGTATCCATCATCAAATAAACCACTGAGTGTGGTATCAAATAACAGCAAGTAAGCACCTGTATCATTGGACTGTGTCATTTTCGCTTTAAGTGTCATCTCATAGCTACGTCCAGGCGCATCAACAAACAGTGACCCAAAACTTGTACTAAAGCCTTGATTTGAAGATAACCATGTCCCACTTCTTGTAAAAGACATTGGGTTTAAATAACTAAATTGGTAATCCAATCGATTGGGTTCAAGACGAATGTTTTCTTCTTTACCCCATGGTTTTTCAGCAAGAGTGTCATAAATTTGGACTGTGACACGATATCGTCTTGGTACAATAGAATCTTCAACATAGAAAATAGTACCATCAATTAATGTATCTTGGAGCAAAATATAATAGTCAAAACCATAAGGCAGATCAGCCAACACTTTATAAGTACCAAACGTGGTTGCTGCAAAGCCATTATTGATATAACTATCTGAGAGTTCATCATAATAAGAAAACAGACTCATCATGCGGTGATACTGTTCATAATCACATTCACCAACATAATCAATAGCAATATTACAACCAAGCATTGTAACAAACACACGATCAATTTGTGTCATTGATGTATTTTCAACAATGATTTCAAAGCGCACATTGTTGGTCACATCTTGTACCGCGATAAAATAGTCGGTATAGTTTAAAGGATTATCATCATAGTCTTGTGCATAGACACGATAATGTATGTAGTTGAAGGCAACATCTATACCCATAGGTGAAAAGTCTGCAGCCAATTGACTCGATTGGAATTCATAACCGATATTTTCTGAATCGATCACTCGATAAATGCTTGCCCCAAAAGGTAGAATGAATTCTGGTTGATAAAACGTTAAATTGGTTCTTTGAACTTGACCAATCACCCAATACGTGCTTTCTGTAATGTATTCATTATAAGATATACCAATACCAGGAATGGTTACGATTGGACGTGTGACTGGATTTTCGATATAGCCGATATAATCTTCTGGCGTCATAAACTGATAGTCAATAATGGTGTCAAACCCAGCAAACACTGTCTCAGAAATAAAGACGATTTCATCAAGATGACTGTTATCATTTTTAACTTTTTCAGCAGACACTGATGTAAATGTATAAGACCATGTAAAGGTCTCACCCCATAAATCAACGGTATTTGCATACGCTGCTTCAAAGGTATATGTCCCGATACCAATCAATTGATTAAAGTCGACTTCATAGCCTAACCCTGGCAAGATATTAACAAAATAATCAACACCTTCAAAAGATTCTTCGCCTAAGTCACCTGGTGTAAAGACCGATGTGATATCAATAATGTTATCAAACGGTACAAAAATCAAACTGGTTTGGTATTCAACACGAATGGTTGGACTCGATTCAAATGGTATGATAATGAGTTCAAGTGGTAAATCGCGTTGTCCACCATCCACATAGACAGCCTCAAAATCTGGTGTTAAAGGATATTCTGTCAAACGATGCGTGAATGTTTGTCTACTTAAATCTTCTGCTTCTAAATCATAAATAATATCATATTGATAACGATAGCCATCGATTGGTGTGATGACCAAATCAATACTCTTAATTGTCGCAAACGGTGAGATAACAAAATCATTTAGGTAGCTTGGTATATTGGCACCTGATAAAAGTGGTTCATAAATATCAACGAGATCCTCTAGGTTGCTGAAATTCACTTTCCAAGTTTCTTGATTCAGTTCATCATAATATAAGCCATAAGGAATCATTGACTCATGCATGTTGCCTTTAGGCACAATATCTTTGCCATTCCAGCTGATCAATAACACATCTTTATTGGCACTTTCAAGTTTTTCAAAAATGATAGAGAATGTTTCGCCACTAAAAAGAGTAAGTTCTAGTCGATAAAACGCTGTTGGCATGCGATCAGTAACTTCAAATAAGACTGTGACCTCGCCGCGACCCCACGCCCCTGTTAAGTTATTAAATGCGCCATCTGTGATGGCCGTACCTTCCCTTAAATGATATAAAGAGGGATCGATTTCAGTGTTGGTATCGACATCATAAAGCCTGATTAAAGGTAGCACATTAAAACCGTCTGGTGTATTTTCTGTTTCATATGTGATTTGCATGGTCCCTAAATCGCCATCTTTACTGTAATGAATCAATTCAGAGGTTGTGACCTCATTTAAGTTAGGGATACTTAATGGTTTGGCGTTGATACCATTCACCATTAAAGCTTCAAGATCGGTTATTGTTTCAGGTTGACTACGAATAATTCTGATTTGGTAGTCTTGAAATGTTTGTGGATCACCGGGCACATAAGATTCAGCATACACACGCACACTACCATAATGCACTTCAATTGCATCAATAAAATCATCAGTCAGTGCATCATACATCACGTCATAAATACCATAAGACAATGGAATCGTCGCGAGTTCTAAGTCGCTTTGTCCATTGTAAGTTAACGATGCGGTATCAGAAATTGAATAAGACTCAGGATCTAAATTGGCTTTAAAATAAATACCAGCATCGGTATAAATAGGTGTGTTTGGTATCACATCTGTTTCAATATAGGTCACTGCTTCTTGACTTGGTCCTACATATTCATAAAGTGTTGCATAAAATGGTGGTGCTTGAAACGTAAATGTCTTATAAGCACCATAACCAGGTGCAACCGTAGAGACATTTTGTGTGACATAACCATCTTGTTCCCATCTAAAGTTATTACCGACAGATACTTGGATGTGAGGTCTATGAACGTGAACAAATGTTTGCATGGTTGAATCACTATCAACTGCCACGCGGTTATAAACAGGTGTATCAACAACATTGCTATTGATACCACCCTTAGAGTTTTGCATAGATGTTGAAAAGGTAATATTATGGATACCAGATGTATTATATGGTCCAATTGGAACATAAAAGATGCCATCTTTTTTATAGTCCCCAACCCATTTGTAACTCCAAATACCATCTTCTAGTTTGTCAGGCACTTTATTGCCTAAACCTTCAGATGTTTCAATAAAGCTATAGACATCTCTAAAGTCAACAGTCGTTTGATTTAATACCTCGGCATTGCTTGGTAAATAATAAGTGACAATCTTTCTTTCGCGATCAATTTCTGGTGATTTTAAAACCAAGCCGTTGGCAATTGGTTGACCGAGCGCATCTGTTTGTAAGATTTCAAGGTCATAAATGGAGCTGGCAAAAGCTGACTCAATTTGACGCATGCCAGTGGTTAGTTTAAACATCACACTATTTGGATCAATACCATCCCCTAACCAATCAAAGGTTGGACCTTCACTTAAGGTGTGTGGATGTAGACGCTCTAACTCAAAATGATCAGGGATAAAAATACCGTTACCGATGCCTTTACTACTTGATAGGGCATAAAGTCCAGGATACTCAGTCATTGTATAGAGTTCAAGTTGATCAAGTAAAAATAAATTGGCTTGATCTCTTGGAATGTATTCAATAAAATCTCTTAAATAGCGGTCTGTCCCTTGTGAAGACAGTGGTGCACGTCTTAAGACGAAATCAGCATTAAAGATACCATCTTCTGATGCATCAGGTAAATAAGAAACAATTTGACGACCATAGACAGCTGTTTGCGGGAAATTACCCAACGTTTGTGCTCTAAATGGTGCTGCTGATTGATCATTTGGATTGGTTGTAGACATGCGATTGACAATGGCTAAAACAATGTCATTACCTTGTCCATCATTTTGTGGTAAAGAAGGATCAATAGTCACCATCGGTGCACTATCAAACATATGATTGAGTTCATCAAAGTTAAAGGCATATCCAAAATTGATTTGGTCAAATGGATATTGGGACGTTGGTGACACTGATAAGAAATCCCACATGGTTGTGCCTGTGTGAAATTTGCCGAATATCGCGCCATAACCATTAAAAGATGTTCTCATCGGTAAACTATTGTGCAACACAGTGACTGCTTGTGTGTTTGAATCATAGGCTGTTATTGCTCTGATTTGGCCATAGTTAATATCATTACCCACATAGACCAAATTGAATCCCAAATTACCAAATTTAGGTAAATCAACAAACGCGATTATACCGCCAGCCAAATAGCGGGCGTAAATACCACCATAATTCATATTATTAATGGTTGAAAGTAAGCCCATGGCTAAAATACCTGAGGCTTTGGTTCTTGTTTCATCGACAATGGTAAACGTGGATTCATCCAAACCGTTCCACGCATAAATATCACCATAGTTAATTGTGAATATGATTTTCGCTTGGGCATGTAATGCTTGAGGCAGTGCGGTTTGACCATCTTCTAATCGATCGTTTCTTAAAGCGATACCTGCAGCATGACTATATCCTAGAGCTGTTTCTGAAATTGATTGAATATCACCATAATTGGCAGCATCTCTAATTTGTGCATATCCACCAATCATTAAATAAGCAATACCAGCTGATTCAACTTCTTTATCAGCAACTTGGACATGATTGATGTTTTTAATTAGCCCTAAATTAAAGGATGTTGTAATCATTGAATGGTTAAACATCACAACCCCACTTAAACGTGTCGAGCCGTGGAAGTTGCCTTCTATGGTTAAATCTCCATCATTAATAAAATGATCAAATGGACCTTCAGTTGGTGTGAAGTTAATCGATGCCGGATTGATTTGATTGTTTTGATAAAAGTTCGTGTTTAAATTGCGATGACTAATACCGGATGCGTAAATATCATAAGTGATGGTTGTTGATATCCCTTTTGTAATGGTAATATCCCCACCATTAAACCCATTTTTTGTGATATGGTCTTGACTGGTCTCTTCAAAGAGTCCAACGATATTTAAGTCTCCTGGATTTAGATTATTATGCAATAAATCAACTGAAATATTGCCTTCGTTACGTAAATGCTCTAGTGTTAAATGTTGACCCAGTATATTACCTGAAATCATCATATTGGTTTGAACCATTGGATGAGTTGTTACAAAATTAAGATTGCCTGTGTTATATGCTTGAATCACAGATGAGGTCACTGTGTTTTTGATATTGGCCACACCAGCATATGAACTAATCATCGATAAATCAATGGTTTGTGACCGCATGTTAAAGAGTCCCTGTGCGTTTAATTCAACTTGATCAGTTAATAAAACACTGGCAATGACAATGTCTTGTGCTTCAAGTTCGCTTTGTGACAATGTGATACCATTAGGATTTGCTATGCTTATGATGCCATTATTGGTTAAACTGATGTATTCAAAGTTATTTTCAATGGTTAAGCCACCTTGAATATGACCATACCCAGCCACACGCGCTTGTGTTGGACTGGTAATGTTGAGTGTTAAGTCCCCACGATTATAAACAAACTCAGTGTGTTCAATCAACTTGATTTGTTCGCCGATAATGCCGCCCATATAAATAAAGTCAATAAAACCGGTCGTTTGATGAGACATCAAATTGCCACGATTAACCACGCGGTCCATTGAAACGACTTGACCATAGCCTAAAAGACCACCCATATAAAGCGTGGCATCATTTTCTGCATGATAGCTCATACCAGTTAAATCCATATGATTTAAGACATGTGAAAAAACAACTTGTGTCGATTTTCCAATAATGCCGCCAAGTGCACTTAAGTTATTTCTTGATTGATATGTATAGCTACCTATTGCGATTGAGCCATTGGTAGAACTTAATGAAATATTTGCTGTCCCCTCGCCAATAAGTCCGCCCACAATGATTTGGCCTGGTGTGCCTGCTTGATCAGGCAGTGTATAGTTTCCTAAGACATGAACATTATTGACATGTGCTAAATTGGATTGTCCTGTTAAGATGCCCACCAATATTTTGGTTTTGTTAAGCATCAATCCCATATCTGTTGGATGAATGATAGCATGTGCAATATTTAAATGTTCGACTCTCCCAAATAATGAACTAAAGAGCCCGTAACTTGCAAAGTTACCGACTTCGGTTGCCCGTGAAATATTTAAATTTAATAGCGTGTGGCGATCAATATCGCCACCTTGATTGATATTTCGGTCATAAAGCGTTGAATCTAATCTGACGATGGACCCAGATAATATGCCACGAAAGCCAATGTTTGCAGCAATATAAGCATCACTAGCGACTTGTCGCATGTCAATGTCTTGATCAATCACATAGTGTTGTGATCTAAAAAAGTTTGAATATTTTAATAGCGTATTCATGAAAACCATGTCAGCAGCACTATCAATTAATAACTTCCCATCAGATACATCAAGACCTTTTAGGATTGGATATGTGCGGTTTTGTAAAACTTGAGGTTCTTGACTTGGTTGTGTCATCAAAGGTAAATATTGATCGTTTAAATACCATAATCCTGAAAAATAAAGAGCATCTTGGAAATCAAACGTATCAATCGGTATGCCTATGGTTTGAGGTGTTGTTTCATCTAAAAAGAGTAAGTCATCATAATAGACACGCTCAATGGTTCCTGGACTAAAATAGGTGATGGGTTGTTGTGATAGGTTATCAATCACTTGAATGGATTTAACCAAAGTGGTTGCGACATAGCTATCAGATAATGTCCCATTGTTAACCGCGACAAGTCCGGAAATATGGAAGAATCCTTCGACTGCTAAGCCTGAGTTATTGCCTCTGGTATCTCGATAATAGACATGAGAAACCAAACCATTATTCTCGCCTGCAATGACTGCAGCGTGTTGCATGACGCCCCACTCAATGGGTTGTAACATAATGGGATTAATGACACCGAAGTTTTTAACGACACCTGCTGCGCCAACGCGTGAAAACATGGCATAATAGCGTAACCCAGCAAATTCTAATTCATATTCAGTTGATGTATTAATCGGTCTAAAAAACAAGTTTGTTATTTCAAATCCTTGACCATCGAATGTCCCAATAAATGGATCGGTAAACCCGACCGGATTAAACCGGTAATTAGCATTTTGAGTGACAGCATCATAATAATTAATGTCATTACCTAGCACATAATCAAGACGTAAATAAATTAAGCGATCAGGACCCTTAGCACGCAGTGAAAAAAAGTACAGATCAACAGCTGTTTCAATGACATAAATCTTTGATTCATCAATCGGATCAATGGGGTCAATAATGTCACTAAAAGGGACATAAGGACTATCATAGTTGATATTATCTAGTTGATTAAACCCTAAATCTTCGCCCATCCAAGCGCTTGATGCTTCAAAATCATACCCAAACACATGTGATGTTTCAATTGTGCCAATAATAAAGAAAAAAACAGCAACAAAAACAATCAATGCTGAGGTGATTTTAATCATAAGTGATCGTTTTTTCATGCTGGTTCCTCCTTAATTAGGATTGAAAGAAGTTTGGATCAATTTCCCATATATCAAAGGCACGGTTTGCTTGCACTATGTCTAGAAATATATCGAAATAAATAAAACATTCTTCATAAAAAACAGGGTTATTTCTAACAGGGTAGTTGAGACCACCATTAATTAAATAAATGGTTGTTACGACACCACTGGGTAATACATCTTCGATATAAATAAATCCATCATCAGTCGTTATACCCATAAAGCGGTTATCGAACTCTAAAATGCTATAAGGCAAATATGGATATCCTAAGGGATCATGTACGACTGATTCTTTAATGGGTGGAATTGGGTTAACACCCGTTTCATCGATATAGTAACGCGTTAATTCCCATTCATCTAAAACCTTCATTCGTACACGTGCGGCAATGATGGGCCTAATTGTAATATTGACACGCATGTTGCCTACATAATTTGGACTATCAGGATCATATGCATTAATGATGACAGCTTTTTTATCTTCATCATAATAAGGACTAAGTGGGCCAACCTTGGTGACTCCGAAAAAGACATTCAGTTCCACTAAAAAGTCACCTGTTTGAATGATAATGCCTTGTTCTTCTTGCTGTCTAAACCAAGCAAAGGTGATTAAGGCTGTGCTCCCAAAAACCAAAACAAAGGTTACAAGTGAAAAGAGTAACCTTTTTTTTAAGAATTCTTTAATCATGATAACTCACCTCTGATCTGAATGGTATCAATGGTCAGTGTTAAATCAAATTGATTGTCTAAAGATTGTGTCACATCATAGTCGCCCCAAAAGACAAACTGAATACAAAGTTTGTCACCAGCAAACAGGTGTGTTTCAAAGATGGTTTGTAACATTTGTGCATTATATGCTTCAATAGCATCTAGTTGTTCTGCTTTAGTTAAAAGTCCTGATGTGACTGATTCAATGATGCTGTGATACGCTGTAAAAGGCGGTGTGCCAGGTGCAACATTAATGCCTTCAATAACGATAATATAGAGCAAACCGGGATTCTCACCAGTCATGGTTATTAAGTTTTTAACTGCGATTGATTGTCTGTCTACGACAAATGATAGTCGGACAGAACTCGCCATGTGATCAAGTGTTTGCGTGTTATCTAGTATAAAATCATTATTAAAATCCACATAAGCCAAATCATCTAAATTCACTGATGCCATAATGGGTTGACCATCTGCTTGAATAGTAATAGAAATATCGCCCATTTCAAAAGTAGCGAATGCTTTTTTCTCAACATAAACAACCCATGCATACACTGTGGTAGGAATGAGTAAGATTAAGGTAAGTAATAAAAATAACATTGTTGTTTTGTATTGCCACTTTTTCATGTTTGATACTCCTTTCATAAAAGATAAAAAGCCAACTGAACCATCATAAGATGGTGCAACTGGCTATCTTTTTTACAAAAGACCCTATAGCTTTGCGTCCTTAGATTACTCTAAGTTTGCCAAGAGTTTTGCAACTGGCTGCCATAAACAGGCCCTATAGCTTTGCGTCACTAACTTTCGTTAGCTTTGCCCGATTCACTTATGTGACCCTTAATAAAACAAAAACCCGCCACATCGTTAGATGCAACTGGCTACCATGTTAAAGGCCCTTTAGTTTTGCGTCACTAGCTTTCGCTAGTTTTGCCCTATATTTATATATAAATATACACTCATATTTTACTACTTTTATTTATAAATGTCAATCTTTTGAACTCGTTTTTTCGTTCTCTTTTAAGATTTCTTCACGCATCTTTTGCTTTTCAGCATCCATCAGTGCTTGCTTAGCATCTTTGATGGCTTTTTCATGTTCAATCTGTTGATTTTCTTTAAGTGTTTTAAAGATTTTAACAACCTCTTTTATCAGCACAAATAAAATGATTCCAATAATGACTAAAAAGATAACGTTTCGATAGTAAACAGATAGTAATCCAATGTTTAAAAAGTTAAATGAGGTCACAACAAGGCCGACAACCATATCTCCTGTCACCAACTCTTGATCAATGCTTTGGTTGGCATCCCCTTTGGTAATCAGCAATCCTTCTTCTGTTTGATCGATGATTCTATGAGCAATATGGATCTCGTTTTCTATGGAATAAAAGACAATGACATCACCAACTTCTAAGGCCTCAATATCCATCATTTTAATGATAATAATATCACCACTATGAAGTGAATCCTCGAGGTCTCCTTCCATGGATCCTGTCGGTACAACCGAATAGGAATAACCAAACAAATTAAGCAGTCTGTTATTAGAAATGGCAATGGCACCAAAGACCATAATATAAAATGAAAGTGCAAAGATGATCACCGTTAAAGCTGTCACTGCATAAATGACTATTTTCTTCATGAAAAGCTCCTATTCATAATCAAAGATTGTCATATAAATTTCTTCAATTAAAAAGACTTGATTTCTAAAAATATTACTATTTGTGTAGGGATTGCCTAAAGCATCAACCCCGTAAATGGTTGGATCAAAATACATATCAAAAAAGATAATGACAACATCATTTGGTTCTTCTTTTGGATACACAGGGACAAATCTTACCAGTTGATAACCATTGGTCTGATTTTGTAAAAAGTATCCTTGGTTATGTTCTAGGCCTTCTAATGATCTAATATCATCCGATTCAATACCATCATTATCATACGCTATTTTAGTCACTTCGTAATAAAAGGCTGTTTGAATACGATTTTCTGGAAGATCGAAATTAAAAGATTTTACACCATTAAAGACCAACGATAAGTCTCCCTGCTGAGATCCAATATTAATAACCTTTAGGGCAAATGAGAATCTATCACCAGGCGCCCCTTTACCGGCAATCAAATGGGAAACTGTTGGATTAGCAATAAATAAATAACAATCCAGTTCGCCTTCAACCAAACAAATATTATCAACTAAAAAAGGATTTTCAGGTAATCCATCGTTTAAGGCATCACGATACACATAAAACAAATATTCAGCTTCAACGCCACTGGATTTCGCAATGAGGCTTGCGCGATTCACGTTGGTTAAAGAAAACCATGAATATGAGACTGTAATGAGTAACAAAAGCGCAGCCAAAAAGTAAACCAGTGAAAAGATTAACTTTCGTTTATATGCGCTTGCGTTCATAATCAAACTCCTTACGATTTAAGTTGTTTTTGCGCCTTTTTTTGTGCTGTCTTTATTTTTTTCTCTTTGTTTCGTCTGATTTGCTCTTTTTTAAGAGCGAGTGCTTGCTTATGTTTGATTTGCATTTTTTGGCGTTCATTACGCAATCTTAATTTTTCTATTTCTTCTTGTTTCTTAAGTTTTTTAGCCAGACGATCTTTTTCGCGTTTGATCTTCGCCTGAAGTTTTTGAACCTCTACCTCATAATCTTGTTGTGCTTTTAATTTCTCTTTTTCAATGGTTTCGGCTTCAAGCAACTTGAGTTGCGCTTTTTCGTCTTTAATGCGTTCTGATATTTCTAGGTGCTCTAGACGCAGTGCTTCATTTTGTTCTTTGACATAATTCATATGCTCTGATAAAATCTCTTGGTTGTTTTGTGCAGCTTCACGTTCTAATCTTAAGCGTTCTTCAATTTTCGATTGCTTGGCTTCTACTCTGATTTGTTTTTTTGTTTCGCGAATCAGTTTTTTATCCAAACGTTCAACTTCTTTCATCAAACGCTTTTCAAGTCGAATTGAATCTTTGTAATCAACTTCTTTGGTTTCTCGAATGATTCTTGCAATACGTGCCTTGTTTTTAACTTCAAGTAATTCTTCTTCAGGTGTTCTTTTGACAAGTTTAGTGAATATATCTTGATCAAGCTCAGTTTCAAACTCAAAAAATGATTGATAAAGCGCATTGGTAATTTGTAGGGTATCTTTAATCGCTTTTCTTAGACTTGTTTGATAGTTTCCGGTTTCTTCTTGATAAGCTTCTAAATTTCTTTCAAAGATTTTTTTGTTTTGTTCTAAGTAATACTGATTTAATGCTTGTTTTTCAACCACAAACGGATCTGGTGTTTCAATTAAATCCTTGGGATTACTTTTAACGATTTTTGGTGTTTTTCTACTGTATGTTTTTACATCCAAATATTGGTAGTGATCTTCAAGGGCAGCTTGATTGGCAATAATGTTTGAAAAGTTAACCAAAGCACTCTGATAGATGTTTTTTAAATAATATCTGTCAAAGGTTAAGTTTTGTTCAGCAACATTAATTTCAAAAGGTAATGTGTTGTACTTATCTAGAAACAACCATAATAAATAACCGTTATTATAATCAACGTTTTTTACAATGATTGATGTTTTCATAATCGGTGGCATAATGGGTTTTGCATTTTTAATGTCTTCCATAAATGGCGTTTTTTGCAAGCCCATAATGAGTTTAAGTAAGTTTTCAACGCGTTTTAATAAATCTCTATTCTTAAGACTCACTGTATCATTTTGAAGTGCTTCATTGACTTCTAGATCAATGGTCATCTTATAGTTTGAATCGCGCATTTCAAAGTCAGATTCTAAGTTGAAATGCCGTCTAACTTTGGCGTCAGAAAAGTTTTTTACAAGTGTGTAGCGGTGTTCAACAAACCCATATAAACGCTCTATTAAGGTTTTAATAAAGCGGTTTTCGTAGGTGGCATATTCAATTTCTGACTCAGTGACTAAAATACGTTTAGGCACGACATTATCATCAGTGATTTCACGTATCAAATGAGAATGAGATGATAAGTGACGAATGGAATGACTGCCAACTTTCTTAGCTTTTTCAATGGCTGTCACTTCTTGTTCATAACGCAACCCTGTTTTTGGCTGCATACATATTTTATTTAGACTAGGAAAATATGATTCAATGGTGCCAATCCAATCTTCGTCAAAAATCTTAGTTTCAGTAATGTTTTTTTGATAGAGTGTGTTTTCACCTGATAAAAAGGCTTGATAAAAGTGCCCTGGAAATTCTTGTGTCTGCTCAAGTTTAATCAGTTCATCATTTAATTCACTATGAAATGCTTTTAAGTCATTTGTTTGCTTCATTATTGATCACACACCTAAAGTTGTTTTAATACATTATTTAAAAAGGCCATTGAATCTTCAAATTCGTTTTTACCAAATAAACGTTCAATCAGTTTAATCAGTTCACGAAGCTCTTCTTGTAAGAATGGTAAGTTCAAACTTTCAAATTTACGTAATATCTTTTGTGCAACCATAAAATCAAGTGCTTCAATTTCTGAACCACCACAAGCCACATAAACAGGGACAAATGCTCTAATTTGTTTCATAATACGGTTACCAAACGTGATTTTAAAGTTCTTAGTAATAAATTGATCAAGTTTGGTTAAGTTATCCAATGTTTTTGGTGTGATTGGATATTCTTTATGTGCTTCTGCAAATAGGTTTTTTAAGTATTCATAATTCATTGTAATAGGTTTGGTCTTTGGGGCATCAATAAAATCAGCTTTTGTATTAATTACGAGTGGTGTTGCACGGTCATAAACCTTATCTGTAATGGTGAATGTTGAATCATCTTTATTTGCTGTCCCAACAAACCAAACGTTTTGTGGCAAGACAATTTTGCCGTCTTTTAAATTTCTAGGATCGCCTGGCGTATGCCCAGCAACCACATCAACCAACCATGCATCAGGATCAGGCATTTCCATTAAGGATAAAAATTCAGCAAAATAATACTCGATACGGGCTAAGTTCATTTCATCTAAAACGATGAAGTTCATATCTTCACGATATGTTGTTTCATAAATCGCTTTTAAAAAGTCGGTTTCATTAAATTTTTTCGTAAATTCATTTAAATACCCAATCATTTCAGCACGGTCACGCCATGAAGGCTGAACAGCAATGATATCTGAATCATTTCTAAAGAATTTACCCATCGCGTATGGTAATGATGTTTTCCCGGTACCAGAGATACCTTCTAAAATCATTAAATGCGAGGTTGCCATCCCGGCAAAAAATGCTGAGATGATGCGTCTATCATAGAAAAGTCCTAGTTCTGATGCTGAAAAATTAATAAATCTGACAACTAAGTCTTTTAAACCAATCATGTCTTCTGAGGTCATATAAATGGCTGTCACAGCATTCTTATATTTTTGATCAACTGCCGATAGCTTCACGAATCGTGAAGGAATATCAGCATCTTCATCGTCATCATCTGGTGATAAAGATTTTATTTTTTGATCAGGTGATAAGCCTAAATCTGACATTTTAAGTGATAGGATTTTATTTTTTTCTTCAATAAGTTCAACTGTTTTTTGATTGAGTAACGCAATTTCTTCTAATAAGTCATCTTTTTCGATTTCTTGCTTAACAAATTTGATGTAGCGTCTTAAAAACTGATAAAAACGTAACACCAAAAAGATGACAAACGCTACATTGATTAATGTGACCAAAAGTGCCATAAACCAGTCTAGAAAGTTAAAATTAAAACTGGCCTCAATTAATCTTGAAAAGTAACCTATAATGTCATTAAAGAAGAAATCGGCAAATGCCTTAAAAATGGTTTCGAAAAACTTACCTATATTTAAGATCAGTTCTCTGATGAAGTTGATGTAATATCTAGCAAATTCAACCATATGCGCTCCTTAACTAGAAAATCTTATGCTTTTGATTCTTTTTCTTTTCGCATTTCTTCTAACAATTCTTGTTTCATGCGTGCTTTTTCAGCTTCAAGTTCTAGTTTTGCTGCTTCTTTTTCAATCAGCATCTTTTCTTCAAGCTTCACTTTATTCATTGCTAATACATTACGACCAAGGGAGATACCCTCATAAATGAGGATCAAAAAGACTGGCATAATGACAAATAGTGCAAATCCAACAGGTGATTGAAGATATGAAAGTGTTTCGCCTGCACCTGCCCATGATGATCGATACACTGCAACAGCATATGCAGCTTGAATAGGATTATCAGAACCTTCAGTATTATCACCCTGTGTAACAAGGTATTTAATATCGTTTTCTGTAAAAATTTCAATGATTCTATGCGTATTGAATGCTCTGATCCCCATATCGAAAAATGTGACTATATCACCTACTTCTAAGTCGTCTCTTGCTGCATCATCGAGCATTTCAACAAAAATCATATCGCCTTTATTAAAGTTATCAGGAAGATCGCCTTCCATTGAATCTGATTGAACGGCTAAGAAACCACGATTAAAAATATTGGGTATATCATCTTGTCTTTTAACTTGAATATTGGCAATTGAAAATATGAGTAAAACAATAATAACTGAATAGAAAAACACGTTGAGTGATATGCCAAGTGCTTTTTTAATGTTTTCTTTTTTCTGCATATTTAACCTCTTTGGCTTATATTTATAGAAACTATAGACGCCATGTTTATTATATAATAATAAAGGCTTTATGTCTATGAAATCTCAAGTTTTTAAAGGCTACAAATAGCCTAGATAGGGTAAGAAGTCCACAACGTGTGGTTGTGAACTTCTTATCGTGTTGATTTATGTGTATTTTAATTAAGGTTAAAGATTATTCTGGAGAAGTGAATCTAAGTGTTGCGCGTAATGTACGTGCCAAAAGTGCATTGTAAGTATCTGGATCCCAACCTTCTAACCAAATACGAATGACTAAGGTACCAGAGTATGTAGCTGTTGCAGAAGCAACACCACCTGGAGTTAAAGTCAAAATAGTTCTTTGATTTACAACAGTTGTATTTGCATCGCCAGGAATCGCGCCAGCGAAATCAGTAAATGTTTGTGCAACAGTAATATCATTTGCACCTGTTGGAAGTTCAGCGGTCTTTTCATAGTAATAAGAAATCGCGCCATTAACTAAAGCAGTATTGCCACCAAAGACACCAAACGCATCAACAGTGACAGAAGCATTGGTTAATCCGCCTAAAACTGTGTTTCCACCTGGAGTTGCATTAGTACCTAACGCAACGCCACCTTTTTCATAAACAAAGATGTTTGATGCGCCATCATCTGCTGAAATACGCATACCATTTGATGCATCAATATTTAATGTGTCACCACCAGCAACTGCAACACCTGTTGTTGGGATAAATCCAACATCGGTAATCCAATCATTGCTTTGAGCTGGATCTTGAATAATGGTTGCTTCTTCCCAAATAATTTCTGTTGCATTATTGGATTGGAATTGAATACCAATATTAATAAATTGTGGACTATTTTGTAGAAGTGCATCAATATAGTTGCCAAATGCATACATGTTTCTACCTGTTAAAGAGGTAACGGCGTTGAAGAAGACACCTTCTGGGTATTTTACTTCTAAGTAACGATCAATCATAGCAGTCGTAATGGTTGTTACCCAAATATTATCATTTTCTGCATCATTAAGTGAAACTTCAATCCCGGTATCTGCAACGACTTCTGCCTCAAACGGTTGAACTGTTGCAGTATTGGTCAATGTGAACCACGCGAATGTGGTTGTTCCTAATGCTATAACAGTTAAGACAACTGTTAGAACCGATAACAATAATTTCTTAGTCATTTTATTCATCTTTAAATCTCCTTTTATTTTTTCTAATTTTATTTTTTTATGTTCAACTAACAATTGTTAGTATCATCCTAATTCGATAAACGGTTTGCCTGACTTAAACTGTAATTGCATTTTAATTCTGTCTCTATGAATGGCATCAAATGCATCTGCATCCCAACCTTCAATCCAAACATTAACTCTAATCTTACCGATGTAGTATATATTGCCTTCGTCATCGATCATATCACTTTCAATGAGTTCTGCGACCAATGAATCATTATCTTGTGCTTGATAAGGATCATAAGGTTCAAACGTTGTGAGTCTATATAAAATGTCTGGTCGATATGGCGGAAGACTGAAGAATGTGTTGCCTGTACTAATCATGAAGTAGTGATAGGCGCCATAGAATGTACCATATCCTCTTGAAGGATTTTCGCTTGGATCATAAATGATGGTTCTAAATGCTTCATCACCACGAATATCCAACGCATTTTCTTCTGCTTTAATTTCTTCAATCGAGATTCTGATAGCTTCGCTACCATAATAAATGCCTTCATCGCCTTGATTGACAATATCTTCTTCACCAGGTCCATTTAAGAAAGTGTGTTTTGATACCCATCTAACGCCTCTTGAAACCACGTAGGTACCAAGCATTGTTTGATCGTATGTAACTTCACTACTCACGTTATTAACCAAATATACATGTCTTTCAACTTCTTTGGTTCTAAACCATAACTCAAAGGATAAGTAATCTTCATTCGCCACCGCTGGTCCTACCATTCGAAGTCCGCCAGTGTAGAAGGTTTTACCATTGAGTGATGTGATATCTTTTAATTGAACATCACCAAATATGGCTTCTAATGTCTCTGTTTCTAAAAACTGTTGATAATTGATACCATCAATGGATATTTGTAACTGCTCTCCTGTGGTTGCTGTTAATGATAGACCATCAATGGAGTTGATACTATTGATACTGATCCACGCATATGTTGCTGTGCCGAAGATGAATGTGAATAAGACCACCGAAAGTAATGAGATATAAACCCTTCTAATGTTTTGCATATCATCACCCCTTACTCTTCAATGCGAATCGTAAAGTTCATGTGTGCTTTCATCATTCCGCCTAAAACGTCATCATTGGTATCAGGATCTTGACCTTCCAACCAAATCACGATACTAAACTTTTTCGTTTGGCCTGGTCTAAAGTTTTCAATCACATGCCGCATCACTGTACTATTTGTATTAAAATAGAAAGGATCTGGTAGTAAGAAGTACTCTGGAAGTTCACCATCAATCAATCGATCTGGTTTCTGATACATTCGAAATATTGTATCATCTTCGATTACTAAGAACCGAACAGCCTCATCTAAGTTCTTATAAACATCACTGATTCTGATGTTATAATGAACATCGACTGTTTCACTGCCTGTGTTGCGTATATAAAATGTATACGCGATGTACTCATAATCTGGATCAAAATATTGACCATTTGTTGCCATGATTTCATCAAACTTTAACCATGAATAGGTTAAATCTCTTGCTTCACTCACTGGATTGGTCATCAATCTGGAGGTTGGTACATTAAAATCTGGTTCTTCAGATAAATTGATGCCGCGTCTTAATGCATCTTGATCGACGGTCATAATGAAGTTCCCTGCGTTTTGTCCATAAAAGGTGATTAAGGTAAATGCGATGGATAATGCGCCGGTGATAATGACACCAAGTGTTAAGATTCGTCTTCTAAGTAAATTTCTTCTGACGCCTAGAACATCTGATAAACGCATAGGACCACGCCTTTCTTGATCACTAACTTTAAATTAACAAAAAAGCCAGCATCATCTTTAAATGACAACTGGCTACCTTTATAATTAGGCCCTATAGCTTTGCGTCCTTAAGTTTCCTTAAGTTTGCCTTTTACATTATTTGGGGCAACAATACTTCCCCATGTACCTGTATTTTATACCAACTCAAAACCTTTGTCAACAAAAAAGTGTATTTTTTTTTTATTGTTGCCAAACTTTTTCATTGATGTAGGACTTCAAGTCTTCAAAACTCATAGGTTTACTAAAGTAATACCCTTGCATCAACCCAATTTTATAGGTTTGAGCTTCTTTTAACATTTTTTCATTTTCTATCGCTTCACAAATAACTTTGTAATTATTTTTATGGGCAAACTCGACCAACAACTGGGCAAAGCGTGCTTTTAAGTATGCTTCTTCTTCTAATAAAAACTCGTTATCAAGCTTAATGATATCAATATCGTATTTTTCTAGTTTGGTTAACATCGAATACTCTAGGCCAAACCCATCAATGGCAATTTGAAACCCAAGTTCACTTAAACGTTTGATGTTTTGATAAATGTTTTCTTGTTTTTCAAATAACGCAAATTCAATAATTTCTAAAATAAAGTGGTTGGCTGTTAATTTATATTTTCTTAATAGCTTTTGGAAGTCCTGAGCCAATTGATCATTCATCAATTGTTTAGGACTCAAATTTAAGGAAAATCTTAATGGCACATCAGGAAATTCTTGTTTAACTTCTAAGAATGCTTTGACAATTGTTTCAAGACCCCAGAATCCGATCCAGTGAATATCTCCGGATTGTTCCATAATATTTAAAAACTTATATGGTGCTAAAACCCCAAACTCTGGATGATTCCATCTGATCAAAGCTTCAAAGCCATACAGTTCCTTTTTTTCAACATCAACAATCGGATGATAATAAAGTTGAAATTCTTTTTTCATAATCGCATTTTTGATTTGGTAGTAGTAATCAACATATTGACCTTCTTGCTTATCCATTTCTTCTGAATAGATACGCATGCCATTCCCACCGTTTTTCTTAATGATGTATACTGCGATTTTTAATGACTCTGTTAATTCTCTAAAGTTATCACCATGCATCGGATAAAAACAAATACCAATTGAGCCTGTGACTTTAACTTCTGTATCACCAAAAAGTTTAATGGGTTTCTCAATCGTACGTTTAATCAGCTGAGCAACTTCAAGTGCTTTATTACGATTCCATTCATTGCCGATATAAACATAAAACTGATCAGCATGATCGCGTCCAACTTTGACACCACGTGGTACAACTTCCTTAATGTTCAGGGCGATACGTTCCAATAACTTATCAGCTTCTTTATATCCAAACGCTGTATTATACTCACTAAAACGATCTAAATCGATATATAACATCGTGAATGTTTCTTCTTTACCTAGTTTCGCAATTGATGATGCCACAATATTCATCATGGCTGAACGTGATAAGATGCCATCCATTAATATTTCTTGTTCCTCGCGGAAACGTTTGCGTTCCTTAAAATAGCGATCGGCTGCAAGATAAACCAAAAAGACCATCACAAATAAGATGACAAATGAAAGTAAAATATTAAGAGTGTCATTGGGAATGCCAGCATAGATTATAAACAAAACATCACCTTCTTAACTTTCTTACATCACCTATTTTACCATTTTTTTCTTCAAGTAGTTTTTTTGCCTCATCTTTTGGCACAGGTGGGCTAATCCAATAGCCTTGAATAATATTACATCCAGCCTTAATTAGGGCTTGATTTTCTTTTTCGTTTTCAACACCTTCTGCAATCACTTGAAGTCCAACATTTTTTGCCAAACTTGAAATCATTTGGACAATGGCTCTTGAGTGTCTGTCTAAATGCATGTTTTTAACGAAAGCACGGTCAATTTTTATGGTGGATACTGGTAAGTCTCTTAAGTATTGTAATGATGAATACCCCGTACCAAAATCATCTAAGTGTAAATCGAACCCATAATCTTGAAACGCTTTAAGTTTTTGAATAATCAAATCAAATGATGTCATCAGGAAAGTCTCGGTGATTTCTAATGATATACTACCCTTTTTTAAATCATATTGCTCGAATATTGCAATTAAATCTGTTACAAACCCTGCTTGAAGCAGTTGAACAGGCGAAATATTGATTGAGATATCGATATCATAATCTTCAAATTCTTTAGCAATTGTAAAAGTTTCATGCAATGCAATCCGTCCAATTTCAATGATCATGTTGTTACGTTCAGCAAGTTCAATAAACTTTTGTGGTGACTCTTTGCTATATTTTGGATTTTTCCAACGAATCAATGCTTCAAAGCCTACAATCTTATTTTCTAAGTTATGATACTGTGGCTGTAAATGCATCTCAAACTCATTATCAACAATGGCTTTCGCCAAATCTTTTTCCATCATTTCTTCACGTGAAGCAAAATGTGTTAATCCAATATCATAGACTTTTAGCTGTGTGGATGCTGATTGCTTCGCATGATTCATTGCTAAAATGACGTTATCATAGGATGTTTGAGCATTTAAGTTTACATATTTATCTTTTTCAATGTGAAACAAACCAATCTCAATTTCGATTTCTAAAATATTTTTATCAATTTGAATAGGGCTATTCATGGTTTCAATAAAATTTCGTGCCCATTCATTTGCCCACTTAAAGTCAGGTAAATTTCTAAACAGAATAACAAATTGATCTAAAGAGGTATTGTATAAGGTCGCTTCATATTTCTCTAGCGATTTTGAGGCAATCTCTTTGATCATCACAAGCATTTGATCGCCTAACTTTTCATTCATCAGCAAATTAATCTTAGAAAATGAAACGACTTCAAAGGCAGCCAAACTACAGTTACCGTCACATGCATCTGCTTTAATTAAATCACTTAAATCTCTTAAAAGCTTGTTTTTGTTAGGAATCTTCGTTAGCGCATTGATCATTGCAAGTTCATATAAATCATCGGCACGGCCCTGAACATCTGTTAAGTTATCACCAGCAAGTAAATAACCGCCACGTGATTTTAAATTAACAAAATGAACATAGCGAAAATCACCATTAACATCAAATTTAACTGTAAATGCATGTTGTTTTTGCAAGAAATCTTTGTGATCATCGATGTGATCACGCGTAATAATATCAAAAGATTTAATGGACTTATAACTGCTATGGGACTCAACCAATTGTTTAAATCGCTTATTAAAGTATTTAACACGGCCAGCCTTATTTATCTTAATGATATAAGGCTTATCATAGTAATGAATGAGTCTAGAGCCTTCAACTTCAATCATTTGGGATGCAGTAATATGATGCAAAACAAAAAGTGCAATGACAAAAATAAAGAATGTGACAGCAAAAACAGCCCAAAGTGTATAGGTTAATAATTCAAATGATTGAAGGGCTTGTTCTAAATTAAAGGTTTGAACTAAATATAGGTTTCTTGTTGATAGTTCTAAAGATAGTGGTGTAAATGCAGCAAACACGCCTTCTGAGAACATGGCTGTTTTATATACAAAACTTTCATTTTGATCGATGTTTTCTTTGATATTATCAATGTGAACTTCTTCAACATCTGAGGCTCTTAACAAATCAAAAAATTTATTGTTTGTATATGTTGGGTCTTGAATCAAAATTAAGTTATCAGATCCCATAATAAAGAAATCTCTGTCTATTGAAGATGCTGATGCTAATAATGGCAAGATATATTCATAGGCTGGTGCATAGGCAAAAATGCCTTCATGCATAAAAACCATATAGACCGTATCATCGTCAACGGGTTCATTTAACGCTTCACTTAATGCATAAAAAGCAACCGGCTGATTATAGTCCATGGTTGTAAATTGTTCTTTAAACGTATAGGTCTCATCATCAATAATAATCGATTGGTCATCTAAATACCCAAAAAATGAAAAAGTAATTGTCCCAACCACAATACTGCTTTGATCATCTTTTAATGATTCATAGGGATCTAGCGAAAGACTAAGATAGGTATCAATAATAAGTTCGTATCGGTCAAAATCAAATAAGAGTTGTGAATCGAGTCTGGTTGCGACAGCCTCACTGATATTTTGAACATTTTCCATTGACCGATTTTCTAAAAATTGTCTGCTTGTTGTGGTATAGAAAAAGACGACCACACTTGCGAATATTGCATAGATAAAAATCAATGCAAGCGTAAACTTTAGCGTATAAAGTTTCATGTGATCCCCCTTTTTATTAGATTGTGTGCTTGTAAAAAGATCACTTTTTTATCAATCATCATTTATGATTGCACATAGTTGATAGTTGTTAAATTACTCATATTATACACTATTTTTATAAAAAACAATAAGTTCGTTGCACAATGTCATATAAGAAAAAAAGTGTGCAATCGAAATTGCACACCCTTAAGATAGGATTTTTAAGTCTTTCGCTGTTTTAAAAATTATCTCTGCAGCTTGGTCTAAATGCTTTTGTGAATGCATCGCAGAAACCATACATCTGATGCGCCCCCTACCTTCAGGTACTGTCGGAAATACAATGCCTGAAACAAAGACACCTGCTTCTAATAATTTCTTAGAAAATCGCATTGTTAAGTCTTCTTTACCAACAATGATTGGTGTGATTGGTGTTTCTGTAACACCCAAATTAAACCCGTAAGATTTTAATTTATTTTGAAAATAGTGTGCGTTATTCCAAAGTTTTACTGTGTGCATGTCATTGGTTTCTAACATATTAATGGCTTCAATAATGGCTGCTGCTGCAGCAGGCATCATCGATGTTGAAAAAAGTAATGGTCGTCCGCGATGTAATAAATAATCAATCATCGTTTGAGAACCACAGACATATCCGCCCACGACACCAATGGCTTTAGAAAGTGTGCCGACGATGACATCAACTTCTCCGTGGAGTTTAAAGTGATCAACAGTGCCTCGGCCATTTTTTCCTAGGACGCCAGATCCATGCGCATCATCAACATATGTCAGTGCGTTATATGCTTTAGCAAGTTTAACAATTTCTGGTAGTTTGGCAATATCGCCATCCATTGAAAAGACACCATCTGTAATAATTAAAACTTGATCATATGATGTTCTTTTTTCTTTTAAAATGCGTTCTAAATCTTTCATATCACTATGTTGATATACCGCACGATCAGCTCTTGATAAACGAACACCATCGATGATTGATGCATGATTTAGAGCATCAGAAATAATCAAATCGCCTTTTTTAGTGATGGCTTGAATCACACCGGCATTGGCAGCAAACCCTGATTGAAAGACAAGCGCAGCTTCTTCTTTTTTAAAGTGTGCTATTTTTTTATCCAAGCGTTCGTGAATGGTCATATTACCAACAATGGTACGTACAGCACCAGCGCCAACACCAAAATTTCTAATCGCTTTTTTGGCAGCCCACTTCAGTCTTGGATGATATGCAAACCCTAAATAGTTATTGGATGACAAGTTAATTACCTTCTTGCCATTAAGGGTTATGATTGCCTTACATGGACCATCGCTGACGGGTAACACACGATAGGTGCCATCTTTTTTTAATTGTTTAATTTCTTTTTCTAAGTAGTTCATAGTGCCTCCTTAAGGAATTAATACGACTTTACCACAATTACCTGACTTCATCAACTCAATGCCTGCTTCAAAGTCTTCAAGAGGTAGCGTATGGGTTACAATTTGATCTAAATCCAAGCGTCCTCCAGCAAGCAATCCGTGCACTTGATGCCAGGTTTTAAACATTAAACGTCCGATCACACCATAAATGGTAATACCTTTAAAAACGATGTCTTTGGATAAGTCCACTTCAACATTGGATTCTGTAATACCCAACATAGACATTTTACCACCATTTTTAATATATTTAAAGGCATCTTCAATCGCTTGCTTATTGCCAGAAAACTCAGTGATGACATCCACGCCAAGTCCATTGGTTTCTTCTAATACGCGTTTGATCACATTTTCTTTTAAGGGGTTGATGCAAATATCGGCCCCTAATTTTTTGCTTAATGCAAGTCTGTAGTCATTAACCTCTATGGCAATAATCTTAGCTGCCCCCACTGCTTTAGCAATATTAACGCCCATTAAACCAATCGGTCCACATCCCACAACAGCAACTGTTTTACCAGTAATATTAAAATGTAGCATGGTATGCACCGCATTACCAAGCGGTTCTTGAATGGATAAGTATTTCGGATCAATCCCTGTACGATCAACAATTAAGTTTTCAGCTGGCATACGGGCATAATCGGCAAAACAACCATCAGTATCCACACCAATGATTTTTGTTTCTTTACAAATATGGCCTTGGCCTTCGCGACAAAACTCACATACACCACATACAATATGCGTTTCGGCAGACACAATATCACCAATTTTAATGGTTGATACAGCATTACCTAAAGCGACCACTTGTCCACTAAATTCGTGGCCAACAGTTAAAGGTGGCTTGATGCGTCCTTGGCTCCATCTGTCCCATTTATAAATATGAACATCTGTGCCACAAATCGATGTCGCTAGAATTTTAACCAATACTTCATTGGGTTTTAATTCTGATGGCACATCTTTTTCTGTCATTTTAAATCCTGGTGCAGGTGTTTCTTTAATAATGGCTCTCATGTGTTGATTCATGGTTAATTCCTTTCTATGTTATGAACATATGGTTCATGTGTGTCATCTTCTTCTTTTGAAAACTCATCTATAATGTATTCATGATAATCGTCTTGCATCAATCTTTCTTTTAATTGATTGAGTTCTATCATTAATTTTATTGGCAATTGGTCACTTAACGTATGATAAAACCGCTCAATGGCATCAACTTCTAAAAGCCATGCTTTTTTATCAACCGACAATAAAGATTTAATTGCCTGATCACTAAGATTTAATCCTTCTAAATCAAGCGCTTCTTTTGTTGGAATATAACCGATATCAGTAAGTCTAGCATCTGCAGTCTGATCAATGCGCTCAAACATCCATTTTAAAACGCGGATGTTTTCACCAAACCCAGGCCATAAAAATCGATTATTGTCATCTTTTTTAAACCAATTGACATAAAAAATAAGTGGCAATTTATCTTTTGTCGTTTTTTTCCTTATATCAAACCAATGTTTAAAGTAATCACTAATATGATACCCGATAAATGGTAACATTGCAAAGGGATCTCTTCTGACTTGACCTAAGTGTGTACTTTGAATGGCAGATGTGATTTCAGAGCCAATAATTGACCCTAAAAAGACACCATGATTCCAGTGAAGACTTTGGTGAACGAGTGGAATCGTTGATTGTCTACGCCCACCAAAGATAATGCCAGAAATAGGGACACCTTCTGGGTCTTGCCATTCAGGCGCAACCACAGGTGATTCAGTAATAGGCACTGTATAGCGTGCATTGGGATGATTGGGTTCTTTTAAGCTTCCCTTAAACCAATCTTGTTGTTCCCAGTCCTTCAGATGATAAGGACACTTAATATCTGCATCACGCCAATAAACATCTAGGTCATCGGTTAATGCAACATTTGTAAACAATGTATTTTTTTCTATCATCTTGACAGCTGCAGGATTGGTCTTCATCGATGTGCCTCTGGCAACACCGAAAAAGCCATGTTCAGGGTTTATTGCATAAAGCTTTCCATCTGTAGGACTAATATGCATCCATGCAATATCATCACCGATGGTTTCAACTTTCCAACCTTCTAATTTAGGTACCATCATGGCCAAATTGGTTTTACCGCACGCACTAGGAAATGCTGCAGCAAAATACTTGGATTGATGTTCTGGGTTGGTTATTTTTAAAATAAGCATATGTTCTGCAAGCCAACCCTCATCATGAGCCATCTTAGAAGCAATTCTTAAAGCAAAACATTTTTTTCCCAAAAGTGCATTGCCGCCATATCCAGAACCATAAGACCAAATCATACGTTCTTCTGGAAAATGAGAAATATAGCGTTTTTCAAAGGGTGCGCATGGCCAAGCAACATCTTTAATACCCTCTTTAAGCGGGTAACCTACTGAATGTAAACATTTTACAAAAGGCTGATCATCACCTAAACGTGCCAACGCTTTTTCACCCATGCGTGTCATATGATGCATATGAACAACAACATAAGGACTATCTGTGATTTGCACACCCAACCTTGAATAAATTGAGTTCAGTGGTCCCATCACAAAAGGCATAACATACATTGTGCGTCCAACCATTGAGCCCTTATAGAGGGTTTTCATCAACGATTTTAAATGTTCTGATTCCATCCAATTATTGGTTGGACCAGCATCTTTTGGATCTTTTGAGGCAATAAATGTGCGCTCTTCAATCCGTGCGACATCGGTTGGGTCGCTAAAAAAGGCATAGCTCTTTGGTCTTTTGTCAGGGTTTAACAAAACCGCTGATTGTTTTAGAACCATCAGATCTAATAACTGTTGATATTCAGCTTGGCTGCCATCACAAAGATGAATATCGTCTGGATTACAAAGATCTGCCATATCTTTGATCCATTGATTTAGTTGAATGTGCGACGTCATCATTTTCTCCCTATTATAGACTTTTCATATGAGATGAACCGCAAATATATTTAGGATTGTCTTTTGATTTGACGTATCCAATCAAGTGCTTTTTGATAAATTGGGATCATGCGTGTTTCTGATACATGATTTAAAACATCATCTAAATCAAACCAACGAACATCAAGATGTTCAGCTTCCTGATGAAAAAGTGGTTGGGTATCATCAGCAATGAGTAAATATGTGGCATTTAAATGAAGGTGATCTGGTACATAGTGTCCATATTTGATATGATTTTTAACATAAATAACATCGATTGTAAAAATATCTTTGCTGAATGGCGTCACTGCTTTTAGCCCTGTCTCTTCTTTGGCTTCTTTGATCGCAACCTCTAATAAATCAGGATTCCCATCGGCATGTCCACCGACCCAAGCCCATGAATCATAGATTTTATGATAAGCAAAGATGATACGGTCCATGGATTGATTGAGTATAAATGCCGATGATGTGACATGCCCAAACAAATTACTGCGTTCTAGGGCATCATCATGTGTTTTTAGAAACGATAAAATCAGCTTTTGATCTTGAGCTTCTTGCTCATTTTTTGGTTGATAATCATTAAATGCTTTTATGATCATAAAATCTTTCCTTTGTCATCTTCTTTTGATATGTCTAATAATGTCATCAGTTTTGACTTTAACCAGGCATTCATTGGATAGATGCTATCAATAAACACAAACAGATGATAAGCTGATGTTAAGATATGGTCATATCCCATTAAAAAATGATTCAAGTTCAACGAAAACTTTGGATAATGTATTTCAAAACGGCGTTCTATCCCATAGGCATCAAAATAAGTGCCCTTTTCAGATTCAAAGTGGTGGAGCACTTTTAATATATTTTCAAATGCGTATGTTTCAATAAAGCGATACGCAGAAAGCTTTTCACCTCTTTGATAGCGCATTAAACCAACATAAATATTCGTGAGTGCTTCATTTAAATGAAACTCAATATCCATAGACTTTAGCTGAGGTGTTTTTCCTTTGCCATGTTCTAAATTGATATCTATGATGTCACTTGACTGCCAAATGACGCGACCTTTTGGTCGATCAATGATGTCTAACTCTTTAAGTTCAAACACAGCAAACTCACCATAAATGCCATCTTCAAAGAAAAATTTATAGCCATCTTCTGTGTTTTTAAAATAATAACTAACTTCATAGACATCTTTCAACCAGTCAAGATTATCTAAATAATGTTTTTTGGTACCATCAATGACAATGACGAAAAAATCAACATCAGAAAATTTATCTAGCCGATCACTTTCATCGATTGAACCTAAAGCGATCAATGCAAGTGCATCATCTTTTTCTTTTAATATGTGTCCAATGTCACTGATACGTTTATGGAGTTTATCAGGTGTAATATCAATGCTCATTATGTGTCCTTTTTCTAGAAATATCGATTGGAAGACACCTATTGGGTCGATAAAACGTGCTTGTTCCTATCTATTTCTAGTAATCTGTTATGTCATATGATTATTATGCTTATATTTTATCATAAAATCATTGATAATCCTTAGAATCTTTTGTAATATTTCTTTTGTTTTTGGAAGCAATAAACCAATAGTTTCTCGCTTTATTTTAAGATGAACTTAAAGCATTTTCATCTGGTATTTCCGCTTTATCTGTAAAAACTAGTCGGAAGTTATATCTACTGTTATGACAAAGTATTTTTTTAAGTGGTTTTTAACACAAGCAATGCCACACTCTCAACGTGCGTTGAAAAAACGATATTGCTTGCAAAATAAACCTTGTGTGTATTAAAGTAACATCAAAATCAGTAAAAAAATGTTTACCTTTACAAGCTTAAAAACTGTCTATAATACCAAAATAACATATTTCAACTTCGATTTGTGTAATTACTCACTTATATCTTCATTCATGTGCCAAGCTCCATCTTGATTGAGATTCATCATTTTTAGATAATACTCATTTGGTTTCGAAATTTTATAGTTATGCATTTTACTGATATCATACTCTGAGATTGCAGCTAGATTATATAAACCGACTATGTAATCAAGTTGCTTACTATCATTTATTTTACTGCTGTATATTTTATGAACTAGTTTTGGTTTGCTTAACAAATCATAGACAGAATAATTTTGATCTAATCTTGCGATAACACCGTATAAAAAGTCACACATCATATACGTTGCATTCACAAATACTTCTACAACTTGATGTCCATGATATGCTTTAAATTGGTTAACTAGAATCACAATTCTACTTGGAATACCTAAGCATTGTAAAAGAGCTGCACCTACTCTAGAAATATCTGTGCACCAATCACTACCTCTTTTAATGATTTCTAACTCGGTTCCTCCGAAAATCATTTCTTCAAATGGTGTATTGAATCTTTCAACTATTTCATTTTCAAATTCAATTGTTCTATCAATGGATTCAAGATGATTATCACCTTTTAATTTGTGAGCAATTTCATAAAGTGCGTGGTTGCATATATCTTTTGAAACAGGTTGTGGGGCATCATATAAGAATGATTTTGAGTCTTCATCT
>JBLRWW010000010.1:0-36089 GCA_047921055.1 Acholeplasmataceae bacterium
AAAATGCTTGTTTTAGGCAGTTTTACAAATAAACTCCGTATTTAAATCATGGAGGCCTCGAACGGATTTGAACCGATGATCTGGCAGTTGCAGTGCCGTGCCTTACCACTTGGCTACGAGGCCACCTAATCGTGCCTCATTATTATAACTTGATTAGCCTTCTAAAGTCAACAGAAAACAAGCGCTTTTTAGTGGCGACCAAAGTGTCTGACTTTGAGATAATCCATTAAGTCTCTTAAACCCTTATCAAGGAGTTTATAGGTCAACTCAAAATTGCCCGTATAATAGGGATCCGGAATAATCATATCGTGATGTTTTGGATTGACGCCTAACAACAAATCCACTTTATAATCTTCTTCTTTGGCATGCTCTTTGAGAAACTTAACATTTTCGTGGTCCATACCAATAATATAGTCAAATGTTTTATAATCTGAATCTTGAATTAAGGTCGAAACCATACCTTCTGATGAAATGCCATAACGATTTAAGATCTTTATGGTTCCTGGATGTGGTGGATTGCCAAGTTCAAACGTACTTGTCGCACGCGACTCTACGTGAAGCTTGCCTTCAAGCCCCTCATCTTTAATCATTTTTCTAAATAATCCTTCTGCCATTGGCGAACGGCAAATATTGCCCAAACACACAAATAGTACTTTAATCATGTATAGCACCTCCCTTTTGTTAATTTATTATATCATATTTTTTTAATTTGCATATCATATAACTACAATGCTTGACACAAAATTAAAAGTATTTTATAATGTTATTGGCAGACTTAACTATAGAGTGCCAAAGGAGTGAAACTATGAATTTCCAACACATGGATGATGTTACAAATGATCCAAAAATATTAGATAAATTTGGTCGCAACATTGTTGAGGAGGTTAAAAAAGGTAAGATTGATCCTGTCATTGGTCGTGAAGATGAAATTCGTCGAGTGATCAAGATTTTATCCCGTAAAACTAAAAACAACCCAGTCTTAATTGGTGAGCCTGGTGTTGGTAAAACAGCCATTATTGAAGGTCTTGCCAGACGTATTGTTGATAAAGATGTGCCTCTTGGTTTACAAAATAAAATTATTTATGAGCTAGACCTATCAGCCATTGTTGCTGGTGCGAAGTTTCGTGGAGAGTTTGAAGAACGCCTAAAAGCTGTTTTAAATAAGATTAAAGCCTCTCAAGGTGACATTATATTATTTATCGATGAAATCCACACCATTATTGGTGCAGGACGTGTTGATGGTGCGCTAGATGCATCCAACATGCTCAAACCGATGCTTGCACGTGGTGAACTTCATTGTGTTGGCGCAACCACTTTAAATGAATATCAAAAATACATTGAAAAAGACCGTGCGTTAGAACGTAGGTTCCAAAAAGTCTTAATTGAAGAACCCACTGTCTCTGATACCATCAGTATTTTAAGAGGCTTAAAAGATCGTTTTGAAGCCCATCATGGCGTCCATATTTCAGACCCTGCGATTATTGCTGCTGCGAGTCTATCCAATCGTTATATTACAGACCGTTTCTTACCCGATAAGGCCATTGATTTAATCGATGAGTCTTGTGCCTCAATACGAATGGAAATTGATTCCATGCCCGTTGAACTAGATACGATCACCAGAAAACTCATGCAACTTGAAATTGAAAAGACCGCTTTAGCAAAAGAATCCGATCAAGTCTCAAAAGAAAGACTTGATGTCATTAAAAAAGACATTCAAACGTTTAAAACTGAAGAAAAACACTTGAGAGCACAATGGCTTAAGGAAAAAGAGCATCTCAATCTTATTAAAAAGAAAAAAGAATCCTTAGAGCTTTTAAAAAATGATTTACAAAATGCCTTTAACGATAACGATTACTCAAAAGCCGCTGAGCTTCAATACAGTAAAATACCTGGATTAGAAAAAGAGATAGAAGACATGACAAAAGAAGGCCAACAAGAGGGTCGTCTTTTAACCGAAATCGTCACTGAAGAAAGTATCGCTGATGTGGTCTCTAAGTGGACCCATATTCCTGTGACCAAACTTATGTCTGGCGATAAGGAAAAACTTCTAAGTTTAGAAACAAAACTTAAAGAACGTGTGATCGGTCAAGATCATGCCATTAAGTTAATATCAGATGCTATTATCCGTCAACGTGCGGGAATTAAAGATGAAAACAGACCCATTGGTTCATTCTTCTTCTTGGGTCCAACAGGTGTTGGTAAAACCGAGGTGGCACGTGCACTGGCTGAAAACTTATTTGATAGCGAACATCATATGATTAGAATTGATATGAGCGAATATATGGAGTCTCATAGCGTCTCAAGACTGATTGGTTCTCCTCCAGGGTATGTTGGATATGATGAGGGTGGTCAACTCACTGAAGCTGTTAGACGTAAACCTTATTCAATAGTATTGTTTGATGAAATTGAAAAAGCGCACCCTGAAGTATTTAATATTTTACTTCAAATACTCGATGACGGTCGCTTAACAGACAATCAGGGACGTGTTGTAGATTTTAAAAATACAGTCATTATTTTAACATCAAATGTCGGTAGTGAGTTTTTATTAAGTAGTGATGAAGAAGCACTCAGTAAAGTGATGAAACTCATTAAAACGACATTCAAACCAGAGTTTTTAAACCGTATTGATGAACTCATCATCTTTAACGCCTTAAACTTTAAGGTTCAAGTATTGATTGCTGAAAAAATGCTTCGTGATTTAGAAAAACGTTTAAATGACAAACATATTCATTTAAGCATTTCAGAAGATATCCAAAAATATGTGATTAAACATGGCTATCAAGAAGAGTATGGTGCTAGACCATTAAAACGCTTCATCCAAAGACACATTGAAACATTGATTGCTGAACATATCATACGTGGTGAAATCAAACCACATGAACACTATCAACTCAATGTCATTGATGACCAGTTATCCATTGAACAGGTATAAAAAAATAAGTCTGCGCTTGCAGACTTATTTTCATAACATGACTGTCAATAATCCAACCAAAGCCCCAATCAGTATTAAGTAGGTTGCATTGACTTTGAATCTAATTAATAGAAAACCACTTGCTAAAAATATACCCAAACCCAAAAGTGTTGTCAAAGATGTCAAACCAAGTTGAATTGTTACACTGAGCATCAAGGCAATCGCCGCAGCATTTAACCCATCTAGAACATATGACACGTGTCTAGAGGCACGCATTTTTTCGATAAAACCATGGAAAAAGAAAATAATTAAAAATGCCGGTAAGAATATACCTATGGTTGCAACAATCGCGCCTGGTATGCCATAAATCAAATACCCAATAAACGTAGCTGTCGTAAAGACTGGTCCTGGCGTGAACTGTCCAATGGCGACCGCATCAACCAATTGTTGACTGGTGATTAACCCTAATCCTTGAACCAATTCAGTATTTAAAAACGCAATCAATACATAACCACTACCATATAAAATCGCGCCTATCTTTAGAAAAATAAGAAATAAGGAAAATAAGGATATCGGATCAATGACACGCGTCTTTTTTTCTGCAATCACTTTTTTATAAAAAAAAATCGCAATCACAGCAATCATTAAAAGCAGAATTTCTGTCATGCCCAAAAGCGAAAGCGTTAGGATCACTGCCGTCACAATCACTGCTTCAATAGTCTTTAATACTGTTTTAGCCAATCGATAGACTGCTTGTAAAATAATGGCCAAGATAACTGGTAAAATCCCTTGGAAAACACCAGAGACTTCTGGTATATTGCCAAACGTTTGATAGACATAAGCAAAAGCAAGCACAATGAGTGCTGCAGGCAAAATAAAACTAAATCCTGCAAGAAAAAGCCCTTTTTTACCGCCTCTGGCATGTCCAAGTAAAATGGCCATCTCCGTTGAATTAGGTCCTGGTATTAAACTAGTAAACCCCAACATATCAATAAATGCTTCTTTTGTTATCCATTGTCTTTTTTCAACGATTTCAGATTCCATCATGGCAACGTGTGCTGCTGGACCACCAAAAGCAAAAATGCCTAGTTTTAAAAACACTGCCATAATTTCTTTATAGACACCTTTTTTTTCAGTCATATGGATTGATTACTTGTGCTTGCCTAATGGCCACACACCATCAACAGGCACTGCAAACATAAACCCAAAGCCTGGTCCTTTGATATCAGCAAACATTAAATGAATCCGACTGACGACACGTTCTAATAACTGATCATTATCAATCACCGTAAAAATGGTTTTATTAAAAGGTTGTGCTGTTTCAAATGCATTTTTAAGTGCACCAAAAAAAGAGACGCGTTTTTCAACTTGAATCATGGCGCCAGCCATGCCCTTGCTATCAACGATTGTGCCACCTTTAACGCCAAGCTCAACAAACGCCAACAAGATGTCTTCTAGGTATGATTCTTGATTTAATACAATAAATAACGCCTTCATAAGATACCCTCATTTTCCTGAAATAATAACTGTTTTATTAGTTATTTTAGCATTGATGTGCATCGTTTTTTGTGCATTTGCTTAAATTTACAAAAAAAACACATACACGCAAGGTGATGTGTCTCATGATTGATTATGAACCGAAAATAACTTGGAGTAAATTTCTACCTAGTTCTACCAAATTAATATCAAACAATCTTAAAAACAAAGCAAACGCAGTATATTTTACTGTACGACCTGCTGCAACAGCAAGGATGAACCATTTTCTTTTTAAGCGAATCGCACCAGCAGTATAAATGGCCAATGTAAAAGGCAGTGGCGTACAAGAAAAAATAAACATGCCCCAATTCCCATACTTTTGCAGTTTCACATTGGATCGTTCAACATCCGCTTTATTGGCTTTATTAGCAAATATCTTTCTTAATGTCTTTGCAAACTTATAACCAATAAATGCAAACAATGTATCTGAAAACACTGCAAATGCAATGATAAATATCACATATAACGTATCATAGGTATCGGTTAAAGAGAAAATACGCAATAACTCAATATCTAGAACAGATACAGGTAAAATCAGCAATGTAGCAACTGCTGATAGACTTAAAATGCCAACGAGTCTTCTTAAAAACGACATAATTGAAGGAATCATTGTATCAAAAATGGATGTTGGGAATAAAACAACCATCGCCGCTAAAAAGATTAAAAACATAATCAAAAGTGGTTTATATAAAGAATACTCTTTTAAGACAATGTTGCGCTCACGCGCATCAGATGTTGTCTTTACATAGTTATATCTTTTAGGTCGTTTTCCTAATTTAGTATGTGTTCTTTTCATAATTCTTCCTTTTTTCTAAAAACAAAACTTAAACCAATAAGAGTGTGTTTTTGTCTAAATATATTAAAATTGAAGCCAGGTATAAAAAGGTAACACTTAGTCCTGCTATAATGTTTAACCAAACACCAAAGATAGGTATATTAAAGTAAACCATAAAAACAACCACGACAGTCATCGCCTCAACCGAAATAATGAGTATCTTGTTGATGATGTGAAGATTTTCAATCATTGTTTCGTTGGTTAAACTATCCCTATGGTGTACAAATACCTTGTAGAAAAATAAAATCACTGCACCCAAAATATAGAGTGTGATGACTTGACGGATCCATGAAGGTTCGATGACCCCCATGACAATGAGAATAAAGAAGGCATACGCCGTTGGGTAAAAAAACAGTTCGTAAAGGACTGAGAAAAAACGGATCATTTTTTTGTTTATATGCATGTTTTAACACCCCTTTGTATTTTACTATCATTATAACATAAAAAGCAAGCCAAAACGGCTTGCTTTATCTTATTTTTTGTAATTTATTTTGTTGTTTCTTTTTTAATGATAAAGGTAATCACATAGCCGATAACCAAAACACCCACACCAATCAGTGATGGTACCAAACTTTCAATTAAAGTTGAGATTAATAGCATAACCATACCTGCTATGGCTAAAATAGGTACAGCTGGATAGCCCCAAACTTTATATGCTCTTGGGTATGTTTCTATTGGCATACGTTTTCTGAATAAGAATACCGAGATAAAAATAAGTGTGTTAAAAATCAGTCCTGCAAACACAATGAATGTTAAAAGTGCATTAATATCAAACTGCAATGCAATCAAAAAGATTGACATCACACCTGAAATGATCAATGCCAATGTCGGTGTTTTATAGGTTGGATGACTTTTCGCAAACGGTTTGAAAAACAAGCCATCTTCAGCCATTTTTTGATAGACGCGTGGGAAAACGAGAATGCTACCATTAAGTGCACCAAACACTGAGATTGCGACAGATATCATCACAACTAATGCCCCAGAATTGCCAAATAAAACAGCTGCCGCATTAAAGATAAACCATCCGTTACCTGCTGTAATTAAATCGCCATAAGCAACCAAGCGATATAGTGAAAAGATAAATAAGACATAAATCAGCGTGACACCCAAGATGGCAGCAATCAATGATTTTGGTAAATCTTTTTTCGGGTTTTTCATCTCACCTGCCACAGAGTTTAGGTTCGTCCATCCCTCATAGGCCCAAAGTGTACCCACAACAGCAAATGAAAATGCAATTAAAATATCGAAGAAACTACGGTCAGCAAGTGTATTGGTAGATAAATCTAATGTTTGATTACCCAATACCAAGCCTAAAATAATAATCGCAACAATTGGGACAAGCTTCGCAACCATAAAAATGATTTGTGTGATGGTGCCAACTTTAACCCCTAAGTAATTGATCACTGTCAATATGATGATTGAAACAATCGCTACCAACCAAATCACATTCGCAAGTGATGGAAAAATATTAGATAAGACTTGACCAAATAATATCGCTAATAGTGCGATACTACCACTTGAAGATAACACTAGATTCATTATCCCTGCAATAAATGCAACATTTCTACCATAAGCTTTTTTTAAATATACATAATATCCACCATTTTCAGGAAATAGCGTGCCCAACTCAGCGTATGTCAGCCCTGAAAATAATGTAATCAATCCACCAACAAGCCAAGCCAATAATGATAACGGCAATGAATTGCCGATACGTGATAAGATTTGACCGCCTAAAAAGAAAATCCCTGAACCGATCATGATACCCGCTAGTATGGAGATACCGCCCCATATGCTAATCTCTTTTTTTAATTCCATTGTTTCACTCCCTTTATGGTTTTTCGAATGTATAGTATCATATTTTAATTTGAACTTAAAGATATTTGTTTCTATAAAATAAAAAAGCGCTCTATAGAGCGCCAATAGATCTAAAAACAACAATCGTAAAAAAGAGTGTCGCAATCGATAATATGGTTGACCAAACGACCAATTGGTTGGCAAACTTATAATCTTGACCCATCTCATATGCCATAACAACCGATGAGATGGCGACAGGTGATGCGAAAAGCGCGATTAACGCAGGGTATGCTGATGACATGTTGGGGTAATAACTATTAATTTCAAGTGCAAGGCCTAACAAAATGACAGGAATCAACACATTTCTTAATATGACACCAATCGTAATTTCTTTAAACGCCGCTTTACCACCTAAAAACTCAAATTGTCCCCCCAAAGCAATCAAGGCTAAAGGTGATGCTGTTTGACTAATCCAAATAAGTGGTTGATAGAAAAAACTTAATTGGTTTTTAATACTAAAGACAAGTTCACCATTTTCAACAGGTATAAACGATCTTAAAAATAAGACGATAAGTCCAAAATAAACACCCATAATCAAAGGATTTTTTATAACTTTAATGAGCAGCGTCGATATTTTGATATGACCTCCGGTATCATCTTTTTGATAAATGATTAAGGCAATAATACCCAATATATTCATCACCGGTATAACAAAGGCCGCAACCAAAGCAACCACAGAAAGTGCATTAGGACCACCAATGGCACCAGCCAGTGGAATACCTAATATAGCAAAATTTGATCGAAATAAGCTTTGAAGCAGAACGCCTTTTTGTAAATCTTGTTTGGTAATCAAAGGTACGATGAATAGTCCTATGATAAAGATCGCAACAATACCAGACACAGCATATCCGATAATTAACCAATCAATCTCAGAAAAATTATCAATGCTATAGATGTTATAAAACAATAAGGCTGGTAAGCCAATTCTAAATATATATTTGTTTAATCCACTGAAAAAATAATCGTCGAAAAAACGAATTCTTTTTAAAAAGTAGCCAAACGCGATAACCAAAATAATGGGTGTGATTGCGTTAAATGCAAAAACAAATGTGTTCATAGGTTTCTTCCTTTTATTGGTCTTTCCATGCCTGTTCTAGTCTGTGAATTAATCGCGGGAAATCTCCAATTGATATGTGTGCATATCCCATAACAAGGCCATCTTCGAATCCTTTAATCGGCACTTGTAAATGTTCATAAAGCGTCTTGATTTCAATGCCATTTTTTTTTGCACGAAGCGATAAATCATGTGCAGCTAGATCATGATGCTTCAAAATAAAATGTAGGCCAGCATCAGCATTGATTATATCAATTTTATGGCCGAATGTCGATGACTTTAATTGTTTAATTAACTCATCTCTTTTTTGTTTATACTTCACCTTCATACGATTTAAATGTTTATAAAACACGCCATCTTTCATAAAATATGACAATGTATATTGTGTTAAATTTGAAATGGTTTGACGATACCCTTTCATTTTTTCTTGATAGATCTTTAGTAAATGGGTAGGCAACACCATGTAACTGAGACGCATGGTTGGTCCTAAACTTTTCGAAAACGAATTGATATAAATGACTTTTTGATGACGATCAAGTGCATAAAGTGCTTCAATCGGTTGACCAACAAATCTAAACTCACTATCGTAATCATCTTCTATGATATATCTTTCTGTGATTTGATTTGCCCATGTCAAACAAGCCAGGCGACGTTGAATGGGCATGACAATACCGCTTGGAAATTGATGAGAAGGCGTGATATGAATCACATCAAGAGACTCTGAATTTTTATGGTCAATCATCATACCATCTTTATCAAGGGGTATTGGTATGACATGATGTTTGTTTCTTAAAATGTGATTGATCTTATGATACCCTGGGTTTTCAACACCAATCTTTTTTTGATGCCCAATCAGATCAGAAATGAGTGATAACAACACTTCACTACCTGCCCCCATAATGATTTGATCGGGTGACACATCCATGCCGCGATATTGTTTTAAGTATGACTTGATTTCATAACGCAATTCAAAAATACCTTGTGAATCGCTTTGATTGATTAAAATTTCGGCATTTTCATCAATCATCTTCTTACTTGCTTTTAGCCATTGCTCCAACGGAAATCGGTGTGCATCTACCAAATTGGTTTTAAAGTGATCAGCAAATGGTTTTTGTTGACCACTTGGCTTTATCACTTCTTTTTTTGGTAATGGTATGAGTGGTGTTAATTGGCTATGATCATAATGCACAAAATAACCTTTTTTTTCAATGGCATAAATATATCCTTCAGCCAAAAGCTGTTGATATGCCAATTCAATGGTTGATAAACTGACTTTCAAATGGTTGGCTAACGCTCTTTTTGAAGGCATTTTTTCATATTGTTTAATCTCTTCTTTGACAATGCTTTGTTTTAGTTGTTCATAAAGTTGTTCATAAAGCGGCTGCGTGTGGTCACGCACGAGATAATATGTTAACATAAAACCCTCATCTGGTATGGTTAAATTATATGAAACTGAATATTTACAACATACCAGAATACGGTATAATTATACTATAAAGAACTGTAGGAGGAAAGTTATATGGATAAAAAACAATACGAATTAAATAAAAACTTAGCACAAATGCTTAAAGGTGGCGTTATTATGGACGTGACCAACGCTGAACAAGCACGCATTGCTGAAGAAGCTGGTGCATGTGCGGTGATGGCGTTAGAACGCATTCCTGCTGATATAAGAGCTGCTGGTGGTGTCTCACGCATGAGTGATCCTCAAATGATTAAGGACATTCAAAAAGCCGTATCCATTCCTGTGATGGCAAAGGTACGCATTGGTCACTTTGTTGAAGCACAAATATTAGAAGCTGTTGAAATTGATTATATTGATGAATCAGAAGTGTTATCACCCGCTGATGACATTTATCATATCGATAAACACGCCTTTAAAGTGCCTTTCGTCTGTGGCGCAAAAGATTTAGGTGAAGCCTTGCGTCGTATCAACGAAGGTGCAGCAATGATTAGAACCAAAGGCGAACCGGGTACCGGTGATGTGATTCAAGCCGTCAAACATATGCGCATGATTCAAAAAGACATCAAGCGTATCGCTCATATGCGTCATGATGAATTATATCAAGTTGCTAAAGAATTAATGGTCCCTTATGATTTGGTATTGTATGTCAAAGAACATGAAAAGTTACCTGTGGTGAATTTCGCAGCAGGTGGTGTTGCGACTCCAGCAGATGCAGCGTTGATGATGCAACTAGGTGCTGATGGTGTTTTTGTCGGCTCTGGTATTTTTAAATCAGGTGATGCAGCCAAACGCGCAAAAGCCATCGTTATGGCAGTAACCAACTATAATAAGCCTGATATTTTACTAGAGGTTTCTACTGACCTAGGCGAAGCCATGGTTGGTATTAATGAACAAGAAATTGAACTTTTAATGTCTGAAAGAGGAAAATAGAATGACCATTGGCATATTGGCTTTGCAAGGCGCTTTTATAGAACATCAACATATGCTTAACCAACTGAATATTGATTCCTTTCTGATCCGTAACGCAAAAGATTTAAGTCAACCTATGGATGGCATTATCTTACCTGGTGGTGAATCAACAACCATGCGTCGTCTTCTGGATTCACTAAACCTTTATCAGCCCTTAAATAATATGATAAAAAAAGGACTCCCTACTTTAGGCACATGTGCTGGTATGATTTTGCTTGCAGATCATATTGAAAACGATCAAACAGATCACTTTAGATTATTACCTGTCACAGTTAAAAGAAATGCTTATGGTAGACAGTTGGGTAGTTTTTATACAGAGGATTCATTTAATGGAAAACACATCCCAATGGTCTTTATTAGAGCGCCTTATGTTATAAAGGCCTCACCTGATGTCAACATTTTAAGTGAGGTTGATGGTCATATCGTGGCTGTTTCTTATCAAAACATTTTGGCAACTGCTTTTCATCCTGAGTTATCAGATGATTTGACTGTTTTAAAGCATTTCATTGATATGATTCATAATCAAGCATAAAAAAAGAATCTTTCAGATGAAAGATTCTTTTTCTTTACTAGTAATTTTGTTTACGGATGGTGCCATCTAATTTGTGGACAACAACAGACGAATTGTTGCTTTCAGCTAGGTCTTCTGCAAAAGCAATAGCCTCTTTTTGCGTATCAAAATACTTGATGGTTTTTTGCGAACCTTCTTTTCTTACACGCCATTTGCGATAAGCATCACTTTTTGCATCCTTGTTTTGTGAAACATGATACTTCGATGGTTTCGCTGCTTTCGCCTTTTCATCTTCAGCTGATGGTTTTGGATCAACTTTTGCTTTTTCTTGTGTCTTAGGCTTAGCTTTTGCTGCTGGTTTTTCAACAGGAACCACAACCGGTTTTTGTTCGTTTATACTTGTTGACTGAGCGCTGATGATATTTGGTTCAATCGTTGGTGAGTCATTAACTGCAATACCTGGTTCAACCTCATTGACAGATCTAACTTCTTTAACTTCTTGAACTTCTTTTCTGGGTTTCTTTTTTTTAAGAAAACTGAATAATCCCATAATTTTCACTCCTTTACTCTTTGAGTTCATTATATGACAATAAAGCCCAAATGTCAAAAAATGAACACGTTATTGACTCTTTTTTTATAAATCAAGCATCCTTTTTATCATTAGCATCTGCTTCGTAAGCATTTATAAGATTTATAATCACACTTTGGCGTTTTTTCGAAGTCCAATTAACTGATGTCATTTGATTGACGACACCATTTTTTTCAAGAATCAAACGCTTCATTTGTCTTAATGTTCGATTGCCCCCAAGCCAAGCAAATGGAAAATGGTGCGTAATGAATAAATCAATTGTTTTACCTGTTAAATCACCTACTTGAGATAAGTATGATTTCATGATCGCGGGTATTGAAAATCCATGTACCGGTCCCGCAAATATCAATCGTTCATAGGCATCTGTTTTAGGTGCGCTTGTCAGTTTCACATCTTTTTGCATTGGATCATCAGAGGTTGCTGTGATTTTGTGCAAATCAAAGTGATGCTTTTCTGCAATCTCTTTGGCTATACCTTCTGTGTTTCCTGTTTTTGAATAGTAGATAACTGCTGTTTTCATAATGATTCTCCTTCGTTATTATAAAAATACCCCTTACCAATGAGATAAGGGGTATATGTTATTTTTTAGCTTTGTCTTTTTTTTCTTCTGAAACGACATCTTGTTCAACTTCTGCTTTGACTTCAGCAACCTTTGCATCAGCACTTTGAATGGCTTCACCTAAATATTTAGGTAAATCCATGCCTGCCATTTCAAATAATTCTCTCATAGGTGGAATTGATTTGAATAAGTTAGACGCGAAATTAGCAGTTGAAGAACTTCCATCTTTCGACCCACTATCCCAAACAGTAATTTTATCAAATTTAAGATTTTTAATGGCTTCAACTTGAATACCAACAAGTGTTTCTAATTTATCAGCAATTAATAACTTAATGGCTGCATCTGGACTATTGCCTGCTGCTTTAACAACTTGCATAAACCCTTGTGCTTGCTTGGATAGAATTTCAAGCATACCACGACCTTCGGCTTCCATTTTCGCATATAAACCATCAGCTTCACCTTGTGCTTTTCTTCTGGTTTCTTCTGCGATTGCTTCTGCTTCAATCACTTTCTTTTGCTTATCGATTTCTGATTTAACGATAACATCTGCTTCAAGTGATGCTTTTTCACGACTTGCACGTGCCAATTCGGCTTTCTTTTCTGCCACATAAGCTTCTTCTAAAGCTTTTGCTTCTGCAGTCTTTTCAGCTGCTGTCGCGCGTCTTAGTGCTTCAGCTTCGATTTCACGACGACTTGCGTCTGACTTAGAAATATCTCCTAATGACGTATTTTCACCTTCAATAGCTGTCGCGTTTGCGGTCGCTACTTGAATTCTTTGATCTCTATGTGCATTGGCTTCACCAATAGAACCATCTCTATTTTTTTCTGCCACAGATTTTTTAGCATCATTGATCGCTTTTGCTGCTGCTTCTTTACCAAGCGCTTCAATATAGCCTGATTCATCATTAATATCGGTGACGTTAACGTTGATCAATCTTAAACCAATTTTCTTAAGTTCGGTTTCAACGTTATCTGAAACAGCTTCTAAAAACTTATCACGATTGGTATTGATTTCTTCAATATCCATCGTTGCAATAACCAAACGTAATTGACCAAAGATAATGTCTTGTGTTAACTCTTGGATTTCTGCAAGTTTTAATCCTAAAAGACGTTCAGCGGCATTTTGCATAATACCTGATTCGGTTGAAATACCCACTGTAAATCTTGAAGGTACATCAATACGAATATTTTGTCTTGATAAAGCTTTTCTTAAATCAACACTAATTGATAGTGGTGTTAAGTCTAAGAATTGGTACGCTTGAATGAATGGATAAATAAACTTAGCGCCACCATGAATACACTGTGAAGATCGTGATGACCCATCAGCGTTTTTGCCAATCTTACCATAGATGACCATGATTTTATCTGAAGGGCATTTACGAATTCTTGTAACTATAAATACCAAAATAGATAAAACAATGATGACCAATGTAAAAATTAAACCGATAAAATTTCCTGTTGAACTCAATACATTAAACATATGTTATCTCCTTTTATTTTTTTATGCTTACAACTACCGTTGTATCATTTTCTAAGCCAATAATCTCAACCATCGTTTTAGATAACAAATCTGTCTTTTCGTCTGTAATCGCATCAACTTCAATAAATCGATCTTCCAAACTTAAAACAACTTTGCCTCTACCTGTTCTTTCCATCGGAATACGAATATACACAGTGGCCATTTTTCCAATAGTTCTGTTATAGTCGAGGTTTCCTGAAGATTCTAAATTCATTGCAGCCTTAAAGGCAAGCGCCTGTAAGTAACTTGCAAGTACACCTGTTAAAACCCCTATCAGTAAAACCAAAAGGACATGCATCACGGGTGCGAATATATACACAACCCAGCCCCCAACACTTAAAAAAGCGAGTGCGCCACGAATCGTAAATATCTTTAGACCTGTAATTGCAGATAGCGGTTCATCTGAAAGAAATTCAAGATCAGCATCTTGAAATCCGCCATCATATGTTGCATCGTCCATGCCAAACATCATTAAAATCAAAAAAATAAGCATAATGATTGTCGCAGTCACTGCAAGAATAAATGCAATTTGCTGCAACGCCATTAAATTTGACCACCAAAGTGCCATATCATATTCCCCTTTCATACGATGATTACTTACCTATAATTATATCATAATTATAGTATATTTTTACATAAAGATTATAAAAAAAGGATGATGATTATCACCCTTTTTGAATATGCTTAACCAAATCATCTGCAGACATCGGTCGACCCAAATAATATCCTTGCGCATAATCACAATCCAATGACTTCAACAATTGAAGTTGATGTTCATTTTCAATGCCTTCTGCAACAACTTTCATGTTTAAATGGTGTGCTAGATCAATAATGTATTTAAGTGTTTCTTTATCGTTGTTGGTCTCAATACAATTGGTAATAAACTGACGATCAATTTTAATGGTATGTATCGATAAATTTTTCAAATAAGTCAAAGAAGAATATCCTGTGCCAAAATCATCTAAAGCAACCTCAAAGCCCATGCGACTTAAATCCTTAAGGACTTTTTCGGTGTATGCCAAGTCTTCAATCATCGCTGTCTCTGTGATTTCTAATGTGATTTGTTTGCAATCAACACCGAGTACATCACACATCTCGTGTAACGATTCAATAAAAACAGGATTAATTAATGATTTGGCAGATAGATTAATAGACATCTTAACTGCACCCAAATCATGTACTTTCCATGACAAATGCTTTTTAAATGCATTTGTAAAAACCCAGTCATTGATTTTGTGAATAAGGCCAGTAATTTCAGCGACCGGTATAAAATCAAGTGGTGGAATAAATCCTTTTGATACGTGTGGCCAACGAATCAATGCTTCAACGTTTGCAACTTTTTGCGTTTTTAAATCATAAATGGGTTGGAAATATAACATAAAATCATTATTTTTTATGGCTTGATGTAAATTTTGGATAAGCTCAATTCTATCTGTACGTGCTTCTGCCATATCTTTTTGGAATGCAACAACACGATCTTTACCAAGTGACTTGGCATGAATCAGTGCCGTATCTGCACTGCGCATAAGGTCATTAAATACTTTACCGTCTTTAGGATAAAAGGCAATCCCCGCACTGACAGACACAGCATAATCTTCTTCGCCAATGCGGTAAGATTTACTGAGTTTTTCAATTAATGATTGCACATCATCGATACTTGCATTTTCATCACCTTGACATTCTAGAATTGCAACAAAGCGATCCTCACCTAATCTTGATAAAAGATTCGGTGCTTTTACTAGGCTAGATAACAGTCGGCTCATATCGACTAAGACTTGATCACCGGCTTGATAACCATACATTTCATTGATATGTCTAAAGTCATCCACATCAAAATAAACAACAGCAAACGTTTGTCCTTCTTGTCCGTGGTTTTTAGACATCTGCTTGATATGCTTCATCACATATGCTTTATTAGGTAACTGTGTTAATTCATCATAATAGGCTGTTTGATGTAACTGGCGCTCAAATGATAATAATTCTTGATGTGCTTTTTCTAGTTCAATATATGCCAAATCAAGGACATCAATTTTTTCAACATACTTTTTCATTTGATTGAATATAATCATATAAAAAATGGCAGCTGAAGCGACGACATAAAACCAGCCTTTATAGAGTTGTAATCGTTGAAAAACGATTGGGTCATCAACGGCGATAATCAATAGTTCATCAGATAAAAAAATCCATAGAAACCCAATAATCATATAAATCAATATGATTCTTAATGATGCAATGACTGGATTTAAATTTTTCTCTTTTTTTAGATAATTTAAATGTTTTTCTTGATTGGTCATATATGTTTCTTCCTTGTTTTTCATTTGTTCGCCCCCCGATTCAAATGAATTGATATATTAATTATATATGAAAAACGTATTAAAACTACATTAAAAGCATAATTCAATCTTATATCCAAAAAAAAACACAGCCTTAATGACTGTGTTTAATGACCTCAATTTATATAACGAAATTACCGTTTTCAAAAACCAAAACTTCTTTGCCATCATGTGTTTGTCCAACAATGGTCATATCGGCACTACCAAACATGAAATCACAATGAACCATTGATTGATTGTATCCAACTTTTTCTAATTCTTTAATGGGTGTATGAATACCATTTTTGATGTTCATCGGGTAAGCACGACCAAGTGCCATATGGCATGATGCATTTTCATCAAAGAGTGTGTTTAAAAACAATAAATTGGTATTTGATATTGGTGAATCGTGTGAAATCAAAGCAATCTCACCGATATATCCACTGTTTTCATCAAATTCAATAATATTTTTAAGTGTTTCTTTTTCATGAAGCGCATCAAATTCAACCACTTTGCCATCTTTAAAAACCATCCAGAAATCCTTAATGATTTTACCTTGGTAATTAAGCGGCTTACTTGCAACAACCTTACCTTCGGTACCCCATTTATAAGGCATTGTAAATGTTTCTTCTGTCGGAATGTTTGGATTAAAGTAAACCCCTTTGGTTGTCTTTTCTCCACCGCCTGCCCAAACATGGTTTTCAACCAGTTGAACTGTTAAATCTGTGCCTAAACTATTTTTGAATTTTAAGGTTTTAAAATTATAGTTATTTAAAATCTGATTGTGTTTTTCTAAGACGTGATTGTGTGCTTCCCATGCTTCAATTGGGTCATTGCCTTCTGTGACGCGGCATGCATCAAAAATAGCTTTCCATAACGCATCAACAGCCGCATCGCCTTTTAAGTTAGGAAATATCGCTTCTGCCCAAATGGGGTTAGAACTTGCAACAATCGTCCACTGTGCATTATTGCCCATCAAATGTTGCTGGAAAAATGAAAGTTTCGTTTGCATTGCCATCGCTGATGTACGCATTTTTGTAGGGTCAACATCTTTGTTTAAACCTGGAATAGGTGATACAACTGAAATAAACGCTGCGCCTTGATCAACAAAATACTGTGTTTGATCAATCAAATATTGTGGCACTTCCTCAAGTGTCTCAAGACTCATGTAATCATAACCAATTTTGCTTACATAGTCATCACTCCATTGAACAGTGACTTTTTTTGCGCCTTGTAAATAGGCATGCTCACTAATTTTTCTTACCAATGCACTCGATTCAGTTGATGAGCGAATGACCACCATTTGATCTTTTTGAACATTGGCACCAACACAGACAGCGAGTCTAGCGTATTGGTCAAATAATAAATTAAAATTTTTCATTGTTTTCTCCTTTGATATATTAACTCTATTATACTAAAAATTCTTTGTTTCTGCTAGCCCAGTTCAACCAAATCATCATTAACGGCTAGGTTTCTCACCCAATATTCTTTTTTAAATCGGGCAAGGGCGAATAATGACTTTGGTACTTCAAGTGACTGGATGATTAAAAACATCAGGGTGATGGGTAACGTTGTAAAATATGCCAAGCTTAAAGCAATTGGTACGGATATAAGCCACATGTATCCTGAATCCATCATGAGTGTAGAACGCATGTCACCACCTGACCTTAACGTGAAATACATTGCCACATTAAATGAATACACAGGAATGAAAATGGCATTGATACGAATGTTAAACCCCGCCCATGATTTTGTGAGCGGACTCACATCATAAATATCGACAATGAAGAAACTTAATCCAAAGAGTATCATGCCCATAAAGATTGCAAAAACAACAGAGGTAAAAATAAGTTTTTTAGCATTGTCCTTGGCCAAATCAAGTTTGTTTTCTCCAAGCGTATTACCAACCATTACAGCTATCCCTGTGGCTAATGCACCAAAAGTGACAAAAACAAGTTGAGAGACTGAATTGGTAATTTGCATGGCTGATAAGGCAAAATCGCCACGTTCTGAGTATGCTTTAACAAATGTTGTCTGACCGAATGACCAGAAAAACTCATTTAAAGTCAGTGGTGTTGCCATGGCAATAATACCCACCAATACTTTAGGGTTGATGTGAAAGATCTGTTTAAGTTTTGTACTAAAGACACTACCCTTTCTTATAAGGAAAATTAGCATCAATAAAAACTCAACACCACGGGCAATCACTGTCGCAATGGCGGCACCTTGTGTACCCATTGCTTCAAATCCTAAGTGACCGAATATTAAAACATAATTTAATCCTGTATTCACCAATATGGCGACCAAAGATATATATAATAATGGCTTTACAATACCAATTTCACGAAACGTGTTGGCTATTGCTATTGCCAACACCCAAGGAAATACACTGTATTTAATAATCCGCATATACCCAAGACTTAAGCCAATGGTTTCTTCTGTTTTCGTAAAAGCGCCAATCAGTAAGCGATCTAAAAATGTAAACACCAAAAACGCGATGAGTGCAACAAACAGTCCTGCTAGGATTTTAAACCGAAAGGTTTGTCTGAGTTTTTCAAAATCTTTTGATCCATAATACTGAGCTGAGTAAACACCAGCACCAGACATCACACCAAATGTTAATAAAATAAAGATAAAATAGAGTTGATTAACAACAAAGACACCACCGGTTGCGAAATCACCAAGTTGACCAACCATAATGTTGTCAACCAGCTGCACAGATGATGTGATGAGTTGTTGAACAATCAATGGCAATGTAATGGCCATTAATTTTTTATAAAAGTTTTTATCGCCTATAAAGTTTCTTATCATGATGTTCTTCCTTCGAGGTTTTCATATATATTTTATCATTTTTATGAACAAAAAAAGCGATAAAATTAAATTTCATCGCTTAATGATATCTTTAGGGAATTTCGATGATGCGCATCGTATTGGTTGACCCATGTTTTTGGGCCCAACCTGATGTCATAATGATGGTTGTTCCTGAGGTAAAACCATAATCTCTGGCAACTTCAATGGCCACTTGATCATAAAGTGCGTAATCTTTAACATTATCTCTCAGTGCTGAATGCACACCCCAATAATAGGTAAGTTTTTGACACGTCTCAATATCATCGGTAATCGCGATAATCGGCACTGATGGTCTGTATTTACAAATCCGCTTGGCTGTACCACCAGTTTCTGTAAAGGCGATAATAACTTCTGCTTTAGGTAGTGCTTGTGCAGTTTGACTCACAGCAATCCCAATGGCATCATTAATGGTTTGACCGCTCGTACTGATGAGTTTTCTTAACCGTTCTTCATAAGGAATACTATCTTCAATGGCTTTGGCGATGGTATCCATCACTAAAACCGCTTCAATTGGATAATCGCCTGCAGCAGTTTCACCTGAAAGCATAATCGCATCAGAACCGTCTAATATGGCGTTTGCGACATCGGATGCTTCAGCACGCGTTGGGCGAGGTGAAGCCATCATGGATTCTAACATGTGTGTTGCTGTAATGACAGGTTTACCACTTAAGTTTGCTAAAGCAATGATGCGTTTTTGATAAAGTGGTACCAGTGATGTTGATACCTCAACACCTAAGTCACCACGTGCGACCATCACGCCATCTGAAACTTTTAAAATAGATTCTAAATTGTCAACGCCTTCTTGATTTTCGATTTTAGCAATCAATTCAATGTTGGTATTGCCAGCTTTTTTTAAAATCTCTTTAACTTCTAAGACGTCTTCTTTTCTTCTCACAAAAGATAGTGCGATCATATCAACATTTTCTTTTGCAGCAAACATAATGTCATCATAATCTTTTTTTGAAATAAATGGCATCGATAGTTTAACATTAGGGACATTGACGCCCTTTTTGCTTTTGATGACACCCGGATTATTGACGCGACATGTTAACACATCTTTTGTCGCTTCAATAACTGTCAGTTTCATTTTTCCATCATCAATGAGAATGAATTCACCTTCGTTAATATCTTCAAATAATTCTGGACATTGAATGTGAAATCTTTCATGATTCCCCAAAACTTCTTTTTTCCACAATTCAACGATATCACCTGTTTTAAAGGTTGCTTTGCCGTTTTCAAAATCGCCCGTCCGAATCTCAGGACCTTTCGTATCTGCCATAATGCCTATAAAACGATCTTTATCTTTAGCAACTGCTCTAACGATATCTATTCTTTTTTTGTGTTCATTATGATCAGCATGAGAAAAATTAAGTCTTGCGACATTCATCCCAGCATCGATTAATTTACCAATCATTTCTACTGACTCGCTAACCGGGCCAAGTGTACATACTATTTTTGTCTTTCTTTTCATGAGGTTCCTCCTTGAAACTTTTCATCTCTATTATATATCATTTTGGACTAATAATCTAATTTTTTTTAGTTCAATTGTGTGATAACGTTTTAATTACAGCTTATTTACGTTTTAAGGATTCAATCATGTCAAGGTATGTCTTTAAATCCACTTTTTCTAGTAATGTTTCGATGAGATCGGTAGATAATTGATCTGGTGTTTTAAATCTTAAACACGATTTACCTAAATCAGGTTTTTTCCCAAACATCGCTTTATACTGATCAACAAACCATGTTCTGACATCATGACGATAAAAGCCCATATAGTATAAGGCAACATGGTGCTTTTGATATCCCAGATGCATCAATGGAAATGGCTCTTTTGGGTTGGCATGATATCCACTTGGATACGTTTCAAACGGTATAACATAGCCAATCATGCCATACTGAAAAGTTTCTTCGAAGCCCTCAGGACAAGCTTTTAAAATGGTCGTTCTCATGTCAGTTAAAATTGGTTCGAGTGCTTTAGGGCACGCTTTGATGTATGCTGTTATTTCAAGTGTTTTTGATTGTTTCATATGTATATCCTCGCTTTTAAAAGTAAAAACTGCACCTTAAGGTTAGTTTAACATAGTTATCTATGTCAGACCTTGCTGGTGCAGTTAAAATGACGATTTAAATGCTATTAAATAATACCTTCAGATACCATAGCGCTATACACTTTTAAGAAACCTGCAATGTTCGCCCCTAAGACAAGATTGGTTTCATCAGCATACTTAATCGCTGTTTCATGGCATTTTTTGAAAATGTTTTTCATAATATGCTTAAGTTTCGCATCCACTTCTTCATAGGTAAAGTAAGAGTGCATGGCATTTTGAGTCATTTCAATACCTGAAACAGAGACCCCGCCGGCATTGGCTGCTTTACCTGGTCCAAACAAAATCTTGTGATCCAATAAATATCGTGTTGCATCTAAGGTTGTTGGCATGTTTGCGCCTTCAGCAATCAAATAGCAGCCACCTTCAACCAACGCTTTAGCGTGTTCGATATAAATTTCATTTTGTGTCGCACAAGGTAAGGCGATGTCGCATGGTGTGTACCACATCATTGATGGATCTGAGTTGAATTTTGCTTTAGGGTATTTTTTTAAATATTGCATGGTGTATTCGCCACGTTCTTCTGATAACTCATCTACTAATGGCATGTCTAAGCCGTTTTCATCATAGATAAAACCATTAATGTCTGACATAGCAACCACAATACCACCAAGTTCAGTCGCCTTCATGGCTGCATGCTTACCAACTTTACCAGAACCTGAAATGATGATGCGTTTACCTTTAAACGTTTCATTGCGATATGTTCTAAGCATTTCTTCAACAAAATAACATAACCCATATCCGGTTGCTTCTTTACGACCTAGTGACCCACCAAAGGTAATACCTTTACCTGTTAAAACGCCTGTAAAATCATCTTGCAGTTTTTTATACATGCCAAACAAGTATCCAATTTCAAGTGCGCCAACGCCTAAATCACCTGCAGGGACATCCGTATTTGGACCAATATGACGATATAGTTCTTGCATAAATGCTTGACAAAAACGCATAATCTCGCCTTCTGATTTACCACGAGGATCAAAATCAGCGCCACCTTTTCCGCCACCCATAGGTAAGCCAGTCAAACTGTTTTTAAAGGTTTGTTCAAACCCTAAGAATTTTAAAATTGATTGATTCACAGATGGATGGAACCGTAAACCACCTTTGTAAGGTCCAATGGCTGAGTTAAACTGTACACGATATCCGTTATTGACTTGAATTTTGCCACAATCATCGACCCACGTCACGCGAAAGGCAATGACGCGTTCAGGTACAGTGATCCGCTCCATAATTGCATATTTCTCGATATTTGGATCATGCTCAATCATCACATCGATAGACTCGAAAAATTCTTCAACCGCTTGCATAAACTCAGGCTGCATAAAATAGCGGTTCTCAAGGGTTTTGAAAACTTCATTAAGGTACTGACTTTTATATTGCATAGTACGCCTCACTTTGATTTATTTTTACGACTAAGTCGTTTGTATTTACCCATAAAAAAATGGAATGCTTTTTCCCATAACCATTATATAATGAAAGCGCTTTATTTTCAATGGTTATTTTGCTTTTTTTAGGAATGTCTTCTAACAACGAAAAAAACAAGCGATTGCCAATATATGGTCATCGCTTGTTTGATTGATATCATTTATTTTCTTGGATTTTTAATGTTTGCGTGTGCTGCTGCTAAACGTGCAATTGGCACTCTAAATGGCGAACAAGAAACATAGTTTAATCCGATTTTATGGCAGAATTCAACTGATAGTGGATCCCCACCATGTTCACCACAAATACCAAGTTTAATATCTTTTCTTGTTTTTTGACCACCTTGAACAGCAAGTTCCATTAATTTACCAACACCGTTAATATCGATATGGGCAAATGGATCATTAGCGAAAATCTTTTTCGTGTAGTAATCGCTTAAGAATTTACCAGCATCATCGCGGCTAAAACCAAAGGTCATTTGCGTTAAGTCATTGGTTCCAAAGCTGAAGAATTCAGCTTCTTTTGCCACTTCGTCAGCTAAAATCGCTGCACGTGGAATTTCAATCATCGTACCCACTAAATACTTAAGTTCAACACCAGCGGCCTTAATGATTTCATCAGCTGTCTTAACGACAACATCTTTCACATACTTCAATTCTTTAACTTCACCAACCAAAGGAATCATAATTTCAGGGACGACATTGCCGCCTTCTTTATTCACTTGAATCGCAGCTTCGATAACCGCACGTGTTTGCATGACTGCAATTTCTGGATACGTAATACTTAAACGTACACCACGGTGTCCTAACATTGGATTGGTTTCGTGTAACTCGTTAATAGTACCACTTAATTCTTCAAATGAAAGACCCATTTCTTTCGCAAGTGATCTAATATCTGATTCTGCAGTCGGTAAAAATTCATGAAGTGGTGGATCCAAATAACGAACAGTCACTGGGTAACCTTTCATTTCTTTATATAGACCAATAAAGTCTTCTCTTTGCATTGGTAATAATTTAGCCAGTGCGCGTTCTCTTTCTTGAAGTGTCTTAGCGACAATCATTTCACGAACAGCTGGAATACGGTCTGCTTCAAAGAACATATGTTCAGTACGGCATAAACCGATACCTTCAGCACCAAACTCATACGCTACTTTCGCATCTCTAGGGTTATCAGCATTGGTTCTAACTTGTAGTGCGCGATGCTTATCTGCCCATGACATTAAGGTTGCAAAATCGCCTGATACGGTTGCATCAACAGTAGGCACTTTACCACCATAAACAATACCTGTTGAGCCATCAATTGAAATCCAGTCGCCTTCAACAAATTTGTTGCCGCCGACAGTGAAGTATCCTTCTTTTTCATTAACATGTACTGATCCAGCACCTGCAACACAGCATGTACCCATGCCACGTGCAACAACTGCCGCATGTGATGTCATACCACCGCGTGATGTTAAGATACCAGAAGCAACAATCATACCTTCAATATCTTCAGGAGATGTTTCTTGTCTAACTAAAACCACAGGTAAGCCATCTTTAGCTTTCAATTGTTTTGCGCGTTCTGAATTAAATGTGACACGACCGGTTGCTGCACCAGGAGATGCATTAAGCCCATTGGCAATGACAGTCGCATTTCTTAATTCTGTTTGGTCAAATTGTGGGTGTAACAATGAATCTAATTGTGAAGGTTCAACTTTTAATAAAGCTTCTTTTTCAGTTAAAATGCCTTCTTGAACAAAATCGATTGCTAATTTAACAGCTGCTTGTGCAGTCCGTTTACCATTACGTGTTTGAAGCATGTAAAGTTTACCTTTTTCAATGGTAAATTCCATGTCTTGCATATCACGATAATGTGCTTCTAACTTTTTAGAAATGGCTGCAAATTCATTATATAATGCTTCGTTATCGTTTTTAAGTTCAGCTATTGGTTTTGGTGTACGAATACCTGCAACAACGTCTTCACCTTGTGCATTAAATAAGTATTCACCATATAATTCATCAGTACCATCAGATGGATTTCTTGAAAAGGCAACACCTGTGCCAGAATCTTCGCCCATATTACCAAATACCATGGCTTGTACGTTAACTGCTGTACCCCATTCGTAAGGAATATGATTTAAACGACGATATGTGTTTGCGCGTGGGTTATCCCATGATCTAAAGACTGCAGTGACTGCGCCAATGAGTTGTTCTTTTGGATCTTGAGGAAATTCTTCGCCTTTAAGTTCTAAATATTTAGCCTTAAATTGAGCAACCAATACTTTAAGGTCATTCGCATCCAAATCAGTGTCTAATTCAACACCTTTTTTCTCTTTCATTTGTTCAAGTAAATGTTCGAAATTTTCTTTGCTAATGTCCATAACAACATCAGCGAACATTTGCATAAAACGACGATAAGAGTCATATGCGAAACGTGGATTTTGGGTCAAATCTGCTAATCCTTCAACAACTTCATCGTTTAAACCTAAGTTTAAGATGGTGTCCATCATACCTGGCATTGACGCACGGGCACCTGAACGTACTGAAACAAGTAATGGATTATTGACATCGCCAAATTTCTTACCGGTTTCAACCTCTGTGTTTTCTAATGCTGTAAAAATTTGGCTGATGATTACTGGGTCAATGATTTTACCCTTATTATAATAATCAATACATGCCTCTGTTGTTACTGTGAAGCCTTGTGGTACTGCAATACCCAAACTTGTCATTTCTGATAAGTTGGCGCCTTTACCACCAAGAAGGTTTTTCATTGAAACGTCGCCTTCTTTAAACAAGTATACATACTTTGTCATATTTATTTCCTTTCTTTTTTTCGTTTTATATTAAAATCTCTTTATTGAAATTATGAGATCTTCTTAACCAATTTATAAAGTTCATTCTTAGGTCTTTGTTGATCAATCACATTAACAAATGGTAAGTGAATCATGCGCGAATCTCTGACACCCACACAAACACCAAAGATACCATCATTAATTAAATCAATCGCATAAGCACCCATACGTGATCCTAAAATACGATCATCAGGACATGGCGAACCACCACGTTGAATGTAGCCAAGTACTGTTGCTCTAGATGTGAATCCTGATTTTTCAGTAATCTCTTTAGCAAGTTCATGTGGATCAATAATTTTTTCTGTGATTACAACAATCGCGTGTCTTCTACCCGCTTTTGAATGTTGATTTAAACGTTTAATCATTTCTTCTTTACGCATAGGATTTTCTGGAGTAATGATGAATTCTGCACCACCACAAATACCTGCGAAAAGTGCCAAGTCACCACTGTGACGTCCCATCACTTCGATGATTGAACATCGTCTGTGTGCATTAGATGTATCTCTTAATTTATCAATGGCATCGACGATGGTTTCAACGGCCGTATGAAAGCCAATCGTAAAATCGGTACCAGCGATATCATTATCGATGGTTCCGGGTAGTCCGATGCATTGAATGCCCATTTTGGTTAGTGCCATTGCACCTTTATATGTGCCGTCGCCACCAATCACAATTAGTGCTTCAATACCTCTTTTTTTTAAGTTATCAACGCCAATTTGACGTACCTCTTCTTTAAGAAATTCAGGCACTCTAGCTGTACCGAGTTCGGTACCACCTTTGGTTAACATCCCTGAAACAGTTTCGTGTGTCATTAAGATCATATTGTCGTTTATAAGTCCTTCGTAGCCGTCTTTGATGCCAAAAATCTCATGTCCATACGAAATACCCGTACGCACAACAGCCCGAATGGCGGCGTTCATGCCAGGCGCATCGCCACCTGATGTTAGTACTCCAATTTTCATCTGATTTAACTCCCTACTATTGTATGCAAATATATTATAACATAATAATTTAGAAAGTGTAGTGACACACCGATATCTTCAATTTATGAAAACGATTTACTTTGTTTTTACCCTATTTTTTTCCTATTTTGTGTTAAAATAGAAGAAAATCAATAAGAAAATGGTGAATGTATATGAAAAATTTAAAAGGCGCTGCATTGCTTGGTCAATCAGGTGGTCCAACCAGTGTGATCAACGCGAGTGCTGCAGGCGTTTTTATTGAGGCTTTAGCCCAAGAAAACATTACAGAAGTTTATGGTGCCGTTCATGGTATTAAAGGCATCTTAAATGAAGAGTTTTATGACATTGGAAAAGAAGATATTGAAGAATTAAAGCGTTTGAAAAACACACCTTCTTCAGCCATTGGTAGTGTCCGTTATAAAATGAAAAATCCAAAGGTCGATGATAGTGAATATCAACGTCTTTTAGAGGTTTTTAGAAAATATAATATCCGTTACTTCTTTTATAATGGTGGTAACGACTCGATGGATACATGTAATAAAATCAGCAAGTATTTTAAAAATGCTGGCTTTGATTGTAACGTTATGGGTGTCCCTAAAACCATTGATAACGACTTAAATGTGACCGATCACTCTCCAGGATATGCCAGTGCAGCAAAATATGTTGCAACGACATTTATGGAACTTTATCATGATGCTGTGGTTTATGACATTGAACAAGTCACGATTGTTGAAGTGATGGGTAGAAATGCTGGGTGGCTCACTGCAGCTTCTGCTTTAGCACAAGCCAAAGGTCAAGGGCCAGATTTAATTTATCTACCAGAAGTTCCTTTTGACATTGAGACGTTTTTCGCACAAGTTGATGAAGTCTTAAAAGCACGTGGCAATGTGATTGTTGCGGTTTCTGAAGGTATTAAGACCAAAGAAGGTAAATATATTCCCGAACTTTATCAAGAAAACATTAAAAAAGACGCATTTGGTCATGCTCAATTAGGCGGTACAGCACAAGTATTGGCTCAAGAGTTGTCTCAAAGACGTCAAGTGAAGGTCCGTGCGATTGAATTTAGTTTACTTCAAAGATGTGCGGCACACTTAGCATCTAAAGTTGATGTGACTGAAGCATATAATGCTGGTCGCCGTGCGGTTAAAGCTGCGGTTAAAGGATCAACAGATAAAATGGTTGGCTTTAAGCGTGTATCATCAAATCCTTATAAGATTAAATATGTTTTAATCCCATTAAAACAAGCTGCCAATACAGAACAAAAAGTCCCACTTGATTGGATCTTGCCAGATGGTAAGGGCATGTCACAAGCGTTTATCGATTATGCACTGCCTTTAATCCAAGGTGACGAAAAAGCAAAATTAGTAGACGGCTTACCTCATTTTGCAGCATTAAAGAAAATACGTGTTCAAAAGAAATAATTTAAAGGCGATTTCGCCTTTTTTTTATAGATGTTTGTTAAATGGTTAATTTTTATATATAATGTTATCATAACAAACATTTGAGGTGATGAAATGATCATATTCACAAGTAGTTCTGCCTTTTTAAATCAATGGTGGATTACCCTATTGATTGGTATTATTTTCATATATGTTTTTGCGCAATCCACTTATTTTTTAATACGTGCTTATAAACGTGCACGCACCTTAGGAATAACAGTTGCTGATTTGCGTAAAACCATTGTTTCATCTGCTGTTTTCAGTATTGCACCATCGATTGCTATTTTAATTGGTTTGGTATTATTAACACCTGTCTTTGGCTCTTTAATTGCCGGGATGCGTTTGGCGACTTTAGGTGCATATACGTATGAGATTCCTGCAGCTACCAATGTTATTAAAGGTGTTTTTGGCCAAGAGTTTGGTGACTTCTTATCACAAGAGGTTGTGGTGACTGCCATATGGGTCATGACGCTTGGTGTGATTCCACCACTTTTGATCGTCCCACTTTTTTTAAAGAGAATAAGTTCTGGTCTAAATGCTTTAAAACAAAAAGACACCACATGGAATCAAATCATGATGGATGCTTTATTTATCGGGATGATTTCGGCGTTTGTTGGGTTTGTCTTGGCACCACGTACCGTCAATGGCTCAGACCCCTTTATTTCAATACTAGCTATTTTGGTTTTACTCACATCTGCTGTATTAATTATCGTCTTTGGTGTGATCATGAAAAAATACAAATGGGTTTGGCTAAAAAACTATGCCTTACCTTTATCAATGATTCTATCGATGGCACTTGCCATCGCATATGCAAGTTTGGGGGTCATTTAACATGAAAAAAACTTATTATGATCAACTCCATGTTGAAGGACGACTTTGGATGGTTGGTGCTTTATTATTCTTTTTAAGTGTCCCTTTCGTAATTAGTATCGGGACAGGCGTTTGGCCATCAATTGATATGTTTTTCCCCGGTTTTCTTGCGACTGCAGTTATCTTTTGGCCAGTCACAACCATTGAAGTCTTTACGTTTTCACCAATGATTGGACCAGGTGGCAGTTATTTGGCATTTGTGACTGGTAACTTAACAAGTCTTAAAGTGCCAGCTGCTCTTAATGCTCAAGATGCGCTATCGATTGAAAAGGGCAGTGAAAAAGGTGATGTGATTGCAACCATTGCCATCGCATCCAGTTCGATTACTACAACATTGATTGTCCTTTTAGGCGCGTTACTTATTATTCCTTTATCGCCTATATTGGCATCTGAAACATTAAAACCAGCCTTTGATAATATAGTGCCTGCACTCTTTGGCGCACTTGGTGTCGTCTATTTATCTAAACGGTTATTGATTGCAGCAATCCCTCTCGTTTTTATGGCGCTATTCTTCTTATTTGTGCCAGGCAGTGGCGGCTTGGTTGGTGTGATGGTACCTGTTGGTGTTTTACTATCTTTAGGTAGTGCACGCTTCTTTTATAAGAAAGGAATGATTGAATAATGGAACCTTGGTTGATTGTTTTAATTGTTATCCTGTCATTACTACTCATTCTCGTTATGATTAGAACACTGAGATTTCAATCGTCTGTGATACCGGAAATGAAAAAAAGACATGCCATTGATGAAGAACGTATTTATGAATCTTTATCACAAATGATTCAGTTTGATACGGTGAGTTATCGTGATACCGCACTCATAAAGAAAAAACCGTTTGATGATTTTAGAAGTTATTTGAAATCACGTTATCCCAATATTTATCAAGTAGCAGATTATAGTTTGCATGATGGTGCTATTTTACTTAAAATCAAAGGTGAAAACCACCTAGAACCGGTTGTATTAATGGCCCATTTTGATGTGGTGCCTGTTGACGGCACCTGGACACATCCGCCTTTTTCTGGTCATATCGATGAGACACATATTCATGGGCGTGGCACACTAGATACGAAAAACAGTTTGTGTGCCATCATGGAATCAGTCGAATTTTTAGTGTCTCACAAAAAAACATTTAAACGTGATCTATACTTAGCCTTTGGTTGTGATGAAGAAACACACGGACAAACCGCACTTAAGATTGTTAATCATTTAAAAGAAAAAGGCATTAAGCCTTACTTCGTCCTTGATGAAGGTGGTGCTGTTGTTTCTAAAGCATTTCCAGGTGTTAAAGAAAAAGCTGCGGTAATTGGTATTGCCGAAAAAGGATTTTTAAATGTTCGCTTGGTCGGCAGATCTCAAGGGGGGCATGCATCAACACCTCCCAAAGATCAAGTGATGACCAATTTGGCAAAAGTTGTGACTATACTACACCGTAAAGATCCTTTTAGATTAAAATTAACCCCAGCAGCCCATGAACTTTTTAATCATATTGCCCCTTATTCAAGAAGCTTTGTTATTCGGATGTTTTTTGCAAATCTATGGTTATTTTTACCTTTAGTCAAAGTGATTGCTAAAAAGAGTGGTGGTAGTTTCTTAGCTTCATTTAAGACCACACAAGCATTTACCACCGCACAGGGTGCACAAGCAACCAACATTTTACCACCCATGGCATATATTGGGATTAACTACCGCTTAAGACCTTCTGAACATTCAACTGATGTGATTAAAAGAATATCTAAGATTGCGTCAAAATATGATTGCGATGTGGAACTGGTTGATGCCAGTGAAGCCACTAAAACTTCTTTGGTAGATGATACATTTAAAGTACTTCAAAAAGCAATTTTAGAAACATTTACTGATGCGATACCTACACCATATTTGATGGTAGCAACCACCGATTCAAGACATTATCACGACATATCGGAACATGTCTATAAGTTTTCTCCAATGGATGTTTCAAATGCTGATTTGGCGTTGATTCATAGCATTGATGAGCGCATCACTAAGGCAAACATGTTAGATGCTGTGTATTTTTACATCAATTTATTAGAACAGTTTTAATTGAAGCAAAGTAAAAGCCCGATGGATGACATCGGGCTTTTTTTTATGCGTTATTATTTTTCAATAGTGAAATCAAAGATGCACGCTTAATTCTAAATGGTGCGAAATCCTCATAATCAGATGGTGCGAGCTGTGCCATTAATAATGGTTGATCTTGAATGATATCATCAATAATGTAATAAATAATAGTGTTTTCATTATCTAAGATAATATCAACTTCTTCATCTGTTAAATCAAGTATTGCTGTAATATTGATGCTCGTTAGATCGTTGATGGTATTTACTCCTAATAAAGGCATTGATTCTGCAAGGCCTTCCATCTCAGCAATCTTAATGTCAAACACCTCTGGTACACCTGGTAGACCTGGGTCATAGTTATCAGCGGTTGTATCCGATACATGTGATTCAATTGTATCGATCTCAGAATCATTTATACCAATGGAAATCAATCGATAGACAATTAATGATTCTTCATTAATAAGTGCTTGCAACATTGATGGTCCAAAACCTTGAGGGTCAATGGATACATCAGCAAGTGATGTGGTCTCTGGATCTGCTTGACCTGGATTTTCACCAACATCGCCAATAGTCTTAAGTGCACTGATTAATTTAACTATTTCATCATATTCTAAATCAAAGGTGTTTCTATACGCTGTTGTTGGGATACCATAATCATGTCCGCTTCTTACATCTGTTACTGACGCGACCATTGGAGTCGATAAGATATGTGCAACAAGTGGTGAGAATCCTAATGGATAATTGACTAGATCTGTCGTTCCAATTGCAACAACTTGATCAATCTTAGCAAACGTGATTTGTGCTGGTGTAATGTTTGATGCACCATTTGTTTCTAAACCTAGAATTTCAAGCGCTTCTAAAACTGCATCAATTTCTGCACGTTTGATATCTTTCTTAAAGACGAGTTCAGTATAACTTTCATCAGGAATCTTGCCTTCATCAAGTGGGTCTAGCGCGTCAATTAACGCGGTTGAAATCATTCTGTTTAAGATGATTGAATCATCTGGGAATTGTTTTAATGTTTCTACAGTGAGGCTAGCTTCATCAATTGTAATACTTGAAACAACAACATCATCTGCAACTTGTGGAGGTATTGGATCTGCTAATATTTCAAGAACACCGATCATAGCACTAACTTCAGAAGGTCTTAAATTATTGTTCTTATCATCATCAATATGCGCTGTGTCTGGAATTCTTTCTGCACCTAGCATATCTATAATGGTATCTGAAATCAATTGTGTGATGATTAAGGATGGTGACGCCTCAAGTTGTTTAACTTGTCCAATGGTGACATCGGTACCAACTTCTGAAACTAAGTCACCTTCATCGCCTAAAATTGCTAAGGCGTCAATCATATCTTCAATTTCATCATCAGTTAAGCGGTTATTGCTATCGTCACCAATATAAGCATCATCAGGTATATTATCTGCACCAATCATGGTAACAATTGAATCTGTGATGATTTGCTTAATAATGACTGAATCTGATGTCTTTAACTGTTGTGCTTGGCCAACGGTGACATTTGGTGTTATGCTGCTAACTAATATATGGTCTCGATCGCCTGGGGTTTCAGAACCCGCAAGAATTTCAAGAACGCCAATCATTGCAGTGACTTCAGCTGCTTTTAAGTTATTGCCTGGTGTATCTAATTGATATGCATCGTCTGGAACACTGCCAACACCAACTGCTGTAATGATTTGATCTGAGATCAATTTTTCAATAATTAGAGATGGTGATGCGTTTAACTCTTTGAGTTGTCCAATGTTAATATCGGTTTCAACTTCTGTGACTAAGTCTTCATCATCACCCAATACCGAAATCGCATCAATCATGTTTTCAATTTCACTATCAGTTAATCTGTTTCCTGGCGTTGAATCAACATAAGCATCATCAGGAATATTTGCAACACCGATCATTTCAATGATTGAATCAGAGATAATCTTCTTCATGATCAATGACTCTGTTGTCTTAAGATCTTGCGTTTGTCCAACAGTGACATCGGTTGAAATGCTTGATAATAAGACATCATCAGTAACTTGTGGTGCCACAGGCACTGCCAATGTTTCTAGCACTGCAATCATTGCAGTGATTTCATCTTCAGTTAAATTATTGTTTGAATCGCCGTCGATGTATGCCTCATTAGGTACATTAGCAACACCAACTGCATCAATAATGGAATCAGAAATCAATCGTGCCATAATGACTGAAGGAGACGCATTTAATAGCTTAAGTTGGCCAATATTAATGTCTGTTGAAACATCAGAAACCAAGAGTGTATCATCTCCGTTAGCTAAAATATCAATGGCATCAATCATCGCATTGATTTCATCGTCTGTTAAACGGTTTGATGGATCGCTATCAATGTGTGCATCATCTGGAATTGTATTATCAACACTCAAACTATCGACGATTGAATCAGAGACCAATTGACGAATAATAATCGAATTGTTAAGCTTAAGATCTTTTAATTGACCGACATTGACATCTGTTGAGACGTCTGAAACCAAGAGTGTGTCATCATCATTTGATAATATTACGATCGCATCGATCATTTCATTGATTTCATCATCAGTTAAGCGATTGGCTGGATCATTATCAATATGTGCTTCATTTGGAATTGTATTATCAACACTTAATGTATCAACAATCGAATCAGAAACCAATTGACGAATAATAATCGAACCATTAAGTTTGAGATCCTTTAATTGGCCAACAGTCACATCAGTTGACACATCAGCAACTAAAAGAGAATCATCATCATTTGATAATATCACGATTGCATCGATCATTTCATTGATTTCATCATCAGTTAAGCGATTGGCTGGATCGTTATCAATGTGTGCTTCGTTTGGAATAGTATTATCAACACTCAATGTATCAACAATCGAGTCAGAGACCAATTGCTTAATAATTAATGAGTTGTTGGTTTTAAATGCCTTTAATTGTCCGACATTGACATCTGTTGAGACATCAGCGACTAAAAGATCGTCATCATCATTTGATAAAATCACAATCGCATCGATCATTTCACTAATTTCATTGTCAGTTAATCTACCTGTTGGATCACTATTCTCATAGGCATCCATTGGAATTTTACCTAAACCATCTGGATCAATCGCATCAACAATCGCTTCTGTTAAGACTTGTTTGATGGTTAATGATGTGTTCGTTTTCAATTGTTTGACTTGACCAACATTGACATCAGTTGAAACATCAGCAACTAAAAGCGTATCGTCTTGATTTGCTAATATGTCAAGCGCTTCAACCATCGCAGTGATTTCATCATCAGTTAAGCGTCCGGACGTATCACCATCGATAAAGGCATCGGCAGGAATCTTATCTTCACCAATCACATCTTTTATTGAATTGGTGACAAGTTGTTTAATCACTACGGAAGGTAATACACTGAGTTGTTTCGTTTGACCAACATTAACATCGGTTGAAATCTCAGTTGCTAATAATGTACGATCGCCATTAGCTAATATCACAATCGCATCAATCATGGCATCTAACTCATCATCGGTAAGACGATTGGTTGGTCCACCTTCTAAGTTAAAGTTTCCTAATAAAACGTTGTTATGTTGTGTATGTCCTAAAACAAAGGCTTCTGGTGGTATATTGTCAAGGCCAATGATATCAACAATCGCATCTGAAACCAATTGTTTGATTACAAATGACTCATTGCCTTTTAAGTCTTCAATGTTTCCAACATTAATATTTTCTGTATCGATATCTGTAATGGCTTGTGTCTCATCACCATTTGCAAGAATCGTTAATGCCGCCATCAGTGACTCTAATTCTAAATCAGATAACACACCTTGTTCACGGTTGCCATCTAAAAATGCTTCATCGGGTATTTTATCTTCTCCGAGCGCTTGAATAATCGCATCTGATAAGAGATATTTCACAACAAAAGAATCGGTTTCCGATAAAACCTCGTTGACTTGAGCAATGGTGATGGTTTCAGGCGAAACGTTAGTGAAATCATTAATCTCTAAAATGTTAAGTGTCTTAAAGACATCTTTGATTTCTGTCTTTTTAATCATGCCTAAAAACTCACCAGCATCTTCAAATGCGCCATCTGGTAAGGATAATGTTTCTTCTGTTTTAATGGTTAAATCAATCACTGTATATAAATAACTGGATTGTAATAATTTGTCAAGTTCAGCATCTGTTAAACTAATAATCGATGCAACATCAATATCAATATTGTTGAAATCTTCAATACCTATTTGTTTTAATCCTGCAAATAAGCTGTGAATCTCTTCTTGGGTTAAGCGTTCTTTTTCATCAATGGTGACAGTCGCTGAAACTGGTAAAACAAACTCAGAGGCTTCATAACGATCATTGGCTATAAGATTGACAATACCATCAGAAAGTAAGAGTTGAGAAATCTTATCCCACATATATTTAGATTCTAAGAATAAATTAAAGTCATCGGTTTCCCCGGGTAACGCCTCATCATCAATTAAACCTAAGACAGTCTCAATACCAATGCCTTCTAAAGACCCTTCAGGACTTAAGAGTTTAAAGGAGACGAAAAGTTGTCGAACTTCAACGCGGCTTAATAACCCTTCTTCTACACCTTCAGTACCCACTGCATCATTTGGTGGTAACATATCTAAATCATCAAATCCACCACCTAAAGCGCTGCCTAGTGTTTCACCTAAGAAGGAGCCTAGTGCCTCCATTGAAAACAGACGTGCAATAATAACATATAAGTAATCTGATTCTAAAAAGACACTAAAGTCATCATTAGGATCATTGACATCAATCATATTGGTAATCAGTTGAGCACCAAGTGCAGAGACATCATCTGGATTTGTTACACCTAAAACTTTAATGGAAGAAAAAATCTTTTTAACTTCTTGTTTGGTGATACGTCCAACTTCGATATCTTCATCAACACTATCCACACCTATAACGGTTGCTGGTGCTGATAAATCGATGGTCGCATCCGGTCCTAAAACACCAGAGAGTGCACCACTTGCAATACCTGTTAGCAAGTCACCTTGTAGGAGTTCTGCGATCGAAACATAAATGATTTTTGAGTCTAAGAAACGATCAAAATCATCTTTTCCTGTAACACCATCAACATTATTATCGATAAGACCTAAAAATGCTGTCAAACCAGAATCAATAAGACCTGATGTGTTTCCAGATGCTTCAGTAATCCCTCGCACTGATAATGTGACATCGCCCGTATCAGACACAGATACCATCAAATTAAGAATCGTATCTAAGAAACTATTGATTTCTATTTCCCAAAGTTCATCTTCAACGCTAGCACTTAAGAGTTCATCCGGTATGGTCAAATAGGCTTCTAGTCCTAATCCACCCAAACCTTGTTTAACATTGTGTGCAATATTTAAAAACAACAAGTTTGAATGTTGATTGTCTGGCGTGCTTAAAAGGAGTTCTCTAAAAT
>JBLRWW010000011.1:0-35957 GCA_047921055.1 Acholeplasmataceae bacterium
ATCATTTATTGCTTGACTTATTATAGTAAGTCTCCTTATTTAACTTTCTTTAGAATAACAGCTGTACCCATGCCGCCACCAATACATAAACTGGCAAGTCCGTAGTTGACATCTTCTCGTTTGAGCATTTCATGGATGAGTGTCACAATGATACGATTACCACTGGCACCAACTGGATGTCCAAGTGCAATGGCGCCGCCATTGACATTGGTTTTCTTATAAATATCTGATGGATGCATATCAAAATGTTTGGCAATTTCTGCAACAACCGACATAGATTGTGCAGCAAATGCCTCATTAAGTTCAAATAAATCAATATCTTTTAAGGTTAAATGCGCATGTTTTAATGCATTCTTAATGGCTGGCACTGGTCCAATACCCATCATTGAGGGATCAACAGCACCTTGACCAATACCAACAATTTCAACCAATGGGGTTAAATTGTGTGTGTTAGCATAAGTTTCACTGACAAGTAGTGTGAAGCTTGCGCCATCATTAATACCAGATGAGCTACCTGCTGTCACGCTACCATCTTTTTTAAATGCAGGGCGTAATGTTGCAAGTTTTTCTAAAGATGTTTGATAATTGATGTATTCATCTTGATCAAAGATAATATCGCCTTTACGAGATGGGATAGTGATTGGAACGATTTCATCTTTAAAGCGACCGGATTGTTGCGCTTGTTTTGCTTTTTCTTGTGATTCAAAAGCAAATTGATCTTGTTCTTCACGCGTTAATTGGTATTTTTCAACCAAGTTTTCTGCAGTGATGCCCATATGATACTCTTCAAAAGCATCGGTTAAAGCATCATAAATCATATGGTCTCGCATGGTTTGGTCACCCATCTTTAGACCTGTTCTTGCTTTTGAAGGAATTAAAAATGGTGCGCCACTCATCGATTCTGCGCCACCAGCAACCACCACTTGGTTTAAGCCAGCCACGATATTGGTAAATCCATTCATCACTGCTTTCATACCACTACCACACACCATATTAACACCATATGCAGGAATGTCTTTAGAAATACCAGCGTGAATTGAGATTTGTCTTGCCAAGCCATGCTTAAGGCCAGCTGGTAAGATGTTACCGACGATCACTTCATTGATATCGTCTATGTTAATCAGTGCATCTTCTAATAATGCTTTGAGCACTTGTGAACCAAAATCAGCAGGATGGAGTGGAGATAAAGTCCCCATAAACGATCCAATCGCACTTCTTTTGGCACCTACAATAAATACTTTTTCCATATTAAGTCTCCTTTTTCATTTCTATAAAAACGGTTTCACTTGTAAATGAGTTGTCCGTGTTCAAACGATTTAATATCTTTATAGTGCGTATGTAACGCCTTATGATAAGATGAATAAAGTTTCATTAAGTGAACAATTATTCATAATACGATTTTATTTTATCATAACCAAGTGCGTTTAGTCAATTTAAATTATATAAAAATTGAAGCGTTTACATGATTTTTATAAAAATCATAGATAAGACGCTAGAAATCATTGCAATTTTTTTGTTTGTGTTTTTAATGAAATTGCGATACACTTAGATTAGGTGATCTCATGAATGCATTAAATTACCGTTTACCAAAACGGAAAGATGGGCAAAAAACCTTTGACCATATTTTACTTACAGCTAAAAAATTATTTTCTAAAAATGGCTATCAGTCAACATCAATCAATGAAATTATTGAAAAGTCTGGGATTGCAACAGGCACGTTTTATCAATATTTTGATGACAAGTTTGCGCTTTATAGCTATTTATTAAACCAGTATCGTCACTCGATTCGAAAGGCGATTAGCGAAGCGATTAAGCACGCAACCACGCGTTATGAAAAAGAACGCCTCGGTATTCGTGCGTTTCTTAAGTTTGCTTGGAAAGACCCTTTAGCATACCGTATTATCTGGGAGTCCATGTTTGTTGATCAAAAGTTGTTTAAAGAATATTATGTAACCTTTAGTAAAGATTATATGCGACAACTCGGGTATGCAGCTGGTTCAGGTGAAATCCGTAGTGATATTGATTTAGAGACACTCTCATATATTTTAATGGGGATTTCTAATTTCGTTGGTTTGCAAGTGCTCTTTAGAGAGACCTTAACAGATCTTGATCTTGATTATTTGGTTGATCAAGTGATGCATGTTTTAAAAGATGGTATGTTTCGTTAAAAAAGACGTAAAAGCTTACGTCTTTTTTTGATGTCCTAATATGGGTGTTACGGAAATTTTCGTCGGTTGTGATAAATCAAGTTTACACATCAGTTTATCTTTAATGCCTTCACCTAATTGATATCTGATAAGGTGTGTAATGGTTGATTGATGTTGTTTCAAATGAGCCCTGACTGTTTGAGATTGATCATGTATATAGGGTTGGTCTAGAAGTGATTTAGAATTTAAATAGTCTTTAAAGTCAGTAAAGCCATCAGGATGACTTTCATAGTCTTTTTTAATTTTATCGATGGATTGTTGATCAAGATTGTTTTGATCAATCATCTGAGCATCCATGGCGACTGCCTGCATCGCTATCATCTTAGCGAACGTTTCATTACCCTGATTTAAAACCACCAGACAGGCACTTTTTAAGTCGTGATGCTGATAAGCACCAAAGACATGTGCTTTGTTTTTTTGGATACGATCAAACCGTCTGATCGAGATGTTTTCACTGACCTTGGTTGCAACCATTTTCACATGTTCAGATAAGGTAATATCGTCGATGCTTGCCTTTTCTAGTGATTCAATGGTATCTATGTCAGATTTCAATAATAGCTCAAAAACATCTTCAAATAAACCTAAGAAATGACTGTTTTTACTGGCAAAATCGGTTTCAGCTGTGATTTCTAATATGATGGCCTGATCATGACTGATTTTTACTAAAACAGCACCTTTTGACGCCACTCTTTGATCACTTGATTGGGGTTTAACGAGAGCATTTAAATCCTTTAACGTTTGATCATAATCACCATTGTTTTTCTCAAGAGTCTTTTTAATATCAACGATCGACAACCCTGTTTCTGCACGTAATCTTTTTATGAGTGTCATATCCATATGACCACATCCTTTTTAAGTATTTTTAATCTGACTTAGATAAAAAGGACATATGTCCTTATTCATCAAATAATTTAAGTTGTTCATGGATGAATTTTTGATTGCCTTTAACAATGCGTTGCCATTTTGAACTACGCCCTTTACCAATTGGACGAATCATATTTTCTTCTTTTAACCGCTTTAATGTGCGGTCAATGGTTGTATCACTCACATTCGGATGTTTTTTACGAATGTCTTCTTTGGTAAAAAGTTCATTGAGTTTTAAAATGGTATTTTCAATATTATCTGACTTATTCAAATCTTTTTCAAAGATATATTCATGGGCAATATCATCGATTTTTAAATAGACTTTATTAAGTAAATCAATTAAGAGTCTCGACAAACTATCGGTTTGCGCATAGCCTGTTTCCCAGTGATAACCCGCTTGAATGGTGGCGTGATCCCATGTCTTTACAATGGGGTAAAAATACGCAAAAAAACTGACATATGAAAAGGCATTAAACTGCTGGGCTAAAAGCGCGAATAGTAAGATCAAGCCAATCTCATGATTATGGCTTGTAAAAATGTTCATATTGAGAAAATCAACATAGAAATTTGCAATTAATTGTGTTAACTCGTATTTGTTTGATTTGAGTTGTTTTTCATAGAGCATAAAGAGCTTTTCTAAATCTTCACGTTTGTTGATGCGTTTGGTTTTAACAAGTAAGCCCTCTTCTTTTGATTCATAAGTATTAAATTGAATCGGTGTCAAATGTTTGGAAAGAATTTTGGATAAGTTAATGACTTCATTAACCAATAACTCAAAGGCTCTTGGGTTTTGATGTAATTGAGTTAATGCATGCTTTAAATTTAAGAAAAAGGTTTCCTCTTTGTTTTTAGCGATTAAGTTTTTCTTTGCTAAAAGCTTCATTCTAGCATCTGTTAAGTCCAATTCGAGAACTTTGGCTAAGTAGTAGACATCTTGTTCAGTCGCGTTTTTTTCGAATGCTTGTAAATCACGTGAAAAAAGATCGTCATAATAAAACGATTTGCCTTTAGATTCATAAAGTGACAAGAGTAAGTGTAGCATGTCATATGAGACAACATGCCGTTCTAGGTTTTGTAAGGCTTTCATTTAAATCTCCTCAGTTTCTAGGCGCCAAAACTTGAGCCACCAATAAATTCTCTTAAAAGGGAGTTACAAGGAACAATATCATCATCAATATCTTTAAAATACTTTAAGAATTTTAACAAGCGATTGGCAGTAATATAATGCTTATTATCTTTAGGAATGGCTTGTAATTGTGCCACTGCATGCTTCTTTAAAACAGCAAATTCGTAGGTTAGCTCTGAATTAAACACAAAGTTCGCTTCTTTTTGATAAGGATAAATCCACTTAAACTCTCCACGTCTTACTGATGACCACATATCAATGGTTTCAGCAGCCGGTGAGTTGCGATATTTTTGATCCCTGACAATGCGTCTTAATAATCTTAAATCAGTAATGGATATTGGGTTGTGGTTATCAATGTGCAATTGTGTTTGTGGCGATATATAAATCTTATATTTTTGATGTTTTGGTATGCTTTTGGTTAACACTTCATTTAATGCATGAATGCCTTCGATGATGATGGGTGTATCTTTTGTAATTTGGATGGTTTTACCATCTTCTCTTTTACCAAGCATAAAATTATAATGTGGCAATATCACAGGCATACCTTGAATGAGTTTAACCATATCGGCGTTAAACTGTTTGACATCAATGGCGTCAATGTGTTCCAAATCAGGTGTGCCATCGATATGTTTGGGTGCTTGTGATTTTGGAAAATAGTAGTCATCAATTGAAATCATAATCGGGCGAATCCCACGACTCAATAATTCTATTCTCAAACGATTGGAAAATGTTGTTTTACCAGAAGATGATGGCCCAGCAATCGCAATCAAACGAATATCATCACTATTGGCTTGAATCTCAGAACCCAGTTCAGCAAGCATATGAAAATGCTTGGCTTCGCATAAATTAACAAAATCAACAGCGCTTTTATGATCTTTCGCATACTCATTCATTAAAGGGATTGTATTGCCATGAATGATTTTCCCCCACTTGGCGGCTTCCTTTAGGGCCATGCCAAAGGTCGGTTCATCAACAAAGGCGGGAATGTCACCTTTAAGTTCTGCTCTTGGTGTTTGAATGATAAACCCAGGATGATATAAAAACATATTAAATTTGGTTAAATATCCCGTACTTGGTAACATGTAGCCAAACATGTAATTACTATAACCATGTGATTCATAAAGGTTCACATAATCTTCTTCGCGATAACGTAAGACATCAACCTTATCGGTCATATCCAGTGATTGATAAAGGCGTGTTGCTTCACCGATTGAGATACGTCGGCGTAATATGGGATAGTCTTTTTCAATGATTTCTTTGACTTTAAAGATGATTTGATCAAGTGCATGTTGATCAAAGATGCCATCAAAGACTTCCATCACAGCCAATATTGAGCGTGAAATGCTGTAGTTGAATTTGATTTTCGCTTTTGGAAAAAGTTCAAAAACAGCCATCGCGACGACATAGCGTAAGGTTGTTTCATAAATACGGATCGAGTCTAAGTGATCATAAGATAAAAACTCAATATCTGCATCATTTGTCATCAAATATGAGAGTTCGCGTAAGCGACCATTAACGGTTGCTGCTAGTACATCTTTAATATTTAAATCTTTAGCTATCTTTTCTAAGCTAACGATATCTTCATATGTATGGATTTTTTTATTGATTGTAAATTGCATGGTGTCACTCCTTACTCGTCGTCTTCAAATAAATCAAGACGTGACAAACGAATTTTTTGATCGTTTTTTATGACGAGTTCTTCTTTAACTGGTTTTTCTTCATTTTTTGGTGTCTCTTTTTTGAAAACTGGTGTTGGTTTTTGATCGTTTTTGTCTTCTGGCTCGAGTGTTTTTTGAATATCTATGGTATATCCTTCACCATGCGTCTCATCATCGAGCATTTTTTTACCAAACTTATTATTGCTATATTTTAAATCTGATAATTGACATAAAAGACGGTCTTTGGTACCGACAATGAGTGTTTCAACATCATCTTTGAGATGGGCTTTACTATATCTTGCAGCACTCACGATATAATGAGGATTGGTTTTTTGTGTTTCTACAATTAATATACCACGTCTGTTACGGCCATATAAAGGCAGTTCAGAAACAATATCTTTAATGACATGCCCACGATTGGTTAATAACATAAATTCATCAGTGGTCTTGACATAAATGGCTGCAGATAAATAGTCACCATCACCTAAACTTTGACCTTTTACACCACTTGCTGTTAATCCATATGATGGGAGGTCATTTGTATCAAAACGTAAACCAAAGCCTTTTCTAGATAACGCTAAGATGTTTTCCTTTTGACCCATATCAACACTGATGAGTTCATCATCATCTGAGACCTTCATGGCTCTAATGGGTTTATGATATCTTGACACTTCAAAATCTTTTAATAGTGATTGTTTCATCATGCCTGACTTGGTTGCTAAAAGAATCATGTCCTCTGAATCAAAACTTGAAATCACTAAGACTTTAACAATCTTTTCGTGTTTTTCAATAGGGACGATATTATTTAAATAGACACCCAAATCTTTCCATTTTTGTTCATCAATTTTATAGATGGGTAAAAAGACATAATTGCCTAGATTTGTAAAAAGCAATAAGGTTTGCAGCGTTTGATGCTCTCCTTGATAGATCAAGACATCATCAGCTTTTAAACCTGGCTGTAAGGATGCTTGATAGCTTCTTAAGCTCGCACGTTTCACGTAGCCATCTTTGGTAATACCAATATAGACTTTTTCATCACTAATCAGTTCTTTTTGATCAATTTTAATGGTTTCAATTTCATCATTAATTTCAGAGCGTCTTGGTGTGCCTAATTGATCAATCACATCTAGTAATTCTCGCTTAATAACGCGTTTTAATGCGGCTTCACTGTTTAAAATATGATTGAGTTCTTTGATGCGATCTTCTAGGGTTTGGCTTTCTTTTTCAAGTGCTAAAATATCAGTATTGGATAATCGATAAAGTTGTAATGTCACAATCGCTTCTGCTTGTAGATCAGAAAAACCAAAGGCTTCGATAATGTTATCTTTTGAAGCTTGCTTGTTATCAGATTTTCTAATGATTGCGACAATCTGATCAACAATCGAAACCATTTTAATCAAACCTTGGACGATATGTTGGCGTTTGGTTGCGCGTGATAATTCATAGTTAGACCGATTGGTAATGACTTCTTTTTGGTGATTGATATAAGCTGAAATAATTGGTAAGACACCAACCAACACGGGACGATGATTTAAAATCGCGACCATATTGTAGTTATAACTCACCTGTAGATCAGAAAATTTATATAAGAAATTTAAGAGAAACTGTGCATCCGCGCCTTTTTTTAAATCAACAGCGATGCGCAAGCCATCTTTATCTGATTCATCACGAATTTCAGTGATATCTTCAACTTTTTTATCGATACGTAATAAATCCATTTGACGGACCAAATCGGCTTTATTAACTTCATAAGGAATTTCGGTAATAATGATACGATCCATCGCTTTCGTGACTTCTTCAATGACTGCTTTTGCACGGACGATGACTTTGCCTGAACCTGTTTCTAAAGCGGATAAAATGCCATCAAGCCCTTGAACAATGCCACCGGTTGGAAAATCAGGTCCTTTAATGATTTTTGCAATCTCACTAAAGGCGATATTTTCATTATCTAGATACGCAATGGTCGCCAAAACAACCTCACTTAAGTTATGAGGTGGTATTTTGGTGGCATACCCAGCACTGATCCCAGTCGCACCATTAACAAGTAAATTAGGAAACTTAGCTGGTAATACAGTTGGTTCAATTTCTTCATCATCAAAGTTTGGAATAAAAGGGACGGTGCGTTTATCAATATCTAAAAGGAGACTTTCAGCACTTTTTGATAAACGTGCCTCTGTATAACGCATCGCTGCTGCGTTGTCACCATCAATGGAGCCATTGTTCCCATGCATATCAATTAAAGGTAGACGCATTTTAAAATCTTGACTTAAGCGTACCATTGCCTCATAAATCGATGAATCCCCATGAGGATGGTATTTACCCATCACTTCACCAGCAATTCTTGCTGATTTTTTATAAGGCTTATTAGAAAACATGCCCATTTGATGCATCGCATATAAAATACGTCTTTGGACAGGCTTAAGCCCATCTCTAGCATCGGGTAAGGCACGATCTTGAATGATATATTTTGAATAACGACCAAAACGCTCAGAAACGATATCTTCTAAAGTTTCTGACTGAATTTTTTCGATAAAGGCATCTAATTTTTTCTCAATGGACATTATTCAGCCACCCCCAAAAGATCAAAGTCGTCTGACATTTCAAAATCAACGTGTTCTTCTATCCAAAGACGCCGTGGCATAACCTCATCACCCATTAAAACAGAAATACGTTTGTCTGATGCTGATAAATCATCAATATTGACTTGAATCAATGCACGCGTCTCAGGATTCATGGTGGTATCCCATAATTGTGAGGCATTCATTTCACCAAGACCTTTGTAGCGTTGTAAGCTATATTGCTGATTTAAAATGAGGGCTTTAAGCATGTCATCTGTCCAGGCATAAGAAATCTCTTCTTTACGTCCTTTTTTTAACGTGACTTTATATAATGGTGGTTGAGCAATATAAAGACGTCCTGCCTCAATTAAAGGGCGCATATATCTAAAGAAAAAGGTTAGAAGTAAGACTTGAATGTGTGCGCCATCTGTATCGGCATCGGTCATAATGATCACTTTTTGGTAATTACATTTTTTAAGATCAAAGTCTGCACCAAAATCCGCACCAATGGTGTGTATAATGGTTGAAATTTCTTCGTTTTTAAGCATGGCATCAACAGATGCACGCTCAGTATTAATCACTTTACCACGCAGTGGCAAAATCGCTTGATAACGTCTATTACGTCCTTGTTTTGCTGAACCACCGGCTGAATCCCCTTCAACTAAGAAAAGTTCATTGAGTGATTTATCCTTGCCTTGAGCAGGGGTTAATTTGCCACTTAAAGAGACTTCTTTTTTGGCTTTACTCTTTCCATTACGCGCATCTTCTCTGGCTTTTCTTGCGGCTTCTCTGGCTTTTTGAGCTGATAGTGCACGTCCAATGAGTTGACTTGCAATCGCTTTGTTTTCTTCTAAGTATGTGGTCATATGCTCATAAAGCGTTGAATCAACCGCATTCCGTGCTTCTGGTGTGCCAAGTTTACCTTTGGTTTGACCTTCAAATTCCAAATAATCTTCAGGAATACGTAATGAAATAACCGCGGTTAAGCCTTCACGGATATCTGAACCATCTAAGTTATGATCTTTTTCTTTTATTAAACTATACTTTCTCGCATAATCATTGATTGAGCGTGTGAGTGCAGATTTAAATCCAATCTCATGTGTCCCACCATCTTTGGTACGGACATTATTAACAAACGATAATATATGTTCAGAGTAGCTTGTTGTAAATTGAAAGGCCATTTCAATTTCAAAGACTTTTTTCTTATTGGTGGTGACATGATAGTCAGATGCAATCAAATAAGTGTCATGAAATCCTTTTTTATCTTGGTTAATTAAGTCAACATAAGCTTTAATACCTTCATCGTATTTAAAACTTTCTTTTTTGCTTGTGCGTTGATCATGCAAATTAATCTTAAGACCTTTAATGAGAAAGGCAGCTTCTCTTAAGCGTTCTTTAATCATATCATATTGGAACAATGTGGTTGCAAACACCTTAGGATCTGGTTTAAACCAAACGGTTGTTCCGGTTTTTTTAGTATCGCCGATCTTTTCAAGAGGATCAATGCGTTGACCACCATTTGAAAACCGTTGACGCCATATATGACCATCACGATAAATGGTAACATCTAAAAATTGAGATAAGGCGTTCACCACAGATGAACCAACACCATGGAGACCACCAGAGACTTTATAACCGGCTGTATCACTAAATTTACCACCAGCATGGAGCACAGTAAAAATAATTTCTGTGGTAGGACGACCTGAGCTATGCATTTTATAGGGCATACCGCGTCCTTGATCAGAAACTTCGATACTGTTATCTGATTTAATTGTTAATGTAATTTCAGTACCATATCCTGAAAGTGATTCATCGATGGCATTATCCATGATTTCCCATACCAAGTGATGTAACCCTTTGGCATCGGTAGAGCCAATATACATCCCTGGTCGTTTGCGGACTGCTTCGAGACCTTCAAGTATTTGGATGGACTGTTCATCGTATATTTTGTTATTGTTTTGCATGTCTTCACCATCTTTATAATATAGGGTTATTATACCAAAAAACGTGGTCACATACAATGTTTTGATTATGTTTTGTTTTTTATTTGTTTAATCGTTTTAAGCTATGATATAATGTTGAAAGTAAGGATGGTGCGAAACATATGACAGTCGTGTACATGACATTATTTTTTATTCTTTCATACATCTTAGGCTCAATTCCAAGTGGCCTAATCATCGGTAAAGTCTTTCGTGACATTGACATTCGCGAACACGGCTCAAAAAATACAGGGGCAACCAATGCCATTCGTGTTTTAGGGTTTAAATATGGTGTTTGGGCGTTTGTCTTTGATATTTTAAAAGGCGCATTTGTCATTGCCATTCTCTCATTTTTCAAGATGGAATCACTATACTTGATTGAACCCATGGAGATGAATATTTTAATGCTTTATGGCGCGTTTGCTGTTCTCGGTCATGTGTGGCCGATATATATTAACTTTAAAGGTGGTAAAGCTGTTGCAACCTCAGCGGGTGTTGTTACAGCACTTGCACCTTGGATCGCTTTAATTGTTATCACCGTCTTCTTCATCATGTTTTTTATCACACGTTATGTATCTAAGTCATCAACGATGGCAGCCATTACGGCATTATCGATGTTTGTCTTGCGTATTTTCGTTGATAGTAGTCAAAATCTTGCCACTCATTTAATGAACTTATTCGTGATTTCAGCATTAGCAACCATTATCTTTATTAGACATCGTGCAAATTATAAACGCTTGAGAGAAGGTACTGAGTACCGATTCGATAAAAAAAAGACGACCGCGTAGGTCGTTTTTCTTTATCATTATTTATATTGGTTCATCGAGGTCAATATTTGACGGACTTGTTTTTCTGAAGGTGTCCGTCCCATTTGACGCATCATTTCACGGATCATACGCTCGTTGACTGGTGGATTTTTCTCTAAGTAACGCTTAAACCAACGTCTTGAAAATAAAAACCCCAATACGCCCCCTAAAAGTAATGTGACGACCAATATTACGATAAACCAAACCACTCCGATTGTCATAATGTATCTCTCCTTATATTCCTCTTATATTTTACTTGATTTTATGTTAAAATACAAGCAAAACCTTTAGGACATTTTTTCATTTATGCGTTTTTTAGTAAAGGAGACTTCTATGCAGTTTATATCCATGTTTTTTTCAAGTTTTTTAAGTTTCTTTATTATGGGTCATTTGGTCTACATTATCTCAGGTAGAAATAAGCGGGTTGCGCTTTTTATATTTGGTGCATTTTTTGTTTTTGCATTGGTTGATTGGGTGCCTGTTGTCTTGGCAGGGGCACCACTAGACTTTATCATCTTTTACTTTTTAGGACGTGTTGGACCAAGTATTATGGCCTTTTTAGTCTTTTCACGCTTCACCGGTGGCTTTGGTATCTCAGTCAATACACGTAAAATCAAGCAGGTCATCCCCAAAAAACCTTATGATGTTTTTTCAACATTAAAAAATGATCGAAAAAATGCTTTATTCATGTTTTTAGGGTCAGTGCTTGTGTTATTATTTTATTTTATCGTCGAACCTGGCATCTTCTTATACATCTTACTTCTAACAGGTGTGATTGGTGTTGTTTTAAGTCTCGTCCTCTTTTTATCATTGGCAAAGATTAAGTCAGAAAAAATCATCTTAATTGTCGGTAAAGATAAAGGGTTAGTCTATCAAAGCGACATTGACAAAAAACACTTTAAGTTTAAGATTGAGCACTATTTTAAAAATAGGAATTATATTGTTGATCCAATTGGTCTGATCTATGTAAAAGATGATAAAGTTACTGAAAAGCATCATATGTTTTGGCTTGCTACCGGTGACAAGGTCGATATGAGTCAAGAGTCTTTTGCACCATTAAAACATTTAAGTTACTCAGAAATCTTAGAATTGTTTAAAAAATATGAATACAGACAATTAACCGTCGAATTATCAAGACGTGGACATGTCGAGGTTATAAAAAATCAACGGATAAGATAAAAAAAAGCCTAGTTAGGCTTTTTTATTTAAAATCATCATCGTCATCATCAACTTCAGCATCAACATATGTTCTAACCTTATCTTTAAAATTAAAGGTTTTCACAGTCATAAATGCATTTGGTTCTGGAAAAAACAAGGTATTAATGATTGGAATTAATAAAAAGATAATCCATGTTGGATGCCAACTACCCGTCGTTAGTCCAATGACAATAAAACTGATTGTGACAAGAAAACTAACCATTTTTCTTGGTTCTAGACGCCCTTTGGCAATAAAGTTAAACAAAGGAATGAGTAGGAATACAGCCCAGCCTGGGTTCCATAAATCCCAACCAAATCCCAACCATAAAAAGATGGTTAAGGCAATCAAAGGCATGGCTTCGCTTAACCGTTTGATGGGGTTGCCCGTTAGAAGCATGACAGATAAAGGGATTAGTAAGAAAAATGTCCATGCAATCCGCCAGTTGTCATAAACCAAACCAGCACCTAAAAATAAGAAAATTGAAATCATGGGTGTTGCAGCTAATAAACGTCTTTTCATATTACGCTCCTTTTTCATACATTGTTATTTTTTTAAAACCATATGTTTTTTCTTTGGTTTTTTTTAAGTGTTGTGTGCGATCTTTTAAGATAACTTTCTTTTCGGATTCGATAATGATGATGCCGTTTGAATTCAGGTGATGTTCGAGTTGATCAAGTAGGTCATCATATATATGCATCTCATAAGGGGGATCAATAAAGATATAATCAAATGTCACATCCATACTTAATGACTTTAAGTACGCTTTATAATCCGTAAAAATGGCTGTGACGTTGTCTAATTCACCGATACGTTTGGCATTTTCTTTAATGGTTTGATAGGCATCATAATCATGATCAACACATGTAACATGCGAAAGACCACGTGAGATTGCCTCCAAGGCATAAGCACCACTGCCTGAAAATAAATCTACGGCCGTACCCTCTAGTTGCCCACCAAGCATATTAAAGACCGATTCTCTAATACGATCAGATGTTTCTCTGGTTGTGGGTTTACCGACCATCAGTATGATTCTTTTTTTATGTTTTCCAGCAATAATACGCATGATGACATCATCCTTTATGTTATCTAATCAAAAATTAACCCATCAACTGTGTTTTGATCGAGTTTTTCAATCACTGCGAGTAATAAACGAATGGCATTTTCATAGTCATTATAATGAATCATTGAGGTATGTGAATGCATATAACGCGTTGGAATGCCTATAGCAATTGAAGGTGCCCCAATGTGACTTAAATGCATTTGGCCGGCATCTGTACTACCACGTGCAACAAAACACTCTTGATAAGGTATTTTGTGTTCCTTGGCAACATCTACGACAAAGCGTCTTAATGCTTGATGTGCAACGAGTCCACTATCATATAAGAAGATTTGTGGTCCCTTTCCCAAACTTTGATCTAAGGGATCACCGTGTGGCACGTCATTAGCGATGCCTGTATCAATGGCGATGGCAATATCAGGTCTAACAACATAACTCGCTGTTTTTGCCCCTCTAAGTCCAACTTCTTCTTGGACAGTAAATGTACCGTATAACTGATTTGGATGGTTTTTAAGCCGTTTTAAGACTTCTAAGACCACACAACTACCAATACGATTATCCCAAGCTTTCGAAAGTAAATGTTTGCCATCACCTATGACTTGAAATTGTTGATGTGGGGTGATCATTTGTCCTGGTGAAACACCAAGTTTTAACGCTTCCTCTTTAGAGGTTACCCCAATATCTAAAAACATTTGGTCAATCGGAATAGCTTCACTTCTTTTTTCAACGGGTATAATATGTGGTGGCTTAACGCCAGTGACAGCAGTAATAACTTTATCTGGTGTATGTATATCCCAAACTTGCGCCAACATAACTTGTGAAAACCAGCCGCCAAGGGTTTGAAATTTAACAAAACCTTCTTTGGTGATTTGAGTGACCAAAAGACCGACTTCATCCATATGGCCAGCAATCATGATACGTGGACCCTGTGTGCCTTTTTTACCAATCACGGAACCCAAATGATCATAGAGCAGATCATCGACATCCCCTTTAATCTCTGATTCGATATAAGCTTTGATTTGATGTTCGTGGCCTGGTGTTCCAGGCAAGGTTGATAAGGCACTTAAGTGCTTGAATTTGGGATCCATTGATTATCCTACTTTCGCTATAATATTATTCATATTATATCATGATGATTGCATAAAAAAAAGCCTAGAAAGCTGTGAGAACAAAAAGATAAGGTGGGTGATAGCTTGTCTAAGCATCGGGATTCCAATTTCTTGGCTTTCACGCCAGCAAAGTTTTATCTCCCATGAAAAAGAATTTGGGTTCCACGGCTGCTTCCTAGGTTCACCCTTACTTTATCATAATGGTCTTATAATGTCAAGTAAATAGAAAGCGCTTACACGTAAGCGCTTTTTATGAATATACATTGATTCTAACAAATTTTCCACGGGCTGTCATGAGGGATAATAAGAGTTCTCTAATTTTTGATTCAATGATGAAATCACTGTTAATTAAAGGCATTTCAATCTTGACTGTTATTGAGTCATCTTCATCATAACGCGGCAATCGTTTAACTGGATGCTCTTTCATAAATTGACTGAGATCTGCTTCACTCTTAAAGTAAGCAATCATTTGTACAATCACGCGACTCTTAATTTCTAATTCTTTGGCTAGATGCGCCAAATAAAGGGCTCTACTGACAATATAATCGGGTCGATGGAAAAATGATTCTTCATATTCTTTTTTAAAAGGATCTAAAAATAAATACATATCAACAGTTGTTTTAAAGGTTGACTCTAAATATGTTTTTAATTTATCTGGTCTTTTCTTTTGTTTTTTGTGGAAATGGCACACCATTTCAACAGTATCTTTTTTAAATGCATAAGCCACCATAATGATTTTAAAGTAGTTCAAATACACCAAAATAGCTGTTAAGTGTTTATTAAAAACGTCTCTTGAGACCTTAAACTTATACGTGCCTGTTTGAATGTAGGAATCATTATAAACCAGTGTTTCAAATAGGTGATTGGCATAAACATCTTTTTGAAAGTCAACATCATAGTAATTATAACTTTGATAAAGCACACGATAATAATATTTTTTAAGTTCAACGGCGGTTGTTACTATCCCTGCTAAAAAGATAGTGCCAGCAATGATGCTTTGAGTGAAAAACGATAAATCGGTAAGGAAAACAACGAAAATCAAAGTTGGGAATGTTGCAATCATCAATGCTCTAAAACTTGATGTAAAACCTTTCTTATACATGAGTAATGTTAATAAGAATAATACAAATACGGTATAAAAAGATAAAAACAATGTCGGTTCTAATGTATCAAGTGCAATGGCAATATTACTGATCTCTAAAATAAAGATAAAAATACCGGCAAAAAGGAGTAAAATTGTCGTTATTTGTCTTAAATATAAGTACCAACGTTTGGTAATTAATTTACGTTGTTGTGGTAAATGATAATAGGTTTTCATCTCGCGACGATAAGCGAAATATGGCCAATAAGATCCACGAATACTTAAGCGAATGGGTAGTACATCATCATCATTGAGCTTCTTTTCTAAGAATGATTCAAAATTGGCCAATGGGTTTAGAACAAATAAAAGTGTCCCGATAAAGACAAAAGGTAATTGATAAACATCAGGCAACAATGTTAAAAACAGCGCAGTAAACGCTCCGTAAATAAAATAAACGATTAATTTGGCTAAGCCGCCAAAAACGTATACCGCGACATAGACCAACCCCAAGATTGCAAGCACGATAAAAATACCTTGACTGCGAATCGATGAGATGACCAATGCAACGGGTAGACTGATGATGATAAAGACGGCTAAGGATACTGCAATGGCTAATCTTTTTTTCATAGTAACACCCTAAGACTATTATACAAAAAAAGAGTGGAATTTTCCACTCTTTGCTTATTTATCTAAATTTGTTAATGCTTCAACCAAATCGGCTTTAAGCATGGTGCTGTAATTTTCAACACCTTTTTCTTTTGCAAGCTCTTTTAAGTCTTTAACAAGAAGTTTTGAATAGTCAACAACTTCTTTTTTAGCTGGCGCTTTTTTCTCTTCTGTTTTCTTTTCTGGTTTGGCGTCTACTTTTTCAACTTTTGGTGCTTTTTTCTCAGGTGCTTTTTCAACAGTTTTCGCTTTTTTAGGTGCTTCAACAGTTTGTGGTTTAAAATCACCACTTAATGCTTTTTTTGCAAGATCAGCATATGCTTTAAAATCTTCTGGATGATTGACTGCAATATCAGCAAGCATTTTACGGTTCACGTGAACGTTTGCAATGCTTAAACCATGAATAAATTTAGAATATTTCATTCCATTTAATTGTGCAGCTGCGTTGATACGTGTGATCCACAATTTACGGAAATCTCTTTTTCTTCTCTTACGGTCTTTATATGCATAAGCAAGTGAACGCATGACTTGTTCATTTGCAGTACGATATAATGTACGTTTTGATCCAAAGTAACCTTTGGCTAATTTTAATATTTTTTTACGACGACGTCTTGTGGTCGCCCCACCTTTAACTCTTGGCATGATATATCTCCTTTTACTTAAGTAGGCTTGAAATCAAGCTCTTGATGCGTTTTTTATCTGACGGATGTACGTCTGTTTCGCCTCTTAATTGTCTATTTTGTTTGGTTGTTTTTGATGCTGCTAAATGGTTTTTATATGCATGACCTCTTTTGAGTTTGCCAGTGCCTGTTACTTTAATTCTTTTTTTCAAACCACTATGTGTCTTTTGTTTTGGCATGTTAGTCCCTTCTTTCTTTAACTCTGTTATTTTTCTTGTGCTGGTGCAAGTATTGAAATCATATAGCGACCATCCATTTTTGGATAGCTCTCAACGGTGCATTTGTCGCCAATATCTTCAATAAACTTACGGATCACTTTTTCACCGACATCACGATGTGTAATCATTCGACCGAAAAAGCGAATGGTTAGTTTAACTTTGTTACCTTTTTCCAAAAATTTTAGCGCGTGTCTCATTTTGGTATCAAAGTCGTGCTTGTCAATGGTTGGACTTAAACGAATTTCTTTAAGTTCAACAACTTTTTGATTTTTCTTTGTTTCGCGTAAGCGTCTTTGTTGTTCGTACCGATATTTCGAATAATCCATAAATTTGGCCACCATCGGTTTTGAATCCGGTGATACAACAACCAAATCAAGCTCTTTGTCTTGAGCCTTTTTTAATGCTTCTGATCGCGGAATAACACCCAGTTTGTTGCCTTCATCATCGATGACCAAAAGGCTTGTGTTCGGAATGTTTTCATTGACTAGTTCGGTAGATTTACCTCTGTTTTGTTTAATGCAATTCACCTCCATTTGGTTTTAATAAATAAAAGAAAAAGCAGATACAATTGTACCCACTCATAACGTCTAATGTTTTAAACGTGACTGTTTGCCCATAAATTGATTATCAGGCGAGAGGGGGTCTCTTCTTTTCACTTTATTTACTTACTGTTAGATTATATCATGTTTTTACCTTTTGTCAACCAAAAGGATGGTTTTTCTAACGCACATATCATCGATTTGATGACAGATGCACTTTTTTTATAGCATGTCATTAAAAAGAAGAAATTTTTTGGGTGCTTTTATGATAAAAATAGATCACACCTAAAAAGAGTGCATAGAGTATTTTGTAATAAAGTGCATAGGTTGAAACATCAAACATATGATATCCCAAAGGCAGACAATAATATAATACCAAATGATGATGATCACCGAGCAACATAAATCCAATAATGTAGGTCATAAATAGGATAAAGGCTTTTATTTTTTGGTGGTGTGAGGCTATCACCATAAAGATAATCATCACATAAAATGTATCTAAGACTAAAGCGATATATATATCTTTGAGTTCAATCAGTGATACGTTTATGCTAAAGAAACTCAATAAAATCAAAACATAGCCTTCAAGTACAACCAAACCGCTGATGATAATGATTAAAACATAGATGAAAAGCTGATAACACATAATGCTCAAACGCCCTTGATAAGCCATTAAAGGTACCAAATACGGTTGATCATGGTCAAAAGCTGTCATCAGTCCAATCAACGGAAACATCATAAACAAACTTTGCATGACCAGGGTTTGAAACAATAACACTTCAGCATCCAGATGATATAAACGTTCTGTTTGTGATTGCGTAAAATCAATCGCTAAGATAAAAGATAACAATACCAAGAAAACCATACCGATTAATAGCGCCTGTTTTTTGATGCCAAAAAGCATGCGGTAGACTATATACATAAATCAACAACCGTCTTTTTAATGTGATCAAAATAGTGCGGAAAGTGCGTTGAAACAACAAATGTAATGTTTTGCTGGTGGAGTGCGTCAATATACAGACAAAGATCTTTGGCCATATGTTCATCCAACCCAGAAAAAGGTTCATCAAGTATATATAGATTGGTTTTACCAATCAATGCTTGATATAAACATAGTTTTTGCACATTGCCTTTTGAACAAGCAGAAATCCTTTTATAAAGGGGCAGTTTAAATAAATGGACGAGTGTCATATCAACATCGACACCTTTAAAATCACTCATCATTTCAATATACTCAATCACTTTTAAATGTGGTGGTAAGTACACTTTTTCAGGGCAGTAGTTCAACCTTTTGATACGTCTTTTCACACACCCCTGATCGGGTTTAATAAAGCCCAAAATTAAATGGATTAAGGTTGTCTTGCCTGAACCATTACCGCCTTTGATTAATACAAAGTCACCTTGATGAATCTCTAAGTTAAAGATTCGATCCACATAGACCTTTTTGGCATCAATGAGCTCAATTAAGGGGTGTAACATAGAGCAATGGTCCACTTTCTACTAAAATTTGATAATTTTTCATGTATAAAAAGCGGTCAATGATATCAATGTCATCATCTGTATACATGATTTTAATCGGAAATTCATAAAGTAAGGCATCATCATAAGGAATCGTGATGATGAGTTCACCTGATTGATGGTGAAATGTAATATTTTCTAAATGACCAATCTCTATCTCTTTAATCTCTTTAGAAAGTTCATGGTATGTCACATGCACCGTATGAATGCGCGGTGTTACTTTTGTTTCTGACTTAAAGCCATATAACCCGCGCCAATCAAGTGTTTCTAATGTAACACCAGGTTCATAACCAATGGAGAGTTTGCCTAAAGGCAGTGATACAGATAAACCACTAGATAACGTTATATCAATTTCAAGATTTTCAATAAAAAGATTGGATGCCACATAGGGCATCGTGATATATAAAACCACTTGTGTGTATGTTTGATTCAAATACGCCTCTTCATGATTTTTTATGACATCATCTAGTTCAACATCCAATATAATTGTTTCAGAAGCATCTTTTAAGATGACTTGTTCATAGTAATCTTTTTCATAGAAAGGTGAATGTGGATCATTGACATAAAACATAACTTTGATGTGGGTGTCACGTTCAAAGTAATAAATGTGTTCGGTATCTACTGTGATTATCACAAAATCTTTTTTGGGTTCATCAAGATAAATAATGAGTAACATGAGTGCAGCAAGGCATATAAATAATCCGAAAAACAAGATATCTTTTGGCTTCATATCGGCTTTTTCTCTAATCGGTGATATTGTGTAGTGATTAAAAACACCTCATAGCCACCACGATCAGCGCGCATCCAAAAGATATATCTGGCTGCGACCCCATTGGTGATTTTACCTTCACCATAAATATATAGATCGACTTGTGTACCTGGATCGACTTTAAGTTTGACTTCAAAACTTTCTTTTTCTTCTGACTGTACATAATAATCAGCCGATAGTTTTAAAGAACCATCTAGATTGTTTTTAAATGTTTTTTCGGTTTTTTGCATCTTAATGCCAATACTACCGGTGGCTGATATATTAAACTTTGTTGTTAGTTTTCGGTCCAACTTATATGTATAATCAATGGCCGTAGTCCCGTCATTATAATAAGAAAACAAAGTATCTGAAATATAGGATACTTTAATATTTTTATGTATGTGATGGACACGCCAGCCCATAAACTTACGTCTGGTCACCTCGGGATAGTTGTCTTTATAGTCCTTATCAGTAAAATCTTCTAGAAGTCGTCCGTTATAAACTGTCATGGATTCATAGCTGTGGTAATGGGTGGATGCGTGCGTACTTTTTTGTGTCATGATTAGACATAAAAATAAAGCAATCAGGATGAGTCGTTTCATGGTAACACTCCTTTTTGCTTTATAGTAGGTATGAAGTTATATGTTTACTTTAATTATCATCGTTGATACTTATTCTTCTGTTTCAATCTCGTCTTCTTCATTATCTTCTGGTGTTTCTTCATCATCTTCTTCGGTTTCTTCTATGTCTTCAGGTGTCTCTTCGTCATCTTCATCATCACGATCTGTTTCATATTCATAAGGCTCATCATCATCTGGATCGACATAAAAACGATAAGATGTTAAGTTGGTGACTGGATCAACAATAATCACAACAGTCATTTCACCTTTGGTCTCTTGACCATTAATGGTTGTTTCAAATTCAATATAAATGAGATTAAGTCCATCTTCAAAGACATATTCAAATTCAAAAGACCCTTCATTATTGCCTTCAACAAACTCTAGGCTTACAGTCGTTTCATCATCATCAAATTCAATGTCAAATTTAATCTCTGATTCAAGTTGTCCAAAACGAACAACTTTCATCTCAAAAGATGTTTCATCTGATTCAATGGTGTGTTTGGATTCAACGTAATTATTATCATCAATCATAGCTTTAAACTCAATGGATGTTTCATCAGCTTCAATCGTTTTTTCACCTTTGACTTGATAGATTAACGATCGTGTAATTAAAATACCATCCATTGTATATTCTGATTCATCATCGTCTTCATCAACTAAGATCAAATTATAATGCATGACATATTGAACACGACGTCCTAGTAGATCCGTTGTTTCAAATTGCATATATGTTTCATAGGCCTCAAAATCTGATGGACCAGAAACGATATTAAAACTCGTGTCGCTTGCTAAAATTTTCTCAACAAGGCTTAAATATGGTTTGACATAATCAATTAAAGGGCTCGGCTGTGTGAGATTTAATCGCTCTGGTTGATAACTGACATCAACATTATCAATCGATTGTGTTAAAAGAGAAACAGTTGATACAGCTTGAAAAGAAATCACTTCGGCCTCAGTAGTCAAACGGTTACCTGGCGTTGTGGGTTGATTTGGTTCAATGAAAAAACTGACCACCAATGCCATCACTAAAATAGCCAAAACGGTTGTTAAGTTTCTGGTTAACGAAAAACCAAACGACTTTTTCTTGCGTGTTTGTGGCGCAAACTCAAAATCTATTTCAGGTGCTGCTTCTGGGATGTGTGATTCAATTTCTGTTTTAAATAGGTGTTTGATCTCTTTTTTTCTCATGATATGCCCTCATATCCTTTAAGCACCTTGAGTGCTTCTTGGTACTGCCATAAGACAGTGCCTAACGGTTTATCAACGATTGCTGCAATGTCTTTAAATTTTTTATCATCAACAATCTTTAGCAAAACAATGATGCGTTGTTCTTCAGTTAGTAATTCAATCATATGTGTGAAGTGATCTTTTGATGCCGGGCTTTCTTCTTGACTCACAAAGATGTCTTGATATTCAATATCATCGATGGTTTGAACTTTTTTTGCACGACGATAGTGGTCAATAGCAACATTTTTGGCAAGTGTAAACAACCAATTGACGAAATTCGTTTTTGGTTGATACTTATCAATGTTTTGCATCATCTTCATATAAACTTCTTGCATCAAATCTTGTGTTTCCTCATGGTTTTTAACCACAGAGAAGATGACTGAATAGACACCACGCTTTGTTTGATGATAGACGTCTTCAAATGCAGATTCACTTTTTTTCGTTAACGCTTTGATGGTTTTGTGATCAATCATGCGTGCCATACCTCTTTAATGATATGCTATAAGGAGACCTAAATCTCCTTATAGCATATCATAGGTTTCCATCAATTATGGGTTTCATTAAACGCTTGGGTTTGGTTATACTGTGTCTTCTTCATCAACGTCTGGTGTGTCTTCGTTATCTTCAATATCGTCTTCTTCAGTGTCTACTTCTGGTGACTCATCTTCATCGTCATCATCGATATCACGATCTTTTCTTGATTCATAGCTTTCGCCATCTTCAGGATCTACAAATAAAACATAACTTGTTTCGCCTGTGACAGGATCTACGATGATTGATACAACGATTTCACCTTTGGTATGTATACCATCAATTTCAACATCAAATTCAATCTTTAATACGGGTTCGCCGTCTTCTAGTTCGTAAGTAAATTCATATGTCCCTGTGGCATCACCTGATAAAAATTCTAATTCGATTTTGGTTTCATCTTCTTCATATTCGATTTCAATCTTTGTTTCTGAGACGATTTCGCCATTTAAAACAACTTTAATTTCAAATTCGATTTCATCAGATTCAACTTTGTATTCTGATTCAACATAGTTGTCATCATCCAACTTAGCAATAAACTCAATCGATTCTTCATCAGCTTCAACTTCACGTTCACCAGTTAAAAAGTATGTGACATCATTCATGATCATAATACCTTCTAGTGAAAATTCTGATTCGTCATCCTCTTCTTCAGTTAAAGTCATATTATAATGAATCACATATGTTTGTGTTTCACCTTTTAGACCATTGGTTGAAAATGTCATCATGAGTTCATAATCTTCAAGTGGAGATTCCAAAATAGAGACATCTAATCCATCATTGCTGCCTAAAAATTGCTCAACAAGTTCAATATATGGTTCAATATTAGCAAGTAGTGGATCGTCATTTGCTGGCTCATCTTCTACAATTGGATCTTCTGTGCCCTCTTCTAATAATTGATAAGATAAAAGCACATTGGTATCATGTTGTGATAACGGTTGATTTGCATCACTAGATGATAAGAGTGAGAATGCCGTTAATGCTTGAAATGAAATCACATCTTCATTGGTTTCAAACATATTGGTATTCACTTGATAGCCATCGGTACATGCACTTAAGAGTGCTACTGATAATAAAATAAATCCTAGAACAAATTTTTTCATACATTTTTCCTCTTTTCCTTTTTTGTTGTTACACACTATAAACGAACGAGATGCCATTTTTATTGGAAAAAAGTAAAAAAAATAAAGCACCCTAGGGTGCTTATCTTCATTTCATTAAGTTTTCAATGTCTTTAACAGACTTTATGATGTCTTTTGATAGGTTAATACAGCCATCATGTGTGATTAAAATGTTATCTTCAATTCTAATGCCAATACCTTCTTCTTTAATATAAAGCCCTGGTTCAACAGTTAACATATGGCCTGCAACAATTGGTTTTGCGTAATTGGCGATATCATGGACATCAAGTCCTAGGCTGTGTCCTAATGAATGATAATAGTATTTAATAATCTCATCATCTTCTTTAATTAGACCCATTGATTTCAAACCTTCTGTTAAAATCTTTTTACCAAAATCATTAAACTCTTTTAACGTAATACCAGGTTTGACCCATTTGATCGTTTCCTCATTGGCTTTTAAAACCAGTTCATAGATTTCTTTTTGTCGTGGGGTAAATGTGCCTGATTTAGGAAATGTGCGGGTAATGTCTGAACAGTATTGCTCATATTCTACGCCAGCATCCACTAAAATCAATTGGTCATCACCAATATGATCATTGTTATTCACATAGTGTAAGACGGTTGCATTACCACCAGAGGCAACGATTGTATCAAAGGATGGTTTGACACGGTGTTTGTTTAAAATGTAATTATATTCAGCTTCTAGCTCATATTCAGTGTTGACATCTTTTGCTTTTTTCATGATGTGATGGAACGCTTTAACCGAAATATCGACAGCACTTTGAATGAGTTGAAATTCGTGTTCATCTTTTTTCATCCGCAAGGTCGCGAGCAATAAGTGATTGTTTTTAATGGATAAAAAAGGATATTGTTTTAAGACATTTTCGGCATAGTGTGAGACCCAATCTGATAAAGCACCCATGGGTTTAGCTTCAAAGTCTAAGTAAAGCGTGTCAAGTTCACCAAAAACATTGGTGCGATTCGCACTTAAAATGGTTGAGATAAAGTCATCAAAGGTTGTTCGATCTTTAATTTCATCAACACCACTTAACGATAATGCGTGATCAAAACTGAGTGTATCGCCATCCCATAGGATGCGTTCAGCGGATCTTTTTTCAATAAATACATAACTTTTAGTAAGGGTTTCACCTTTAATAATCACTAGGATTGAATCGGCTTGATTGATTTGGGAAAAATAATAAAAACTCCGATTGACATGAAAGGGATAACTTTGATCATTTGATTTTTTTGCGAGTCCGCCAGAATAAAAGATCGATATCGATTTTTCACTCACTGATTCTAAATAGGTTTCAATACGTTTGTTTGTCATAAGTCCTCCTCTTGATCGATGACTGCACCAATATGTGCTTGATATGTGGTCAGTTTCTTTTTCGCATCAGATAATGTTTTCGCTTTAAGCCCGTAATAGATTTTAAGCTTAGGTTCTGTTCCACTTGGTCTAAAGCAGATCCAGTCACCATCTTTGAGTTCATAGATGACAACATCAGATTGTGGTAAATCTAGTGGGGTTATATTGCCTGATAGGTGTCTTTGTTGTGTGAGATAATCATTTTTTGCTTGAATGTCAAACGCAAAGGTATCACTTTGTGTTCTAAAATATGCCATAAACTGATTGATTTTTTCAACACCAGAGATACCTTCTAATAAATACGTATCTGTGTGTTCTAGATAAACACCATATTTCTCATAGATTTCATTTAAATAATCCATAAGTGTTTGGTTTTGATCTTTTAAGAAACTCGCAATTTCAGCAAGCAAATAAACCGCTTGAACCGCATCTTTGTCTCTGACGAAATCAGCAATTAAACTACCGTATGACTCTTCGCAACCAAAGACGTAAGTGCCACCTGTTTTTTTAAGTTCTTCAGCTTTTTGGCCGATAAACTTAAAGCCGGTTAACGTTTCAACATAGGTTAATCCAAAATCTTCAGTAATGTCTTTAATGAGTTTTGATGTCACAATGGTTGAAAAAATAAACCCATCTTTCGGTAATGTCTTTAATTTCTTTCTTTGAGTCAATATATAATAAAGTTCAATGGCTGCTGTTTGATTGCCGGTTAATAAATGATAATCGCCCTCATGTTTAACAGCAATACCTAGGCGATCGGCATCTGGGTCAGTGACCATAATCACATCCGCATCAATTTCTTTGGCATAAAGCATGCTCATTTCATAACTTAACGCTTCTTCTGGATTAGAAGATTTGGTATTTTTAAACTGAGGATCAGCAATCATCTGTGGTTCATAAGGAAACACTTGATAGCCACGCTCAATCAGTAAGCGTGGAATAATGGTACCACCTGTCCCATGAAGTGGAGAAAAGACAATTTTAGCCTCTTTTGATGTTTCATTGATTTGGATTTTTTCTACTTCACTAATGTACTTGTCATCAAAGAGTTCATCAATCCATGTGATATAGTCGTTTTCAACCGTTTCTATACCAATAGGGTCATCAATGGCATTAATCTCAGCAATCACTTGATTCGCATCTTCTAAGTTTAATTGTGCACCTGTCAGGTCGTATGCCTTAAAGCCATTATATTGTTTAGGATTATGTGATGCTGTAATCATAATACCACCAGTGCATTCAAATGTTCTCACAGCATAAGAAAGCATTGGTGTTGGTCTTAATTCACGGTATAAATAGGTTTTGATGCCGTGTGCTGCCAAAACCATGGCTGCTTCATAAGCAAATTCTGCCGAATCAATACGGTTGTCATGCGCAATCGCAACTGCATTATTGTCATATGTCTTTTCCAAATAACGCGCAAACCCTTCGGTTGCACGTCTCATGGTATATAAATTGATACGATTAGAGCCAGGACCCATCAATCCACGCAAGCCACCTGTACCGAATGTTAAATCGGTATAAAATGCTTCTTTAATGTCTTGTTTGGACATCGCTTTTAATTGTGCTTTGATCTCAGGCTTGATTTTTTTGTGTTTAAGCCAAAACTTATATGTTTGTTTATAATTCATATTATCACCATTTCTATTATACTTTATTTTTAATAAAAATTGCCACCAAACTGGCTATTTTCAATATTTTCTAAGACATAACGATTCTAATTCCAAAAAAAACAGCTGAAGATCAGCTGTTTTCAGATTAACGATTCAGATTGTATATTTTTAATAATCCTTTTAAGGTGATATCAGTATCAAGTGTGTTTCTTACCTCGCACAGTGGCGCGATGGTTTGAGAGAGTCCACCGGTTAATATCACATCAACATCATGGCCAACTTCTTTTTTAATGCGTGATGCAAGGCCATCAACTTGTGCAGCAACACCATAGGTAACACCAGACTGCATACAAGCAATCGTATGCGTGCCTAAAACCTTTTTGGGTACTTCGATATCAATATCTGGTAAAAGGGCAGTATTGCCCACCAAAGCCTTAATAGAAACCGCAACGCCTGGTGTGATAACAACACCTAATATGCTTTGATTGTTGACATATATATATTTGATGGCTGTCCCTAAATCAACAACTAAAATGGGTTGTTTTAAATCATTGACAGCGGCAGCATCACAAATAAGATCAGCACCCACTTCACGCGGGTAATCTGTTTTCACATTCACCGATGTTTTAACGCCTGGACCAACAATTAAAGGTTCAATATTTAAATGGTGTATGCTGATTTCTTTTAACTTTTCGGTGATGCGTGGCACAACACTGGCTATGGCGACATCATCAATTTCTCTTAAGTCAATTAAACTCTTTAAATTGAGATAATATTCATCAGCGGCTTTCGTCACTTCAGTATTTAATCTAAATGTCTTTAAGAGTTTTTTACCGTCAGATAAACCAATGGTAATATTGGTATTGCCAACATCAAATAATAAAATCATAGGAAATCTCCTAACGTTGTTTTTCTAATTGATTGAGCGCTGTAATAATTGGGGTTGCCACTAAAACGGCAACAAGTGCTTCGATTAATCCGTTGGTCATCGCAATCGCGTAAATCCATCCTAAGACAGTGCGTGATGTGCCAAAGGTATCAATAAAGACCGATGGACTAAAGAGATACACTGTGCCTAAAACCAAAATCGTATGCGCAACAGTACTTAAAATAATTGCTGATGGCAATAAAACTTGTTTTTTAGCACTTTTTTGAATGAAATAGTAGTAATAACTTAAAAATAAACCAGCAATCAGTAGTGCAAATGGTGTAATGAGGCCTGCATTTGCGCCTGTCATAATAGAAATTGCTTGGCCACCATAATAAATAGCGAAAAGTGTAATCAAACTCACCACACCAAAGACCAAGGCATCACCATGTTTCACTTTGGTTTCTAGTTGACTTAAGCCTTTATAAATGTAAAAGGCTGCCACAGCAAACAAAATCCGTGGTAAAACAGAAATCCATGGATATTGGAATGCCAAATCAAAGGGTGAAACACCATATAAGAATGATGCGATCCAAGAACCAATCCCGAACATCGCGCCCATTAAAAACGCATATCTTCTAGGCAAAATAAAAATGCCAATTAAAGTTGGAATGTGGACAAGTGTAATACTTACACCTGGTAATATGGTTACAAACCCAATTTGGGGAACCAATGCCAACACCAAGATAATGGCAGAAAATATCGAGGCCAAAGCCATCTCATAAACATTATTTTTCATTTTCTTCTCCTTTTTAAGCCCATAATGGGTCTCATAAGTACAGCACTATTATATATGATATGATATTAATTTACAAGAAAAAAAACGCCTTAATGTTTAAGACGTTTCATAGTTATAGCCCCAAGGACTATTGTCTGGATCGGTATAGACGCGCTTGCCGCGATTCAGATTGTCAATTTGTTTTAGTTCTTGACCTGTTAATTTTAATTGTGTGCCTTCAAAATTTTCTAAAATGCGTTTATGATTGCCTGACTTTGGAATGAAAATAATATCACGTGCTAATCCCCAAGCAATCACCACTTGTGGAATGGTTGCTTCATGGACTTTGGCAATCGCATCTAAGTCATTTAAGAAAGGTGGCTCAAAGATATTGCCTTTCATAAAAGGTCCGTAGGATTCTAAGGCAATATTGTGTTGATCTAAAAATGTTTTAAGTGGCACTTGCTGCAAACCTGGATGACATTCCACTTGATTGACCATCGGTTTGATGGTTGCTGTTTTAAAGAGTGCCTTTAAGTGATGAATTTGAAAATTAGAGACACCAATGGCACGTACTTTTTTCTCACGATACAGTTTTTCAAAAAATGCCCACGTTTGTTGATTGATTTGATTATCATGATTGGGCCAATGAATTAAATAAAGGTCAACATAATCTGTTTGTAGCTTTTCAAGCGATGCTAAAAAGGCTTTTTCCATGGTTTTTTCATCACCATGCATCCGCTGTTTTGTTGTAATAAAGATTTCAGAACGTGGTATTTTAGAATCCTTAATGGCTTGTCCAATCGATGCCTCATTGTTATAAGCTTGCGCCGTATCAATATGACGATAGCCAATCGATAGTGCATAACTGACACTGTCATAAGCAGAATCACCTGCTTCAATTAAAAAGGTTCCTAGACCAAACTGTGGCATTTTAACGCCGTTATGTAGGGTTTTATCCATCTAATCCCTCCTGTAATCGTTTAATTTTTTGTGGATCTAAATCATTTAAAACAGCAAATAACATGTCTTTTGCTGATTGAAGATCATTGATATCCATCATGGCTGCACTGCTATGAATGTATCTTGCTGGTAGGCCAATCGTGGTTGCTAAGACACCGTGATTTAAATCAAGTGCTTTTGCGGCATCTGTGCCGCCTTTTGATGTGAAATATTGAAATTTGATGTTATGTGCTGTTGCTGTATTGACAAAATAACGTAGTAAGTGACCCAACATGACATTTCTTGGATCATGCATTCTTACTAAAAAGCCTTCACCAAGTGCACCAAGTGAATCATTTTTCTTCATATCATTGACTGGTGATGCATCAAGTGCAATGAAGACTTGTGGGTCAAGCATGGTCACTGATGTTTGAGCACCTCTTAAACCAACTTCTTCTTGGACGGTTGCACCACAAATTAAAGTAAATGGTAAATCGATATCATGAAAATGTTCAATGGTTTCAAGTGCCAAGCCACAACCAAAACGGTTATCAATCGATTTGGCAATTAAACGCTTTTTGTTGGGTGCTTCAGTATATGGGTTTTGAAAGGTTACCATGTCACCTGGTTCTACCCCAAAGTCTTGAGCTTCTTTTTTAGATGATGCGCCAATATCTAAGAGTAGGTCATCAATATCGGTTTTTTGAGCTGTTTTTAAATGCGGTGGTAATGCACCAATCACACCACTGATTACACCTGATTTTGTGTGTACATCTAAAACTTGTGAAATAAACACTTCACCATTTAAACCACCAATAGCAAGCACTTTTAACATGCCCAAATCAGTGATTTGTGTAACGATTAAGCCAACTTCATCCATATGGCCAGCAATCATCACACGTGGTGCATTTGGATCTTTGGCTTGTTTGACTGCGAAAATCGAACCCAAATGATCTTTTTTAATCTCAAAATTTGGAAACTTTTGCATAAAAGCTTCCATGTACTTGCGCACATGTTTTTCATGTCCGGCAATGCCGGGTAGTTGAAATAAATCATTGTAAATGGTTTTAATCATCTTTTTTCCCTCGCTTTAAATTGATATATTGGCCCGTCTTGGCGCTTTTTTTCTTCGTATTCAGTCATATACTGGCTTTTTTCTAGATGCTTATTGACTTCAATGAGTTCAAAATCAGTTGATCTGGCATAGTCTAGACTATCATCAAATAAATCTTTATGATCTGTTCTAAACTGAATGATAGCATCTTTTTTTAATATGGTTTGATATTGTTTTAAGAATGATGGGTATGTTAAGCGTCTTTTATGATGTTTGGCTTTTGGCCAAGGATCAGAGAAATTAAGAAAAAGCCCATCAATGTGTTGGGGCTTAAAATAAGCTAAAATATGATTTGCATCCCCCAAGATAATGATTAAATTGTTAAGTTCTAGTGCTTCTTTTTTTTCTAAAATGCGATAACAAACATTAATATTAACTTCCATAGCAACCCATAAGGCATCCTTATGGTCTTTTGCAAGTGACGTGATAAATTGTCCTTTGCCGCTACCGATTTCTAAATAGACATGTTCATATGAAGACGTATCAATCATTTCTAACTCAGTGATGACACCACCGGCCTTTAACGTCTCAATGGTGGCGTTTTTAATGCGTTTTTGCCGCATCTCAAAAATCAAAGTGGCAGTTAACTACCACTTTATCTTTCTTATTCAATGCGTGCAAGTCCTTCGTGTATAATAAAATCTTTTAAGCTTTCAATGGCTTTTTCTTCATCTTCGCCTTCAGTTGAAATGCTAATTGTCTCGCCTTGGTAAATGCCCAAAGACATTAAACCCATAATCGATTTTAAGTTAATACATGTATCTTTACGGCATAATTCGATTTCAGACTGAAATGTCATGGATAAATTTACAAGTCTGGTTGCTGGTCTGGCATGGATACCATTTTCTGAAATCACTAGAAATGATTGTTTTAACATTTAATTCGCCTCTTTTCGCTTATTTTCAAGATAAGTTTGCACTGCCTTTGGTGATGACTTAATGAGCAATTTGATGGTGTTTCCTGTTAAAAAAGCCGGAATGTTTAACGCTTTAATTAACGTTGGATTCACTTTTTTTGTATCTTTTAAGTCTACTTTTAAACGTTGATGCTCTAAATCAACTTTTAAAATGTTTTCTTTTTGGCCTAAGGCCTCATACAGTTGATTTAATTCTTGTTGATCAAGTGTCTTAATGCTCTCTTTTTTTGGTCGCCTTTTAAGAAGGCTTATAAAAAGGATAAGTATTAAAAGTACGCCTAATCCGATTGATCCATACAACAGATAGTCCATAAAACACCCTCTAAGTTAAATTATAACGATTTTTAAACGATTTTTCAAATCAAAATGGTTATTTAATCAACATTGCATCACCAAATGAGAAAAATCGGTAGTTTTGGTTAATCGCAAGCATGTATGCTTCCTTAATGAGTGGCACACTTGCCAGTGCACTAATGAGCATAATTAAAGTTGATTTTGGTAAATGAAAATTGGTAATCAGTTGATCCACAGTTTTAAATTGATATCCTGGATAAATGAATATATTGGTTTGAAACGTCCCTGGATGAAAGCCATTGTTATAGTTGCTTTCAAGGGTTCGAATCGATGTTGTCCCAACACATGTGATTCGTTTCTTATCTTTTTTGGCTTGATTTAAAATCATCGCTGATGACTCTGACATGGTATACGTCTCTTCATGCATATGATGTTTTTCAATGTCATCGACATCGACAGGTTTAAATGTGCCCAAGCCAACATGCAGTGTAATGGGTACAATGGTGACACCTTTTAATCTTAATTTATCCAAAAGCTCTGGGGTGAAATGCAAACCCGCTGTTGGTGCAGCCGCACTACCGGGGTCTTTGGCATAAACGGTTTGATATCTTGATTGATCAACCAACCTTTGTGTAATATATGGCGGTAATGGCATTTCTCCCAATCGCTCTAAGACCTCAATAAAAAGTCCTTCATAGGCAAGATCATAGACCCTAATGCCTTCTTCTTTAATTTGTACACACGTTAAGGTCAACAAATCAGAGACCTTAATTTGGGTACCTACTTTAACCTTTTTTGCAGGTTTACTTAAGGCTTCCCATTGATCGGGTGCGATTTCTTTTAATAATAAGACTTCAATGTGTGCACCTGTGTCTGTTTTTTCACCCATTAAACGCGCAGGTAAAACCTTTGAATCATTAATCACCAGTACGTCTTCATCCCCTAAAAATGAGATGATATCATAAAAGTTATGGTGACTCAAAGCTTGAGTCTTTCGATCAACAACCATCAATCTTGAGTGATCTCTTTTTTGTGATGGATGTTGAGCAATCAACGTTTTTGGTAATTCAAAATCAAAATCTGCTATATTCATGTGTCTAGTAATCCTTTATAATATTTAATGCCCAAGGCGTTGTATGTTTTTTCAGTTGCCATGCGTCCACGTGGTGTACGTTTAATATAACCTTCTTGTAGTAAATAAGGTTCATAGACATCTTCAACCGTGGTGACTTCTTCGCCGATGGTTGCAGCAATCGATTCGAGTCCTACAGGTCCGCCATTAAACTTTTCAATCATATTCTTTAAATAGCGATAATCGGTTTGATCAAGCCCATGGTCATCAATGCCTAATTTTTTTAATGCCAAATCGGTAATCTCATTGCTCATAAAGCCATCACCAATGATTTCAGCGAAATCTCTGACGCGACGAAACAACCTATTGGCAATTCTTGGTGTGCCTCGACTCCGTTTGGCTAATGATATGATCGCGTCTTCTTCAATTGGTGCCTGATAGACACCTGAGGTTCTTCTCACAATTTTTTCTAAGTCTTTTTGTGTGTAATAATTGAGCCGAAAGACCACACCAAAACGATCTCTTAAAGGTGAAGACAAATCACCAAAGCGCGTGGTTGCACCAACCAATGTAAAGGGTGGTAGGTCAATACGAATCGATCGTGAATCTTGGTCTTTACCAATAACAATATCTAAAACGTAATCTTCCATTGCCGCATATAAAACTTCTTCAACAAAACGTGGTAAGCGGTGAATCTCATCAATAAATAAAACATCACCGGGTGATAACGATGATAATAATGCCGCTAAGTCACCACTACGTTCAATGGCAGGTCCAGAAGTGATTTTAATATTCACACCCAACTCATGACTAATGATTTGTGCCAACGTTGTCTTACCGAGTCCAGGAGGACCATAAAGCAAGATATGGTCAAGGGCTTCGCTACGCTTTAAAGCAGCTTTAATATAGACATCAAGCATTTCTTTAATGTCATCTTGTCCGATATATTGATCCAATGATTGCGGTCTTAATGTTTGATCTTCGTCTTCTCGCATCGACATGCTTGAAATAATGCGCTCTTTATCCATATCATCACCTATTTCAATAATAATTTAAGGGCCTCTTTAACAATCAGTTCAACGGGTAAATCTAAGTTGACTTTCTTTAAAATCTTAGAAACTTCTGTTTTGGAATAGCCGAGTGCTAAAAGGGCATCTTGTGCATCACTTTGTTGTGTTGGTATCAGTGTATCATCAATGGATTCAACCAATTTGCCTTTAAGGTCTAGGATGATTTGTTGAGCACTTTTCATGCCAATACCAGGAAACTTGGTTAAAACTTTAATTTCACCATTTTCAATGGCCATAATGACATCATTAATGTTGTCGGTTGCTAAAATAGACAGTGCACTTTTTGGCCCTATTCCTGAAACACCGATGAGTTTGATAAATAGTTCTTTTGATTCAAGTGTCATAAATCCATAAAGTGTATTGATATCTTCTCTCACATAATGATGGATATAAAGATAGACCGTTTGGTCCACATGAAAGACATATGGATTGGGTGTAACAACCAAATAGCCAATACCTTGGTTTTCTAAGACGATATAGCCAGGTTTAATTAATGTTACTCTTCCTAATAAACTTGCGTACATAAAAAAATGACACCTCACTTTAACTGCTTTTTATTATATCATTTTTTTAGGATGTTATCTATCATTTCAGACTATTATGATATAATTATCATAGGGTGTGATTTTAAGATGAACAGCTATGAACAGTTTACTGAACTGCAACAAAACTTTAAGACACATTTAAATCAAGATAAGAAATACCAACCGATTTTAAAGAAATTGGTTGTTCTTTTGCGTGAAGTGAAACCAAAAACAACTGAAATCTTTACAGAATTAAAGTTAATTGAAAAAACATACGCCAAAGCACTCCTTGATGTTATGAATAAAGAACAGACATTTTTTGAAAATGTTGAACGTTCTTTTGAGATTGCATCAAAAAAACATAAAAAATGGACTGAAGCTACTCAAAAACAAAAAAATCAACACGCAACCATTTTACAAAACGAGCTGAGACTTAAAATAGAAGCCATCGATGATGACATCGAAAAAGCTAAAATTGATTATAAAACCGAACTTGTTAAACTTGAAAACATCTATAAACGCGAACTTTCTGCCATAGCAAAAACACTGCAAACATTAAAGAAAAGTCATGACGAACAAAATGTGATTGTTGAATCTGAAAAAGCGCAAGCGCTCACGCTTTTAAAACAAACCTATGATCAACAAATGACCTCCCTTGATGGTCAAATCAAGGCACTTCATGAAGCCTTTGAGGTTGATAAGGATGCACTTAAGGTGGAGCATGACGAAAAGATCAAACACTCTGATGAAAACTATTTAAATATTAAAAATGATTATTCACAGCTTTCCATTCAGTTCAATCAAAAAATCAATGATATCAAAAAAGTTTACCAAAAAGATTTGGTGAGCCTAAAAAATCATTTTGAACGCGAATCAAAACCGCTGAATCAAGCGATCGAAAAACTTAAAAATGACTATAAAGACGCCATTAGTGTTGCTGTGGAACAACATCAACAAAAACTGTCTGATTTAAATCAGCAATTTGATCAACAAAAAGAGACTTATGAACAAAAAAAGGCCCGTATTATTGCTGAGATTAATCAAGCCATTACCTTGTTAAACTCAAAACTATCGGCCTTTCGTGAAAGCACACATAAAGATAAGCTCAATCTATCACGAACCATGCGTTCTGAAATGAAGTCTATGGAAGAAACCAAAGACCAAGATGCGCATAACAGAAAACTCACACGTCAATTGAATCAATTTGATAATGAATTAAATAAGCAAATCTTAAGAACACAAAAAGATATTGATGATAAACACGCATTGATGCAAAAAAAATTATTCGAACACGATCAATCACATTTAAAAGAAATCAGTCAATGGCGTTTGAATAAGCAAATTTATAGTTATGAGCACAAACAAGAACTCGCAAAGCTAGAACTCAACTATAACTACAATCTAAATGATATTGAGCTTCAACTAAAACGATTAACAGATATCTACACCTATGACAAAGAAAAACGCTTGTTAACGCATAACAGAAACCTTTTACCCCTTGAGTTTCAATTAACGATTGCTTCTTTGGTTCAAGAACGTGAACTGAACTTACTCTCTAATGATACCCATCAATACCATGATGAGTATCAACATCTTATTAGATTAAAAACCATCGAACACGAATTTAATAAAACCTTATTAGATTATGATCAAAAAATTGTGAAAGCACAGTTTCAATCTGATGAAGCCGTGTTATTAACTATGTCTCAAGTTGAACTTCAAAAAGAAAAGCTAAAACATGAAAGTGGTCAACTCGAACAACAATTAAGAAAAGACATTCAAGATAGCATTTTAAACAAAAACAAAGAAGCCTTAAATCAACAGTTAAAGCTTAATGAACGTCACTTAACACTTAATAAACATAAACTCGAAGCTGAAACGAAAATCAA
>JBLRWW010000012.1:0-34623 GCA_047921055.1 Acholeplasmataceae bacterium
GGTTAAAACACCAGATGAAATTTCAAATGTCTTTAAAGAAGCCAATCAAAATGATGATTTGGCTGGTATCATCACTTGGATGCATACGTTTAGTCCTTCAAAAATGTGGATTAGAGGTTTGAATATTTTACAAAAACCGATCTTGCATTTACACACACAATATAATGAAAAGATTCCTTGGGCTGATATTGATATGGATTTTATGAATTTAAATCAATCAGCACATGGTGATCGTGAACATGGATTTATCTATTCTAGAATGCGCAAGCATCGTAAAGTTGTCACTGGTTACTATAAAGACCCAGATGTTTTATCAAAAATTAGACAATGGACAAAAAGCGCTGCGGGTGTATTAGAGTCTAAAGCTCTTAATGTGATTCGTTTTGGTGATAACATGCGCTATGTGGCTGTGACCGAAGGCGATAAGGTGGATGCAGAAATGACATTTGGCTGGTCAATCAATACACATGGTATTGGTGATCTCGCAGCATATGTCAATGATGTCTCGCAAAATGAGTTAAGAGAACAACTCACAAAATATGAAACGAGATATGCATTTAAAGAAAAAGATATTAAAGCCATTGAGTATCAAGCAAGAATAGAAGTTGCACTTCGCAAGTTCTTAGAACAAAAACAAGCCAAAGCATTTACAACAACCTTTGAAGATCTACATGGACTTGATCAACTCCCGGGCTTAGCTGTGCAAGATTTAATGTATGAAGGCTATGGATTTGGTGCAGAAGGTGATTGGAAGACTGCTGCATTACTTAGAGTTATTAAGTTGATGGCCAATGGTAGTGCCAAAGGCACATCATTTATGGAAGATTATACCTACCACCTTGAAAAAGGTAAGGAGTTTGTTCTTGGGGCACACATGTTAGAGATTTGCCCTTCGATTGCTTCTGAAAAAGGACGTATTGAAGTGCATCCTTTAGGTATTGGTGGTAAAAATGATCCCGCACGCGTGATCTTTGATGCCAAACCAGGTAAAGCCATTCAAGTCAGTTTGGTTGACTTAGGGAACAGATACCGGTTGATTGTCGCAGAGTGTGAAGCAATTAAGCCACTTAAAGATATGCCTAACTTACCAGTTGCCCGTGCAATGTGGCAACTCAAACCAGATTTCCATATTGGCACTGAAGCGTGGTTATTATCAGGTGGTGCACATCACACCGTGATGACATATGATTTAGAGGTTGGTGTTTTAGAAGATTTTGCTGATATGCTAGGCATTGAATGTATTCATATTGGTAGAGATACATCCATAACTAATCTTAAACAAACATTGATGATTAATGATATTGTCTATCAACCGAAAAGATAGGGTGATTGTATGCTTGAATCATTAAAGAAACAAGTTTTAGATGCAAATCTTGCACTTGAAACACACGGCTTGGTTTTATTTACGTGGGGCAATGTCTCAGCATATGATGAAGAAACATCCTATGTTGTTATTAAACCATCGGGTGTAAAGTATGCGGATTTAAAGAGTGAAGATATGGTTGTTGTAGACCTAGAAGGTCATATCATAGAAGGTGCATTAAAACCAAGTAGTGATACAATGACACATCTTGAACTTTATAAAGCATTTAAAGGTGTGAAAGCCATTGTGCATACCCATTCAAGATGGGCAACAATTTTCGCACAAGCTAAAAGAAACATTCCACCGCTAGGCACAACACACGCTGATTATTTTAAAACAGATATCTTTGTGACAAGACCGATGACGCCTGATGAAATCAATGAAGACTATGAAAAAAACACCGGATCTGTCATTATTGAAACGTATCAAAAAAACGGATTAAATCCGTTAGAAACACCCGCCGTACTCGTGTCAGAACATGGTCCATTTGTTTGGGGAAATTCCCTTGATAACGCAGTTCATAATGCCGTTGTCTTAGAATATGTGGCGCACATGGCACACCACACGTTGCAGTTGAGAAAAGACGACCACTCAATGCAAGAAACGTTATTAAATAAGCATTACAACCGCAAACACGGTAAACATGCTTATTATGGTCAAAAAAAATAGGTAACGACAATTTCATTAAGAAATTGAAAAAAAATAAAAGGAGAAAAGTATGAAAAAATTATTATCTTTATTTGTTGTTTTAGCAGCATTAGTCGCTTTAGCAGCATGTACGCAAGCTGAAACACCAGACATTGGTATTTCAATGCCTACAACATCTTCAACTCGTTGGATTTCTGATGGATATTCAATGAAAGAGCAATTTGAAGAAAAAGGTTATGAAGTTATTTTAGAATATGCACAAGATAACATTACTAACCAAGTTGCACAAGTAGAAAATATGATTACAAGAGGCGTTAAAGTATTAATTATCGCAGCTATTGACAATCAATCTTTAACTAACATCTTAGAAGAAGCCAATAGAAATGGTATTCATGTTATCGCTTATGACCGTTTGATTCTTAACTCTGAACATGTCAGTTATTATGCAACATTTGATAACTTTGGTGTTGGTGTTTTAATGGGTCAAGGGATTGTTGATGGATTAGATCTTGAAAACGAAGCAGGTCCATTTAATATTGAATTATTTGCTGGTTCTCCAGATGATTCAAACTCAGCATTCTTCTTTAACGGCGCAATGAGTATTCTTCAACCATACATCACAAGTGGTAAATTGGTTGTTCAATCAGGACAAACTTCACAAGCACAAGTGGGTACATTACGTTGGGACGGCCAAGTTGCACAATCTAGAATGGAAGACTTAATTACTGGTTTCTACTCAGATGGCGAAGTTGTTCATGCAGTGTTATCACCTTATGATGGATTAAGTATTGGTATTATTTCAGCACTTCAATCAAATGGTTACGGATTGGGCGCAAATGATACACCAATGCCATACATTACTGGTCAAGATGCTGAAAAAGCTTCTGTTCAACAAATTATTAATGGCGTTCAAAGTTCAACAATCTTTAAAGATACACGTACATTAGCGGGTGTTGCAGTGAGCATGGCAGAAGCATTAATTGATGGTACTACTCCAGAAATTAACGATACTGAAACGTACAACAATGGCGTTAAAGTTGTCCCTTCATACCTATTGATTCCTGTGTTTGTTGATCAATCAAATTGGCGCGAAGCATTACTAGATACTGGCTACTGGCAAGAATCAGACTTCAATATTCCTAGCTAGTAAAAAAAGCATTTAAACGTTATAATAACTAAAGTGAATATGTGCTGGTAGCAAAACGCTACCAGCACCTCAATCACGTAGGAGGATACCATTATGCAAGATCTCATTTTAGAAATGAAAAACATCACAAAAGACTTTCCTGGTGTCAAAGCACTTGATCAAGTGAATATACAAGTGAAGCGTGGAGAAATTCATGCATTATGTGGTGAAAATGGTGCTGGAAAATCAACCTTAATGAAAATCTTAAGCGGTGTTTATCCTTTTGGTCAATATGAAGGGGACATCTTTTTTGACGGAAATCAATGTGAATTTAAAGACATTAAGAGTAGTGAAGCACGTGGTATTGGTATCATCCATCAAGAATTGGCTTTAATTAAAACCTTGTCCATTGCAGAAAATATTTTCGTTGGCAATGAAATTGCTAAACGCGGGATTATTGATTGGGACGAAACATATCAACAAACAACAGTCGCATTAAAAAAAGTTGGACTGAATGAAAACCCATCAACATTAATTAGAGAATTAAGTGTGGGTAAACAACAACTGGTTGAAATCGCAAAAGCCTTATCAAAAGATATTAAACTACTTATTTTAGATGAGCCAACCAGTGCCTTAAATGAAGAAGATTCACAAAACCTCTTAAATCTGATTGTGGGATTAAAAAAAGAGGGAGTTACATCAATTATCATTTCACACAAGTTAAATGAAATTGAACAGATTAGCGATTCATTAACCATCTTGCGTGATGGTAAAACAGTTGATTATCTGAATATGAAAGCTGATCATGTCACAGAAGACCGTATTATTAAAAGCATGGTTGGACGTGAAATTACTGAGTTATACCCTGAACGACATGCCAAAATTGGTGATATTTTATTAGAAGTTAAAGATTGGAATGTCGATCATCCAACAATTGAAAGACAAATCCTTAAGGATATTAATATAAATGTTAGAGCTGGAGAAGTCGTCGGTATTGCCGGCTTGATGGGCTCTGGACGCACAGAGTTTGCGCGCAGTATTTTCGGTAAATCTTACGGCAAGAATATTCGTGGAAAGCTCTATATTCGTGGCCAAGAAGTTGAGTTAAATAGTGTTGCTAAAGCGATTAAACACAATTTGGCCTATGTCACTGAAGACCGTAAGAATTTAGGTTTAATTTTGATTAATAGTATTAAGCACAACGTTGCGCTCGCAAACTTAGGACGCATCAGTAAACGTGGCATAGTTGATGAAAACTTAGAATTTCAAGAAGTTGAAAAGCAAGTCAATTCTTTAAAATTAAAGTATTCTAACCTTTTACAAGAAGCCAAAAACTTAAGTGGTGGGAACCAACAAAAAGTTGTATTAAGTAAATGGATGTTTAGTAATCCAGATATCTTGATTTTAGATGAGCCCACCAGAGGTATTGATGTGGGGGCTAAATTTGAAATATTCACCATCATCAATCAATTGGCAGAACTTGGTAAAGCAGTCATTGTCATCTCAAGTGAACTCTTAGAAGTGATGGGCTTAAGTGATCGCATTTATGTCATGGTTGAAGGCAGAATCAAAGCAGAACTACCAAGAGCAAAAGCAACACAAGAAGCCATTATGAAATATATTGTTTCAGATAAAGTGGAGGAACATATTCATGAGTAAATTCAAAGACAAATTGATGCAAAGCAAGCTGATGAAATTCATCACAACCAATGAGCAAATTGCCATATTAAAAAAACTCGTCCGTGACAACATTAGACAATACGGGATGATTTTAGCGCTTGTTATCATTATTATTTACTTTAATATTGCAACAGGTGGGATTTCATTAAGACCTCTGAATGTCAATAACATCATTTTACAAAATGCCCATGTCATTATTTTAGCTGTTGGGATGCTCATCGTTATCCTTACTGGAAACATTGACCTATCGGTTGGTTCGGTTGCTGCATTTGTTGGTGCAGTCGCTGGTATTATGATGGTTGAAAATGATGTGCCCTGGCAAATCGCAACCGTGGTTGCCTTATTGATTGGTTTACTTGCTGGTGCATGGAATGGATTTTGGATTGCTTATGTCAAAATTCCGGCATTTATTGTCACATTGGGTGGGATGCTTATCTTTAGAGGACTCACACTCGCAGCATTGCAAGGGATAACTCTTGGGCCACTACCTGCTGGATTCAATGCTTTAAGTTCTGGATTTTTACCAGACATATTTAATGGCTCATCTCTACACCTATTGACTATTTTCATTGGTGTTGTATTCTCGGTTTTATATATCATCAGTGTTTATATTTCTCGTAAAAAAAGATTACGCTATCAGTTTGAGGTTGCACCCATGTGGGTTGTGATCTTAACAACAGTGTTTGTCTTATTTGCAATCAATATATTTACCTTAACCATTGCCAGACATCGTGGATTACCAAATGTCTCAATCATCTTATTTATTGTGATTATTATCTATACGTTTATTACTAAAAAAACAACCATTGGACGTCATGTTTACGCCATGGGTGGCAACGCTGATGCGGCACGACTTTCAGGTATTAATACCAAACGTACAATGTTTATGGTATATGCCAATATGGGATTACTCGCGGCCGTGAGTGGTATTGTATATTCAGCAAGACTGAACGCCTCAACACCAAAAGCAGGTGAGCTCTTTGAGTTAGATGCCATTGCAAGTGCCTTTATTGGTGGTGCAAGTGCAGCCGGTGGTATTGGTACCATTATTGGTGCTGTGATTGGAGCGCTTGTTATGGGTGTCATCAATAACGGTATGTCCTTATTAGGACTTGGTATTGACTGGCAACAAGTCGTTAAAGGGTTGGTATTATTACTAGCGGTTTGGTTTGATATTGCTACAAAAAATAGAGCAAAGTAGGATTTTTCGAAGAACCCTCCTTATTCATACAAAAAGCACATCAACTGATGTGCTTTTTGCTATGTCTCATATGATGTAATGTTTCATAAACAAACGATTTGAAGCCTTTTATACCCACTTTATCTTGCTTAAAGACGCCAGCATCTAGTAAAACTCGTTCGAACTTTTTGCCAATTTCTTTATTGAGATCTTGTTGTGATAAATCACTGTATGTGCTTTTTAATGTATCATACCAAACTTGATGGTGTTTTAATTCTTTTGGTAAGATTTTCTGGTTATTGTTGTGAGATGAGATGATGGATTGGCATTCATCTTTGAGCCGACCGGGTAAAATCGCAAGACCCATGGCCTCAATTAAGCCGATGTTTTCTTTTTTGATATGCCAGACATCTTCATGTGGATGAAACAGCCCAAGTGGATGTTCTTTGGTGGTACGGTTGTTTCTTAAAATAAGATCCATTTCATAAAACGCACCCTTTTTCCTTAGTATCGGAGTGACTGTATTATGTGGTGTATCACCTGTGAATGCATTGATCTCACATGTTTGATCACTGTATGATTTCCATAAAGCAATGAAATGATTGGCATAATGTTTTAACATCTTTGAACTCATTGATTTAAGTCTTAACGTTGATAATGGCCAGTGTAGGATGGACACATGGATGATTTCGTCATCATCAGTTTCAAACACATGACTATCTTTCGCGTTTTCAATTGCAAAGGTATGTTTACCTGCTTGGAAGTGGTCATGATTGAGAATAGAACCACCAACAATCGGTAAATCTGCATTTGAACCAATAAAATAACTAGGAAAATGATCGACAAAATCAATTAAGTAATCAACGGTGTTTAAAGAAATATGCATCGGTCTATGGGTGTCGTGCAATATAATAGCATGTTCATGATAATAAAGGTAAGGTGAATATTGGAAATGCCATAATTCATTGGCTAAAGTGATTGGTACGATCCTTAAATTCATCCGCGCATTGTAATAATTTTGTTCATTTTCTTTGCATAAGACACATAACGGTATGTTTTTGTCTTGTGTTTGTTCAAGCGTTTTTGCACGAGCGATATCTCTAGGGTCTTTTTCTGGTTTTGCCAAGTTGATAGTGAGTTCTAAGTTTCCATAAGCGCTTTGATAACGCCAACCAATATTATGTGCCAAGCGATTGACTTTGATGTAGTTCACATCTTTTGAAAGTCTGTAAAGATAAGATGTTGCCTCATCTGGGCTTTGTAGATAGCGTTTGTGAAATTCAGTTTTCACGTCACTAGGACTAGGCATCATCACATCCATTAACTTAGCTTCAAACGCATCTCTTTCGCTGACGGTATTGGGTGTGAAAAGGTGCATTGAATACCCATAATCAAGGATAGGTTTCATCATATCATCAAATACTATGGGTGTAGAATCAACTGAAAACAAAAGAGACTCACAATGTAAAACAACCGCCATCTTTTCTAAAACCTCTGGCAGTTGAGTAATATTAAATAATACCTTATTAAAGCCATAATTTAATAACAGATTAACATGTTTGGCTGTATTTAAATCCATGGAAACATCCTTACTGATGACGATAAAATTGATAAGTGATTACATGATGATAAGTGTCATCTTTTTTTAAGATTGCATCATGCAAGAATGGATAATGAATACCACCTGGTTCATATTGACACTCAATGGCAATTGAGCTGTGGTGGCCATCATCTAAGGTGATGTCTTTAACGTCTTTGCAATAATGATTATGGGTATAGAGCACAAGTGCTGGATAGTCTGTTGATATCCTTAAGCCAATATTAGATATTGGATGATAAACAACTAAAGACGGATGATTCATTTCTGGATGGTTGAGTTTGAATGTATGATCAATGCCACCAAAGGGTGTCTCTTTTAAATCATGTAATATGGTGCTAAAAGATTGAGGATTTCTTAAGTCATAAGGCGTTTTTTCAACGGATTTAAGTCTTAAGGCATGGTAGGTATCATCAACCTCGACAAATGCATCAGCATCAATTGAGATGATGTGTTGATCAATGTTTTCTTTTTGTCCAGATAAATTAAAATACGTATGATTTGTAAGGTTACACAGTGTATCTTGATCAGATGTTGCATCAAAAGTAACAGTCAATTGATTGGTCATATTCAGTGTATAAGTAATTACGGTCTCTAAATTCCCTGGATAGCCTGCTTCACCATCTTTACTAATGAGTTTAAACTTTACATAAGCCAAATCATCGAGTGCTTTGGTTTCAATCACATCAAAATGTCTTAATCCAAAACCAGATTCACCACCATGAAGTTGTGAACGGGTATCACCAAAAGGTGTTACAGTGACTTCTTTGTTGTTTAAAAGAAACGGTTTGGTTAAAACACGGCCACTTGTACGACCAATGGTTTTACCATAGTATTGGACCGAAGTGTTAAATAAATCCAAATCACTTGGTCCCATGGTGACCAAGGTTGATTCGTGATCGTTTTTAACATAGATTTGATAAATGGCAGCTCCATAGGAAGATAAAATAACTTTCATACCATCGGTATTTTCTAGTGTTATTAAACACACATCACCAACATTTGATTTTTTTGTTTCAGTATAACATTTCATGGGATAATCCTCCAACACCGTGTTCAAAAGTCACCAAATAAAATGAGGCTTTTAGACCGGTAATTTTTTCATATGATGCACCAACATGTTGTTCAAATGATAATAAATCTTTATTTCTAACAAGTGCAATGGCACACCCACCAAAACCAGCGCCTGTCACACGTGCGCCAATAGCGTGATGTTCTAGCGCTGACGCGACCAAAGTGTCTAAGTGTAGGCCTGTCACTTCAAAGTCGTCTTTTAAAGAGGCGTGTGATTGGTTTAATAGATCACCAAAGATTAATGGTTTGTTTTGGTTAAGCGCTTGTTTTGCAGCAATGGTTCGCGCTTGTTCAGTGACCGCATGCTTTGCACGCCTATATAAGATCTGATCAGTGATATAAGGTTTTAAGTCTTCTAAGGTTTCAATCGATAAATCACATAAATAGTCAACATCACGATATTTTTTGATGATAGCAAGTGCGTCTTCACATTCTTTTCGTCGTTCATTATATTTTGATTCTGTTGTTTTTCGTTGGTAATTGGTATTCATAATGATCCACTGATATCCTTCGAAATTCGCATTTGCGTAAACGATATCTAGGGTGGCTGTGTTCATTAAGAGTGCTTTATCTTTTTTGCCACACGCGATGACCAATTGATCCATAATACCACAGTGCATATGCATATAATCATTTTCAACTGATTGTGCCAAAAGTGCGAGTGTTTTTCGTGATAGATTTAAATCATATAAATCATTGGCAATAAATGCAACCAATACTTCAAGTGATGCACTACTTGATAAACCAGAAGCAGTTGGCAAATCGCCATCAACCAATAAATCAAAGCCATATGGTATATGATATCCTCTTTGATGGAGTGTAGCAATCACACCTTTTGCATAATTGGCCCATCCATCTGAGTCTTTGTATGCCAGATCATTGAGCTTTCTTGTGATGATGCCTTGATCTTCAAAATTAAGTGAAACAAAGCGGAATGTGTCATCATCATTGACAGAAACCAAACCATAGGTACCCAAATTAATTGCAGCAGGAAAAACAAAGCCACCATTATAATCAATATGTTCACCAATCAGGTTGACACGTCCTGGTGAAAAGTATTTTTTTACTGGTCGATGATGTCCAAAATAAGCTACAAATTTTTCTTTCATCCGAGATACCCACCTTACTTTAATCTTAGTTCAATTATACCATAAACATACGTTAAAAAGGCGTTATTATCGTTGATTTTAAACATAAAATAAGAGATGATAATTGTTTATTATTTGCTTTGTGTTGAGATAAAAGAATGAAATGAGTACATATGTAAGCGTTTTATGATTTTTTTACATAAAAGCAGTCATCCTAAGTTATAATGGAAGTATCAATCAAAGGAGAACGCGCATGCACAAAAACGAATTTTGGAAAGAAAGTGTTGTATATCAAATATATCCAAGAAGTTTTTTTGACAGCAATCAAGATGGTGTTGGTGATATTTTAGGTATCATCAGTAAACTGGATTACTTAAAGACATTAGGCGTCGATGTGATTTGGCTATCACCTGTTTATCAATCTCCCAATGACGATAATGGTTATGATATTAGTGATTATTATCAAATTCAACCAGAATTTGGAACAATGGATGATATGGATTTATTGATTCAAACAGCCAAAGAAAAAGGTTTAAAGATCATTATGGATCTTGTGATTAATCACACATCTGATGAACATCAATGGTTTATCAATAGTCAAGATCCAAAAAGTCCTTATAGAGATTATTATGTTTGGCAACCCAAACCAAACAATTGGACATCTTTTTTTGGTGGACCTGCATGGAGCAAACTAAATAACGCATATTACTTACATTTATTTTCAAAAAAACAGCCAGATCTTAATTGGCAAAACCCTAAAGTTTTAGAAGAAATTAAAAAGGTTATGCACTTTTGGTTAAAAAAGGGTATTGCTGGTTTTAGATGTGATGTGATTAACATCATTTATAAATCTTCTTTAAAACATGGTAAAAAACGCTTCGTACTGACGGGCAAAGAACACTACCATAGTCAGCCTGGGATGCATGAGATATTAAAAACATTACAAAAAGATGTTTTAAGTCAATATGATACAGTAACTGTTGGTGAAACGGTGATGGTTACAACCAAACAGGCCAATGACCTGATTTTACCCGAGCATCAAGAACTTGATATGGTTTTCGGATTTGAACATATGGAAGTTGATCAAATCAATAACAAATGGTTTAAGACTACATTCAAGCCAACCAAGTGGATGAAAGTGATTGCCAAGTGGCAACAAGAAGTCTATTGGAATGCTAATTATTTTGAAAATCATGATCAACCAAGATCAGTTTCTAGATTTGGGAATGACCAAAAATTTCATAAAGTAAGCGCGAAAATGCTCGCAACCATTTTAATGACTTTAAAAGGCACACCTTTTATTTTTGAAGGTCAAGAAATTGGGATGACCAATTATAACTTTAAGTCAATGGATGATTTTCGCGATAACGAGACGTTTAAAATCAATCTATTAGCGAAAAAATTGATGTTTCCCAAGCGTTTAAGATTTAACATGCTTAAAAAAACATCCAGAGATAATGCCAGAACACCGATGCAGTGGACCAAAGCCGGTGGATTTACAGATGGTGATCCATGGATTGCTATGAATCCAAATAAAGAAACTATTAATGTGGCAGATGCTATCAATGATCCATCCTCTATTTATCACTATTACAAACAATTAATTACATTAAGAAAAACCATTCAACCATTAACATATGGGGATTTTAAACCAATCTATATGAAGCGTAATCTATTTGCTTATCAACGCGCTTATAACGGTGAAGAAGTTATTGTTGTCTCTAATATGAGTGATAAGCCAAAATATGTACCGCTCCATTTAAAAGGCACTGTTTTACTTTCTAATTATAATAGACGGTCACTTGATAATAATTATCTTGAACCGTATGAGTCCATTATATTGATGAAGGAGTGATACCTATGCGTATGATTTGTCTAATGAATTTCAATTGGTATTTTAAACCATATGAATCAAACGACCATTTATTAACATCATTTCATGCATATCAAAACATACATATCCCACATAATGCTGTAGATATCCCGCTTCATTATTTTAATGAAGCGGATACCCATGGTGTTTTTTCCTATTTTAAAGCATTTAAAGTTAAAAAAACATGGCGAGATAAGATGATATTTATCACTTTTGAAGGTGTTGCGCATGATGCCACGCTTTATATCAATCAAAAAGAAGTGATGCATCATCAAGGCGGTTATGTGCCTTTTACAGCAGATATCACATCAGTCATTAATTGGGAAAACGATTCACAAATAGTTATGGTAAAAGTTGATACACATGAAAATTCAAAGATACCGCCTTTTGGTGGCGTGGTGGATTATTTAGGATATGGTGGCATCTATCGTGAAGTTGAGTTAATGGTTTGTGACCACAACCATATCAAAGATGTTTTTGTCATGCCACATACTAAAAAAAGTTCATCTGTCGTTGTGACATTATCAGCGTTAAAGGGAAGCATTCAAGGTGCAATTTACGATCAAGAAAATCAGAAAGTATCGTCATTTGAAGTTGATGTCACCGAAGAAAAAACGACTATCGATTTTCAAGTAACTCATCAAAAACTTTGGTCAATTGATGACCCATATCTTTATCGTTTGGACTTAGAGTTATGGATTGATAATCATATGATTGATACCACGACTCAAACGTTCGGATTTAGAGAGGCAGTATTTAAACCCGATGGTTTTTATTTAAACAATCAAAAAATTAAGTTGATTGGATTAAATAGACATCAAAGTTATCCTTACGTTGGTTATGCGATGCCCAAAAGCGCACAAATTGAGGATGTTGATTATTTGAAGTATACACTAGGATTAAATATTGTAAGAACAGCGCATTATCCTCAATCCAAACACTTCATTAAACGATGTGATGAGATTGGACTTATGGTATTTGAAGAAATACCAGGATGGCAACATATCGGTGATGAAGACTGGCAATCACAAAGCATAAATAACCTAAAAGCCATGATTCTTAGAGATTGCAATCACCCTGCAATTATCTTATGGGGTGTCAGAATAAACGAGTCACCAGATCATGATCTTTTCTATCAAAAGACCAATGATATTGCAAGAGCGTTAGATCCCACCAGACAAACAGGTGGTGTTAGAAATATGGCCAATAGTCACTTTTTTGAAGATGTGTATACTTATAATGACTTTTCGCATCAGGGAAATAATCCTGGTTTAGAAAAAAAGAAGCACATTACAAAAAACGTACCTTACTTGGTTACAGAATATAATGGACATATGTTTCCTTGCAAAAGGTATGATGATGAGGCACATCGCATTGAACATGCAAAACGACACCTTAATGTTTTAAATCAAATGTTTGATCCTAACAATCAGATCAGTGGTGCCATTGGTTGGGTGATGTCTGACTATAACACACATGCAGCCTTTGGTAGTGGCGATAGGGTATGTTATCACGGTGTATCAGATATGTTTAGATTGCCAAAGCTCGCAGCTGCAAGTTATCAGTCACAACAATCTAAATATCCTTTTATGAAGGTATTATCTGATATGCATATCGGAGAGTATAGTCAAGGTCAATTAAGTCAAACGATGGTTTTAACCAACATGGACTATATTAAACTTTATCAAAACGATCAATACATTAAAACTTTTTATCCTGATAGAAAAACCTATAAATATTTGCCATATCCACCCATCATCATCGACGACTTTATCGGGGATCGCTTGATTAATGAAGAACATTTTTCTGCAAAAGACCAAATGATAGCGAAAAAATTGTTTAAGTCTGTGATGACGCATGGCCCACATTTGCCTTTGATCGATCAATTAAAGTTTTTATACATTATGAAAAAAAATAAATTGTCATATGATCAAGCAGTTAAACTCTTTTTCAAGTATGCCAATGGTTGGGGGACAAACCATCCGGTTTACCGTTTTGAAGGCTATCAAAATGATGCACATATGTTAACAGAAACCAAAGGTATTGATGAAACATTTGAGATTATTGTAGAGGTATCGAAAACACCGATGGCCATTGAAGAAACATATGATGTCAAACGCATTGTTGTTAAAAAAGTCAATCAATTTCAACAAATTATGCCTTATGCGTTTGATCCACTCAAGATTAAAGTTGAAGGCGTGATCGATTTGATAGGACCAGAAGATCAGCATTTGACTGGTGGTGTTATGGCATTTTGGGTTAAAACAACAGATCAAAAAGGCAAAGGCATCATTTCAATCGAAATCAATAAACAAACAATAATAAAAGAGGTAGAAGTCATATGAAACTAACACCAGAACAAAAAGCATATTTACTTGAAGGCAAGGACACTTGGCATACACAAGACTATGAAGGGCTACCATCGATTATGGTGGCAGATGGGCCCCATGGTTTAAGAAAACAACATGACCCTAAAGATAATTTAGGTATGAAGGGTAGTGTCAAAGCTACGGCATTTCCAACCGCGAGTTTAACCGCGTGCAGCTTTGATCGTAATTTGATTAAAGCCATGGCAAAAGCCATTGCCAAAGAAGCACAAACCAATGGTGTTCATATTGTTTTAGGACCAGGCATCAATATTAAAAGAAGTCCACTTTGTGGACGAAACTTCGAATATTTTTCAGAGGACCCATACGTAGCAGGTGAACTTTCAGCTGCTTATATACGTGCCATGGAGGATGAAGGGACAGGGACCTCAGTTAAGCATTTTTGTTGTAATAATCAAGAAAAAAATCGCTTTTTCATTGATAGTGTTGTTGATGATCGTGCACTTCATGAAATCTATTTAGCCGCCTTTAAACGTGCGGTTAAGGAAAACCCTGCCACAGTGATGGCCAGTTATAATCAAATCAACGGCTTTCCTGCAGTTGAAAATCCTTTGATAGAAAAAACATTAAGACAAGATTGGGGATTTAAAGGCGTTGTTGTGAGTGATTGGGGCGCGATTAACCAAAAAGTGAATGCCGTCAAAGCCGGGTGTGACCTAGAAATGCCATCATCACATGGGTTTCATGCCAAAGAAGTCATAGAAAATCTTAAAAAAGATGAAGTGCTTTTAAAAGCAGTTGACACATCAGCACAAAGAATCATTGATTTAGTTGGGTCTTATGACCCCATTAAAAAAACCACATATGATCCACTTAAGCATCATCAATTGGCACAAGACATTGCAAGTCAATCGATGGTTTTACTCAAAAATGACGATGTATTACCTTTAAATCAAAATCAGAAAGTCGCGATGATTGGTGGCTTTATCGATGACATGCGCTATCAAGCAGGTGGCAGTTCTCATATTAATCCAAGTCAATTAGATCAGCTTAAAAATGTTGGTGCCATCTATCATCCATTGATGACTTACGCCAAAGGGTTTCATCTAGAAACAGATCAAGTTGATAATGATCTTGAAAATGAAGCAGTAGATTTAGCGTCTCATTCAGATGTGATTTTATATGTCATTGGCTTACCGGAACGACATGAAACAGAAGGGTTTGATCGGTCGCATATTGATCTGCCAAACAATCAAATTCATCTTTTGCACAAACTACATCAACTTGGTAAACCTGTCATTGGGATTGTGCTTGCAGGCTCTGTAGTTAATTTATCTTTTGAACATGAATTCAAAGGGTTATTGATGGCATATTTGGGTGGACAGGCATCAAGCCGTGCGATTCTCGACTTGATTTTCGGACACAAAAATCCTTCAGGTAGACTGGCAGAAACATTTATTGATGATATTAAGTCATGCAATGTTCAACTCAATGACAATAACAATGCTGTTTATTATGACGAGTCTATTTTTGTTGGCTATCGCTATTATCATACATTTAATCAACCCGTTAGATACCCGTTTGGTTATGGGTTAAGTTATACAGATTTCAAGTATGACATGTTAAAAGTCACGCCATCAAAAGAGGGTTTTGATTTATCTTTTGAACTAACTAATATTGGTCAGTACGAAGGCGCTGAAGTTATTCAAGTCTATATTGAAGCACTCGACTCAAAAATTTATCGTACCAAGCGAGAACTCAAAGCATTTGATAAAATATATTTGAAACCAAATGAAACAAAGACAGTGGAAATACATGTGCCTTTTGAGGCTTTCGAGTTTTATGATCTTTATGAGAAACGTTTTAGAACAGAAGCAGGCAGATATCAAATCATCGTTGGGAAAAACGTTAATGAAGCCATTTTGACCGATGAGGTCTTTGTTAAAGGCGATGACATTTCACATCCTAAAACAATGTATAATGACCAAACATATCACACAGATGACTTTGAAAAAATCTACCAAAAGGCATTACCTGCTGAACATAAAGTTCGTAAGCGACCTTATCATTTAGGCTCAACATTGGCTGATGCAAAGCACACATGGGTTGGCAGAATCATCGCTAATAAAATCACGGCGATGGCCTCAGAAAAAACCAAAGATGCACAGCCATGGGTTCAAGATATGATGAAACAAACTGTCCTAGAGACACCACTGCGATCACTGGCTCTTTTTAGTAATGGAGAGGTCTCCATGACAGAAGTCTTAGGATTAATAGATATTATGAATCTCAAATGGATTAAAGGGATTAAAAAATTGCGAAAGGCTAAAAAGGAATAACGTATGACAGACTATAAGGTTAGCACCAGAAATAAAGTAGCATACAGCGCCTCAGGCATTGGACGAGACATGATGTATGCCCTTTATAGTACTTATTTAATTGTCTTTTTTACAAATGCTTTAGGATTACCCGATTGGGAATTATTGGCCGTTGGGATTGTTATTGCGCTGGCACGTATTTGGGATGCGATTAATGATCCAATTATGGGGAACATTATCGACAATACCAAATCCAGATATGGGAAGTTTAAACCATGGATTTTAATCGGTGCCATTTCAAGTGCTGTTTTGATTTTTATGCTCTTTCAAGACTATCAATTAATGGGCGTCGCGTTTGTTGCCGTATTTGCTTTGCTTTATGTACTATCGGGCATGGCATTTACAATGAATGATATTGCCTATTGGTCAATGTATCCGACATTTTCAACCAACCCGAAAGAACGTGAAAGTATTGGCTCTATGGCCCGTATTTTTGCAAGTTTGGGTATGTTTCTAACGATTGCGTTTGTTCCAATCATTTACCAAAATTATCCTGGTGGTCCTAAACGTGCATTCTTTTTTCTGGCACTTATCATTGGATTAATTTTTATTATCAGTCAAATGGTTGTCTTCTTTGTCGTTAAAGAAGAAAAGAATCCGATCATCCATGTGAATCAAGAAAAAACACGCTTTAGAGATTTGTTTAAAATCATTATGAGAAATGATCAGTTGGTTGTTATCATTGTTGCGATCTTATTATTTAATACAGGATACTTTATAACCACGGCATTGGGACTTTATTTTTTTGACTATGACTTTAATCGCTATGGCGGTGTTGAGTTTCTATTATTTTCAGCCATTTTAGCCATCAGTCAATTATCAGCCTTAATGTTATTTCCTCATTTGGTTAAAAAAATGACGAGAAAACGCATTTTTGGTATGGCCGTTTTCATGATGGTTATGGGGTACTTGTTATTCATGAGTGTTGGGTACATTTTGCCTAAAAACATGCTTTTTGTTGGACTGGCTGGCTTGGTCTTATTTAGTGGTCAAGGGTTTATTCAAGTGCTTGTCTTGGTGATGCTCGCAGATACCATAGAATATGGCCAATGGAAGTTAGGTACAAGAAATGAGAGTGTCGTTTTTGCGATCAATCCATTTGTGACAAAGCTTGCGACATCAATTCAAACCTTTGTTGTGACTGCAACACTTGCGTTTTCCGGACTCAATTCACAAGTGATTAAACCAGTCACTGATGCGAAAAATGCCAATCCCAATATGACAAATGAAGAGGTTAGGATACTCATTGCCACATTGGTTTCTCCTGAGATGCTTTTAAGATTAAGAACATCAATGATTGTTGTTCCTCTGATTATGATTATTTTAGCTTATGTGATATTCCGTCTTAAGTTTAAAATTGACACAACGTTTTACGCTAAAATCACTGCTGATTTGGCAGAACGTGTTTTGGCCGAGCAGACACCGAAATTTTAAAAAACAAACAAAAAAGGCAGAATTCTGCCTTTTATTATGTGTTAAGTTTGATTGATCCACGTTTGAGACCACTTACCGATTTCATCCATGATTGGTTTTAATGAACGACCTTTTTCTGTTAATGTATATTCGATTCGCACGGGTATGTCAGGATAAACATTTCTTTGAACGATCCCTTCATTTTCTAAATATTTAAGGCGTTCAGATAAAACTTTGCCGCTGATGTTTATTTCGTTTTCCAATAGATTAAAACGTTTGGGTTCATTAATCAGTTGATTGATAATTAATCCGACCCATCGCTTTCCTAATATTTGACTTGCGGCTTCAAATTTTTTACACACAGTATGAGACATATTATGCACCTCTTTAATGATATTATACTAAAAAGAGAGGCATAAGCAAATTACTTTACATTATTAAGTAACAAATATATAATAGGTTACATAAAGTAACTTAATAAAAGGAGATTAATCATGTCAGAAAAAAAAGTAAAAATTGGTATTATTCTTGGTAGTACGCGTGAAGGTCGTGTGAGTCCACAAGTGGGCCAATGGATTTATGAATTGGGTCAAAAAAGAACGGATGCAACATTTGAAATTGTCGATATTAAAGCATTTGATTTACCGTTTTTAGGCACAACAGAAGATAAAACAAACAGTACAAAGTGGAATGACACATTGGCTAGACTCGATGCGTTTGTCTTTGTCACAGCAGAATATAATCGAAGCATTCCAGGCGCATTAAAAAATGCGATTGACCTTGCTTATGACAATTGGAATAATAAAGCAGCAGGTGTTGTAAGTTACGGTTCAGTAAATGGTGCGCGTGCAGCAGAAACATTACGCGGAATTTTTGCTGAACTACAAATTGCTGATGTCAGAACACATGTTGCTTTATCGATGTTTACAGATTTTGAAAAATGGTCAACATTTAAGCCACAAGATCTACATTTAAAAAATGTGGAGATGATGTTTGATCAATTAATTACATGGTCTAAGGCACTTGAATCAGTGAGAGCATAAAGAAAGCACTTTTAAGTGCTTTTTTAAATGGCTTGATTGGACCAATCTGTAATGAAAGTCACTAATTCAGTGTAGGTAGGACTTTTTGCTTGTCTCACATAATAACCGCTTGTTGACATGCCCACGAGTAACGCTTCAGTGGGATCTAGGTCTAAAAGTAAACCTAAAACAAATCCGGCATTAAAGTTATCGCCAGCACCAGTTGTTAATTTTGGTTTTTTCACATAAGGACCACTGGCTTCATAAAACGCGCCATCAATCACAACACATGAGCGATCAACAGGGTGAATAACAACTGCATCAATTTTTAAATACTGATATAAACTCATATTTAAATCTTCTAATGACACTTGCATTTGTTCTAAACTTTCGCTGTCAAAGCGTTCTAGGACGTTTGCGACATCATATGCTTCTTTTTTATTTAAGCCTAAGACGACTTTAAAATATGGGGTAAATGACTTTAAAAGATCAAGTGCTTCAATGATTTCTACAGCTTCACGCTTTTCAGGGTCTGCTAAGTCAATAAAAAAGATGGGTTTTTTATCTCTTTTGGGTAAGTGTGGTAATACATGTATGAGTAATTTCTGCCAGAAGTCTGTCATATTAGGAAGCATTGACCAGTTGACTGAGGCAAACAAGTCTGTTTGACTCAATAACTCAAGCAGTTTCTCAAATCCAATTGTTTCAATGGTTTTTTCGTAAGTCACATCTTTTAAAGAAACCATCTTACCAAGCATCAATTTACCATCGTTAAACTCAAGTGCATCGGTGTGACCATTTTCAGCGACCGTATATAATGTCGCAATCTGCGACATTTCAATAAAGACGTCATTTAATGTTGGATAGCCTAATGCACCAATATAAGTGATAGAAGGCGCATGTTTAGCCAAGGCATTACACATAATTGGACCATTACCACCAATTTTTTTTTGTGTGGAGATTAATTCTATATTGGTTGATAATCCACTGGCTTTTTCAATCCGTTTAGATAAATCTAAAATGGTTTCGATACGGGTAAATGAATCACTATCTAGTCGTTTATCAACAACATGAATAATTTCATCAACAAATCCATCAAATCCAACAACCATATTGAGTGTTGTTGGGTTTTTCTTTTGAAGTTTATTTACTAAATCCTTTTTTAATTGTTCCATCATTTTGTGAGCCAAACTGAGTTCGGCACTCCTTTCACATAAAAAATCATTCATACATAGTATAACAAAAATGTTCTAATAGTACACATTAAAAAACATGACTAAATAAAAAAAATAGCACAGGGTGCTATTTATAGAATTTCACAGCTTTGTCCATCTTTGCCATTGCAATGCGTCACCGCATAACGTAAGCCCAGTGGACCGAAAAGCTCATTGATCACGGATGCTATTAAAATCGTAACCAATATCACAGTACCATAGGTGTTTGACCCAAACTGAGTGTGGGCATAAAATGCCAATCCAATGGCTGCTTGTGCTTGTGGTAGTAAGCAAAAACCCAGATATCTTCTAACAATTGGTTTTGAATTGGCAAGTTTCCCACCCAAGTATGAACCAATTAATTTACCAAACAATCTGAATAGCACATAAATCAATACAGTTGCGCCAATGAGCCACAAATTGAGTGTAGATATTGATTGAGCAATTAGAATAACAATTTCAGCCCCTAAGATCGTAAAAAAAGCAATCAATATCGGTCCAGAAAACTGATCGATACTGTGTTCTGTCTCATGTTTTGCCAAATCGGTTGATAAGTTAGAAAATGTAATACCAGCAACCATCGGTAATAAAATCGGCGATAAATGAATGTGATGATGAAATAATACGAAACCAGAATTTGCAATAGCAATTGAAATCATAATCGCAACAAACGCTGAAACCAATACGACCAAATCTTTTTCTGCATCTTCATATTTTAAAAACTTAATGATGCGCATGAATACATATCCAATCGCAATGGCAATCACAACAGAGAAGAATATTTCAGCAATCGGTCCCCATAAAATTTCCGAAAAAGTAAAGGCTGTGCCCGTTTCAATGGATAAGGCATACGATAACGAGACACCAAAAATAAAAATGGTAATACCATCTTCAACGCCGTGTAGTGGGACTAATGTGTCTGTTAAAGGTCCATGGGCATGAAGCTTTTTAGTGATTAATAAAATTGGTCCAGGTTCAGTAGCAATTGCCAAGGATCCAATAAGTAATGCGATATGAAGTGGAAGAACCAAAATATAAAGCGCCAAAAAGGTTAATCCAAATGCGAAAATAGCTTGGAAGAATGTAACGATAAAGACTTCTCGACTACGATTCTTAATCTTCTTAAAATTGAGTTCTAATCCAATACTAAAGGCAATAAAGCCAATCGCAACATTAATTAAGACACTAAAAGCACTAATAATCTCACTTTGCCCAGTTAAAACGAGTAGCGCACCAAAGACTAAACCAATCAACACATAGCCTGTTAAATTGGGGATTTTTCTACGCTCAAAAAAACGACCTACAAATAGGCCCAATAATATCATTAAACTTAAAAGTAAAATAAATCGATATGATGTTGTATTTGCTGCAAGAATGGTAAACATAGGGGTAAAACCTCGATCCTAATATCAAACATGCTCATTTTATCACAAAGATATGAATATAACAATACAGATAACCCTTTATAAAGGCTTCGAGATGGTTTTATTAAGGTGATAACGATTTCATATAAAAAAATCATAGAGATATCATACACAAACGCATCTTTAAACATAAGTAAAAGTTTATGCTCATTCAAAGATGATGTATAATAGAATTATAGTAAGGTGGTGATTTAATTGAAATCAATCAAAACAATCGAACCAAGATTTGCCGAAACAGACCAAATGGGTATCATTCATCACAGCGTCTATCCGATATGGTATGAAATTGGGCGACTAAAATTTTGTCAAGATATGGGCATGCCCTATACTGAGATTATTAAACACGAGATCAATATGGCGCTCATTCATTTGGATGTTGATTATATTAAACCGGTCAGACTAGATGATCTGATAACTATTGAAACAACACTCATTGAAATGAGTAAAGTCAAAATGGTTTTTGCATATGAGATTTATACAAAAGACCATGTTTTGGTTAACCGCGGTTCAACCAAACTTGCTTGGCTTGATCAACATTTAAAACCACTCAATTTACAAAAAAGCTTACCACATATTTATGCACATTTCAGTCAAGTAGTCACCAAAATCGACCATCGCGTCAATCAATAAAGGAGATAAAAAAATGTTACATTATGCCATGGAACTAAAAGAATTAAAAGAAAGTTTTAAGAAACGTGTGATGGTCAATCAAAAACCATTATTGCTTATTTATTTTGAGAATCAGGTCTATGCCTTATCAGACAAATGTCCGCATTTAGGTACATCTTTAGATCAAGGAGTCATTGAAGATGGTACTGTCACATGTAAGGCACATCATGCAAAAATTGACATTAAAACCGGTGATATCATCGATAAAGCCAAAATCTTATTTTTAAAGATGCCAACCAAAAAAGCGAAAACATATCCTGTTGAGATTAGAAACGATAAAATCTTCATCGAATTTCCCAACGCATAAAAAAAAGCCTTTGTAAGGCTTTTTTAATGGTTTGATTTAACAAATATATCATTGAATTGACGGGCGACTCTAATGAAAGTGGTACATTTAGAAAGATGTTTTAAATAAGAAGCACCGACATATGTACACGTTGAACGCAAGCCGCCTAAAATATCTTTAATCGTTGTGTTCACATCACCTTTATATGGTACAGTGACAGTGCGTCCTTCTGAAGAACGGTAATCAGCAACACCACCATAATGTTTTTCCATTGCCTTTTGAGAACTCATACCGTAAAACTCAACATATTGTTTCTTTTCGTAAATGGGTGTCTGGGTTTTAAGATCACGTTTTTGTGTATCAAGAAGCACACTAATGACATGCCCACCACCTTCGTCGTGTCCAGCAAACATACCGCCTAACATAACAAAGTCAGCACCAGCACCAAATGCTTTAGCAACATCACCAGGACATGTACATCCACCATCACTAATGATGTGTGCACCTAAACCATGTGCAGCATCAGCACATTCAATAATGGCACTGAGCTGAGGATAACCAACACCTGTTTGAATACGGGTGGTACAAACGCTACCTGGTCCGATACCGACTTTAACGATATCAGCACCACGTAAAATTAATTCTTGTGTCATATCAGCAGTCACAACGTTGCCAGCAATAATGGTATGGGTTGGAAAAAGTGCTCTAACTTTGGCAACAAATGCACCAAAATGTTCAGAATACCCATTGGCCACATCAATACATATAAATTCAATTAAAGGATTTTGTTCGATAATATCTTTTAAACGTTTTAAGTCTTTATTATTCGTGCCTGTTGAAACTGCAAAGTGTTGAGGGTTAAGTTTTTTGGCATGTGCCATAAAATCAGAGGTTTCATAACTTTTAACCAAACAGGTGAAAAGTGATTCCTCTTGAAGGGCTACTGCCATCTCAAAGGTACCAACACCATCCATGTTTGCAGCCATGATCGGAATGCCTGTCCATGATTTTTGACTGTGTTTAAATGTGTATGTTCGATTTAAATCAACATCTTTGCGACTGGCCAGTGTTGATCGTTTGGGTCTGATTAAGACATCACTGAAATCTAATTTCTCATCGTGTTCAATACGCATATGTTATACCTCCACCTCTTTTAACCAGTGTTATTATATAACAAAACAGAGCATTTTTCTTAAATTCTTTTTATTTTTTAAAAAGTTTATAAGGTAATGAGTTTTCTTTTAAAAAAGTGAACTAATTTGTTGCATTAGCGTACTAAAGTGTGTATAATTAATTTAAATTCAATGATTGAGAAGAGTACATGCTAAAAAGCGTATCAAGCGAGCTCGTGGTGGTGAAAGACGAGTATACAGACTTATGCATCGAATGGCCTCATGAGAAGCAAGGCGAAATAAGTAGCCTTCAGCCGTTAGCCCACGTTATCAGGCAAAAATATAAAAGTCTTAAATGATGGAGTATTTGTTAAAGTAGAAGCATTTTTAATGTTTCTTGAAATTGGGTGGCACCACGAGTTATTCGTCCCATGTTGGCGGGTAACTTTTTTTGTACTCAAAAATCAGCTCATAACAAGCATTCTCCCGTAAGACGGAAAAGAGGGAATCATGGAGTTTGGCAAGTATGGCGGACAATTTGTCCCAGGACCGATCTTGGTTGCGGTCAAAGAAGTTGAAGAGGCTTATAATAAGTATAAGCATGATCAGTCGTTTTTAGAGGCGTTTCATCATTATTTAAACACCTATGCAAATAGACCCTCATTACTTTATTTTGCCGAGAATATGACAAAAAATCTTGGTGGCGCAAAAATATATTTAAAGCGCGAAGATTTAAATCATATGGGGGCACACAAAATCAATAATGTTTTAGGACAAGCACTTTTAGCCAAAAGGATGGGTAAAACCAAGCTGATTGCTGAAACAGGTGCTGGTCAGCATGGTGTGGCAACAGCGACAGCAGCAGCACTCTTTGGTATGGATTGTGAAATTCATATGGGCGCTGTCGATGTTGAAAAACAAAGTCTTAATGTTTATCGTATGGAATTGTTAGGAGCAAAAGTTGTATCAGTCCAAGAAGGTCTAAAAACGCTTAAAGAAGCCGTTGATAGTGCGCTTGTCTCATGGAGTCAACAGCTTGATTCGACCTTTTACTTGATTGGTTCAGCTGTAGGACCACATCCATATCCAACCATGGTTAGGGATTTTCAAAAAGTGATTGGTAAGGAAATTAAAGAGCAACTTGACTTAGAAGAAGGGCGTTTGCCAGATGTTGTCATTGCATGTGTTGGTGGTGGATCAAATGCGATTGGTGCTTTCTATGAGTTTCTCCCAGAACCGACAGTTAGACTTATCGGGGCAGAACCTTCAGGCAGAGGATTACATACCAAAGATCATGCAGCAACCATGACACTTGGCAAAGAAGGTGTGATTCATGGGATGAATACACTCGTTTTATATGATGAACAAGGTGAGATTGCCCCTGTTTATTCCATTTCATCAGGACTTGATTATCCTGGTATTGGACCAGAACATGCCTATCTTCAAGACATCAAGCGTGTTGAATATGAAGCAATTACAGATGAAGAAGCAGTGCACGCATTTGAATATTTGAGTCGCACTGAAGGCATTATTCCAGCCATAGAAACAGCCCATGCTGTCGCACAGGCTATAAAACTTGCACCAACCCTTGATAAAGACAAAATTATTGTTGTTAATTTATCAGGACGTGGCGATAAAGATGTGAAACATATTGCAAGATATAGAGGACAAACACTTCACGACTAAAAAAAGAAGGACAATTGAATTTGTCCTTTTTTAATAACCAATAAAGATGGCAAGCCATAGGAATAAAATGGTTAAGGCAAGCGTTATGATTTGCAGTTTGATCGTAAACTTAATCCAAGTGCTGTATCTCACTGATGCCATCGATAAACCAATCAGTAAAACAGCGTTGGTTGGAAAAATCACATTGGTATAGCCATCACCAAAAACAAATGCCAGAATCGCAATTTCTTTTGTAAGACCGATTAAAGCAACCAAAGGAATGAGTAAAGGCATAATGAGGAATGCTTTGGCAGAAGCTGATCCAATAAAAAATTGAATGACTAAAACCAAACCATAAATAAATAAGATAGCCATATAAGGGGATCGGTCCTTAAGTGCCTCAGATAAATAATATAAAATGGTGTCCATAATGTTGCCTTCAGTAATAATGAATTTAACACTGACGGCCAATATAATTAAAAACACAGCTGGCAACACACTTAATAAGCCACTACCAAAGGTTTTTAATGTGAACTTAAAGTCTTTAGAAACAATGAAACCAGCGATGAGTCCACCCAAAAGAAAAATGAGTGCCATGAGTGGAATGGCTGGAATCGATAACCCAAACATAAGTTCCAAAAGCCCAGTTGATATGATACCGATGAATAAAACGATAAACAGGCCTGTAAATGATTTAAAGATGGTATCTTCATTTGAAAAAGGCAGTGCCATATCCAAATCAAAGGTTTTAGCTTTTGTTAAATCTGTTTCATAGGTATAAGAAGATTGTGGTGACGCTTCAATCTTTTTGGCATAGGAAACTAAAAAAAACTGTAGCAATGCATACATCACAATAAAAATAAACAAACGATACAATATACCACTTAACAAGCTCACATCAGCCAAACTAGATGCGATACCGATTGAAAATGGATTGGTCACAGCAGACGCAAACCCAAACCCAGCAGCCAATAAACTCATACCAAGGCCAAGCATCGTATCCCATCCCAATGATAACGAAAGTAAAATTAAGATTGGTAACACAGCAAGGGATTCTTCAAAAATACCAAAAAAAGCACCAAATGCCATAAAACATAAGACGACAACACGTAGTAACATAAAACGATTGTCCTTAAACTTTAAAATAAGGCGTTTGATAATGACATGAATGGCGCCTGTTTTATCCATTAAAGCGAAGGTGCCCCCCAAAATAACTAAAAATAAACCAATGACGATGATGTTGATCGCATCTGCTGAAGCAAACACTTCAAATGGCGCGGTAAACAATCGCCATATACTAAATGACTGATTGGGTAAATAGCTAAAAGAGTCTGGGATCACCAAGCCCGTATCATCTCTCAAATACGCACCAGCAGGAATGATGAGTGTTAAAACAGTTGAGATCACCATCAAACCAAATAAGATAAAGACAACACTGATAAACGCTTTTTTACTGATATGAAGGATATTGGGTTGTTTTTGCATTTTGACACCTCGTTTTTTTTAGTATATCATAAAACATTTCAAGGATTTCTTTTGATTGAATGTATTTTTTAATCGTGTGTAAATTTTACATTATTTTTTAAAGTCAAAAGGTCATCTTAATGATAAAATAAGACATAAATGGGAAAAGGGGATAAATATATGTTACACGGAAAAGTTATTGAAGAGGCATATACATTTGATGATCTATTGTTGGTACCAGCATTTTCATCGGTTGTGCCAATTGATGTCAAACTCGATACAAAGCTTACAAAAAAGATTAAATTAGCCATTCCGGTCTTATCAGCAGCGATGGATACAGTGACAGAAGATCATATGGCCATTGCACTTGCAAAACTTGGTGGATTAGGTATTATTCACAAAAACTTGTCTATCGAAGCACAAAAAACAATGGTCGAAAAAGTTAAAACAACGACATTTGATCACACACATTACAAAGAAGCAACTGTTGATCAAGATAACCGTCTCAGAGTAGGGGCTGCAGTTGGTATATCTGATGACACAATGACGCGGGTTGATCACTTAGTTTTAGCTGGTGTTGACATTATTGCTGTTGACAGCGCACATGGACATTCTAAAGGTGTTATTGAGATGGTCAAACGCATTAAAACCAAATATCCTGATGTTGATATTATTGGTGGTAATGTTGTCACAGCACAAGCAGCCATTGACTTAATTTATGCAGGCGCTGATTGTATCAAAGTTGGTGTTGGACCAGGCTCTATTTGTACAACACGTGTGGTGAGTGGTGTTGGCGTGCCACAGCTGACTGCAATTAATAATGTCTATCAAGTGGCCAAGCAATATGAAATTGGTATTATTGCTGATGGTGGGATTAAGTTATCTGGTGATATTCCAAAGGCATTGGCCGCGGGTGCTGATGTTGTGATGATGGGTAGTCTATTGGCTGGCTGCGAAGAATCACCAGGTGAAGTCATCACGGAACAAGGCGTCAAGGTTAAACAATATATTGGTATGGGTAGTTTAACAGCCATGAAAAAAGGATCATCAGATCGCTATTTTCAAGGTGGCGTGAAAGAGTTAAAAAAATTAGTGCCAGAAGGCATTGAAGCAACCGTTGAATATAAAGGATCGATTGATGATGTGATCTATCAAATGATGGGCGGCTTAAGATCTGGTATGGGTTATTGTGGGTGTAAAACCATTGGTGAATTAAAAGAACAAGCCAAATTTGTAAAAATCAGTAATGCTGGTTTAAAAGAATCACATCCACATGATGTCTCAAACATAAAAAAGGCGCCCAATTATCATGATTGAGCGTATTATAGTTGTTGATTTTGGAAGTCAGTACAATCAACTGATTGTCAGACGCATCAGAGATTTAAATGTCTTTGCTGTCTTAATTGATCCAGAGGATTTATTTAAAGAAGATTTTAATGGTGTGTGCGGCATCATTTTTTCAGGTGGACCCAATTCAGTTTATGATCAACATGCACCGACCATTGATCCAAAGATATTTGATTTCAATATACCGATATTAGGTATTTGTTATGGCATGCAGTTGATTGTTCATGTGCTGGGTGGACATGTGAAACCTAGTGATCACCGCGAGTACGGGCTTACGCATATGCATGTCATTAGTAACAATACACTGACAGATGGCTTACCAGAGACATTTCCCGTGTGGATGAGTCATGGTGATTTAGTCACTAAATTACCCAAAGGATTTATATCAACAGCCTCATCTAAGACAACTGAAAATGCGATGATCTATAATAAAGAAAAATCGATCTATGGGCTACAATTTCATCCGGAAGTCAGACATACAGCACACGGGTTAACGATGCTTGATGCTTTTTTAACCCATGTATGTCAGGCACAAAAAACATGGTCGATGCCACACTTTATTTTAGAACAAACACATATCATCAAAGAAGCAGTCAAAGATCACCATGTCATTTGTGGTCTATCTGGTGGCGTGGATTCTTCGGTTGTGGCGGCCTTATTACACCATATCATTAAAGATCAGTTCACACCCATTTTTATTGATCATGGATTATTAAGAAAAGATGAAGCATTAGAGGTTCAAAAAACCTTTAAAGAACAACTCAATATGAAACTGATCACCATTGATGCCAAAGATTTATTCTTAAAAAGACTTAAAGGTATCACGGATCCAGAAGAAAAAAGAAAAATCATTGGTCATGCGTTTATTGAGGTGTTTGAAAAAGCCATGGCAGATTTAGATGATGTTCAATTTTTAGCACAAGGTACGCTATACACAGATGTGATTGAGTCAGGCACTAAAACGGCGCATACCATCAAGTCACACCACAATGTCGGTGGCTTACCCAAAAAAATGAAGTTAAAACTGATTGAACCATTAAATACCTTATTTAAAGATGAGGTTAGAGCGTTAGGATTAGCATTGGGTTTAAATGAAGCACTTGTTCATCGTCAACCCTTTCCTGGACCTGGGTTGGCCATCCGTATTTTAGGTGAGGTCACCGAAGAGAAAATAAAGATGGTCCAAGACAGTGATGCCATCTTTAGAGAAGTGATTAAAGCACACAATCTTGATCAAGTCATTTGGCAATATTTTACGGTCTTAACACCACTTAAAACAGTGGGTGTGATGGGCGACCAAAGAACTTATGACTATGTCTTGGTTTTAAGGGCTGTGACATCGATTGACGGGATGACTGCTGATGTTGCGATGATACCCTATGATGTTTTAAAAGAAGTTTCAACACGTATTGTTAATGAAGTTAAGGGTATTAATCGTGTGGTCTATGACATTACATCAAAACCACCTGGCACCATCGAATGGGAGTAAATCAGAGTTCATAAGCATTAATGATTGATATAATAGTAACAGAAGTGTTATGGAGGATATAACCGATGGATCTAAAAATCGTTAAATGGTTTCAAAGCTTACAATCACCCTTTTTAGATTATTTTTTCTTATTTATCACTGAATTTGGTGATGAACTTGTCTTTTTTGTGATTTCAGCCATACTCTATTGGACAATCAATAAGAAGTTTGCCTATCGATTTATGATGTTCTTTTTAGCCAGTGTGACATTAAATGCAGTCTTTAAACATTTAATCATTAGAGATAGACCTTATGTAGCGCACCCTGATGAGGTGATTTCCATTGGGAATCCCACACATGGTTATGCGATGCCATCAGGACATGCACAAAACGGCATGACAACAGCACTCTTATTACGTGAGCGCTTTGGCAACCTCAAAAAGTGGGTCACACCTAGTTTGTTTGTGATGGCAGTTTTGGTTTCAATCTCACGCATTTATCTAGGACAACATTATTTAACTGATGTCATTGTGGGTATGTTGGTTGCTGCTTTAATTTATATTGGGTTGGCCTATTTGGTTGCTCAACTCAAACTATCGTTTAAGCATTTGCTTTATGTGATGGTCCCTGTGTTGGTATTACTGATGATCTTTATCAAAGATGATAATTTATATGTCTCAGCAGCCGCATTGATTGGGTTAACGATTGGTTATCATCTTGAAGTTAAATATATCGACTATAATATTAAAAACGTCTGGCCGATTCAAATACTTAAAGTTGTCATTGGCTTAGGTGTCGCGATCCTACTTAAAGAAGGATTAAAATTGGTATTACCTTACCCAGAGGGTGAGGCTATCACACAATTATCACTCATCTTAGATTTTATCCGCTATTTTTTAATTACCATGTGGTTAACATTAGGCTCAATGATCTTATATTCTAAGATATTTAAAACACCATCTATTACATAAAAAAATGGGACGCACAATCGCGTCCCTTTATCTTATGAGAATTTATCGTAATATACGTTTTCTTTTTTAATGTCATGATTGTTTAAAACTTTGATACACGCATCAATCATACCAGGTGAGCCACATAAATATGCTTCAGCTTCTGTCAAATCACCAGTCAAGCGGTCAACAACTTCGGTAATCAAACCTGTTTCACCTTGCCAATTGTCATCAGGTTGTGGTTTAGATAGTGCAGGAATATATTCAAAGTTTGGAAATTCTTTCGCCAATGCTTCAAATTCTTCGGTGTAGTATAAATCACGGATAGACAAGGCACCAAAGAAGTACTTCACTTTGCGTGTCATGCCTTGATCTCTTAAGCGGTATAAAATCGAGCGAATCGGTGCTTTACCTGAACCACCAGCAATACAAATGATATCACGCTTGGAATCTTCTTGTAAGTAAAAATCACCATAAGGACCAGTTAAAATAGCTTTATCTCCAACTTCAAGCGCGTAATGCACATACGTGGTCGCAAGTCCTTTGGGCACTTTTCTAATAATCATTTCAACTTCATCTGTCTTTTTAGGATCTGATGCAATCGAATATGCACGAATGATTTGAATGCCAGGGACTTTGAGTTGAGCATATTGACCAGGTCTAAAATCCATGACAGCTGGATCAATTAACTTAAACCGCACCAATTTAATATCATAGGTTAAATCCTCGATATAAGATACTGTTGTCACATACTCTTTGGCACTTAATAAGCCTGAAGGTAAATCAAGACGTACTGTCCCTCTGACTTTGACTTGACATGATAACCGTACACCATCTTCACGTTCTTTTGGTGATAAGAAGGGATCTTCGGTTGGTTTGATATCACCACCGCCTTCTAACACCTTAACTTTACAAAAGCCACATGTTGCTTTACCACCACATGCAGATGGAATGAATATTCTTTGATTATTTAATGTTGATAAGACCGTTTCATCCCCGTTAACAGGGATTTTCGTGTCCTCATTGATTTGTAAAATACGTTCAGCATTTGATCCAAACGCTTTTTCAGCTAAAATGAGGAGTAACGCGATGACCAGAAGGACACCGATTAAAACAATGGGTAAAAAAAGTAAGTTCATATTCTCCTCCTATTAAAAGAAACTTAAACCAGCAAAACCGATAAATGCTAAGGATAAAATCCCTAAAATGATAAAAACGATACCTTTACCAGCAAGTCCTTTAGGGACATCGGATAATCCAACCATTTTTTCTCTAATACCAGCTAAAATCACAATAGCCAGTAACCAGCCCACAGATGAACCAAATGAGAAAGCGGCTGTTTCAATAAATGTGTAATCTCTTAAAACAAAGAATAATGAGACAGCTAAGACAACACAGTTTACGGTAATTAAAGGTAGGTAGATACCAAAGGCATTATATAGTTTTGGTATATATTTTTCTAAAAACATTTCTAAAAATTGAACAGTAGCAGCAATCGTAATAATGAAGACCAATAAAGAGATATCGGTTGTACCGGTTGCTTTTAAAAGTAAATAGATGGGATAGTTAATAATCCCTGTTAATGTTACAACAAAGACAACGGCTAACCCCATGCCTTTCGCATTTTTAACACTTGTAGAAATCGCAATCAATGGACACATCCCTAAAATGAGGGTGAGCGCTATATTATTGCTTAAAATGGAATTGATAAATAATTCAACAATGTTTGTCATATGAGTTCACCTTCCCTTTATGTTTGAACATCATAGTTATGAGAGAGTTCTCTAAATAACCAGATGAATAGCCCTAGAACGAAAAATCCACCAGGTGCCAATACCATCACGACCCAATTGGTCCAATTATCTGGCATGACACGCAACCCTAAGAACGTTCCTGAACCTAAAATTTCTCGCACACTTGCAACAACAACTAAGACAAACGTATAACCCATACCATTGGCAAATCCGTCGATTGCAGTATATCTGACAGGGTTTTTAACAGCAAATGCTTCAGCCCGTCCCATCACAATACAATTGGTAATAATTAAGCCAACATACGCACCCAATTGTTCTTCAATCGGTGGGAAATAAGCTCTTAAGAAAAGTTGAACAACAATAACAAATGAAGAAATAATAACCATATAAGTTACCATTCTAAACTGTGCAGGAATAAACCCACGAATGAGTGATACGGTCATTGAAGATGCCATGACCACGAATGTGACCCCAAGGCCCATCGCAATCGCATTTTCAACGCGGTTGGTAACAGCCAATGCTGAACAGATACCTAAGGCTGCAATCACAATCGGATTGGTTCTTGAAAACCCGTCTCTAAAAATATTGAACCAACGGGTATACATAATTCTAATCAGTTTCATGCCTCATTACCTCCTTGATAGGATGTCCAAGCGGCTTTATGCGCTTCATAATCTGTATTTAAGATACCTTCAAACGCATTGGATGTTCTGGTTGCACCAGTAATCGCATCTGCTTCATTGGGCTCTGTTGGTGATTTAACCACTCTTAAGACAGGGACCATGACGACATCAATATATTGGTTTAAATACCAACGTTCTGCAACGATACCACCCAAACCAGGGGTTTCTTCTTGTTGAAGAATCGAAATATCAACAATGGTTTCAAAATCAGATGCGAGTGTAATGATGCCAATGATTGGCCCCCATACACCGCCACCTTCAAATCTAAAGCTAACATTGCCTGAGACGGTATCATGATAAAAGGTATATGTGTCATCTATTGTGATGACCTCAATACGATCTTCAAAAATGTCATTAATGGTTGTAAGCGTGTAATCGACATCGTTGGCAGCCAAAATGGTTGATCTCAATTTAATGGCTTGATTGGCAACAATGCGTTCTCTAGTGATTAAGTTGGCACCCACCAAAACAATGGACGTGATACCACCTAAAATAATCACAAATAAAATCATTCTGATATGATGGTTCATTGGGCTTCCTCAACTTTCTCTGTGTCTTGGCCGAGGGCTTGACTCTTTTTTTTCGCACGTTCTAATAAACTACTATCAATTAATGGTGCCAAAGCATTCATTAAAATGATTGCAAAGAGTACACCTTCAGGGGCAGCTGCAAAATGACGAATCAGAACCGTTAAAAAGCCAGCACCGATACCAAATATAAATTTGCCATAATCTGTTCTTGGTGAGGTGGCAGGGTCGGTTGCTACAAAAAACGCACCAAATAAGACACCACCGACAAATAATGAGTACATAGGATCAACAACAGGTTTGCTTGCAATTAAACTCACTAAAAACGTTAAGACGAGCACAGTTGATAAAAATGCCAATGGAATACGCCAGTCTGAGACTTTAAGGACAACAAGTAGAAGTCCTAAGACGATAATACCTAATCTAAAGGTTTCTCCTAAAGTACCAGGCACATTACCAAATAGCAATTGCTCAAAACTATAAAGGAGTGCACCACCATTAAATTGCATTAAAGGTGTTGCTGAGGCAATGATATCACCGTTGATTGGGTTTAGCCATGTGGTGGCCATTTGGACAGGAAAAGAGATCCAAACAAATAAAATACCAACCAATGCAGGATTAAAGACATTTTTACCAAGACCACCAAAAATAGCTTTTCCAAACATCACACCAAAACCTGATGCAATACCTGCAAGCCATAAAGGTGCAGTTGGTGGTAGTAACAATGTAATAACCAAAGGCGTTACCATCCAACTTGGATCAAATGGTTTTTTTCTAAAATGCGCAAAAAGCCATTCAATAAAAAGACCCACGGCATAACTGACTAGTGCCAGCAACAAGACATGATAGCCGAAAATAACTGTTGCTGCAATCAGCAAGATACCTAAAGATCCTGTGTAAATGAGTAGATTCTTTTTTGTTAATACATCTAAAGGATTTGTTTGATTCATAACGTCACCGCTTTTCTATTGATTCATGATGATTAATCATCAGCATTATTTTTAATTATATCACGAGATAGATGATTTGATGAGGGTGATTTTTTATCATAAGTCCATATTGAAACAATATGTTTAAAAATCACGAACAAATAAACACCTATTGATTGTCTTAAAAAAAATGGTGAATCGCATCACTATCTTTAAGTATAAATAGTGAGTGAATAATGAGCAAGTGATTTACATCAAAATCATGGGTTATAGGCTTAACAAAGTGAAAAAACATTCAATAAATACAAATTCTAAACTAATCAAAAACATTTCACTCAAAATGAACAAACTATATTATAATA
>JBLRWW010000013.1:0-33755 GCA_047921055.1 Acholeplasmataceae bacterium
TTTTTAGAAAATAAAATCCAGTGTCAACACGTCAAATTTTAACGTTAATGACAACTGGCTACCATTTTACAGGCCCTCTAGCTTTGCGTCCTAAGATTTCTCTTAGTTTGCCTTTTACATTTTCATGAATAAGGGATATTTGCCCATATTTCTTTATAATTATAATCGCTATGCAACAAAATGTCAAGAAAATGACTTTATAATACTGCATAAATTTACATTTTGCTTACATTTTGCCTGTTTTTAGCATTAAAAACCGTTTTCTCTACATAAATAAAGCACTTTTCGACTGAAAAGTGCTTTATTATTTTTATAAAATTATTTAATCAAACTCGCCAATTTACCAACTGTACGGATTAATTGTGCAGTATAACTCATTTCGTTATCATACCACGCCATCACTTTAACCAATTGTTTACCATCAACGGTCATGAGTTGTGTTGTGTTTGCATCATATAATGAACCATAATGAGAGCCAATCACGTCACTTGATACAATAGGATCAGTAACATACGCCAACGTTTCATTGGCAGCTTTTTTAAATGCTGCATCAATTGCTTCTAACGTCGTTACTTTTTCGATTTCAACGGTTAAGTCAACAACTGAGCCTGTAATTGTAGGTACGCGTAATGCAGTACCGTCTAATTTACCTTTAAGTTCTGGTAAAACCAAGCTAATCGCTTTTGCTGCACCCGTTGAACTTGGAATAATAGATGCTGCTGCTGCGCGACCACGTCTTGACATAATACCTTTATTATGTGGTTGGTCAACAAGTGATTGATCTGCAGTATACGCATGAATCGTTGTCATCATACCTTTAACGATACCAAAGTTATCATTTAATACTTTAGCAATCGGTGCCAAGCAGTTGGTTGTACATGATGCGCCACTCACGATATCTTCTGAGCCATCTAACACATCATCATTCACGTTAAAGACAATGGTCTTCACGTCATCGCCTGTTGCAGGTGCACTCACAACAACTTTTTTAGCGCCGGCTTCTAAATGCCAACCTGCTTTTTCTTGACTGGTAAATAAACCAGTACATTCTAAAACAACATCAACACCTAATGTTTTCCATGGTAATTCTTTAGGGTTTTTAATGCTAAAGACAGGGATTTTAACGCCATCAACGACTAAGTCGTTACCTTCAAAACTGACACTGTCTTTCTTGAAATTACCTTGTGCAGTATCATACTTAAGTAAATAAGCTAATGTCTCTGCATCGGTTAAATCGTTAATACCTACAACGTCAAATTTCTTGTCATCTGACATTAAACGATACGCCAAACGACCAATACGGCCGAAACCGTTAATTGCTACTTTTATAGCCATAATTTATAATTCCTCCTTGAATTGAATGATTCATCTATATTTTACCATTTAAATGAATAATTACAAATATTTGCAAATATGAAACCAAATGTAAACGTTTTTACTTTCATTTAAACAGCAAGTTTGTTATAATTGATTTGCAATTCATTATGTCAAAATAAAAAGGTGGTCATTATGAATAAAAACATTGAAATAGAGTTTAAGACAGCCATTACCAAGGAAAAATATGAAGAGTTATTGGCACTGTTCAATTTAGAAAACAATATTTTCAAACAAGTGAATTATTACTTTGACACAGACACCTTTGACTTAAACAAACAAAAGACTGTTTTACGTATTAGACAAAAACGTGAAAACTTCTATAAAGTCACTTTAAAAAGCCAATCCGAACATGGCGCATTTGAATCTCATGTGTTGTTAAATGAAGATCAGGCCAAAGACATGATTGAACATGGGTTTTATACAAAAGACTTCTTCGATGATGTGGATTACTTTGTGACATTTAAAGCTGAGTTACAAAACGAACGGGTCAGTACACCTCACACACATGGCACTTTATTTTTTGACCGATGCGAGTATTATGGCATTACAGATTATGAAGTCGAATACGAAGTTGAGGATTACGAAGAAGGCCTTATTGTATTCAAACAATTCTTAGCTGAACATCACATTCCATTTGTATTAGCGAAACGTAAAAGTGAACGTGCATTAGACTCAAGAAAATAGCACAAGTGTGCTTTTTTCTTTGAACTGTTGACTTTATAAACATTTATATTTATAATATGAGTAAAGGTTCGGAGGGCGTATCCATGAAAGAACGTAATTTATTCTACTTTATAACCGCAGTTGTGTTATCCACACTCTTTATACTCTCACTATTTGTTCGCATTCAAGTTTGGTTTCCAACATACGGTAATCAAGTGATTCCATCACTTAATAAATTAATCATTCCACTCTTTCTTATTTGGATTGGTTGGGTCTTTGAAAGCAAAGGATTTTTATTGGCCACTGCGATTGCAACCACCGTCTTATTTGGTTTCCACTTAGATACGTTTAGTATTCTTAATGGTGATCCATTCGTTCCCTCTTTTTATGCCCCTTTAGTTAGAACTTCTTATGTGCTGGGCGCACTCTTGCTTGCCGGTACAAGCGGTTTAGGGTACTACACCTACTTAACCATTGAAAAAGACATTAAAGCTTAAAGAACTCACATGAGTTCTTTTTTTTATCAGGCAATAAAAAAACCCATCAAGTGATGGGCATTTGGATTTATTGTTCGACGGATTGATTGTCTGATTTGATTTCATCGAAATAACGTTTCAGTGCACTTTGATAGTCACATGTTTCACCATAAGGACATTCTGTGCACATGATGAGTTCTCTTAAGCGTTTAGGAATAAACACTCTAATTTCTTCATCATTATAACCAACTTGCATTTTTTGACCATCAATAATGATTGGACGTTTTAAAACACTTGGATTGTCTAAAATAAATGATTTGAGTTCACTCATTCGCATATCTTCAACATCTAAATTTTCTTCCTTGAAAATTTTTGAGCGGGTTGAAATGATATCTTCGAATCCATTTTCGGCGTTTTCTAACATCATATCGATGTCTTGTTCAGTAATGCGTTGATTGAACAGATTTTTTTCCTCATAAGTAATCTTATGATCGTCAAGCCACTTTTTCGCTTTCCGACAAGATGAACAACTTGGTGTTGTATATATTGTTATCATTGTCTTCCTCCTTTTTTAGGGAGCATAGGTATTAGCCTATAGCACATTTTTGTGTCTTTGATAAATTCTAGGTCACTACACCTGTGCATTGATTATATAACGATTACAAGCGATTTGCAAGGTCGCTTAAAGACTTTTTCATGATTTTACATATTTGTCACACTTCTGGTTATAAATGCCTCTTAAATGCGTTATAATAGAATCAACTATAAAAAAGAAGGGAAGTATTACATATGTCAACCTGGAACTTATCCATTTTTTATGAAAGCCTTGATGCCTGGGCAAAAGATTTAGAAACATTAGAACCACAAATCGAGATTTTATCCTCTTATAAAGGAAAACTACATGATTATGATGCCTTTTTATCCTTTTATCAAACAGAAGAAAAAGTCACGCATTTGCTCTATCGATTGTATGCTTATATTCACTTAAATAGCGACTTAAACTTAAAAGATCAAGAAAAATCAGCCAAAAATCAACAGATGCAATTACTACTGGCTAAGTTGAGTCAAAAAACATCATTTGTTTCCCCTGAACTGATTCAAATCGGTCAAGAAAAAATAATGTCTTTTTGTGATCAAAGCGACTTTTTAAATACCTATCGTTTCCAATTTGAAAAGTTATTCCATCAACAAAAACATGTGCTTGATGGTGATCAAGAAAAACTTTTATCAAACTTTCAACCAACACGTTCAATACCAACATCGCTTTATCAAGCGTTAGCTATCGTTGATGCTGTTGATGAAGAGATCACCTTATCTGACGGCAAAAAACATAAAATTACACTCTCAAATTTTAGATCACTTCTACCAAAACTAACATCACCAGACGATCGCAGACTTGTTTTTGAAGCAGCCTTCAAACGCTTTAAAGATCATAAAACAGCCTTTGCAAGCATTTATAATTTGGTGCTTCAGCAACAAAGAGCCAATGCTTTATCTAGAAACTATACCTCATCATTAGATGCAGCGCTATTTAAAAACAATATTCCAACAACTGTTTATCATAACTTGGTCGATGTGGCTTATGAAAACACCGAACCCATTAAACGCTATATTGCCTTACGTAAAAAGCATTTAAACTTAGAAACATATCATACGTATGATCGTTTCTTAAAACTTGCTGAAGACGATACCAACTATAGTTATAGTGAAGCAAAAAAATTATTCGTTGAATCATTAAGTGCTTTTGATCAAGAGTTTATTGATCATCAAGTCGATGCTATTGGTGACGGATTTGTTGATGCATACCCACAAGAAGGTAAACGTACGGGCGCCTATTCTTCTGGTTTTTATGGCTTTCACCCCTATATTTTATTAAACCATGATGATACACTAGATTCAGTTTTCACCTTAGCACATGAAGCTGGTCATAGTGCCCATACACTTTTTTCAAATGAAGCACAACCGATGGCTTCATCAAACTACACAATTTTTGTTGCTGAGATTGCATCAACCTTTAACGAGCACAATCTTTTAGATTATTTACTTAAAAAAGCAACCACTAGAGAACAAAAAATTGTTTTGCTAGAGTCAGCCATTGATGGCATTATGGCAACCTTCTACCGTCAAACACTGTTTGCTACTTATGAACTTAAAGCCAATGAACTTGTTGAAAAAGGATTACCTATTACCGATCAAGCACTCTCCAATATTATGATTGACTTATATAAACACTATTATGATATTGATATTGCTTCTGAAAATGGTAAAGCCTATGTCTGGGCATATATTCCTCATTTATATCATACGCCTTTTTATGTCTATCAATATGCCACATCTTATAGTGCTTCATTAAAGATTTATGACAATGTAAGAACTAAAAAACCACTATCAATGGAAAACTACAAAGGCCTCTTAAAATCAGGTGGATCGAAATACCCAGTTGAACAAGCTGCACTTGCTGGTGCGGATTTAACTAATAAAGAAACCTTTATGGCGGTCATTAAGCGCTTTAATGAATTAATCGATCAACTTGAAGAAGTTTTAGAATAATCATAGACTTTTTATTCATTTTACGCTATAATAGCACTAAGCAATGATAAGGAAAAGTAGTATCTTGTGTTTGCATTTAAAGAAAGTTGGGCTGATGGAAACCAACAATGCAACGTGATACGAATGGGACCTTTGAGCAAACGGTATATTCGGCCTTAACGAATCATTTTAAAGGGCTAGATTATTCTAGAACTAAGGTGGTACCGCGTAACATTTACGTCCTTAGAGTTATGCTAAGGACGTTTTTATTTTATAAGGAGGTATTGATTATGCAACGACTTGTATCAGGTATTAAACCTACTGGTCAATTGACTTTAGGCAATTATATTGGCGCAATCAAACAATTTGTAAAGCTACAAGATGAATTAAGTGATACTGAATTGTTTATTTTTATTGCTGATTTGCACGCCATTACAACACCCCAAGTCAAATCAGAGTTAAAAAAACATATTAAAGATATTGCTGCGCTATATATGGCGTGTGGACTAGATCCAAAAAAGGTGAATTTATTCATTCAATCTGAGGTCTATGAGCATGCCCTTTTAGGCTATATTATGGAATCCACTGCTTATATTGGTGAAATGGAACGCATGACACAATATAAAGATAAAAAAGTCAAACAGACAGATGGTGTTAAAACCTCTCTTTTAACTTATCCTGCTTTAATGGCTGCAGATATTTTGTTATATGACGCCAATATTGTGCCCATTGGGGATGACCAAAAACAACATCTAGAGTTAACCAGAAACCTAGCACAACGCTTTAATCATCAATATGGTGAAACATTTATTGTGCCTGAAGGGTATTACACCAAGACTGGTGCACGCATTAAATCACTCACTGACCCTACCAAAAAAATGGAAAAAAGTGATCCCAACCCTAAAGCGTATGTGTTATTACTAGATGATTTAAATCAGGTGAGAAATAAAATTAAAAGTGCTGTCACCGATTCAGAAGGAAAAATTTACTATGACGCTAAAAACAAGCCTGGTATCAGCAATCTTTTAACCATTTATGCTGCTTTAAAAAACATCACGATTAAAGAGGCCGAAAGCTATTTTAAAGATGAGAATTATCAAAACTTTAAAGGTGCTGTCGGTGATATTGTGATAGAAACACTTAAACCTATTCAAGAGCGTTACCTTGCATTGATCCAATCGAGTGAACTTGATGATGTGTTAACCCAAGGTGCAACACGTGCACGCCTTATTGCTGATCGGAAAATGAAAAAAGTGATGAAACGTATGGGTCTTGGACGCTAACATGCTTTATCATGACCTTAAAAAAAAGCGGGTAACCGCTTTTGTCATATACGCGCTTGTGATGATCTTTCCGCATCTTTTTTTGGTTTTAGGGATGATGACATCACCTAGCTATATCGCCTTTATCATACCGCTATATGTGGTTGTTTCTTTGATGATGACAGCCTATTTGTTTTACTATCTGCATAACATCACGTCTTTTTATATCCACTTGGTTGTTAAAGTCTCTATCAATTTTAAACAAAGTGATTTGCCATCACAGATGCCCCTTAAAATAGTTAAAAAAGCATATCATAAAGATCTATACTATCGCTATAATCACCACCTCTTTCCTAAAGCATTTATAAAAACACTTCAACATAACGATGTGGTACTAAATGATACACTTAAAGTGATACACCCCACCAATAAATATCATTTAAAAGCACTCTCTAAGCCTTATGATTATGCGCTGATTAAGGATTTAGACCAACATCTTTATATTGTACATTTGAATGATTTAAATCTTTATAAAGAAAAAGCTAAGTCCTAGACTTAGCATTTTTTTATGTGTGGCAAATCATTTCGCGCACTGGAAAGTCGTGCTCACCATCAATTTGCATATGTGCATCCTCTTTAAAAGATAATGCGACATGATCAACCTTATAAAAACTGACATAACGTTTAAAGATCGGATGCCATCCCAAATAGATGGTTGGAAAAATCATGATCAGTAACCATTTAGGAATATCTTTTAGCATCACAACATGTAATGCTTTTTCATTTCTTTTTGCCATAGGTGCGACTTTCATCCCACCACCATAGTAAGCGCCGTGCATCACACTAACCAACCAAACGCGTTTTTCATGAATGGTTTTTCCATCCAAAGTGAGTGTTGCCTCCATTGGCTTAAACACACCAAAAGCCTTAAGGGCATGCTTGAAATAATTCAATTGGTTCTTCTTTTTATCCGATTGATTGATAAGATGGCCGACATAACCATCAACACCAATACCAGCACCGTTTAAAAAACGAATTTCTTTATCATTATAAATCGCGACTGGTAAGTCTTTAATATAGCTCTTTAAAGGTACCATATGTTTTTTGGTCTTTAACGAGCGGATAAAATCATTGCCCGTACCACCACGATACATATAAATCTCTTGTTTAAATGTCTTATCATAAATACGATTGACAATGCGGTTTAATGTGCCATCACCACCAATAATAATCACACGATCATCATCCTTTAAACCTTTGATGTATAAATCAACATCATCGATATCAAGAATGTTTTGTAAAAGCACATCGCCTGATTTATTGATTTTTTTAGAAACCTTTTTGATAAACTTAGGATTTTTACCATTACGTGATAATGGATTATACAGTAGAATGTCCATAACTAGTCCTTTTTGGGTAAGATGAGCATAGCTACTTTTTTCTTACCACGTCTTAATACCATATATGTATCATAATATGGCTTAATTGTTTCTAGTTTTGCTTGGTCATCCTCTATTTTTTGATCGTTAATACCAACAGCGTGACTAGAAATAAATGTTCGTGCTTCACGTTTAGATGACGCAAGACCACTTTGAACGAGTGCATCTACAACTGTGGTATCAGGATCAACATGGATCGATTCTAAAATTTTTTCTAACATCTTAAATGCATCAACATTAAGGGCTTCAAACGAACCAGTAAATATGGCTTCACTGACCTTAAGTGCTTCATCAAGCGCTTTTTTCCCGTGGATTAATTCACACACAGATGAAGCCAACGCTTTTTGAGCAATGCGTAATTCTTTTTGTTCCTCGTGTTGACTCATGATAGATTCAATATCTTTTCTATCTAATAATGTGAGCGTCTTTAAATAATTTAGCACATCATCATCTGAGACATTTAAAAAATACTGATAAATTTCATAAGGTGTTGTTAACTCTTGATCCAACCATAATGCACCTGATTCACTTTTGCCGAATTTAGACCCATCTGATTTTAACAACAAAGGCGAACTAAGTCCAAGGGCTTCATGTTGATCGCCAACTTTTTTACGAATCAGCTCTAAACCTGACGTGATATTCCCCCATTGGTCACTACCACCAAATTGAATTTTGCAATCCATCGTTTCATAGAGATATAAAAAGTCAATGGCCTGAATGATCATATAAGAAAACTCTGTATATGAAATACCAATGTCAAGACGTCTTTGTACAGTATCTTTAGCCAGCATATAATTGATGTTAAAGAACTTACCATAATCTCTTAAAAAAGAAATCATATCAATGTTTTTAATCCAATCATAATTATTGACATATATCGTCTTTTTTGGATCTAAAAATCGTGAAATTTGTGTCTTGATTTTTTCTGCATTAATTAACGATTCTTCTAACGTTAATAACTTTCTTTCACTGGTTTGTCTTGGATCACCAATCAGTCCAGTCGCGCCACCAATTAAAATAATAGGCGTGTGTCCATAGGTTTGTAAAAGCATACTTCTAATGATTTGGACCAAATGTCCAACGGTTAATGACGCCCCTGTTGGGTCAAATCCACAGTAAAATCTTGATTTTTCTTCATCAAGCAGTTTTTTTGCTTGTGCATCGTTACTGACGTCTTTTAATAAGCCGCGCCATAATAAATCTTCATATAATGTCATCGTTATCATCCCTTTTACTTTTATTTAAATAAAAATCGTCCTTAAAAAACATCTAAGGACGAAATTGTTTTCGCGGTACCACCTTAGTTCTAGAATATTCTAGCCCTTAATTTCTTGGTTCATCTTTTATAAGTGTAGGTCAAATCATATGTTCTTTTCATGTTACACCCTCATGAAATCTCTATATTAGGTTTATATGATTTTAGAATGCTTATATCATCGATGGATTTAGTTGGTTGATTGACGCTTAATAATATAATGTGGCAAAATAATACGAATATTGTCAACATCTTGATGATTCATCAATTTGGTGAGTAAGCGCATCGCAACAGCACCAATATCATAAACTGGCACATCAATAGATGTCAGTGTCGGACGTGCTAAGGTTGCATATTTGGTATTTTGGAAACCGGCAATCGCAATATCTGAAGGGACAGCTCTACCAACATCACGTGCAGTATTCATAAATGAAACAGCAATTGAGTCTCTAACACCAATCGCAGCATCAACTGGTTTATCGCTAAAAAATGCTGAAAAGTGCGGACGGTTGATACTTGTATCGCCGCTTGTTCTAAAAATTCTTGGTTCTAAGTTCGCTTCTGTCATTGCTTTGGCATATCCAGTTTCTTTTTTCTCATTGACTGAATACCGTCTAGCCGTTGATAATAAATAAATGTTTTCTCTTTGATCATCAATCATTAACTTGGTAATTTCATACCCTGCTTTTTCATAATCAATCGCAACAATCGGTACTTCTGGATCATCGGTTGTTACATTACAAAAAACGAAAGGTACACCATTGGCATTGAAGGTTTTTTTCACATCTTCAACACTTTTTTCTGATAACTCATCATTTAGGTATAAAACACCATCAACTTGTTCGGCCATAATATTTTGCAGCGACTCATAGACATCAATGTCTTCGCGCACTGAAAAAAGTTTGATTGAATAATGATAATTTTGTGCGATATCCATAATACCACCAAGCATTTCTGAAACAGATGCTCTTGTGATATCAGATAACAACACCCCAACGGTGGTTGTTTTTCTGCTGGCTAGACCACGCGCAATAACGTTTGGTCGATATCCCAATTCTTTAATAACTTTTAAAACACGTTGTCTTGTTTCTTCCTTCACTTTTTCAGGATTATTCAAGACTCTTGAGACGGTTGCTAAGGAAACACCTGCAGCACCGGCAACATCATATATTGTTGCATTACTCATGTCTAATCACCTCTTTTATAACAGATATATTATATCATATGCTGTAAAGGCTTTCAAATGTTTTATGAAACTATTTACATTTGCTTACATTTGATATAAAAAAAAGAGGCTAGGCCTCTTAAAAAACTTATCGTTTTTCTTTAATTCTTGATGCTTTCGCTGACAATGCTCTAATGTAATACAATTTAGCACGTCTAACTTTACCTCTGCGTGATACTTCAATTTTTTCAATTGAAGGTGAGTGTAGCGGGAATGTCCGCTCAACACCAATACCGTAAGATACTTTACGAACAGTGAATGTTTCTGAAATGCCGCCGCCTTGTCTTTTAATAACAAGTCCTTCGAACATTTGAATACGTTCACGTGCGCCTTCTTTAATTTTGACGTAAACCTTTACGGTGTCACCAGAGCTAAATGTTGGCACTTCTTTAAGTTGTGCTTTTGTGATTTCAGCAATCAAATCTTGGCCTTTTAATCTTGCCATTTAGTCTCATCTCTCTTTCTTCCAATGTTCTTAGTCAAAACCAGCGGACCATTGTGCTTTAATACGGCTTTTTAATTATATCAAAGATATCAATAACTTTCAAGAGGTTTATTCAATATAAATTCTAACATCTCGATCTAAAAAGTAATCGGCCTTAAACATTGATTCATATTTAATGAATTGCTCATAAATATAGGCTTGCATATCAATGAATGCTTCTTCGTCGACTTCGCCTAAAACGACCTCGTTATCCATCACACGATACTCTGGTAAGATCCACCTTGAGTGGGTTAAAATAATCGGTAAGTTTTCACGTGTTTCTAAAAATAAACTTTGTCCGTAATAGTATGAGCGATCCACTGTGATACCAAGCAAATCAAATAATGTTGGTGTCACATCATAATGTGATGTATAGGTATCAATGATTGCATGATCAAATGCATCATGATAAATCATAAAAGGTACTTTTTCAACTTCATAGGGAATATCACTGTTCTCTTCATATAAATCAGTGATTTCATGAGTTGAATAATTTTTATGGTCTGAGAAAAAGACAATAATGGTTTCATCCATAAGCCCTTTAAGTTCCAAATCATCAAGCAAGATGCCAAGACCATCATCAAAGTCCATTTGTGCTGCCATTAAGGTTATAAATGCTTGCTCATGCTCACTAAAACGGCCATCTGCTTCAATTCTTTCGTAATATGGGAGTAACTCTTGTCTTTCGTGATCGTGTGGACCGTGTGGGGTTACTGTAATGATAAAACTAAAGAATGGGTTTTCTTGAACTGGTACAATCACATCGCGCATTTGATCAAACATCCAAGAGTCTAATGGCCAGAAATCTGTTGGTTCAATAACCAATGACTCAAGTCCATAAAAGTTTTCAAACCCGAGACTTGGATGAATGATGTTTCTGTTAAAGAATGTTTCATAATAATTGTGGAAAGAGTTCGCTGAATACCCTTCTTGAGTTAACACATAAGGGAGTGCATTATGATAGGTATTACTATCAAAGGTGTACATATAATTATCAAGTCCAGAATACATCATTGATGTCAACGCTTTAAATTCAGCATCGTAAGTATAATTACGCTTTGCAGCAGAAAATGCATTTTCATACACCAACGATTCGTTATATAAACGATAGTAGTTTGGTGTTAATACTGGGTCAAACGCGTATGATTCACATGTTTCACACATAATCATAATAATATTTTGATTTTCAAGTTGGCCATACATTGGTGAAGGCTCTGTTGGGGTTGGTTCTAAAATTGAATCCAGATATTCTGTAAATTGTTCACTTCTAAAAAGCGGCTCAACGATTGTCGTTGCATAAACAACAATATCTCTGGCATAAAATGTCACAGATCCAAAGGTTTGAATAAACAATGTCTTATCTTGTGGTGTATCAAATGTTGCGACATCTTTATCTTTAATCAGTTGAGGTGACACAAAAATGACCAATGCAGCAATCAGAACAAACGAACGTATATGTGACGGTTTTTTGAGTTGTTGATCATCATACCAAAACACAATTTTTCTTAAAAGATAAACGCTAAGACCGACAAATATAACGATACCTATCCACGGTAGAAGATCATATGCTGTAAATGGGTTGTATTTTAATCCGATTTTCATGGATGATTTAAACATCTCAGTTAAGGTAGCAACAGATGAAATATCGCTTTTAAAATAATAAAGCGTGCTGTTTGAAACAAACAACACAAACATACTGAATAAATAAATCATATGTGCTCTAAAGCGTTTTTTGTTTGACCTAATCAAAGCAAGTAGTCCCACGAAAAAAGCCACATTAAGCAGTGCAATAATCCAGTAAGTAAATGCGATATTAAACTCAAAGCGCATAACAAAAATAATATCAAAAGCAATCACGACAAATGATAGGAAAAAGATTTCAAGTATTAAATTCTTAGATGATGTTTTCTTAAGCCACTTAATCATAATGATCCCTTCAATCAAACTATTTTACAAATAGTTTACATTTTTGTATAGCATATTTTACATCAAAATATAAAAAAAAGCAAGTTATACTTGCTCTATATAACGTTTTCATCCATGATTTTTTTAAGCATTTTTTGCTGTGTTTCAGTAAGTTTGAGTCCCTCAAGTAAATCAGGACGTTTTAAATAGGTCTGCTTTAAACTTTCAAAGGTACGCCACGCCTCTATATTGCCATGATGTCCTGATAATAGAATCTCAGGAACGCTATGGTCTTTGTAGTGTTCTGGCTTGGTATATTGTGGGTATTTAAGTAATCCTTTTTGCAGTGAATCCGTCTGACTTGAGTCTTCATGCAAGACACCAGGAATGAGTCTAGTGATTGCGTCAGTCACGATCATGGCTGGAATTTCACCACCAGTTAAAACATAGTTGCCAATAGATAGCTCCAAATCAACATATTCTAAGATACGTGCATCAATACCTTCGTAGTGGCCACAAATTAAAATAATATGCTTTTTTTCAGATAAATCAATAGCAGTTTTTTGTTCGAATACCTTGCCTTGAGGTGATAGTAAAATAACGAATGTGTCATCAGTTTTTAAATCACAAATAGCCTCATAAAGTGGTGGAAAGGCTAAAAGCATGCCTGCACCGCCACCATAAGGTGTGTCATCTACCTTTTGATGTTTGAGTTGACTATAGTCTCTTAAATTAATAATTCTAATATCAACTAGTGATTGCATAATTGCTTTTTTAATCATTGATGTTTCAATAAAGATATCAAAAAACTCAGGGAAAATGGTTAAAATATCAATTCTCATAGTAAGCCCTCTATTGGAAAAATAATGATTTTATCTTCCGAAATATCACCAATAAATGCTTTCACAAAAGGAATCATGATGCGTTCTTGGTTTGTTTTTTCTACTTCCATCAGATGTCCCTGAGGCACCTTAATCATCGAGGAGACAAAACCAACATAGATGTTTTGATCGGTATAGACTTTTTTATCAATTAATGACTGATAATGATAATCATCATCTTCTAATTCATCTACTTTAACATCGTCACTATAGATATCTAAATCCTTAAATTTTAAAACATCATTAATATTATCATATGAATCAAAAAGCACAATCCACTGATTTTTTTGTGGTCTTGCGCGTTTAATGGTTAATTCAATTTTCTCTTTATTTAACAAAACATAGAGTTTTCCACCAACGAAAAAGCGGTTAAAATCACTCATCGAATAGATTTTAACCTCGCCTTTTATGCCGTGTGTACTTGTAATTTTTCCGATTTGAACCATGTTTGATATCCTTTAAAACGAATCTATATCTATTTGAACACGTTTGCCTTCTTTAGAGGCACCAGCATAGACAATGGTACGCATTGCGTTTGCGATTCTTCCGCCTTTGCCAATCACGCGTCCCAAATCTGCTTCGTTTACTAAAAGTTGTATGATGATGGTTTCTTCATCATTTGATAGTATTTTAACCATGACATCATCAGGGTTCACAACCAATGGCATGATCATGTTTGTTATAAGTTTTTCAAAATCGACAGCCATACTATGATTACCCCTTTCTTATTTATTTAAAACGTTGTACTTTTTAAATAAACTTCTTACTGTGTCTGTTGGTAATGCGCCGTTATCGATCCATTTTTGTGCTTTATCGGCATCAACTTTCACTTGACCAATCAAAGGATCATATGTGCCAATAATTTCTAAGAATTTTCCATCTCTTGGTTTGCTTGAGTCAGCAGCTACAACACGATAAAACGGTTTTTTGTTTGAACCATAACGTTGTAAACGTAATTTTACAGCCATAATTTTCACTCGCTTTCTTTATGTTATCCTCTACTATTATAAACCATTATTTTTAGATGTCAAGTCTTTTTGCTTAACAGTTAAAAGTTGAGGTTTTCATCGAAGGTTTGAGAAGGACCGATGTGCTTGAATCCTTTGACATTTTTTAATTGATTTTTAAGTGTTTTTTCAATGTGATCATCGCCATAAACAATCGCGTAATGTTGTTTTTTTGAAACATAACTGACATCTACGGGTAATGATTTAAGCTTTTCTATCACATGTTTTCCTTGATAAAAAATGACATATGCCATGCGTTTAGTGTACATGACATCCACCTCCTTCTTTTTTGAATAATCCCAATTCATTGGGTGTTTGAATGTGATCTGATATGTGTTTACTGAGCGTACTTATAAATGTATTTAATTTGGTCTCAAATGTTTTTTCTATGGACACATAATCCTTAAGATCTTGATGACTATAAAGTGTGCTTTTCGCTTCACTTAGCGCTTTAATTGTTGATTTATAGTCAGGATGATGTGTGCCACCTTCACTTAATACCTGATCGAATTTGGCTTTGGCTTCATTGAATGCTACGATATCATTTTTGTAGTGTGTTTCAACCTTTTTTTTCATTTCTTTAAGTTTTTGATAATCTGGATCTGATTTAAATTCTTCTAAGACATCATGTGCCTTGATGATAAGTTCTGTCATTTTAAATCCTCCAATAAAACCATTTGATACGCACCTGGCTTTAAGTCCTCTAGTGTGATGTTTCCTATCTGTGTTCTTTTTAAATGTGTGACTTTGTAACCAACGGCCTCAAACATGCGTTTGACCTGATGAAATTTGCCTTCATCAATTGTTATTTTAACATAAGTATCTTCTGTTTTAACAGACAAGGCTTTGGCGATATAGGGTTGGTTGTGGCCATCTTTAATAGAAACACCAGCCAGTAATGCTTCTTCATGTTTAAAAGGGCGGTCTAGTGTAACCTCATAATGTTTGACCAAGTGTTTTTTGGGATGCGTGATTTGGTGTTGAAGCGCGCCATCATTTGTAATTAATACCAAACCTTCGGCATCCACATCTAGGCGTCCTGCTATGTTTAAGTCAAAGCGTTGATATGGTTCTTTAATCAAATCAATGACTGATGGATAGAGCACTTGTTTATGAGAACATTCATATCCAACAGGTTTATAAATTTTTAGTAAAAATGTATTTTTATAAAAGACAACCTCTTGATTAACCATGATTTCGTCACGTTCAGGGTCAATATGCATAGAGACATCGTCAACCCTTTTTTGATTACAAAAAATGAACCCCTTTTTGGCCATTTTTTTAATCTCTTGACGGCTGCCGTAATTTAATTGACTTAACATTTTATCAATGCGCATATAAACTCCTTGTGATATAATAAGTGGTGAGGTGTATAGTTATGATTTTAATGAAAGATATCATTCGCGAAGGTCATCCAACGTTAACAAAAGTTGCCAAAGAAGTGCGCTTGCCATTATCAGATGCTGATAAAAAAACGTTAACTGATTTAATAGAATTTGTGAAAAATTCACAAGATGAAACCCTTGCTGAAACGTATAAATTAAGACCAGCCGTTGGCATTGCTGCGCCACAAATCAACATATCTAAGCGGATGTTCGCGCTTCATATGACAGATTTAGATGGCACATTACATTCCATGGCACTTGTTAATCCTGTTGTTACCAACAAAAGTTCACAGTTGATATATTTACCTGGTGGTGAAGGCTGCTTAAGTGTTGATCGTGAAACCGAAGGATTAACACCAAGATATGAATTTGTTGAGTTTGAGGCGTTATCCTATCATCACAAGACCGATCAACTAGAACCAATTAAAATGCGTTTAGAGGGCTATGCTGGCATTGTTTTTCAACATGAGTTTGATCATATCAATGGTGTGATGTTCACCTCTAAATTATTTTTAGAACTCCCGCATGCAAAACCAGCCTTTGAATTTGAAGTTGTCGCGCCCGAGACTACACCCTAAAAATATAGTTGAGTAATTTAATTTGATTATCTAAAATGTCATCATAGGTGACATTTTTTTGTGGGTCTTGCCACTTGAGTTGCATCTTTAAATCTTCATATAAATTCAGTTGTTTTTTCTGTGACTTAGTAAAAATCTTTTTAAAGATCGATTTTTTAACTTCTGGTTCTGGTCTGTGTATCAATTCATCTAACCGGTTATCAACAAAGATATACCCTTGATATTTATCACGAATCAGTCGCTTAGCAATTTTTAAAAAATCTGTTTTGCCGTGTCCTAACAACTTTGGTGTGCCTTTAATATCACAATCGTTGGCTCTAATAAATGTGATGTGTTTTTTTAATAATCGATACGATGTGGTTGTCGATTCGCCGTTTAAGTAAAAATATACAGGATCGAAACTCATATTTAAGATATTGGTCTTAAATTTTTTTAAGATGTACGCATAAGTGTTTGCTTTATGTTCACTGCTCGGTATGAGAATATACTTCTTATGATATTGTTGAGCTAAGTGGATATAGTCTTCGATGTAAGGATTAATGACTTCGATTTCTTCGATGACATTTTGAAATTTAGGTAATCTAAGTGCAATATATGGTGTTTTAATCTTATTGGCTAAAATCATTATCTCTTTATATGTCTCGATGGCTTCTTTATGACGTTTTTCTTGATATAAATCATAGGGGTCTAGGTTTGGATCAAGACAAACAACTTTTTGTTTTGATTTTTTAACAGTGTTAAGGATGTCTTGGTAGGTTTTCCCATCGATTTCACCCAACTTAAAACCATTAACCATGCGTAAAGAGACTTCAGATATGTTGTGAAGTCTTGCGTTGTCTAGTTGATCTTGTATTGTTATTTGATCATGATCAAAAAATCCTGTAAGTAGTGGTTTCATAGTTGCCTCCAAAGATACATTAAAATACCGCCAGCCACACCAACATTTAAACTTTCAACTTTTTGTGTTGGTAGCGCAATAAGCGTATCGGCTCTCATGCGAATGAGCTCAGATATACCGTGGCCTTCGTTACCCATAACCAACATCATTTTATCATATGTTGTGACTTCATGTGTCCCTCTAGCATCTGCACAAATGAGTTTATACCCTAGACTTTTAAGGGTATCAATGGCTTCATTTAAAGGTTTTCTTTCAATATATACATCAAAAATCGCACCTTGCGATGCTCGAATGACTTTTTCATTATAAACATCGGCTGATTGATGACTTAAAATGACGTGATGAAACCCAAACGCTGCAGCACTACGAATCAGTGCGCCAACATTATCAGGGTCCTGAACATCATCAAGCATTAGAATATGATTTGAGGTAATCTTAGGATTTGTTTTTTTACAAACGGCCATCACATCATAACTGGTTTGTGTTTGTTGCAACGCATTCATCAACGCTTGTGAAATAACGATGCCTGGTCCATCTTCTAAAACCGTGATTTCTTCAACAATGGCATCATATTTTCTAGCCACCTCAATCAGATGCGGCCCATAGACCAAAAACTGACCATATTGATCACGATATTTTTTATTCTTTAATTTTAACCATCGTTTAAATTGATTGTTTTGTTTAGATTCAATCATGCATATGACCCTTTTCTTTGTGGTATAAATCAAGTGCTTCTTTTACTTCAAACGCGTAATTTGCTAAAATAAGATCTGATGTTGATGAGATCGTTTCTGTGATGATATGCTTCATGGTTTCTTCAATGAGTTGTGCGGCAGGAAATAATTGCTCATACCGCTCTGCAATATAGTCTCTTGGCTTTGTTGCTGGATGCTCTGGCACATATATGCTGCAGCAATCCTCAAATGGTCTGATCGAAATATCAAATGTTTCAATCATTTTAGCAATGTTGACAATCTCATCTTTGTTGGTTGTAACAACCGGTCTTAAGACCGGGAGTTTTGTAACCACTTCAACTGCTCTTAAGCTTTGAAGTGTTTGACTGGCAACTTGACCAACAGATTCACCGTTAATTAAAGCGTGACAATGATTTCTTATCGCGTGTTTTTCAGCAATTTGATACATCATGCGGCGCATAATGGTCACAGCATAAGCTGACGGTACATGCGCTAAAATCGCTTGGTGAATATCTAGAAATGGCACTAAGTGTAATGTGATGTTATTATGAGGCATATATGTGCTCAACACCTTGGCCAAATCAATGACTTTTTGCGTTGATTCAAGTGGTGTTAAGGGTGTAGACTCAAAGTGAATGAGCTGCACATTAATCCCTTGCTTTATGGCCAAATAAGCAGCAACCGGACTATCAATGCCACCACTGATCATCACCATACCGCCATCACCTGAAGAGGCAGGATATCCACCCATACCTTTGATTTTCTTTAAGTAAATGTATGTTGCTTCATTGCGAATTTCAATGGTTAGAATATCTTCTGGATGATGTACATCAACCGATAAAGGACGATTGGCCTTTTTTAAGATAAGCGCTGCCAAATGAATGGTTGCTTCTTGCGAGGTCATCGGGAAATTTTTATTGGCTCTTTTTGTTTCAATCTTAAATGTTTGTGGTCTATTTTCAGGCATTTGATCTTGAATTAAAGAGACTGCAACATCAACAATATTATCAATCTCTAGTGTGGCCTCATATACAACACTAAAAGAGGCAATCCCGGCAATTTTCTTTAAAAGCTTAATCACTAGATCCTCATCTTCAACCTTGTATAAAAGATATAGACGATCGTGATTCTTAATCAGCTCGGTATCCAAATGTGCTATTTTATTTTCGATATGTTTGGTTATTTTATTTATAAATGTTTTGATATTTTTACCCTTCAGCATCAAATCACCAAAGCGGATTAATATTTTTTTCTTCATCATATCACCATATACTATTTTAACACATATGTTATAATATGTGCGGTGGTGATATCATGGATTTTAAAGAACTTTTATTACAAGCACAATCAATATTAGAAGATCAACCGAATCAACAAGCGCTTCTTGCGAATGCTTCAGCATTTATTTACCAATCCATCCCTGATCTGAATTGGGCAGGGTTTTATCTATTTGATGGAGAAAAACTAACTGTAGGCCCATTTCAAGGGTTGGTTGCTTGTCATACCATTCAATTAGGTCATGGTGTTTGTGGTGAAGTCGCACAAACACTTAAAACAAAAATTGTTGACGATGTGTTATCGCATGATAACCATATCGCTTGTGATGCAAACAGCCGTTCGGAAATTGTGCTTCCTTTACTTAAAAAAGGAACCCTTTTCGGTGTTTTAGATATCGATAGTCCGATATATCATCGCTTTGATGCACCACTTGCTGAGTTTTTAGAACAATTTGTGGAAATCCTAGCAAAATTGATTGACAATTGATATATCTTAGGGTAAAATAACACAGTCGGTAAAAAGCAGGCAACTATGCCTAAAAGATTCGATCCCTACCTTATGGAGCCCTTAGTAACCTTTCTGCTTTAAGGTGAAAAGAATATCGGGATACCTTTTAGATTCATAGCATGCAGTTTTTGCCACCATACTATAAAGGAGGTAAAAATTATGTCACGTTATACAGGACCAACATGGAAAATATCACGTCGTTTAGGTTATTCAGTTTCTGAAACAGGAAAAGAATTAAAAAAACGTCCTTACCCACCAGGTCAACACGGTCAACGTCGTTCAAAATTAAGTGATTATGCACTTCAGTTACAAGAAAAACAAAAAGTGAGATTCACTTATGGTGTTTCTGAAAAACAATTCAGAAAAACCTTTAACGAAGCGCATAAGATGAAAGGTAAACAAGGTGAAAACTTCTTACGTTTACTTGAATCACGCTTAGATAATGTTGTCTATCGCTTAGGATTGGCTCGTACAAGAGCACAAGCAAGACAATTGGTGAACCACGGACACTTACTTGTTGATGGTAAAAAAGTAGATATTCCATCATATCGTCTACAACCAGGTCAAACCGTTTCATTTAGAGAACGTTCAAAAGCATTAAGTATTGTTTCTGATGCTCTAGAAGCTCAATTTGCAAGTGTTGACTTTGTCTCATACAACAATGAGACTGGCGTTGGTACATTTGTTCGTTATCCAGAACGCAATGAGTTCTTACAAGAAATTAATGAACAATTAATCGTTGAATATTACAACAGATAATTAAAATGACTTTCACGTTTGTGAAAGTCATTTTTTTTATTTTATGTTATGTCATAAACTCGATATTGGTTAAATGGGTTAAAAAGGATTTGCGACTCAAATCTTTAACAATCACCCATTCTAAATAAATCGCGACAATTTTATATTCATTTTTACTATGCAGTTTTTCAAGTTGCGGAAACAAGAAAACATGTGTTGTATCTTTGGCTCGCACGAGTTTTTGATGGATCTTAACACCATCTAAGATATAGATGTCCCCTAAAAAATTCATGCGTGAAACACCAATTTCAAATTTATCTGGCAAAGGATTTGATATCTCTGTTTGAATGACTTGAACCCGTCTAAACAGCCATTGTTTGGGCTTGATATGACGTATGTGATACCAAGAAATAAGCCAAACTGTTTCAAATACTAAATAGGGATAAATCAGATAGAATAAAATATTCGGGCGCGCGACAATAAAATAAATGAGAATACCCCCAAATATAGATGTAAAGACGATATTCACATAAATTAAGATCAACTGATTTCTCTTGAATTTCTGATACATATCTCTTGTCTTCCTTTGCTTGTCTATCTGAAAACAACCTCATAGAGGTTGCCTGATGTTAACTTGTTTTCCTTAAAGCGGCATTTGCAAGTGTTAAAAATGATTGTGCATCCAGTGATGCACCACCAATCAGTGCCCCATCAATATCAGACATCGATAATAACTCATCGATATTTTGTGGTTTAACTGAGCCACCGTATAAAATACGTACTTGATCAGAAACATAAGCACCATAGAGGTCTTTTAAAACATCTCTAATGGCCATAATTGTTTCGTTGGCTTGTTCCTTGGTTGCAGTTTTACCAGTACCAATTGCCCAAATAGGCTCATACGCAATGACTGTTTTAATGGCCATCTCGTTGGTGACATTTTGGTATGCCTTAATGATTTGTTTGGCGACAACCTTATTGGTTGTGCCTTTTTCTCTAATGTCTAAAGATTCCCCAACACAAACGATGGGTGTGATATTGTTTGTTACAGCAGCAATTAATTTTTGATTCACATCTTCATCAGTTTCATGATAATAAGCACGTCGTTCGCTGTGTCCAACGACAACATACTCAACACCATATGATTTTAGCATTGGCGCTGAAATTTCGCCTGTATAAGCACCTTCATCTAAATAGTGCATGTTTTGGGCACCTATACGTAAATTTTCGCCTTCTCTTTTTACCAAATCTCTTAAAAAGATGGCTGGTGCACAAATGACAGTGTCAACAAATTCTTGATCCGGTACAGAAAGATTGACAGCATAAATAAATGCTATAGCATCATCTTTCGTCTTATACATTTTCCAGTTACCAGCAATGAGTGGTTTTCTATTCATCATAATTTAACCTAGTATCGACGCAATACTTTTTACTGCCGCCTCTGCTTGGTTACCTTTTGCAACGATACGTACATTTTCACCATAAGGGACTGCCAAAGACATTAAAGCCAAAATTGACTTTAAGTCAACAACCTTATTGTGGTAATGTAGTTCGATATCGACTGCATATTTTGAAGCTGTTTGAACAATTTTTGCTGCGAGTGTTGCGTGAATACCTGCGGTGCTTTTAATTAAAATTTCTTTTTCCATTTTGTTTGTCCTTTCATTGATTAAAACATTGGAGGGGTACTGATCCATAATACTTTTGCAAGTTGATGACCATGATTGAGTAAGTAGTGTTCCTTATTTGCTAAGTAATAGAATGTTTCGCCCTTGCGAATGACATATCTCTTTTTGTTTAAAACAAGTGAAACCTGACCCTCTAAAACATAGCCGAATTCTTCACCAGGATGTGGGTCATCAATCTCTGATTGCCCACCTGGCTCAATTTCGATTAATATGGGTTCCATTTCATATTTTAAAGCATTCGGAACAATCCAACTAATCATATGCTTTAAGTCTGTATTTTCTTTAACATAAAAGTCTTCTTTTTTAAATACAACGGTTTGTTCTTCTTCGATACTAAAGAATTCATGCACATCAGTGCCTAAAACTTCTAATATTGAAAAAAGTGTTTGCATTGAAGGCGATGTTAGATTGTTTTCTAGTTGTGAAATATAGCCTTTCGTAAGTTCCAATCGATTGGCTAATTCCTCTTGGGTTAAATTATTCCCTAGTCGTAACGCTCTTATCTTTTTTCCGATATCCATAAATTATAAGTTGTTGACGCATTCAACGCCAGGTAAAACTTTGCCTTCTAAGTATTCTAAAGATGCCCCGCCACCCGTAGAAATATGGGTGAATGCATCATATAGTCCAAATTGGATAACTGCAGCTGCTGAATCGCCACCACCGATGATGGTTACTGCTTGATCTTTGATTTCGGCCAATGCCTCAGCAACTTTTCTTGTGCCAACGGCGAATCTAGGGAATTCGAATACGCCGAGCGGACCATTCCAGACAACTGTTTTTGCATCTTTAATATAAGATCCAAAAAGTTCAATGGTTTTTGGACCAGCATCTAAACCCATTTCATCAGAAGGTATGGATGTTATATCACGTACATTGCTTACAGTTTCCGGATCAAATGTTTTACCAGTGATAATATCTGGTCCGAGTTTGATTTTATCTTTTCCAAGTTCTAATAACTCTTTTGCCAAATCAACTTTATCTGCCTCTAAGAGACTAGTGCCGATATCATAACCCATGGCTTTAAAGAATGTATAGGCCATGCCCCCACCAATTAAGACGGTGTCAGCAACCTTTAATAAGTTTTTAATCACTTCAATTTTATCAGAGACTTTTGCACCACCAAGAATTGCGACAAATGGTCGTTTAGGTGCTTCTAGCGTGCCACCAATAAAATTAATTTCTTTTTCAAGTAAGAACCCAGCAACGGTTTCTTTAATGTTTGATGCAATGCCAACATTAGATGCATGTGCACGATGTGCAGTACCAAAAGCATCGTTTACAAAGACATCACCTAAGGATGCCCAATACTTACCAAGTTCTGGATCGTTTTTACTTTCCTTTTTACCATCTAAATCTTCAAATCGAGTGTTTTCAAACATTAAAATGTCACCGTTTGATAACGCGTTGATGGCTTCCTCCAGTTTTTCACCTCTGGTTTCATTAATAAAAACAACGTCTTGTTTTAAGTGTTCACTTAAACGTTTCGCCACAACTTCTAAGCTGTTGCTTGCTTTATCCGAAGCATCTTTGACACGTCCTAAATGCGAAAAAACAATCGCTTTACCACCTTGTTTTAAAACATGTGTAAGTGTTGGTAGTGCTGCAACAATACGATTTTCATCTGTGATTTCCCTATCTTTTAGTGGCACATTGAAATCCACCCGAATCAATACTTTTTTTCCTTTGACATTAATGTCTCTAAGCGTTTTTTTAGCCATATATTTGTCCTCCTTATACTGTTGTTAAACGTTATTGATTTTCAACTTATTATAGCACGGATTCCGATAATTTTCTATAATATTTCACTGAAAGTGTTTTACTTTATACCCTTTAATTGCATTTAATTTATCAACCATTCTTTTGATATCTTCATATTTGTTTTTGACCCAGAGTGTTTCTTTATCTAAAAAAACAATCCTTGTACCATCTAAAGATCGCATATATGATTGCACATGTGCCATGTTAATCCAAATATTATCATAGCTTCTGATATTTGATGTGGCAATCCATTGATGATTTTCACTCATATAAACAGGTATTTTATATGACATCTTTAACATCTTTTTTACTGAATCTATGTATCCTTGATAAGAGAACAAATGCATCATACAAAGATGTTTAATGCGACCTAGATTATGTCCGCAAGTGATTTCTATTAAGCCTTTATTTTGATAAATTTCTACCCCTTTGGGTGTATTAATCATGTAGTTCATTCTTTATTTCCTCTTCACAAATAAAAAAGGCCCGAAGGCCTTAAAAATCATGTTATTTTTTTAATAGTAACCGTACTTCTGTATCTGGATCAAAGAAATGACATTTATTCATATCAAGTGCTAACTTCAATGTATCACCAATATTGACATCAGCACGCGCATCAACGCTTGCGACAATATTTGAGTCATTAATTGTTGTATAAATATTGGTTTCTGAGCCTAATAACTCTGCCACATCAACAATAATCTCAACTTGTGAGTTTGGATATGTTTGCATAACGATTTCATCATCATGAATATCTTCTGGACGGATACCTAAGACAATTTCTTTACCGACTTTGTCATTTGTTTTAATGATTTCAAACTTATCTTTTGGAATTTCAATGACTTGTCTACCTGCTTTAAATTGACGTTTTTCATCAACAACACCAGGAATAAAGTTCATTGGAGGTGTTCCAATGAAACCTGCAACAAACAAGTTGTTTGGATTATCATATATTTCTTTTGGTGCACCAACTTGCATAATATAGCCATCTTTCATAACAACAATACGGCTTGCCATAGTCATCGCTTCAATTTGATCATGGGTTACATAGATGGTTGTTGTTTCAATTTTGTTATGCAATTTAATTAATTCACCGCGCATTTGAACACGAAGTTTCGCATCTAAGTTTGATAATGGCTCATCCATTAAGAAAACTTTCGCATTACGAACGATCGCACGCCCTAAAGCAACACGTTGACGTTGACCACCTGATAATGCTTTTGGTTTACGTTTTAAATAAGGTACTAACCCTAAAATTTCTGCAGCTTCTTGAACTTTTTGTTCAATTTGATCTTTAGGCATTTTTCTTAGTTTAAGTCCAAATGCCATATTATCATAAACTGTCATATGAGGATAGAGTGCATAAGATTGGAACACCATCGCGATGTTTCTATCTTTTGGCGCTTTATCATTAACGAATTCATCATCAATATAAAGTTCACCTGCTGTAATTTCTTCCAATCCTGCAATCATTCTTAATGTGGTTGATTTACCACAACCTGATGGACCAACAAAAACAATAAATTCTTTATCTTTGATTTTTAAGTTGAAATCAAAAACCGCTTGAACGCCATTAGGATAAATCTTATCAATATTTTTTAATTCTAAAGTAGCCATAGCTTAAAGTCCTTTCTTGTATCATATTACATCCATTATAACAAGTTGATGTCATAAAAAAAATGTGCAATTTGCACACTTTTTTTCACCTTATAATAATTGATAAATTAAAAAGGCATCTTGAAATTTTTTCACATCAAACCCTGTAGCTTGATAGAACTTATCTAAGCGTTGAAGCAATGTATTTCGATGTATATATAATTCTTTAGCGGCTTGATTAATATTTTGGTTGCACTCTAAAAATGTCTTAATGGTGTGGTGGATATCACTGCGGTTTGCATATTTCTTTAAAATGTATTTTTTCTCAACTGGTAAATGATGTTCTAAGTGATGTTTTAAAAACTGATGATCATTAATATATGTATAACTATTAAAAGCCACCAAGTCCAATTGTTTTTCCATATATGAGACATGTGCTTTAAGACTATCAAGATCTTCAAAGGACTGTGATTGATAAAGGCGTAAATGATTATATGTTTCTGCAATCATTGAATATATCAATGCCTCAAAATCAATTGGTTCAAATGCATCATAATAGATAATCAGCTTTTTCTCGGACGTTTCATACCGATTTATTTTAATGAAATCAGCAAAAAAAGCAAGCAGTTCTGTCCATAAAATATTCAATGATTGATGGCTTTCTATGATTAAATATCTATGCATGATAACACCCTCTCATCTTACGCATCTTCTAGTGATTCCCGGTATAGTTCTAAAAATCTTTGAATGTGTTTATAGTTAACAAAGACTGGGTTTTCAGTTGAACTTTCAACATATATATGGATGCCAATCAATGTTTTTTTTAAACTGAATATTGTATCACCTAGGCCATATTCGGTTAATTCTGAATGAATGGATAACTGATCGACTTCTTCAAAAATATCAGTAATAAATCCCATGGTCATACCGTTAACTATGTTTTGATGTCTGCCTAAAATAAAGAGCGGTTCATTTGGTGTTGACTGATATTGTGCCACTGTAATCGTCGGATATGTCACCCCAGACGGTTTCGTAAATTGCAACAACGCTAGTCCCATATCTTCTAAATGATAAAGTAGGGTTGCTTCTTTATGCTCATTTTTATAATCAAAAAGATCATAATCTGCAAACAATGTCTCATCAGTATTTGCAAATACAGATGATGTTAAGACAATCACACGATTGAGTGTTTGCTCTATAATAATGCCGTTACCTTCAAATGATTGAATTCTATCAAATGTGATTAAATGTCTTAAATCCATTTTAATATGAACAACACTTGGCACAACTTCATAGGTAAACCCATTGACGACATCAATAAATTGATCTGCTGTAATGATGTCATGTTCTAAATACTGATGATAGATTTGATAGGCATTGGCATCATATGACTGATCATTAACATTAATGTCTATGGTACAGGCACTTAATAATAAGATAAATAAAAGGCTTGTCAACAAAGCGGTTTTTCTCATAGATTAACCCCCTTTGATGCATTAGCTTCTAAAAATTCCTTGATTTTTGATACTTGAACGACATATGTATATCTTGATATATTGGTTGATTCTCTGACTGATGCTGCGTATACAAGACCAACAATTTCAAAATCACGTGAAAACACAGGACTTCCACTACTACCCGATTGCACAGGGACATTTGTCACAAGCGTATCAAATGCTATTGCGACATCTCTTTCGGTATCAATTTCAATAAAGTCATAATCTATGGCACTACCCAAAGATAACGCGTTAAACATGCCTTCAGGATGTCCTAATACAGCTAAAAAATCTGATTGAATTGGATCATTATCGGCAAATAAAGCGACTCTAAGTTCAAACGATTTAATCTCAAATCTTAAGACTGCCAAATCATAGGCTGCATCATGTGCAATCAATGCTGCTTGATGACTACGTCCTTGATAGTCATAAATCTCATAAGTGACTCTGTTCATAAAAGGATCATCAATCACATGTTCGTTGGTGAGCACATAGTAATGTGTGTCTGTTTTTTTATAAATCACACCAGATCCAATATTTGATCCAGAGACACGGGTGCCATTTTTAACAACTTTAACAACACTAAAAACCACCTCATTTGAAAGATGGTTCATATATGCCATTCTTTCTTCATAAAGCGTCTGGTTGGCAACTAGGTGTTCCTCAAAAAGTGTTTGATCCGATGTCTGCATGATCTGATCGCAAGCACTCACACCTATCAATAAACTTATTAATAAAAGCATCAAAAATATCTTTTTCATATGATGACCTCATATCTATTATTTTATCATAAGTCCTTATCTTTATAAAAAAACTGTACACTTATGTACAGTTTTTACATGATTTGAGTTATTAACCAATCGAACCTTCCATCTCAAGTTTAATCAACTGATTAAGTTCAATGGCGTATTCCATAGGTAATTCTTTTGCAAAGGGTTCTATAAAGCCCATAACAATCATCTCAGTTGCCTCTTCTTCTGATAATCCGCGAGACATTAAGTAAAACAATTGTTCCTCACTAATTTTAGAAACGGTTGCTTCATGTTCTAAGAAAACATCACTATTTCTAACTTTATTATAAGGGATTGTGTCGCTGAAAGAATAGTCATCTAATATGATCGTATCACATTCAACGTGTGCCTTCGCACCTTTGGCATTTTTACCAAAGTCGACTTTACCACGGTAATTCACTTTACCGCCACCACGACTAATCGATTTAGAGATGATGGTTGATGTTGTATTTGGTGCCACATGAATCATCTTGGCACCTGTATCTTGCCACTGGTTTTTACCAGCAAATGCAATTGAAATGGTTGTCCCTTTAGCGCGTTCTCCAAGAAGCACACATGAAGGGTATTTCATATTGACATTACTACCAATGTTGCCATCAATCCATTCCATATGTCCATTTTCATAGACATATGCACGTTTGGTTACTAAATTAATGACATTGGTTGACCAATTTTGAATGGTTGTATATCTTGCAGTTGCATCTTTAAGTACAACAACTTCAACAACAGCAGCATGCAGTGAGTCTCTCTTATAAACTGGTGCTGTACAGCCTTCAACATAGTTGACATATGCACCTTCATCAACAATAATGAGCGTGCGTTCAAATTGACCCATTTGATCAGAATTAATTCTAAAGTAAGACTGTAGGGGTTTGGTGACTTTAACGCCTTTTGGTACATAGATAAATGAGCCACCACTCCAAACAGCGCTATTTAAAGCCGCATATTTGTTGTCATCAAAGGGTACCATCTTGCCAAAATATTTTTTGACCAGTTCAGGATATTCTCTAACAGCCGTATCTGTATCGACATAAATAACACCTAAATCTTCAAGTTCTTTTAACGTATTATGATAAACAACTTCACTTTCAAACTGTGTAGAGACACCGGCTAAGAAATTTCTTTCTGCTTCTGGTATACCCAATTTTTCAAACGTGTCCTTAATTTCAACTGGCACATCATCCCAACTATGTTCAGCACGATCACTTGAACGAATGAAATACGTGAAATCATCAAAATTAATAAATGATAAATCAGGACCCCACTTGGGATTATTTAATTCTAAAAATTTACGGTAACTCTTCAAACGAAATTCTAACATCCATTCGGGTTCGTTTTTCATTTGACTAATGGTTCTTACAATGTCTTCATTAAGACCTTTTCCTGAATCAAAAACACGTTTTGATTCGGTATGAAAGCCAAATTGGTATTCACCAACTATGGCATCTATTTTCTTTTTATTGTCATCCATGTTCTACATCCTCCTTGATTTTTATGAGTCCTTTTTCTACAGCTTTCCAGCCCAGTGTTGCACATTTGACGCGTGCAGGAAATTGACTAACACCTTGATATACAATGGCATCTCCCTTTAAGATTTCCGGGTTATATGGATAGCCTTTTATAAGTTCATAAAACTGACCAATCACCGACATCGCATCATCAATTTTTTGATGTTTTAATGTTTCGCTCATCACACTTGCGCTTGAACAGCAAATGGAACAGCCTGTGCCTTGATGTTTAATATCAGTAATAACGTCATCTTCTACTTTTAATTGAACAGTGAGTTCATCACCACATGATGGGTTATTCAAATGGATGGTTAAATAACTGGCGTCATCAACAAGTCCTTTATTTTTAGGATATTTATAATGTTCCATAATGACTTGTCGATACAGTTTTTCAATTTCCATGGTAACCCTCCTTTTTAAAAACTTTCAAAAAATGCTTTTGCCTTTATAATGGCCGCAACCAACGCATCACAATCTGCTTTTGTATTATAGATGTGTAATGAAGCTCTTAATGTTGAATGAACCCCTAAAAATCTTGACACCAACTGTGCACAATGATGTCCAGCACGAATACTGACATGATTTTGGTCAAGCATGGTCGCAATATCGTGTGGGTGTATACCATCGATATTGAATGTGATGATAGGATTTTCAGCTGTTGGATTATAAATGGTAAGTCCTTCAATACCTTTAAGTTGGTTTAATGTATAGTGGTGAAGTTCTTTTAAATGTTGATGAACTTCATCACGATCTAAAGCCATCACATAACGTAACGCTGCACCTAAGCCGATGGCTCCTGATATAACCGGTGTGCCTGCTTCAAAACGTAATGGGGCTTCTTTAAATGTCGCATGGTCCAAAAAGACTTCATCGGCCATTTCGCCACCAAATTCGTAAGGTTCTAGCTGATTTAATAGTTCTTTTTTCCCGTATAAGACACCAACACCCGACGGTCCAAAGATTTTATGACCTGAAAATGCAAGAAAATCAACATTGAGTGCCTCTACATCAATGGCTTGATGTGGCGCAGACTGTGCAGCATCTAAAATAACGATGGCACCTTTTTCTTTTGCTAAACGCGCAATTTCTTTAATCGGCGTTTCATAGCCCATGACATTAGACACATGATTAATAGCAACCACTTTGGTCTGATCAGATAACACAGATTTAAACGCTTCAACTGTGATTCTACCCTCTTTGGTTAAAGGGATATAAGTCAGTTTTGCTCCTGTCTTTTGGGCTGTCACCATCCAAGGTAAAATGGATGAATGATGTTCTAATTCAGAAGTAATGATTTCATCACCAGGATTTAAAAGATTTCGATATGCATGTGCGATCAAATTGAGTGCAGATGTTGTCCCCTTTGTAAAAATGATTTCTTCGGGGTCTGCATGAATAAAGTCAGCTACTGTCTGTCTAGCGTCTTCATAGAGTTTTGTTGCCTCATAGGCTAAATCATAGGCCCCACGATGGACATTCACGCCCATGGTATGGTAGTAATGATCCATCAGTTTGGTGACCACGCCTAATTTGAGTGATGAGGCAGCTGAATCAAGATAGATTAACTTATCATGTTTCTGGTAAATAGGAAAATCCTGACGGATTTTGTTCACATCGATCATATACGTTTGTATGTTTGCTCAATAAATCTTTCTTTCAAAGACTCATCGTCAATTTCATCAATAATGGGTTGTAAGAAGCCATTAATGATTAATCTTTCTGCATCTTTTTGACTTAAACCTCTACTCATCAAATAATAAAGTTGATCAGCTTCAATTTTACCAACAGTTGCACCATGACCAGCCTTAACATCGTATTCATCGATTAATAAGATTGGATTGACTTCACAGACTGCTTCATCTGATAAAATAATGCCTTTTAATGTTTGATAAGCATTGGCATTTTTCATACCTTTTTCTATTTTTTCGATGCCATTTAAAATAATCGTGCCTTGCTCATTGACTATACCAATGTTTGTCATATCGCCATATGTATTCGGTGCGCGATGTGTAATGTGTGCATCTATAACTTGTTTATTTGTTTGACTTGAGACAGCAGTGGCCTTTAAGTTGATTAATGCGCCTTGACCTAATAAATTTGCGTGTATTTCTGCAACCAATTGATCACTTAAAAAACTGCCAATCATATTCAGTTGTGCATCTTTTTGAATAGATACATGATGATTGATATGACCATCTTTACTTTTGAGCTGTCCGACGACCAAATATTTGACAATACTGCCTTCTAAAACATTCAAATAAATGTCGTATGTATTCGCGCTTTCTAAATCTGATGATATTTCTACAAGTAGTTTGACTTCAGAAAGTTTGCCCACAACAATATCAAGACGTTTTAGATTGGTATCTCTAATTTCTAACTTAATTGGTTCTTGTTCATAGGTTTTATCTGGAATGGTTAATTGATTATTTTCAAATGTTATGGGTAATGTTGTTTTGATGTTTTGATTTTCTAAGACGAGTGTAATCATAGATCCACCTGTTCAACAAAATCAATCCCCAATTCATCTTTTACCCATTCATAACCGTTTTTGTCAATCTTTTCAATGAGCTCTTGTCCACCACTTAAAACGATTTTTCCATCAATCATAATATGTACATAATTTGGTGTAATATGATCTAAGATGCGTTGATAGTGCGTGATTAAGATACAGCCAAATGTATCGTTAATTAATCCACTGACATTTTCACCAACAATTTTAAGTGCATCGATATCAAGGCCTGAATCGATTTCATCTAGTATAGCAAATTTCGGTTTTAAGACCTTTAATTGTAAGATCTCATTACGCTTACGCTCTCCACCTGAAAAGCCCTCATTTAAGTATCTATGTGCCAAATCTTCACGCATTTTTAGTTCACCAATGGCTTTTTCATATTGCATCGCGAACTCAATTAAGCCAACATCTTTTTGATGTACTGCTTTTAATGCTTGACGCATAAAATCGCTATTTGTAACGCCTGGCACCTCAGCTGGGTATTGCATCGCTAAAAAAAGACCCGCACGTGCTCTTTCATCAACTTCCATATCTAAAATATTTTCACCATCTAAGAAGGCTTCACCTTCGGTAATTTCATATTTTGGATGTCCCATCAATGCGCTCGCTAATGTTGATTTTCCTGTGCCATTAGGACCCATGATTGCGTGAACTTCACCAGATTGAACAGTTAAATTCACACCTTTTAATATTTCTTTTCCTTCAATTTCTACATGTAGATTTTTAATTTCTAATTTTGCCATAATTTCCTCCTTGAAATGTCCATACCTATTATATAACAATAACCATTTTAATGCCAAAAATACGCTAAAACAAGCCAACCGATAACTAAAAACGTTTTCATGTAAAAAATAAGAAAAATTAAGTGAATTATCAATTATTGTATTGTATAATTTGAGATGTAGCATCACCTTTTTCTATTGATTGCTACACTTTACGTATTTTTCTCCCAAAATACATGAAAGCTTATCAATCCCCTTGTGCTACTGCCATCAGCACAAATGTTGTATAAGCAATAATAAAGCCCTCGTTGCCACGAGGGTTTTATTATTGGAAATGACATTATTATGTTATAATTATCACCGTAGAGGAGTTGAGCATATGGATCAAGATGTCAAAAAATATAAGGTGATGCATAGAGTGTTTATCACTGTCATCATCAGCACATATTTACTCATTATTGTTACTTTTTTTACTCCATTATCAAGTGATATCAAGTTATCGATAGCAATTCTTCTTGTGTTTTTATTGCTTGTTTTTTCAATTTTGATGCGCCCAAAGTTGTTTGTTTTAAGTATTGCCTACCATTTTAAAAAAATTAAAGAACAGCCCAATATGATTGTGAAAACCAATCATAATCTTGCAACAGCCGATTGGACACATGTGATAGAAAAAAAGGGCTTTAAACACTATAAAACTTTTGTTGAATATGCACTTTATTACCGTATTAATCTTGATCCGGATGATTTGTTAAAGAGAAAAGGCATCTTAGAAGTTGTTGTTATTATCAAAGATGATACCATTGATTATCATGATGACCGCATTTCTGCTTTAGTTAACGAGATTGAAGAGGTCTTATACCAGAAAAATGAAACATATTTCCATTATGCTGTTTTTAATCTTAAGTCATTTGACGCCATCACAGATGATGTCATGGAAACTGCAGATCAAGTCATTTATGAAAAGCATAAAAATCATCATGTAGTTGTAATCAACGGTGCGTTTAATGAGAGTCATTATGAACTTTATTTCTTACACAATGATGCCTACGCACCGACACTCTTATATGCAAGTACTGTTCAAACCATTAAAGACATCATC
>JBLRWW010000014.1:0-33067 GCA_047921055.1 Acholeplasmataceae bacterium
TAAAAAAGAAAAGGCGATTTTAATCGCCCCTAGTGAATTTATTCACTTTTGTTCTCTATTTTTCATATGTGGGAACAAAATAACATCCCTAATATTTGGTGTATTGGTCAACAACATCACAAAGCGGTCAATACCAATACCAAGTCCACCGGTGGGTGGCATACCATATTCAAGTGACTCAACGAAATCAATATCCATTTCGTTGGCCTCGATATTACCTAATTCTTTTTCTTTGAGTTGACCAACAAAACGTTCCTTTTGATCGATAGGGTCATTCAACTCACTAAAGGCATTGGCATATTCTGCATGCATAATAAATAACTCAAAACGATCTGTAAATCTTGGATCATCAGCATTCTTTTTAGCCAATGGACTAATTTCTATTGGATGCCCATAAACCATGGTTGGCTGAACAATAACTGGTTCAACATATCTTTCAAAGAAAGCCTCAATGATATGACCTAAAGCAAAATGCTTTTCAACATGAATGTCATGTTCTTTAGCAAGTGCTCTGGCATCGTCTAAGGAAAGTTGTTGCCAAAAATCAACACCACAGGTTTCTTTAATCGCATCGACCATATGCCAACGTTTCCATGGGGCTTGCATATGAATCAATTGTTCATTAAAGGTAATATCATAGGTGCCAAGCGTTTGAAACGTCACAGTTGATAAACAAGACTCAACAAGATCCATCATGTCACCCATATCAGCATAAGCCAAATAAGCTTCAATGGTTGTAAATTCGGGATTATGTTTAGCATCCATACCTTCATTTCTAAATAGACGTCCTATTTCATAGACAGCCTCTAGACCACCAACGATTAAACGCTTTAAAGGTAACTCAGTAGCAATTCTTAAATAAAAGTCCATATCAAGGGCGTTATGATGTGTCACAAATGGTCGTGCTGCTGCACCACCTAAAATACTTTGGAGTACCGGAGTTTCAACTTCGATAAAGCCTTTAGCATCAAAAAATGCTTGAATCGCACGAATTATTTTTGGGCGTAACATTGCAACACGTCGGGCTTCATCATTAACAATTAAGTCAACATAACGACGTCTTCTTGACTCTTCTTTATCTTGCAAGCCATGGAATTTATCGGGTAGTGGTCTTAATGCCTTGGTTAAGTGAGTGAATGTGTCAGCCTTAACGGTCAACTCATCTGTTTTGGTGCGAAATAAAACACCAGAGACACCAACGATATCCCCTAAGTCAGCGGATTTAAACAACTCATAAGCGTCTTCACCTACATGGTCTAGACGCACATAAACTTGTAGTTTAGCATCTCTATCCATTAAGTGCATAAATCCGGCTTTGCCTTGTCCACGCTTTAAGACGATACGACCAGCAATCGAAACACCAACTTGCTTTTCTTCTAAAGTATCATGATCATCATTTTGGTATGTTTTGATAATATCAACGGTATGATGAGTTCTTTCATATTTTTGGCCAAAAGGGTCTACCCCTTTTTCGCGTAATTCTAACGCTTTTTGGCGTCTGATTTGTTGTTGTTCATTTAAGTCATCTGGATACATGTCATCATCCTCCTAATCCAAGATATTATATCATAGAAAAAAGCCATAATCAAAGTTATGGCCGTTTTTCTTCTGATAAAAGTTCATACATTAAAACATCTTTTTTTATTTCTAAGCTTAAAACTTTAAGTGTAATGATTTTTTGACCAAATGTTAATGTTAAAACATCATTTGGCTTAACTAAAGCAGAAGGTTTTACAACTTTGCCGTTGATTTCTACTTTGTCTTTTGCTGCAGCTTCTTTTGCCACAACACGTCTTTTAATGATTCTTGAGACTTTTAAAAATTTATCAATTCTCATTGGTAACTTCTTTGTCTTCTTTTTTCCACCAAGATAATGTGCCTGTCTCAACGATTTCATCGATATCGACTTTTGTCAATGTTTCAACTTCGAGCAAGAAGAAGGCAATTTTATCTAGTAGGTCTTTATTATCAGTGATGATTTGGCGTGCAGTATCAAAACACTCAGTAATGATATTTCTAACCTCTTTATCAATTTCATGAGCCACTTGATCAGAGAAATTCTTTTCTTTAAAGTAATCTCTACCTAAAAAGACATTGCCGCCATGGCTTTCATATTGAATCGGACCTAAATCACTCATACCATATTCTGTAACCATCGCACGGGCAATCGATGTTGCCATCTGGAAATCATTATAAGCACCAGTTGTAATGGTTTCAAACTCAATTTCTTCAGCGACACGACCACCTAAATAAGATGTGATCATTGCGAGTAATGATTGTTTTGTTTCTAAGAAGCGCTCTTCTGAAGGGGTCATTAAGTTATAACCACCTGCACGACCACGAGGGATAATGGTCACTTTTTGAACGACATTGGCATGAGGCAATTTAATACCAATCACAGCATGACCGGCTTCATGATAAGCCACAGTACGTTTTTCAGAAGGAGAGAATTTACGACTTTTCTTCGCTGGACCCATACGAACACGGTCCATCGCTTCATCTAAATCTTTTTCAGTAATTAAAGTTCTATTATCACGCGCAGCCAATAACGCTGATTCGTTTAATAAGTTTTCGATATCAGCACCACTGAAACCAGGGATACGGCTTGCGAGTTCACCGAATTTAATTTGTGGATCTAATTTTTTATTACGGGCATGGACTTTTAAAATTGCTTCGCGTCCACGCACATCAGGTAAGTCAATGGTGATTTGTCTATCAAAACGCCCAGGACGTAACAATGCAGGGTCTAAGACATCAGGACGGTTGGTTGCTGCCATCATAATGATACCTAAGTTCGCACTAAAGCCATCCATTTCAACAAGTAATTGATTTAATGTTTGTTCTCTTTCATCGTGACCGCCACCTAAACCAGCGCCACGTTGACGTCCAACAGCATCGATTTCATCAATAAAAATAATACATGGAGAACTTTCTTTAGCAACTTTAAATAAATCTCTGACACGGGATGCACCAACACCAACAAACATTTCAACAAAATCTGAACCAGAAATAGAGAAGAATGGTACATTGGCTTCACCAGAGACTGCTCTAGCCAGTAAGGTTTTACCTGTACCAGGAGCACCAACTAATAACACACCTTTAGGGATTCTAGCACCCATATCAACATATTTTTTAGGCGTTTTAAGGAAATCGATAATTTCTTCTAATTCCTCTTTTTCTTCATCACAACCAGCAACATCTTTAAATGTGACACCTTTTTCACGGTTTAATTTCGCTCTGTTTTTCGCGAAATCAAAGGCTTTATTATTAGCGCCTCCGGCATTTCTAAAGATAATGAATAAAATGAGAATACCAAACATTAAAGGCAGAAGATTAAGCAATACACCCCAGAATGTAATACCAGAGCGTGTGACAACCGCTGTTTGTCCACCATAGGCCTCAACAACATCTAAGATTGCTTGTGCTTGATCGATACGCATGACACGCTCAAATTGAGCGATATCATTATATTTATCAGCGTGTTGACTATAAATCACGCCTCGGACTTCAACCAAATCGAAGTTTTCTCCACCAACCAATGTATATTCAATTGATTGAATATGACCACGATCAGCAGCCTCTTGGATTTCAGTGACGGTTAAATTTTGAACTGGCGTTTCAAAGGCACTTCGTAAAAATAGAAAAACACCCAATACAATAAATAATGTAAAGAGCATAATGAGATAATCAGGTTTCTTGCGGTAAGGGACCTTCTTATTTGGGTTTTGTCTTTTTGGATCAGGATTCATGAGTAACCTCTTTCTTAATCGCGATATACATCTTCTTTTAAGATGCCTACATAAGGCAGGTTGCGATAAAATTCATTGTAATCTAGACCATAACCCACAACGAATGCTTTGGGAATGGTTGTTCCGATATAATCAGGAATAAAATGGTGTTGACGACCTTCTGGTTTATCTAAAAGTGTGACTATTTTCACAGATGATGCACCACGATGATTAAATAGTTCAGTAATTGTTTTTAATGTGTTGGCTGTATCAACGATGTCTTCAACAATGACAACATCACGATCTTTAATCGAAATGTCTAAATCCATTTTTATGTTGACATCGCCAGAAGAAGCGATGGTTCCATGATAACTTGAGACAGACATATACGCAATTTCAATTTTAAGTTCAACATGTTTTGTCAAATCAGCCATAAAGGGCATGCAGCCTTTTAACAAACCAACAAATAAGGGCAGTTTACCTGCATAATCTTTTGTAAGTTGTTTACCAAGGCGTTCGCAAATAGCTTTAATTTCTGATTCAGACACAAGCACTGATTGAATATCGTTATGCATTTGGATCCTCCGTTATATGAAAATATAGGGTGTTTTTAGAGCCAAGTGTTTGATTGATATAAATACCATCAACCAATAATATGTGATCATCGTTATCTGTAAGCACCCAAAGTGTTTTTCTTTGTTCAGTTGGAATTTTTAAGTCAATCATGAGTTTTTTAAGCTTTTTATGACCATAATCGAAGGCCAACAAATCCCCTTCTTTTTTGTGTCTTAACCAAAGAGGAAACGCTAATTTATTATAACATAATTTTGAAAATTCTTCAGTGACAACTGCGGAATCTTGTAAAAATGTAAAAATTGACATATTTTTATAACGTGTTAACCCTTCACTTAGTTGAATTTTAACATCTGAATCGCTTAATAAAGGTTTAATGTATGCCTTGTCATAAGCCTTTATAAAATGTAAATCAGCACTTAATTGATACGATTGATTTGGCTTATCTGAAGCAAGCATCTCAAGAATTTTTAAGAGTGTGCGATGATTAATTTTTAAGTGCTGCGCCTCAATTAAATATACAATGACATCATCTTTAATCGCTTGATCTAAGGTTTTAAATGTTTCTAAGTTAAGTTCATAGGCCCCTTTTAAATAGGCAAGTGTTTGTTTTCTAATATAGTTAAAAGCGTGTGTGAGCTGATAATGAAATGCTTGTGCTTGTTCTAATAAATTGGGGTTTTCTTGTTTCATAATAGGTGTAATGGTATGTCTATAACGGTTTCTTAAGTAATGATCTTCGTGATTGGAGGCATCTTCCATATAAGCAACATTGTGTTCTTTTAGATAAGATAAAATGCTTTTTTTATCAACATAGAGTAAAGGTTTAACAAACGCGTAACCCTCTTTTTCATGGATATATTGCATGCCTGCGTATCCCAATAAATTACTCCCTTTTGTGAGTTTAATTAAAATACTTTCTAATAAATCATCTAAGTGATGGGCAGTTAAGATGTAAGGCGTTTGATAAATACGTGCGACTTCCTTTAAATAGTGACGTCGCATGTGGTGCGCTTGATGTTGAAAGTTTTGTTTATCTAATTCTAATGTGTAATAGTGATAACTAAATCCGTGAGATTTCGCAAAATTTTCAACCATTTCTGCTTCCTGTCTTGATTGTTCGCGTTGCATATGATTAAAATGAACAATGACAACCTTCGCAGCAGTCGATGCTAATAGGTGCGCAAGCGCCATTGAATCACTACCACCACTAACGGAGATGATGAGCGTGGTTTTCTTATTGAGTTGAAGATGCTCTTTTAATGTCTTTAAGGCGTTTTTCATGATTAGGGTTCCTCGCTTCATACGTGTCATATTTATTATATCATGATATAATAGCGTTAAAGAAGGAGTTGTTACTATGATTAAAAATTTCAAAAAAATCCCTGTTGTTTCATTGATCATTGGCCTGACGCTTATTGTTTCAGGTATTGTGTTTGTTTTTGTTTTTCCTGAGGTGGGAGAGACCATAAAAAACGTTGCCATAGGTATCTTGATTGTGGCATTGGTTGTTCTACTTGTTTTTCCTGATTTAGCAAAAAAACAAACAAAGCTTGTCACAACGCTGTTGTTTTTAGAAATTATCATCGCACTTTTTGTAGCCATTATGTTTATCGCAAACAGTGGAGGCAATCCTTCCCTATGGATTGGACTTGTTATTTATACACACGGGCTTGTTGATTTAATTGGCGGGTATTTTGGCAGCAATAAACAAAAACTCAGTCGTTTTATATTAGCAATCGCACTTGTCACCGTTGGGGTTTACATTTTTGCCTCAGGATTCTTAAATGATGAGATGCTAACATACGTGTTATTAATTATGTTTATCGCACCAGGTGTGTTTTTCACGACGCTTGGCATTATGGGTTTAAATTCAAAACCTAAGAAAGTCGCGGAGGCATCACAATAACTATGCTGATTTTGGCTAGTCAATCACCACGTAGAAAAGCGCTGCTTGAAAGCAAAAATATAGAATTTAAAACTGTTCCAAGTGCTTTTGATGAAGCATCTGTTTTGGCAAACTCTCCCATAGAGTATGTTAAAACACTTGCAAGACTTAAAGCCAAATCTATTTTAGAACATTACCCAAATGATGTCATACTAGGTGCTGATACCATTGTGCTATTGGATCAAACAATTTTAGGTAAACCAAAAGATGAACATGATGCATTTTTAATGCTTAAAATGCTAAGAGGCAAAAGACATTTAGTCTATACGGCTGTATCGATTATGAATAAAGACAAAGAAGAAACATGGCTATCGTATGCGGAAGTTCAGTTTAAAGATGTTTCTGATCAAGATATTTTATCTTATGTGAAAACAAAAGAACCGCTTGATAAGGCAGGTAGTTACGGCATTCAAGGACTGGGGTCTTTCTTGGTTGCTTCATATTATGGGAATTATCATGCCATTATGGGGTTGCCTATCGATGAAGTTGTTGAAAAGTTAAAACAATTTTCATAAAAAATAGCATCCAAAACGGATGCTATTTTTTTCGGTCTTCTTTAATTTGTAAGAGTTCTTGTTTACTAAAATGATATGTTTTATGACAAAAGTGACATTGAATATCAGCTTTTTCATCTTCATGAATTAATAAATCAAGCGTTTCATCATCTAATGCGGATAGCGATCGAATAAAACCGTCTTTATGACAAGGACAATGATAGGCCAAAGGCTTTTTAGCAAGTACATGATATGAGCCATCAGATAATAAAGCAATCATATCTTCGGGCGTTAAACCTTGTTGGATCATATCTGTGACACTAGAGATGTTTTTAATAATTGTCTCAATTTTTAAGATGGTTTGCTCAGTGGCATAAGGCATAAGTTGTAAAATATATCCGCCTGCAGCAATGACCCTTTGATCGGTATCAACCAAAACACCCAAACCAACTGAACTTGGTGTTTGTTCGCTTACAGCAAAGTAATACGTAAAATCATCAGCAATTTCGCCAGTTTGGAGATCAGAAGAAGATGTGAAGTAATCTTTCATGTTCAAATCCTTAGTGATGTGTAAAAATCCACGTCCAACAGCGGCACCGACATTCAGTTTATCTTTTTTTGGCCCATCTTCATAAGTGATGTAGACATTTGGGTTACTGATTTCACCACGAACTTCACCAAGTGTATTGGCCTCAACTGTCATTTGACCAATAGGACCATCACCTTTAATTCTAAGTGTTAAACGTTCATCATCTTTATACATAAGACCCATCATGGCAGATACCGTTAAAAAACGGCCCAGGGCAGCAGAAGCTGTTGGCCATGTTTGATGAATACTTCTGGCTTTTTCAACCAATTGTGTGGTGTGGCTTGCATAGATCCGAACGGTTTGATCATAGGCATGCGCTATGATGGCGTAATCTTTCATGTGGGTATCCTATCCTTTTTGTGACATACTATGGTTATTTTAGCACAAATCAAAATCAAACGTAAGGTTTAAGATTTCATAGTGGCTTATTTTCTTTTGATTTGGTAAGATAGATATGGCAAAAGGTTATGATAAAGGAAGATAACATGGCATTTAAAATTAGAGATTTATACATAGATAATCAAGTGGTGCTTGCACCAATGGCGGGTGTTTCTAACAGCCCTTTTCGTATGTTGGCTCGCAGACTCGGTGCTGGACTTGTATGCGCTGAAATGGTTTCAGATAAGGGACTGATTTTTCAAAATGAGAAAACTTTAGATTTACTCTATATGACAGACGCAGAAAAACCGATGGCACAACAAATCTTTGGATCCGATTTAAAGACAATGGTTGATGCGGCAATCTATATCGATTGTAACAGTAATTGCGACATCATTGATATTAATATGGGATGTCCTGTGCCTAAGGTTGCACTGCGTGCTCAAGCAGGTTCAGCATTGATGAAAAACCCAGATTTAATTTATGAAATTGTCTCAAGCATTGTTAAAAAAGTATCAAAACCAGTCACTGTCAAAATAAGAAGTGGATGGGATGCACATAGTATTAATGCTGTTGAAGTCGCAAAAAAAATTGAAGCCGCAGGTGCCTCTGCCATCACTGTGCATGCCAGAACACGTGCACAAGGATATAGCGGTAAAGCTGATTTAAATATTATCAGAGCCGTGAAAGAAAATGTTTCTATACCAGTGATTGGTAATGGCGATGTGATTGATGGACCAAGTGCCAAACATATGTTGGAGTATACCAAATGTGATGCAGTCATGATTGGTAGAGCAGCCCTTGGCAACCCTTGGATATTTAATGAAATCACCACCTATTTAAATGATGGCAGTACAGTTAAAAAACCATCAAATCATGAGATCAGAGACATGATGATTGATCACCTAAACGCACTGATTGATCTTAAAGGTGAACATATCGCACTCCTTGAAATGCGTGGTCATGGGTCGTGGTATTTAAAGGGCATTCCGCATGCCACAAATTTAAAAAAAGAACTCATGCGTATCAATTCGAAACAAGCATTTATTGATGCAATTCATGCGTTTTTTGATAGTTTGACTTAAACATTAAATCAGACACAGAAAGAAAAAAAGATATGGATATCATGGATAGCTACTTACAATTTAATCAGACCTATCCATTAAAGATTTTCAAGCATGAAAAGGGAACAATAACCTACCGAATGATAGGAGATTCAGATGACATTATTGTTGCTTTAATGCACGGATTGATGTTTGATAATAACGCCTATTTTCAGCTCTTTTTACTGCTAAAAAAGCGTTTTAGTGTGCTTTCCATCGAAACCGTAAAACCGCTTAATAAGGCAAAAGATGATGTGGAATTGGTTCACGAGTTAACACAATCACTAGGTATATCAAGGCACCATATGATTGGCATGAATTTAGGTGGATACAGATCGTTATTATATCAGATCCAATATCACAACAAACTTAAGACTTTAACCCTTATTCAACCACTCATTTATACGACAGCACCATCAGAACAAGAAAATCAAGTGATTTCGACGATAAAAGAGATTATAAACACGATGGATGAACTCAGACAAACACTGCATTTAGATGACTCTAAAATGGCCTTACTAGAACAAATTAATGCAGTTATTGATACACATGATAATATCATTGATAACGACCAAATGATGTATTTTGAATATCTCTTGTCTCGCTACGATCAGGCGGCAGAAATAAATCAGATAAAAACAATCAAAAACCATCTTAACGAGCCCCCTTTAAAGCGTAATCAGCTGTCTTTATTAACGTCATCGACATATCTGATATATGGTAACGATGACGACCCTTTTTTTGGGCATGACATGGCATTGGTTGCGTGTGATGTTTTATCAAAAGTTAGAATAGAATATATCAATGCCACAAGATATGATTTGATATTAAGACCACACATACTCGCATATAAAATCATAAAACATATTGAATCTATAGCAATTTAAATCATGAAAAAAAGTAGAGAAAATTTCTCTACTTTTTTAATGGAAAATGATTTTTTTAAGTAAGGCAATTTTGTTAGTAGATAAGCTGATATGATGTACACCTTTTTTGAGGACTACCTTAAACTCGATTTGATTTTCTAAAACATTATAAGTTGTTATCAACATACGATCCACTAGAATTTCAACATCTAATAAATCCTTATGTTCAATGGTAATCAAAATCTCTTTTTCTAATTCAGACGTGTGAAACAAGTAGCGATACGATTTTTTTGGTTCCATCAATAAATAAGGAAAAGGGGTATTGATATCAGGTCTTTTCCCGATGCTAAAATCAGGGGTCATTTCATTACCCTCTTCAGTCACACAAAGGACTTTCTCTGAGGCCCTAAACTTTGGATATTTTACACGTTGATCCACATGCGCCAATTGATTAAGATCAAAGTCAAACCCTATACCAAACATTTCAAAATCGTCTTTTAAAAATAGATGATTGACAACACTTTGATGGACCAAACACTCTTTGATTTTAATGTTATTTAAAAACAAATCAAGTGTTTCAACAATATCATCTTTGGTGAGTGTTGGATCAAGATTTAAACATCGTTGCCATAAGGGCGGTTCTTTAAAAGAACAAATTGAATTGGTATTTTCAATTTTTTTATAACTCCAGAAGCACCATGAAATATCAAGTTGATGATACAGCTTAAATGCACTGCTATACCATAGGGGGTAGTGCTCACCGCCTTCACCCATATAAAGAGGGACACGCCATCTTTGACTTAAATCAACATACGGCTTGACAGCTTCTAGATCAAAAGGGGACCAATACTTATGAAACTGAAGTAACACTTGGTCATCTAAAGATTCATTAAAAATTGAAAAATCTGTTGACCAATGAACCCCTTCAATAGAAATCATATGGTTTTTGTCAACCAAACGAATCGCTTCAATCATTTCTTGATATAAAGGGACCAATTGATGATAGTGTTTTGAAAACCACTCAGGCAATGGTTCATTTAATAAATCATAAGCAGCAACCCACGGTTCATCTTTATACCTTTTTGCTAAAAAGGACCAAATATAAATACTTTGTTTTTGATAAAGCCGATTTGTAAATAGTTCTGGTAAGTCACGCAAAGAATTATCAATATTGGCACCCGTTTGTCCACCAGGGGCACCATGTAAGTCTAGAATAACATAAAGCTCTTGCTTACGACACCAAGCAATCAAGGCATCAATCCATTGAAGTCCTTCAGGCTTGATGTTTAATATTGCTTCAGTGTCACTGGGTTCAAAGATGATTTCATAATCAAATGGTAAACGCACAGAGTTAAATCCTAGGTTTTTAATGGTTATGATATCATTTTCAGTTATAAAGTGTTTTCGAAACGACGCCCAAAATTCAATCGAAGCCTTTTTACCTAATAATTTTTCTGTCCAAGCATAAAAGCCTCTAGGACGGTTGATGGTTTTAATGCTGTTAAACATATAACCTTCTGGCAGTAACCAACCGTTTAAACCAACACCTTCTAATAATAAGGGGTTTCCAAGGTGATCGTATAACTGTCCATCTTTAGTGTGTACAAATGACTGTGTCATGATTTTATCGCTCCTTCCGAAATCCCTTTAATAATAAACCTTTGTAGCAATAAATACAATACAAAGACCGGTAACATTGCTAAAATAAGTGTTGCTAGAATTTTCCCCCACTCACTATTGTATGTGCCAAAAAAGCTTTGTGTGGTTAATAAGATCGTGTGTTGATTCACATTGGTTAACATTAACAAAGGCAGTAAGAAGTCATTCCATATCCAAAGGGTATTTAAAATGACAATGGTCGATGTAATGGGAGCCAATAGCGGAAAAACAATTTTAAAAAACATTTGAAATTGATTACATCCATCAATTAAGGCTGCCTCTTCAATCTCAATTGGAATTCCTTTAGAAAAGCCATGATATAAAAATACAGCCATTGGTGAGCCCAAACCGATATAGATTAAAGATAAACCCCAAAGAGAGCCTTGAACATTTAAATCACGGGCAACTTTAATTAATGTAATCATGATTGAATGAAATGGAATCATCATGGATAACATAAAAACAGAAAAAATGATTTTACTTAAGCGTGTTTTGGTACGCGCCAATTTATAACCAGCAAGCGCAGAAAAAATAACAAGACCAGAAATACTCATTAAAACTAACTGAACAGTATTCCATAAGCTTCGAAAGTAATTGGTGCGCTTAAATGACTGTGCGTAGTTATCAAAAGACCATTGATCTGGAAAAGCGACGATATTTCTAAAAATTTCACCATCTGTTTTAAAAGAATTTAACAACGCAACAAGTATTGGTAATATCATAAATAAACCAATCAAAATCATCATCGTCCATTTAAACACAAGGACCAAACGATACGGCATTTTTTTCATTATAGTTCAACCTCTTTCTTTTTCATGAATCTGAGTTGAACCAAGGTTATGACCGCAATTAAAAGAAACAATATAATCGCTTTGGCACTTGCATACCCATAACGATTTTGAAAATGGAAGGCTTCATTAAAAATATTCAAAGAAACAACTTGTGTGGCACGTCCAGGACCACCACCCGTAAGTGCATAGACTTGTTCAAATACTTTAAAAGACGATGACAACGAGATAAAAATACCAATGGTGATGGCATGTGAAATCATCGGACGCACAATATAATAAAACACTTGAAACTTATTAGCACCATCAATGATGGCAGCTTCTTTAAGGGCTGTCGGTACATTTTGAAGTGCAGCAATATATATAATCATTAAATACCCAACGCCACCCCACAGCGATAAGATTAAAATACTGTAAAACGAGTATTTCGGATCACCGATCCAAGAATGACTTAAAAAGCCAACAGAAAAGGTACTTGCAATATATGGAACCAATCGTGTAAATATAAATACCCAAATAAAGCCACCAATAATCATACTGATCATATTAGGAAAAAAGTAAAGTGTTCGAAAAATCACTTTTCCACGTTTGACCGATTCGATGAGCAAGGCCAACGCCAAGGCAATAACATTTTGTAAGATCACCATATAGAGCACATAACGCGCTGTAAATTTAATCGAATTGATAAAATTTACATCGGTGATAAGCTCTTTGTAGTTTGAAAACCCCACATAGTCATATGTAGGGTTCAAACCGTTCCAGTTTGTTAAGCTATAGTATATACCGCCAACAGCAGGAACCAAAACAAAAGTGAGATACAGTATAAATGCGGGAAAAATGAAAACGAGCAAATTTATATTTGGAGGATGAAATTTTCTCATTTTTTTCATTTCCAAGTACGCTTTAATTAATTATCAAGTGCGCGTGCCCAAGCGTCATCGATCGCTTGTATGACTTGTGCCTGTGTTTTAGTACCAGCATAATATTCTTGTAGCATAACAGCTGTTTCATCAGTGACACCGTTTGGTAAAGCTTTTTCTAAGTAAGCTTTGCCGTCTTCAACGTAACTCATCGCTTCAGTAATCCATGGGAATGCTTCAAACGTATGAATAGAAGCCAGTGGGTTAAATTTTAGTTCTTCAAATAAAGCACTTGATGCTTCAGCATCTAAAATATAGTTGACAAGACGTTTCGCCAAATCTTTATGTAATGATGTTGGTGATACTGCTAATGATGTTGATGTTGATAAGTTGATCATTGTTGTATTAGGATTGTTGGTTACTGGTAGTGGTGCGACACCAAAGTTAATGTCTGGATTTACACTTAATATACCTTCAGCCATCCAAGGTCCTTGAACCCACATAGCAGCTTTACCAGTAGCAAAGTCAGCAGAACCAGAACCGCCACCAACTTCAAACGGATTTGCAGTACCATTGTTCATAATCAAATCAATAATGCCAAAGACTTCTGCGATATCTGCATATGAACCTGTGCCAGCATTCATGTTTTCAATAAAGTTTGGTTCCTCAGAGTTGATCATACCGCCTAACGATAACGCCATCATCAATTGTGGAATCCAGGATTCTTGAAATGCAAGTAAGAAAGGTGTTTCATCATTTTGATTGAGTGTATTAACAACAGCTTCCATTTCTGAAAGTGTCGTTGGAGGTGTTAAATTATAAGCATCAAAGATATCTTTATTATAAAGGTATCCCCAAGCCAGTGATTCCATCGGAAGGGCAACAACTTTGCCATCATATGTCACAGAATCTAAAACACTTTCATAAACCACATCAACAAATGGTTCGTCACTTAAATCTTCTAGATAACCAGCTTCATAAAACGAAGGAATATCCGCAATCGCATGTAATGTAAAGACATCGGGTGCATCGTTAGAAGCCAATCTAGCTTTTAGAAGTTGACCAGCAGTATCACTGCTTGGCATTTCTAAATTAATGGTTAATTTGATATTATCTTCTGCTAAGACCTCTGCAGCGAATTGATCAAAATAATCTTCAAACTGCTCTCTAAATCTTGGAAAGCTCATAAACACTTTAAGTTCTACCTCTTCAGGGGCATCAGCAGCGGTATTACCGCAAGCGGCTAAAGATAAAAGAACTGCCATAACGAGTAGAAAAGTTAACATTTTTTTCATTGGACGATCTCCTTTTTTCTTTCATTATAGACGTAAAGCGCTTACAATACATTCAACAATATTGATGTTATTTATTACACTATATTGATATTTTACTGTTAATATAAGCGATTGGTGTCATTTCTGTGTATTGTTTGAATACTTTATAGAAGTAGTGCAGATGGACAAACCCCGTCATAGCTGCAGCTGTTTTAATGGGTAAATGTCTACCGACCATGAGTTGTTGTGCGAGTAAAATGCGTTTTTCGTTGACATAAGCACTTACCGTTTTGCCGGTTTCCTTTTTGAAAGCGCGACTTAAATGCTCTTTACTAATATAAAAAACCAGAGAAAGCGATTCAAGTGTTATGTTTTTGGTGTAGTGTGTATCGACATATGCAATGACTTGCTCAATATAGAGTTTGCCTTTTGTTTCTCTTTGACCCATATGCTTGATTAAGTGCAAAATCTTTTTTAGAACATGTTGCATAGGTTGATTATCTTCGGGCATGTCATGAAATATATGTTGAAGTGATTGTGGCAGATGACTGTCTTTAAGTTCATCGATCATATAGCCTAAATCTAGGTAAACATAACCGCGGAAGGCGGGGTATTTATTTTCCTTATTTAAGTAAAGATCAATCGTGTCAATAATTGAAATCACATCAGATTCATTTTGATCGATGATGGCACTATATAATTGATTTTTAAGGCTTAAGTATTTAATGAAGGCGTGATTGGTTTCTATAGAAGTTGCGAGCGTTAATAAATTAGATTCTATGTCATCTTGTCTGATAACGGCTAAAGCTTGTTTGACAGCACGTTCTAACTCGGTTTTAATAATAGGCTTTAGCAAATAATCAATGGCTTGCCCTTTGAGTGCTTGACGAATATAGTCAAAGTCATCATAACCACTCATCACAATGATTTTTGTCTTAGACTGTGCGCCTAAATGCGTCAGTAGTTCCACGCCATCCATACCTGGCATACGCATATCCATAATCATTAAATGATGATACGTTTTCAGTTGGTTAAGCGCATCAATGCCGTTTTCAGCTTCATGGATGACATCAAACCCTAAGGATTTCCAATTTAAGACCTCTCTAATGAGACGTCTTGACCATATTTCATCATCAACGATTAATAACTTATACATGCGTCACCTCACGTGTTAAAATTTTCGGTATAGAAACAGTCACCATCGTACCACCACTGGGCAATGCTTTAATCTTAAGACCGTAGGCATCACCAAACAGCAACCGAATACGTTGATTGATGTTTTTTAAACCGATACCTGTGGATTCTAGGTAGGACTCTGAACGTAATGCGGTATCAACTAAAGTTAGGCTCTCGTTAATTGATTCAGCTTTTTCATCTGTCATGCCGCTACCGTTATCTTTAATAGTGATTATAATGTCTTGATTGATTACAATATCAATTGAGATATCCCAAGCACCTTCCACGGATTTAAAGCCATGTTTAAAACTGTTTTCAACCAAGGGCTGTAATGTGAATTTAGGAATAAGATAATTCATCATTGAAGCATCATAAGACAATGATGATTGAAAAAGATGTGCAAAGCGTTGTCTTTGAATCTTTAAATAGTTTTCTACGTGTCTAACCTCTTCACTTAAGCGCAGTAGCTCTTGGTCTTTTGTAAGTGCGTAAGTCATCATTTCGCCCATATTTGCTGTAATTTCATAAATGTCATTCGCTTTGATTGAAAGTGCCATACCGCCAATCAATTGAAACGTATTGTTTAAGAAATGCGGGTTCATTTGTGACTGTAGGGCTTTAAGTTGAGCTGTTTTTAACTCTAGGTTTTTAACGTATTTTTCGTTAATGAGTGTTTTAATCGCATCAGACATGTCGTTATAACCTTTTTCAAGTTGATTGATCTCATCATAATGATCGGGTCTAATACTAATTAAATCAAGCGGCGCTTGCTGCATCTTAGTCACAATCCGTGAAATGGGTCGACTGATTTTATTAGAAATCATGTAGGAAAGTAAAATGGAAATCGCTAAAGCAATCAGTGCGATGCCGAATGTAATGAATTGAATCGGTCTTAATGCAGCGTCATAGACAGCATTTGGGATGACTTTTATTAACGTTAATTCATGGCGTGTTGTTCTTGTTGACCAAATCATATGATGGTCATAGACATCATAGTTGATGTTTTTTGCAAAAATGTCTTGATTGGCTAAAAGCATATAGTTTTCTAAATTAATATCAGATGTTTCACGACTAATCGGTGATTCAAAGGTGTTTAACACATAATAGCCACCTGTTTTCGTGCCTAAAATCTCTTGAAACTTAGCCATAATGTCGTTATTCAATCGAAATGCGATGCCTCCGGTAAACGCTTGATCATCAAACCTGTTGATGCTGTGAATCACATAAGGGACACCGTTATAGTTTACAAACATTAACCCTGATGGATTTTGGATTAAGGTTTCAAAGACTGTATCTTCTATGTCAAGCGTAAAAAAAGAACCACCTGATCGATAGTTTAAAATGGTCATATGACCGGTTTGATTGTCATACAAAATAATCTCGTTAAAGATGTTAGCATTTGCATATAATATTTGATTTAAGGTATCGATGATATATTGCTTACTTTGAAGTTCATTGGTCTCGTCATATTTCATCGCAGATAAAAGCGTTTGGTTTAAACGCAGTGCATAAAAAGTATCCGCGGTTTGATCGATCAATGTATCGGCATATTGGGATGCCCAAGATAACCTGGTTTCATTGGTTGTCATGAACTCACTTCGCAAATTTTGACTCAAATAAGAAAACGTAAATGAAGATAATGCAACAATCGGGATAATAGAAACACCAATCATTGCCCAAATCAAGCGTTTTTTAATTGTTTTTTGTCTCATCTTTTTCACCTTTTACATAACGTCTTTTGTATAGATATATCTTTTATATTTTGCCAATTGAGCGTCGGTTAATATGGTTTTAATGAGTGTGCCATCATCGGCATAAGCGATTTCTAAAACGGTATTGTGTTCTTTAATTTCTGAAATGATTTGACCTTGGTCAAAAGGTATTTTTAATATAGCGATTCGTCTATTTTGATATAAGTGTCCATAGATAGCATCAATGAGTGTATCAATATTTTCTTTGGTGCGATTAGACACATAGATGTAATCTTCATTTAAATGAGGTGTTGTCACAGCAATTTCTTTTTTTGTAAGTACTAATATGCGTTCAATATGATCGGCACCAATACGCTTTAAAACAGCTTTGGTTGTCTCTAGGTGCAATGGATTATAGTAAGCACCATCACACACATGAATGAGCAAATCAGCTTCAATAACATCACTTAATGTGGTTTCAAAAGAATTAATCAGTTCTGGGGGTAGTTTTGAAACAAATCCCACTGTGTCAATCAATAAAAAAGGAGGATTGTTTTCTTTTTGGAGCCGTTTGGACTTGGTATCAAGTGTCGCAAAAAGCATGTCTTTTTCAAACACATCTTCAGAATCATGATTTAAAGCCTTCGATAAACTATTCATTAAAGAAGATTTTCCAGCATTGGTATATCCAACCAAACTGACAACAGGCAGTTGATTATTAATTCTTTTTTGTCTTTGGACGTCTTTTTCTTTTCTAATTTTTAGTAGTTCAGTTTTAATGCCGTGGATATCATCTAAAATGCGGCGACGATCAAGCTCTAATTTTGTTTCACCTGGACCTTTGGCATTATAACTCCCACCACCTTGACGGGATAAAGAAGAACGCATACCCGTTAAGCGTGGCAGCATATATAGTTTTTGAGCAAGTGCGACTTCTAAAACAGCCTCTTTGGTTTGTGCACGTTCAGCAAAAATAGATAGAATTAAAAAACTACGGTCAATAATTTGAACCTCAAGCTCAGTTTCTAAATTTTTAAGTTGCGCAGGCGATAAGGTATCATCAAAAATAACGATTGAAATATCTAGGACTTCAATCATTTTTTTAATTTCATCGACTTTTCCACGTCCAACAAAAAATCGCGGTGAAATGGTTTTTGCGCGTTGCGTCACACGATCAATCGTTTTAATATTTAAAGCAAGTGCTAAATTCTCTAACTCATCTAAAGACATCATGATTTGATCAAAAGAATCTGTTAGGCTTAAGCCAACCAGTAGTGCACGATCCATAGGGTCACATCCTTTATTCTCTTTTATTTTAACACGTTTGTAATCATTTGAACTATTCATATCTTATCATAGATATGATATAATGGTCTTGCATAATATAAGGAGTGAAACGATATGATCTTTGGTGTACCCATATGGAAATTCATTGTTGATTTTTACATTGTTTGGATCTTTGTCTATCTTGGATTGCAATTTGTTTTAACCAACAAACGCATGCTTGGGTTGGTCATTGCGTTTATTTTTGTGTATGGACTCTCTTTATTGGCAAATGCATTAAACCTTAGAGCCAGTCAAAACATCCTTGACTATTTTTTAGAATGGGGACCGCTGTTGATTTTGGTTTTAATGTCGCCAGATATTAGACGTGCCATTGAAATTTTATTTAAAGCCGATGTCAAAAGTGAAGCATTTGTCATGGGCAGTGCTAAAACAAAGGAAAGTGTTGTTGATGCAGCCATGGCATTATCTGCCCAAAAAATTGGGGCACTCATTACCATTGAAAAACATAACACACTTGATCAATTCGCAGAACGCGCTGTGGTTATGAATAGTGAAATCTCAAAGGAATTATTATTAAATATATTTACACCATTAACACCGCTACATGATGGTGCGGTTATTATTCGTGGTGATTATATTTTATGTGCAGGTGCATATTTTGTTTTATCAGATAATGAGAACTTTGAAAAAACCATGGGCTCAAGACATCGCGCTGGCCTAGGTATTAGTGAAATCACAGATAGTCTAACCATTATCGTCAGTGAGGAAACAGGCAGTGTTTCAATAGCCATCGAAGGCATTATGCTTAAAATAAATGATCGTGACAAGTTGATGGAATACGTCAACATGTTTATGAAGTGAGGGTAAGCATATGATCAAAAAAATTATAGCATTTATTATTCAACCATTTAAACTGGTAACACACAGACATCTCTCTGAGAAATTAAGCTTATTTTTTAGTAAGCACTCAGTATGGGTTTATGTCGTTTCTGTTTTCACCACATTTATTATTTTATATTTAATTTATACGTTATAATCAACACTTAAGGTGGTTTTTATGTTACAACATCCAATCTATCCACTCATCATGTCTGTTTTCACCTTGTTCTTAGTCATTATACTTAGTATACAAAGTGAAAAGATACATAAAAACAAGTTAATCCTAGCCTTTTTAAACATCACATTGTGTGTGATGGTTTTTGTATTTTATCGAACATTGATTACACAAAACGCACTTTATCAACAAATCTATGTGATTTATAACTTCTTTGTTTATGGCTTGTTTTTACTGATTTTTTATTTAACATTTAAAACAGCGATTTTAAAAGCCAATCATTACCAACTGTTTGTTAATTCCATTAAAAACAGTCGGTGGAATGCTTATTATGTGGTTGATGCGAAAGAACGTATTAAAGATATGTCATTAAGTTTATTATTAGAGCTTGGTGTTGAAAAAGAAGAGATCATTGGTAAAAAACTGTTTTCTATTTTTAACAGAACCGTAAGATTTACCAAATTGAATCAAACAGATGTCAATAACCGCAGTTTGGAAAATCATTATAAAGCCTACAAACAAACAGCGAAACCCAACGATAGCGAGATACAAGAATTAACATTCTTAAATGCTAATGGTAACCCTGTTATTCTTAATTTGGTCATGCAACCCGTCTATGTTTTAGGTAAATATAAAGGACGTATTTGCGTTGGCGAAAAGAAAACCGATTTTAATCTTTTAGCAGTGGAAAAAGAGTTAAACGCGCGCAATTCCGAACTTGAGAGTATTCGCCACAAGTTTATTGCAACACTTGAGATTAGTGAAGAAGGTTTGTTCTACATTGATTTAGATCAACGTACTATTTGGGCTTCAGATGTTTTGGTTGAGATGCTTAAGCTGCCATCTAATACGTTGGATTTAACCGATTTTAGACGCTTGATCGAACCGACTGATTTACAAAAATATTTGACATTAATTAGTGATTTAACCGTCAACAAAAAACAATATAAAACATCTTATCGCATTATGGTTCAAGGCCGTTATGTTTGGTTTAAAGAAAAAGGCAAACGTTTATTTGAAGATACCAATAACACCATTATCATGGGGACATTAAACCCTATGAAAACCAAACACTTTATGGCAAGCCACATCGAAGAACTCGATCAACTTAAAGACCGTCACGAATTGATGAGTTCTATGCATCAACTCTTTAAAGATAATCGCTATTTCCAATTGGTTGTTCTAGAACTTAAAAATATTTCTAAGATCAATGAAGTGCATGGCCGCGAGGTCGGTAATATGTTGATGGCTGAATATATTAAGCAACTGAGAAAATCATTTGTTACAGAACTTGGTGATATTTATCGCATTACAGGCATTGATTTTGCTGTAGTGATAACAGACCCTCATAAAATCAATCATCTTGATCAACGCATGAAAAACGATAAACAGTTTTTCAACTTAACCATGACCTATGGGTCGATTGAAGCTGAGTTAGAAGTCTTTGCTGGCATCGCCATTGGCGGTAGTGATCAAATGGACGAACATAAATTATATCAAGCAGCCCATCAGGCGTTAAAAGTAGCTTTAAATCCTCAATTTGATGCACATTGTTGCTACTATAAAGATATTGTCCTATGACAAAAAAAGCCATTAGAGAGATGATGTTAACCAAAAGGGATGCTTTAAGCCCGGATGAAGTTTTAAAAAAAAGTCAAGCTCTGGTTCAAATCATTAAGGCATCAAAGCTATATCAAAACGCACAAACCGTTGGACTCTTTTATCCCATGCGTAATGAGATTGATTTAAGAGAACTATTACATGATCATGATAAAACATTTTTCTTTCCAAAAGTAGAAGGCCATATGTTACAATTTTATGAGGTTGATAATCAAACAGCATTTGCTAAAAGCGCATTTGGTGTGCTAGAACCAATGGATGCCAAACCAATCGATCAATCCATAGATTACTTGATTGTTCCAGCGCTTGCAATTTCAAAAGATAAGCACCGCATTGGTTACGGCAAAGGATTTTATGACCGATATATCGAAAGTCACCCACACGCTTATACAGTAGGTGTGATCTATGATTTCCAAGAAATCGAAACCATGAAAGCAGACGCACACGATCAAGCATTAAACGATTACATTAAAATATAAAAATAAAGGCATAATGATGAGGTGAACACATGATTATAGATACTGAATTTGGTCAATTTGAATTGATTAAAAACCACAAAGAAGGCTTTGATTTACTTAAATTTACAGAGCGATATGTTGATGTTGCATTTGACAGATATATGTACATCGTTGGTGATATGGCATCAAACATGTTAAGACTTAAAGGGTTTAATTCAGACCCAAAAAGTCCTAATGGCTATAAACGTATTCCTGACTATTTAAACGAATCATGCAACATGAACTGCGCACATTATGTCTTAAAGCGTTTAAAGCCTGAAGATGAGACACCGAAAGATATATCAATTGAAAACGACACATAATTACTATATACTTATAGTATCCTAATAAAGAAGGTGAAAGAATGGATGAAACCAAACAACAAGTATTAACATTAATTGATCGCGTCAGACCGTATTTGCAACGTGATGGTGGCGATATCGAAGTACTCAATGTCGAAGATGGTATTGTCTATGTGAAGATGCTTGGGGCTTGTGACGGCTGTATGGCACTTGATGTCACATTAAAACAAGGCATTGAAACAATGTTACTAGAAAATGTACCCGGTGTGATTGCTGTCATATCAGTGGATTAATTATATAGATTAAAAAAATAAAAAAATAGGAGTCAATTTATGAAAAGTAAAGTTGGTATCGTTGTTGATTCAACATTTGGCATTCCTAAGTCTTTTCAAGATGAGCATCAAATTATTGTTGTACCGCTAAAAGTCATTATCGAGGATAAAGAGTATGTTGACGGTCAAGTTGACCCAGAACTGATCATCGCTGCATTGCGCGATCATAAATCAGTCAAAACAAGTCAACCCTCACCTGAAGCTTTTTTGCAAGCCTATGAGAAACAACTTGAAACATTTGATGAAGTTTTATGCTTAACACTATCAAGTGCGTTAAGTGGGACTTTTAATAGTGCAAATTTAGCAAAAACTATTATTGATAATGAGCATGTTTATGCGGTTGACAGTGAAACGACTATTAGTGGTGGTGTGTATATGGTTGAAAAACTGGCTGCTTTTTTCCAAACAGGAAAAACTGCTTCAGAAGCACTACCATACATTGACACACTTAAAGAAAAAGGCTCCATTATTTTTACAGTGGATAACTTACAACAACTCGTCACAAACGGCCGGTTAAGTAAAATCCAAGCGATGATTGGCAATTTTCTTAAAGTAAAACCAATTTTAAGATTTAGAAGAAATGTTTTAGACCTCGAACATAAAGTACGTAGCTTTGGCAATGTTTTAAAATATTTAATCAACCAAATTGAAGGGTTACTTGAAAAAGGTGATGTCACCATTCTCATTAATTATGTCGATGTTCCAGATAAAGCAAAAGAACTTGAACATGAGATCTATCACCTATCAAAAGATATATCTGTTCGAATTGCTGGATTGATCAGTCCTGTTATTTCGGCACATGTTGGATTGGGCGGTTTAGGTATCTACTTAACCAATGAATAAGTAAAACGCTTTGGCGTTTTATTTTTTTAAAATGGCGCCAAACATGTTATAATAACACCGAGGTTTTTGTTATGATAAAGGTAAATGATCACATTGAATGTCGGATCACCGGCATCCAACCTTACGGTATTTTTGTGGAGTATAAAACATACAGTGGATTGATTCATATTTCCGAACTTTCGCACTATTATGTCTCAGAAATCGAAGAAGTTTTTCAAGTTGGCGATTTAATTAAAGTCGCCGTTTTGGAAGTGGATGAGGAAAACCAACGACTCAAATTAAGTTACAAACAATCCCATCAAGTGCACCCTAGAATTCAGAAAAACACACGCATCAAAATAGGGTTTCATTCGCTTGCAAAAGCGTTGCCACACTGGATTGCTAAAAAAAATAGAAAATAAAAAGGACGTATTTATGGCACACATTACATTAGACATTAACGATGCACTCACATTTATTGACCAAAATCCATATGATTTACAAGAAAAAGTTAATCACATTCATGACATGATTTTTAACAAAACAGGCAAAGGATCTGACTTTTTGGGTTGGCTTGATTTGCCACACAATTATGATAAAGATGAATATCATCGATTGATTAAGGCCGCTAAACAAATTAGAAGTCACAGTGAAGTTTTGGTTGTCATCGGCATTGGTGGATCTTATTTAGGGTCTAAAGCGGGCATTGAGTTTTTAAAAAAACCATTTTCAACCCCAGATTTAGAAATCGTTTTTGCCGGACATCATATGTCTGGATCATACTTAAATGTATTGGTTGAATATCTTAAGGATAAATCGTTTAGTATCAACGTTATTTCAAAATCAGGCACAACCACAGAACCAGCCATCGCTTTTCGTGTACTTAAGCGTTTGGCAGAAGAAAAATATGGGATCGAAGCATCTAAAAAGCGTATATTCGCAACCACTGATAAAGCCAAAGGGGCCTTACATACACTTGCCAAAAATCAAGGATATGATATGTTTGTTATTCCTGATGATGTGGGTGGTAGATATAGTGTCTTAACCCCTGTTGGGTTATTACCACTGGCTGCAAGCGGTATTGATACCGATCAAATTTTAAAAGGCGCACAAGATGCTTATGATAAATTTCGTGTTGCTGACTTAAAACAAAATGAAGCATATCTTTATGCTGTGATGCGCTATTTACTTTATACATCAGGCAAAAAGATTGAAATGTTGGCAGGTTATGAACCCGCATTGATTTACTTTAACGAATGGTGGAAACAATTGTTCGGAGAATCAGAGGGTAAAGATCATAAAGGGCTCTTTGTTGCCAGCGCATCATTTTCAACAGACTTACATTCACTTGGTCAATATATTCAAGAAGGCGAAAGACATTTATTTGAAACAATCATTAAAGTCAACACCCATGAGAAAGATGTCTTAATACCACTAGAAAAAGAAGATTTAGATGAACTTAATTATTTATACAATAAAAAACTAAGTTATGTGAATGCTCAAGCATTAAAAGGAACCATGATGGCACATAAAGATGGTGGCGTGCCTAACATGCTGATAGATATACCTGTGTGTGATGCCTATACGTTTGGCTATATGGTTTATTTCTTTGAACTTGCTTGTGCCATGTCAGCATATTTGATTGATGTTAATCCATTTAATCAACCAGGCGTTGAAGCGTATAAGAAAAACATGTTTGCATTATTGGGTAAAAAAGGTTACGAAAATATTTTAAAGTAGGTGGCACATGAAAACAAAACATTCATTTTCAGAGACTGAAACCGATCGTATCGGATATGAATTAGGACTTCTATTAAAAGATGAATCACGTATCGTTATTTTGCTAGATGGTGATTTAGGGTCAGGAAAAACAACCTTAACCAAAGGACTCGCACGCGGCTATGGTATTCAATCAGTGATTAATAGTCCTTCTTACACCATTATGAAAAAACACGTAACACCAGATGGATTAAAAAGTCTATATCACCTAGACTTGTTTCGTCTTGATCAAGAAGGTCTTGATTTTGATTTAGAAGAATATATTGATGGACAAGGTATGATCGTCATTGAATGGCCTTTTAATGTGGCATCGTTTTTACCTAAAGATTATTTATTGGTCACATTCAAGTATGTGAGTTCAACCGAACGCACCATCGAAATTGAGTGTGTCGGCTATCCATGCAAAAGGGCGGTACAATACATATGAAACGACTATTATTTGATGTTTCAACCAATGTCATGTATGTGGCTTATACCAGAAATGACGACATTAGAGATTTTAGTATCAGAATTGCCAAAAGAGATCATGCCAAGTATTTGGTCGATCGCATCGATAATTTATTAAAAAGAAATCGTATAACGTTAGATGACATCGAAGAAATTATTATAGGTATAGGGCCTGGCTCTTATACCGGTATTCGTATTGCTGTGATGGTTGGAAAAATGTTGTCTTACACGAAAAACATTCCGTTAAAAACTGTGAGCAGTCTCTTATTCATGACAAGCGGTTATAAACAACGTGTGGCAGCGATGATGGATGCAAGAAGAGGCAATGTGTTTAGTGCCATTTATGAGCATGGCGAATGTATTTTAGAAGACGCTTTGCGTCCACTCAAAACATTTGCACAAACAGAAGCTTATAAAGATGCAGAACAAATTTTTATTGATGATATGTCATATGAAATTGATCCACTTGTGATTATTGAAAAAGCCGTGTTGGTAGAAGATGTGCACCGTTTGGTTCCTAATTATTTAAGAAAAACTGAAGCGGAAATCAATCATGATCAGAAACATAACGACGCTTGATATCTTTCAAGTTGTTGCGCTTGAAACAAACGTTTTAGGGCAATCACTTGGGGCAGAGTTTTTATATCAAGAAATTTTATATAATCCATATGCCTATTATTTGGTTTATGAAAAGCATAAAGAAATTGTAGGATATGTTGGCTATCGTTTACATGAAACTCAAGCAGAAATGATGAATTTCGTTGTTAAACATGAATATCAACATCAAGGCATTGGCACAGAATTATTTTCTAATAGCGTCTTATATTTTAATCAAAATGATATTACTAAGATTACGCTGGAAGTTAGAAAAAACAATAAAAAAGCACGATCATTTTATGAAAAACTTGGCTTTAAAGAATCACATCGCATCAGTAAATATTATGAAAATGAAGATGCAATCATTTACTTTAAGGAGGTATAAACGATGATTATTTTAGCTGTTGAATCGAGTTGTGATGAAAGTAGTGTTGCCATTGTAAAAGATGGTAAAGAGGTTTTATCACATGTGATATTATCACAAATTGACATCCATAAAGTATTTGGTGGTGTTGTCCCTGAAATCGCATCACGAAACCATGTTGAGCATATGACATTGGTCTTTGATAAAGCTTTAAAAGATGCCAAAATGACACCTAAAGATATTGATTTGGTCGCAGTAACAAAAGGGCCAGGATTGATTGGTTCGCTTTTGGTTGGGATCAATGCAGCAACCACATTCGCGTTTGCTCATGGCTTGCCAATTATTGGTGTTAATCATTTGCTTGGACATATTTATGCTGCCAATCTTGAACATGACATTAAGTTTCCAAACCTCACACTACTTGTGAGTGGTGGACATACAGAACTGCTTTATATGAAAGACCATCTTGATATAGAAGTCTTAGGAACAACTTTAGATGACGCTGTTGGTGAGGCATATGATAAAGTGGCTAGAACATTAGGCCTACCTTATCCAGGTGGACCATTTATTGACCAGTTGGCTGGTGTCGGCTATGAAACATATAAACTCCCACGCTCTTATTTAGATAAGGATGCTTATCAATTTAGTTTTTCGGGTCTTAAAAGTGCCGTGATTAATGTGGTTCATAATATCAACCAAAAAGGCGAAACCTTAAGAGTACCAGATATGTGTGCATCCTTTCAAGCGAGTGTTTTAGATGTTTTGGTTGATAAAACCAAGCATGCAGCACATGCCTATCAAGTTAAGCAAATCATTGTTGCTGGCGGTGTTGCAGCCAATAAAGGATTGCGTGCACGCATCTATAATGATATTAAGGATGTTGATATTATTTTTCCAAGTATGAAGTATTGTACAGACAATGCAGCCATGATTGGCGCAGCTGCTTATTATCAATTTAAGAAAGAAGGCGCAAACCCTGATTATCTGATTGGTGGAGAATCAACACTAGACTTTTAAATCCTATACGTATGTATAGGTTTTTTTATTTCTTGACCATACGATTTATAGCAATATCATTGTATTTTTGTTATAAATAGCATAATATTAAAGCAACGAGGAGGGATTTTATGAAATTTCTATTTAAAATCATTGTTCTACCCATTATCACACTACTATTTTTTCCCGTTTTGTTCTTTGCCCTTACATATAAAGCTGTAGAAATTCCTTATGACGAGTTTGAACCATCTGCACAAGTTGTAAGTTTAACGGATATGGTTTATGAGCAACTCGATGTGTTCTTAGAAGACAACACCAGTGAATCGGTGATTACATTAGGTATCCCACAAGCATCAGCAAATCAAATGCTTGGTGCACAGTTTAGAGAAATGAATGCTTTTTACGCACTCGACACAGCACCAACTTCTGATGATAAAGATTACGTCATTAAAGAACCAATGTTTGGCTATCAAGGTAGTTGGATGCGCTTTGAAGATGATGTGGTTGAAATTGAAAGTGGACTTCATGTGTTTGTTCCAAATGTCGATTTTGTCTATAAGACACGCATTTTGATTGCTTTTAAATTAGATGTAAGTACAGAAGAAGTTGTTTTGGTTTTAGATAAATTAACTTTAGGTAACTTACCGTTGGCATGGCTATTTGGCCCAGTGTCTTGGGCGGTTGAACAAATTACAGGGACATCGCTCTCTGATTTGATTAATGCGCAGTTGGGTGATGTTGCAACATTCGATGTTGCCAAACGTGAAATTCGCTTATCTGTTGATGATCTTTTAACTCAACAAGCAGAAAACGATCCAGAAAGCGCAGCTTTACTTGACATGCTCACACGCTTTATTAGTGAAAATGATTTATTAGATATTGGTTTTGAAGACGAACAGTTTGCTGCCAATCTCGCACTTGGTAAAGCAAGAGATGATCAAGCACCGTTTACACTGCCAGCAAACTTAATTATTAATAATGAAGCTGAATTGCAATCCATTTTGGCCGCCAAAGCATCAACGCTGCTTTTTTCAACACTCACACTTGAAGCAGGAGAAAATCCTTTCATTGAACTTGATGCACTGACATTAAACAGAGTATTTGATTATTTCTTAGCAGACCAAATTGTTGCACCAGGTATTATCCAACAAATTGATTTGTTTGAAAAATATACATTATCTGCCTATGTGCCTTATGTCACGATGGATGGGGATTTCATTGTCAATATACCATTGACATTAAGAAGCATTGAAAATCCTACACATGTGTTTGCAACCATTATTAAGATACAAGCGACACCAGAAATGTCTGGACCAGATTTGCGTATTGTATTAGAAGAACTAGCAATGGGTGAAATTTCACTCGGTGCAGAAGATATCGATTTGGTATTAACACTCCTTGGCGATACAGGCTTTATTGAAGATGGTGCATTAGTTATTAAAGATTTTGATGCACAAATGCAACAAGCAGGTATGTCAATTATTGATGCTGCCATGGTTAACAATAAGTTAAGACTTACAGTTGAACTTTCATCAGAGCTTCCACTTGAAGACATTCAAGGCCTCATTGGTGATGTTCTAGATACGATTAGTTCAAATCCAGACTTACCACCGGAACTGGCTGAATCCATTGATGACGTCTTAGACAGTTTATTATCAGGCGATCCAGATGCAATAGATCAAGCTGTTGAAAATTTATTATCTGAATTAGAAGGGTTAGATGATCAAGCTGCTGAAGACCTACTCAATGATTTAATAGATGCCCTAGGAGAAGAAGGATCTGATTTCGATGATTTATTCAATCAGGTATCATAAAATATAAGCTTTAAAAATCAGCCAAACGATGGCTGATTTTTTTATGGAGTTAGTGATAATATGTTATAATACTTAAGTGATGAGGTGAAATATATGGAACATTATTCAAACTTTATAAAAACCATTATGGAACAAGATTTAGAAAATAAAAAACACGATTTAATCGTAACGCGTTTCCCACCCGAACCTAACGGGTTTTTACATATTGGACATGCGCGGGCGGTCATTATTAATTTTGAACTGGCTAAGCATTTTAAAGGGTATACAAATTTAAGATACGATGACACAAACCCCAGCAAAGAAGATGATATATATGTTCAATCTATTCTTGAAGATATTCGGTTTTTAGGCTATGAGCCTAAAAACATATTTTTCGCATCAGATTATTTTGAAGAGATGTATGAACGCGCCATTGTACTTATTAAAAAAGGATTAGCCTATGTGGATGACTCAAAGCCCGAACAAATGGCTAAAGATCGCGGCAATGTCAATACACCGGGTGTTGAATCACCCTATAGAAGCCGTTCTGTTGAAGAAAACCTTGAGTTGTTTCAAAAAATGCGCCAAGGACACTTTGAAGAAGGGGCATGTGTACTCAGAGCTAAAATTGACATGGCCAGTCCAAACATGAACATGAGGGACCCAGCGCTCTATCGTATTTCATATACACACCATCATCGTCAAAAAGATAAATGGTGTATTTATCCGATGTATGACTATGCACATCCACTGGAAGATGCCATCGAAGGGATCACACACTCTTTATGTAGTTTAGAATTTGAAGACCATAGACCACTTTATGACTGGGTGGTTAAGCATTGTGACATGCCCAAAGTACCAAGACAAATTGAATTTGGGCGGTTAAATATTGAAAACACTGTGATGAGCAAAAGATATTTAAGACAACTGGTTGAAAGTCATACAGTAACAGGTTGGGATGATCCTAGAATGCCAACACTTCAAGGATTAAGACGCCGCGGGTTTACCAAAGAGGCGATTATTCATTTTGTCTTATCGGCAGGTTTATCAAAGGTAAATTCAACCATCAGCAATGACATGCTAGACGCTGCGCTTCGTGATGACTTATCGGTTAAGGCCAAACGTGCCATGGGTGTGGTTGATCCATTAAAAGTAACCATTACCAATTATCCAGAAGATCAAAGTGAAACCCTTGAGGTACCATACCATCAAGACATGCCTGAACTAGGCACAAGAAACATCACATTTTCAAGAGAGTTATATATTGAAAAAGAAGATTTTATCGTAGAAAAACCAAATAAAAAATATAAGCGTTTATCTATAGGCGATGAAGTACGATTATTTCATGCATATTTCATTAAAGCGCATGATGTAATTTATGACGACCAAGGTGAAATCATTGAAGTATTGGCAACCTATGACCCACAAACAAAAAGTGGTACAGGATTTGATGAAAGAAAACCAAACGGCACCATTCATTTTGTCAGTGCCAAAGATGCACATAAAACAATCTTTAACTTTTTTGGACCGATGATTACAGGCAGTGATGATTTACCATTAGAAGAACGGTTTAATCAAGCGTCTTGGGAGAAAAAAGAAGGTTTTGTTGAAGCATCATTAGCAAATTTTCATTTACTAGAAAAAGTTCAATTGATGCGTAATGGCTATTTTAATGTTGATCCTGATACAACAACTGATCTTTTAGTACTTAACGAAATCGTATCATTGAAACGGTCTTATAAATAGAAGGGTTTGATTTCATGGATTTTCTTACCACATTAAATGCATCACAATTTAAAGCAGTGACCCACCAAGGTGGGCCACTTTTTGTCGTTGCTGGTGCTGGGACAGGAAAAACTAAAACATTAACCTCTCGAGTCGCATATTTGATATTAAATCATGTCGAGCCAAAACGCATATTGGCATTAACATTTACCAATAAAGCAGCAAGAGAAATGAAACAACGCATTATCGATATTGCTGGACCGCATGCCATCGATACATGGCTTTATACCTTTCATGCGTTTGGACTGCAAATATTAAGACGCCACATTCAACAATTACCTTATGGTTATAGACCTAATTTTACTGTGATTGATGAAGATGATGGGAAAAAGATTGTATCAGAACAACTTAAACAATTAGGATTAGATGTTAAGGCATATTCTGTTAAAGCACTAAAACACTTAATTAGTTTATATAAGTGTAAACGTATGGATGGCTTTGAAAGAACTGATGAAGAAAAAATCTATCAAAAGTACCAAGACTATCTTAGAACAGAAAACTTAGTGGACTTTGATGATTTGTTGATTTATACACTTGAATTACTGGAAAACTATAATGAAATCAAAACGCATTATCAACATTACTTTTCTCATATTTTAGTCGATGAGTTTCAAGATACCGACGTCCAACAGTATAAGATATTAAAACTACTTGGTGCTATTCATAAAAACTTATTTGTTGTCGGCGACCCTGATCAAAGTATTTATGCGTTTCGTGGGGCAAACTATGAAAACAACATTAAGTTCTTAAAGGAATTTGAAGCGGAAAAAGTTGTGCTTGATCAAAACTATCGTTCAACCAATTTGATATTAAAAGCAGCCAATAGATTAATCAATCATAACATTAATAGAACTACAAAAAAACAACTAGAAAGCGACCTTGGACTTGGTGCATCACCACACTATCAATATTCGCCTACTGATTTTACAGAGACATACTTTGTAGCCAACGAAATAAGAAAACTTATCAATCAAGGGTATCAATATAAAGATATTGCAATCTTATATCGAAACAATGCATTATCTCGACTCTTTGAAGATACCTTCATCAAAGATGGATTGCCATACATGATTTATGGTGGTATCTCATTTTATGAGCGTAAAGAAATCAAGGATGCACTTGCATATATTAGAGTGATTATTAATCCCGATCAAAACTTTTATTTAAAGCGTATCATTAATACACCCAGACGTCAGTTGGGAAATGTCAGCATTCAAAAATTAGAATCAAAAGCCAACGAACTTAACTCTAGCATGTTTGATGCGATTGATCACACAGATTTATCCAATCAAGCCAAACAAAGTGTCATGTCATTTAAAACAATGATCCAAGATCTTCAAAAGGATATTGCAAAGATGGATGACCTAGAACAAATGTTACCACATGTCTTAAAGGTGATTGGCTATTTAGACATGCTGAAAAACGATAACGATGATACCAGCGATGACCGTATAAGAAACCTTATGGAATTACAAACCGTCTTTACGAGAGGCGATGGTTACTATGAAGGCTCGTTAATTGAAAAGGCAACACAGCTATTAGATCAAATTGCACTTTATACAGATTTGGATAAGCAAGTGGATGACGATAATCAAGTGATTTTATCAACCTATCACCAGGTCAAAGGTCTTGAGTTTAAAGTGGTCTTCATGGTGGTTTTAGAAGAAGGTATTTTCCCAAGTGATCGCAGCTTATATAGTGGCCCAGAGCTTGAAGAAGAAAGACGCATTTGTTATGTTGGTATGACCAGAGCTATGGAGAGACTTTATTTAAGCTATGCTGAAAAACGTATGGTTTATGGGACAATGAAATACCAATACCCATCACGCTTTATTAAGGAAACCAAAGAAGTCTTTGATGAACCTATACATAAACCTTTAAAACCATCAGCAGATACACTCCTTAAAACAGGTGACCATGTCATGCATCAAATCTTTGGACAAGGCATTGTAATTAATGTGGAACAAGAGATTGCAACAATTGCATTTTCAATGCCACACGGTGTTAAAAAAATTATTGAAAATCACCCAGCACTAAAAAAGATTCAAAATTAATCTAGTAAAATAAGTTATATCGGACTATCATTAGATGGGTGATACAGATGATATTAAATAATGAACAACGTCAAGCGATCGAAGCCAATGATCGCTTTTGTTTTTGTCTTGCCGGTGCTGGTAGCGGTAAAACGACAGTCTTGATTCAAAGGATTGAAAAGCACATCAATGAAGGTGTTTTGCCAGAACGCATTTTAGCGATTACTTTTAC